>NZ_PDJA01000001.1:0-635319 GCF_002563885.1 Marinobacter sp. LV10MA510-1 | reverse complement strand
TAACTCATCCAAGCCAGGAAAATCCGGTGACGGCTCATTGGCAATCGGATCACGAAGCGGCAGCATGGTGCCCTGGCTAATGACTCCGGTACCTTTATTGCCTAGACCGCCTTCAGCGCGAATCGGGCTAGCAAACGCCAAATCTTCTTCGCGCCGAACCTGCATGGCAATGTCAGCGGCCCCATTGCGCGTTAACGCCTCACTATTGAAGTCCTTAAAAAACAACCCTCCCAACTCACCTTCCAAGTCCATACCCATCTGATGCTGGCTGTTCACGGTATCGGCCAGCGCGATGGCAATACGGCCAAGCTCGTCAAACGCCGGCGTTAATGCCTGTTGCTGAAAGTGGCGCAGGCCGCCCAGCTTTCCACCGTCAATCTGGCTGTCAACGTTGGCAACCCGACCACTACTGCCCAGCGTAAACTCCAGCATTAACGGGTCAGAGGCACTGCGGCGAGTGCCCAGTTCGGCAGCGATGTTGCCTATAACCAAGCCCTGGCCGTTGTTCAGGGTGACATTCACCTGAGCGCCTTCGGTTGGGCTTACTTTAATACTGACCAATTCCGACAGCTGGCGTAGTTTTTCATCACGCTGGTCCAGCAGATCGTTGGGCATTCTGCCCTGGGCAAGGCCGGGGGATTGGGATATCGCCGAGTTCAGATCGGCAATGCTGGCAATCAGCGCGTTGGCGTCTTTAGCACCCTGCTGCATCTGAGTTTTGACCGATTCGCGCTGCTGAATAAACTTTTCATTGAGCGCAGAAAAGCGGTTTACCACTTGCTGGCCTTCACTCAATACGAGCTGGCGTTGGGGCAATGAAGTAGGGTCTTCAGCGGCGTTCTGCAGACTGGCGAAAAAGTTGTTCAAGGCTTTGCTGAGGCCCGTAGACTCGCCGCCCAGCAGGTTATCCAACCGGCTTAGCTCGTTGTTCAGGGTTCGTTGCTCGCCCTCCAGGCTGGAATCCTCACGGATTTGCTGCGTCAGGTATTCATTTGCCAGGCGGCGAATGTTTTCCACATTGACGCCGGTGCCAATACTGCCGGCGCCGGTACGCTGCGGTGTCTGAGCACCAAACTGCACGTCCTGGCGGCTATAACCCGGTGTGTTGGCGTTGGTGATGTTATTAGCGGTGGTGTTCAGCGCCGCCTGGCTCCCGAGTATGCCGCTTAAACCAATGCCCAGTAATCCTGCCATTGCGTTTACTCCCCGGCCTCAGCTTGGCCCATGGAAACCGTCATCAGAGAATCACGGTTCATGATGCTGCGAATTTTCTCAGCGTAATTCGGATCGGTGGCGTAACCGGCCTGCTGCAGTTTTTCAGCAAACTGGGCTGGTTTGTCCGCCACGGCCAACACGTCCCGATAGCGCGGGTTAGACTCCAGAAAATCAACGTAGTCCCGCAGGCTGGCCTCGTAATCGGCATAGGCGCGGAACTCCGCCTGCTCTTTCATCGGTACGCCTTCGCGGAATTCAGTGGTGGTAATGGCAACCGAATCACCCTGCCAGCGCTGGTCAGCCTTAATGCCAAACAGGTTATAACTGGGAACCGGGGTGGAGCTGTCGCCCTTCCCTTCAATCATGTGTTTGCCCCAACCGGTTTCAAGTGCAGCCTGAGCCACCATAAACCGTGGGTTAATGCCGCTGTCTTTGGCGATGCGTTCTGCTATAGGCAGCAGTGTTTGCACGAATTGCTCAGGAGACTCGAAGCGCGCAGGTGGCGGCGCGTTGTCACTGCCGCCATCCGTCATAACCGGCAGGGCTTCGGCCAGCTGTTGAACGTTTTTAACTTCCGCTGGCAACCGTGGTGACAAAGGCGGCACACTGCGATCGTAATCGGCCAACGTCGCTTTTTGGTCGGCCAGCGGGCTACCGTCAGATCTCATACCGGGTACTTGCGGGCTGAGCTGGCGCACCAAAGCGTCCGCCAGGCCGGTGCCCTGATTGCCAGACATCGACAGGCTTATCTGGTTGTCGAACATATCCCGATACGCCTTGCTTTCGTTGGTGTTCAGGTAGTTGCCTTCCGCCATCACATCACCGGCTTTGCGCATAGACTTGAGCATTTCCGCCAGAAACAGGCTTTCAAATTGCCGCGCCACTTCCCGCAGTGCCGACTCTTTGTCGGTACGGGCCTGGGTTTTCAGCGCGTTCAGGCCTTCGAAGTCGGTGTAGACATTGGCCTGTTGAATCCGATAGTCCTGCATCGCTCTGCCCCTGCTACTCTAAATAATAATCAGCTCGGCGCGCAGTGCACCGGCCTGTTTTAACGCTGTCAGTACCGCCATTACGTCACCCGGAGCCGCACCCACCTGGTTTACCGCCTGAACTATCTCGTTCAAGGTGACCGCAGGGCCAAACTTGAACATGCGAGCCGGGTCTTCGGTCACCGTAATCTGAGAGTCTTGCACCACTTCGGTGTTGCCAGCCGCTAACGGATTAGGCTGCACAACATTTGGGTTTTCCTGAATAATCACCGTCAGGCTGCCATGGGTAACCGCGGCCGCGCTGACCTTCACATTTTGGCCCACCACAATGGTGCCGGTGCGGCTGTTGATCACCACCTTGGCGGCGGCTTCAGCCGGATTCACTTCAATATTTTCCAGAATCGACAGAAAGCTGACTCGCTGGGAAGCATCCCGCGGGGCGCGCACAGAAACAGAGGTGGCGTCGTGGGCGTAAGCCATATCCGGGCCCAGGTTGCCGTTGATGGCTTCAACAACCCGACGGGCGGTGGTGAAGTCTGAACGCAACAGATTAAACGTAATGGTATCGCCCCGGTTAAACGGCGAAGCCACTTCGCGCTCGACGGTGGCGCCGTTGGGGATGCGGCCGGCGCTGGGAATGTTAACGGTAATACGCGAGCCGTCCAGCCCTTCAGCGCCAAAGCCACTGACAATCAGGCTACCTTGCGCAAGCGCATACACGTTGCCATCAGCGCCTTTCAGCGTGGTCATCAGCAGAATGCCGCCGCGCAAGCTTTTGGCGTTGCCAATAGACGACACGGTAATATCGATCTTCTGACCGGGCTTGGCAAACGCCGGAATGGTGGCGTTCACCGTAACCGCAGCGACGTTCGCCAGCTTTGGATCAACGCCTTCCGGCAGAGTGACGCCAAACTGGTTCATCATGTTACGGAAGGTCTGGTTGGTAAATGGCGCTTTGTCGCCGCTGCCGGCCAAGCCAACCACCAGGCCATAACCCACCAGCTGGTTGTCACGCACGCCTTTGATGCGGGCCAAATCCTTAAGCCTGTCAGCCATCACCGGCGAAGCCACCATTAACGCCATTAATGCTATTGCCAAACATTTGCGCACAGTCGTTTTACACAGAACCACTTTGGAAAGGTTCACAGAGGCCACCATTCGCTGTTGAAGAAACGCCCCATCCAGCCCATCTGGTTGGCTTGGTCAAAGTCACCGGTGCCACCGTAAGCAATGCGGGCATCGGCAATGCGGTTAGACGCCAGAGTGTTGTCCGGCTTGATATCCTGGGGCCGCACCAAACCTGTCAGGCGAATGTATTCTTCGCCATTGGTCAGCGACAGCCACTTCTCGCCACGAATGCGCAACACGCCGTTAGGCAGTACTTCGGTGACGGTCACGGTAATGCTGCCGGCCAGGCTGTTGCTTTGATCGGCCTCGGCGGCACCCTGAAAATCTCGCTGTTGCTCGATAGCCGTTGCCAGCCCCAGCTTGTTTCTACCAAATATGTTGGGCTCGGTCAGGCTGATGTCACTGTCCTTCGAGATACTGGTTTCCGCGTTTTTACTGGCGCGGGTAGACTCGTTCAAGGTCACCGTAAGCACATCGCCCACGTTGAGCGCCACTGTGTCGCCGTAAAAATTGTAATTGCGGCTAATCTGGTAAATAGAACCGGTTTCGAGATCGCGCTGCATCATCGCCTGGGCCCGCACCGGAGCGTATTCCGGGTCATCTGGCATGGCACGGGGCCGGCTCATGGCAGTGCAACCCTGAAGCACCGCCAGCACCAGAACCAACGCAACGCTGGCGCTGCGGCGGAACTGTAAAAAAACGGTGTTAGCTGTCATAGCGAAACCTCTGGCCGGCAACCACCGGCATTAACCAATATTGTTGGTGATGAACTGCAGCATCTGGTCAACAGTCGATACGACTTTCGAGTTCATTTCGTAGGCGCGCTGGGTGGTAATCATATTCACCAGCTCTTCCACCACTTCCACGTTGGAAGACTCAATAGAGCCCTGCTCCAGCGAGCCCAGCCCGGCCAGGCCCGGTTCACCTTCGGCTGGGTCGCCACTCGCGTTGGTCTGCTTGAACAGGTTATTACCAATCGCCTGCAGACCCTGCGGGTTAATAAAGTCCACCAGGGTTATCTGGCCAAGGTTGATGGGAGCGGCCTGGTCATCGGTGACAGCGGTTACAGTGCCATCGCGACCAATGGTCACGTTCGTGGCGTTTGCCGGAATGTTGATGTTGGGCTGCAGGGCGTTGCCCTCGGGGTTTACAACATCACCATCGGAATTCAGCTGAAACTGACCGTCGCGGGTATAGGCGGTTTGCCCGTCTGGCAATTGCACCTGCAAGAAGCCGCGACCGTTAACCGCCATATCCAGTGGCTGCTCGGTGATCTGCAAGTTGCCTTGGGTAAACTGTTTGGCGGTGCCCACAACCCGCACACCGGTACCCAACTGCAACCCGGAGGGCAGTTCGGTATTCTGCGTGTTCAAACCACCGGGTTGGCGTTTCACCTGATACAGCAGATCTTGAAACACCGCGCGGTCGCGTTTGAAACCGGTGGTGTTCACGTTCGCCAGGTTGTTAGAGATAGTGGACATGTTAGTGTCCTGCGCGCTTAACCCGGTTTTACTGACCCATAATGCTGGATGCATTTTTATCGCTCCCTACCGTCAGGCGGTTGTGGATGGCGGCGAAATCTTGCCGCTTTCCCGCCCGCCGGCGTGTTGTTTCAAGTTTTGATACCCGTGCTATCAAAGGTTCTGCAATAGCCGTGCCGCTGCTTCAGAATTTTCTTTGGCGGTGCTCATTACTTTTACCTGCATTTCGTACTGCCGTGAAAGCTGCAGATTGGAAATCATTTCTGCCACCGCGTTTACGTTAGAGCTTTCCAGAAAGCCACTGGATACCCGGGCGTTGGCATCGGCCGGTTCACCACCACCAAGCGCCTGATCAGGCTTGCGACGTATGAAGCCATCCGGGCCTTTTTCCAGTGCCTGTGGCGGCGGCGTTACCAGCTTGAGCCGATCCACCTCCACCAACTGATCGGGAGGGCCACCCACCGGAACAACAGACACGGTGCCGTCGGCACCAATCTCAACGTTATCAAAAGGCGGCAAAGCCACCGGGCCACCATTGCCCAGCACCATTTCACCGTTAGCCAATCGCAGCAGGCCATTAACATCTATCTGCAAGGAGCCACTGCGAGTGAACACTTCTTCACCCAAGTTGTTTTGCACCGCCAGCCAGCTGTCGCCCTCAATCGCCACATCCAGTTTCCGCCCGGTTTCCATCAGTGCACCCGAAGAC
Organism: Marinobacter sp. LV10MA510-1; assembly: GCF_002563885.1. GTDB lineage: Bacteria > Pseudomonadota > Gammaproteobacteria > Pseudomonadales > Oleiphilaceae > Marinobacter. The sequence goes on along the minus strand of NZ_PDJA01000001.1, from coordinate 629,797 downwards.
AAATCGGTACCCGGGCGCTCAGTCATGGCGTAGGCGCGTGTAGGGTGATGCCCGCCATACACCGGCATACTGCGGGCCTGGGCGAAGTCTTTTTTGAAACCGGTGGTGGTCACGTTAGCCAAGTTGTTAGCGTGGGCGCGCTGGGCCAGCATGTTCTGCTTGGCACCGGACATTCCGATATAAAGGGCTTTGTCCATGGGGAAGACTCCTGCCGGATATTTGACTGTTACCAGTCTTAAAGCAGGAGTCGTGCCAGTTTTAGTGGCAACGAAATAAGAAAAGCTCAGGAGTAAACAGAACCGGGCCGTATCTGGCCCGGCTCTGTTAAAAGCACCCTGGCGGGCGCTCGACGGCTTACCTCAGGTTGATGATGGTCTGGGTGACCGCATCCGAGGTTTCAATGGTTTTGGCATTTGCCTGATAATTGCGCTGAGCAATAATCAGGTTCACCAGTTCCGCAGACAGGTCTACGTTGGATTCTTCAATAGAGCTGGACTGAATCGCCCCCAAGGTTCCGGTGTCGGGCCTGCCAATAACCGCCTGGCCGGATTCGAAGGTTTCCACCCAGCCGGTGTCACCTGCTGGTGACAGGCCGTCAGTATTGGTAAAGCTGGCCATAGCCACCTGCCCTAACGATTTTGACTGGCCGTTGGTGTAACGGGCAAAAATGACGCCTTCCTGCGTCACATCCAGCCCCGACAGCCGGCCGGTGGTATAACCATCTTGGCGCTGATCATTTACGCCGAAGTTGGCGCCATATTGAGTGGTGCGCCCCAGATCCAGTGTAAATATCGCGTCGCCCAAAATAGCCGCGCCATTAGCGCCTCTATTCCCATCTTTTGGCTCCCAGTTATCGATTGAAATTACGCCATCGGGATCACCATTGGCAGATATAAGAGCTCCGCCTTCGTCAAACGCTAAGGTATAGGGATAGTAAGTAGGCGGAGTCGTTGGGGGAGTCGCTGGGGGAGCAGCTGCACCACCCACCAGCTCGCCATCTATTTGCAGGTGTAACAACCAATTGCTCTGAGAACCTAATGAGTCCCGTTTAGTGTAAAACTGAGTGGCCTCGTGGGGATTGCCCAGACTGTCGAAGATGGTAGTCGCGGTAACGTGGTTATAGGTGCTCGGATTTAGCGGGTTGAACTCAGTCTCGACAAGCGCCTGCTCCCGCGCATCCAGATTGAGGTCTGTCCGCAGACTGCTGGTTCCCCGTGGCGACAAGTTATCGCTGGAAATTTGCAGGTCATCCGTTCTGCCTGACAAGTTGCCGGCGGCGTCAGCAATGTCGCCTTGCACCCGCATATTCTGATTATTCACTACAAAGCCGTCTTTGTCGGTCCCAAACTGGCCGGCGCGGGAATATCGCAGCTCCCCGCCGTTGTTCAGCACGAAAAAGCCGTCACCGTCGATGGCAAGGTCTAGCCCATTATCGGTAAAGCTGATGTTGCCCTGGCCAAAGGACTGTTTAACGCTTTGCACACCCACCCCGTCGCCAACTGGAGCACTGCCAGAGCTTAGAAAGCCATTGGCGTATAAGTCTCCAAACTGCACGCGGCTGCCTTTGAAGCCCACTGTACTGGCGTTTGCAATGTTATTGCCGGTTACGTCCAAGTCTACCGCCGCCGCCCGGAGGCCGCTTAATCCTGTGTTAAATGCCATGATTCACCCCTGCTGACGCCGGTATTAATTAATTTGTTGAACTTGCGACAAGTCAATAGAACCCATGCCCGCAAGATTCAGAGAAATAGAGCCACCTTTACCCAAAGATACGCTGTCGACGTTTGCGCTCATCATGGTGCCCAGCTGCTGCGAACCACCGGGATAGGACCCGGAAGCCACTGTATAATAAGATCCTTGCGGCACAGCACTGCCGTTGCCGTCTTTACCGTCCCAGGTGAACTTGGCAGAACCAGCGGGCTTGCCGCCCAATTCCATCTGCCGCACCAACTCGCCCGCCCCGTTCAATATCGACACCTGTACGCCGCCGGTTGAGGCAGGCACATCGACGGTTCCGTTAACCTCGCCGCTGGCACCCAGCATCGCCAAATCCGACTCCACCAACACGGTTTTGCCAACCATGGCGGAGGCCTGCAGAGCCTGGGTAGAACGGAATTCACCGATCACGCTGTCCACGTTGCCAGACAACTTCTGCATTTCTTCCAGCGAACTGAACTGCGCCAGTTGGGAAATAAATTCGCCGTTGTCTTGCGGATCCAGCGGGTTCTGATTCTTCAACTGGGCCAGCATCAGCTCCATGAATTCATTTTTGCCCAGCTCACCTTTGCCGCTTGCCGACTGCTGTTTCAGCTGATACTGGCTTAGGACATCCGTTGCCTGGCTTGCGTTTACTGCACTCATGATTGATTACCGCCTGTTAGTTCTGGCCCAGAGTCAAAATGCGCTGCATCATCGACTTGGCAGTGTTCATGATGTCTACATTCATCTGGAAGCTGCGGGAAGAAGACATCATGTCGGCCATTTCTTCTGCCACATTTACATTGGGGTAGTACACATAGCCGTCTTCGCTAGCAGCCGGGTGGTTGGGCTCGTAGCGCATCTGCAGATCGGCATCGCTTTCGACTATGCCTTCCACCCGCACACCGGCACCGCCTTCTGCCCCGGAACCGAACGCCGGCTGATTGCCGTTTAACAGCGACTGCTGAACCGCCGCAAACACCGGCTTACGGGCGCGGTAGGTTTCACCGGTGCTGGAACTGGCGGTTTCGGCGTTGGCAATGTTAGAAGCTGTGGTGTTTAGCCGCAGCGATTGCGCAGTCATACCGGAACCGGCGATGTCGAAAATGTTACCCAGTGACATAAAAATCTCCTGTGTTCACCGTGTTGACTGCGGCTTACTGGCCTGTCAGCGCTTTGCTAATCCCGCTGAATTTGCTGCTAAGGAACTGAAAGCTGGCCTGGTAGTCCATGGCGTTGCGCATAAAGCGGCTCTGTTCTTGCTGGGCGTCTACCGTATTGCCGTCTACCGAAGGCTGATGCGGTGTGCGATACAACAAATCATTGTCGCTTAAAGAGCCGGGCGCACCGCCACCTTCGGTTATATGGCCGCTGTTGGTGGTGTTCATGCCGAAGCCGCTGGCGTTACTCTGCGCTTGCTTCATTATCGCCTGGAAGTCGATATCACGGGCCTTGAAGCCCGGGGTGTCAGCGTTGGCAAGATTATTGGCCAGAATTTCTGCGCGCTGAACCCGTGCCTGAAGGGCGTATTGGTGAATACCCAGTGCACTGTCGAATGTGATTGCCATACTGCCTCCGCAATTCTGTGCCGGCGGTTAACGAAAGATTGCCGGTTTCAGGTGTATGAAGAGTTAAAAGCAAGTGCGATGCCAGAATGGTGAAAACTGCGAAAATTTTTGTCTTTACGGGATTGCAGCGCTGTTTTTAGGCTTTGAACGGCGAAACACCCCTAAATAACGCCGACATTGGGCGTTTCAAACAACGTGATCCCTACGCAACTGCAAAAAAACGGCAAGCAACTGCCCTCAAGGCGCTCACCCATCACAGCGGTTTTGCCGCCCGGATGTGAGCAGTTAGCGCAGCGGCAGCGTAAAGTGTGTAAACGTTGATTCCATTGACCACCTTTCATTGACCACTTTCCGCAAACCATCATGGAGCAAGCCCGTGGCCAAAATCTGCATCTTCCCTATTCCCGGGTGCGTCACCTTCCCCGGCACTGTGTTCCCGCTGCACGTGTTTGAACCGCGCTACCGCGCGATGATTCAGCACTGCCTGGAAACCGACACCCTATTGGCCATCTGCCACACCGAAAAACAGTTAAGCCCAGGCAAACAGGCAGAGTCTCTGGAGCAGGCGCTAAGCTCTAATCAGGCCACCTATCGCCCCTATGACGTGTTCAGTGCCGGCCGTTGTGAGCTTCTGGAAACCATGGAAGACGGTCGCCTGCTGCTGAACGTGCACATACAGCAGCGCTACCGGCTGGACCAGCAGCTTCAGCAGTTACCTTATCAAATCTATGACTGCGCGGAGTTTAATGACCAACCGCTCAGCGACAGTGAAACCCGCGAATGCGCCGAATTGCGGGATAAAATTCTGCACCGGTTGGTTGGTCTGGGCCACGGCGACCCGACGATTCGGAAATCGGTAAAACAACTGGCGGAATCAGAAGAATGGCAGGCAAAAACCGACGGCCAGTTCAGCTTGGCGCTGTTTGGCGTGGTGCATTTCGAGCCTGAGCTCATGCAGGAGATTCTGGAAATGGATTCAGCGCCCCAGCGCCTGGCCTGCACGCTGGAGCTACTGAACGAACTCTGAAGGATACTCTCAACAGTATTCTCAACAGTATTCTCAACAGCACTCTGAACAGTGCTCTGAACAGTGCTCTAAAACGTAATTCAAAGAATCAATAAGCGCTGGCTACTGCGGCCAGCGCGACACAAACGCCCCCGGCTCAAGACGTGGCACCGCAGGCTTGGCACAAACAACGCTGCCCGTGTAAATAAAGCCAATCACCGATTCCTGCTCGCTCAAACCCAACGCCCGTGTAACCGCCGGATTATAAGCCGGCGACCCAGTTCGCCACATAACACCGAAGCCCGCATCCTGAAGCGCCAGCTCCAGCAACGTGGTGCCCGCTGCAGCGGACAAAACTTGCTCGCTGGCCGGAATTTTCGGGTGCTCAACCGGTGACGCAATCGCAATAATCACCATGGGTGCCCGAAGCGGCGCTTTACGAAGCTTTGCCAGGACTTTTTCATCGGCTTCCGGATCGTAGGTGTCTGCAAACAAATCGCCCAGGCGCTCAAGGCCTTCGCCTTCCACCACCAGGTAACGCCAGGGCCGCAACAGGCCATGATCTGGCGCTCGCGCCGCGCAGGCAAAAGCCTGCGCCAGAACGTCTGGCCCCGGTGCCGGTGCCTGCAGCCGGGGCTCAGAGCTTCGGGCAAGAATAAAATCGCTGATAGCCGTCATATAATCCTGTCAGGTGTTAAAATAAAGCCTTGTTATAGCACTCAATGGTGACAATCGAATATTGCTGTTAGGCTGAATGCCCTCTTGTAAAACCAACAACTATAAAGCTACATGGAGGCTACCGTGAGTGCACCAAAAACCTTTCGCAGCTTTGCCGAATTCTACCCTTTTTACTTAAATGAGCACCGCAACCGAACCTGTAGGCGATTGCACTTTATTGGCAGTTCACTGGTGCTGGCCGTCATAGCCTGGGTGGCCGTGTCTGGCAATCTACTTTGGCTGCTGGCTCTGCCGGTGATCGGATATGGCTTCGCCTGGATTGGCCATTTCGGCTTTGAGAAAAATCGCCCCGCTACATTCCACCACCCTCTGTATAGCTTGATGGGCGATTGGGTTATGTTCAAAGACATGCTGACAGGAAGGATTCGATTCTGAAATGAGCAGAGCATCTGCCAACATTCCCGTTACCGGAACAACCCCCGCTAGCGTTATGGACATCGCTGTGGAAACACCGGTGAACACCGTGTCCATCATGCCCGCTTATCTTGGCCGCACACTGGGTTACGCCGCCGTCGCCGTGATTGTGGTCGCAGCTGCTGTGGGTAGGCTTCACTCAGAGTGGCTTTTTGGCATGGCAGGGTTTGCCTTGGTTTGGCCACACCTGGCCCAGCTGTTTTCCCTGGATGCCCGCAAGCGGAACTCAACCACTGTTGGTCAAAATTTGTTGCTAATAGATTGCGCCATTTCCGGGGCGTTTATCGGTAGCCTGGGGCTGGCAAGCATATCCGCCGCCACCATTGCGTTAATGGTGATGTTCACCTGCTTTATGGTGGGAGGCTTAAAGCAATGGGCAAAGGGTAGCCTGATACTTTCTGGGTCGGCGCTGGCCATATTCTTTCTATTCAACCCTGACCATGCCATCACCCTACCCCCCCTTGCAGATTTACTGGCGGTGATCGTAGCCGGTGTTTACATTTGCGCAACCGCTCTGTTTTCCCATCAGCAAGCCAAAGCCCTACGCCACGCCACGCCACGCCACGCCACGTTATTGATTCAAACCCAGCGCGAACAGTCCATCGCACTATCGCAAAAATTGTCAAAGTACATGTCGCCGCAGGTATGGCAAACCATCTTTACCGGCCAGCGGGATGTACGCCTGGAAACCCAGCGCAAAAAACTGGCGGTGTTTTTTTCAGACATTCAGGGCTTTACCGAGCTGTCGGAAGAAATGGAGCCGGAAGCCTTGACCGATGTGTTAAACCACTACTTCAATGAAATGTCGCAAATTGCCCTCAAGCACGGCGGCACCATTGACAAGTTTGTGGGCGACTCCATCATGATCTTTTTTGGCGACCCCACCAGCCGTGGTCAACGGGCGGATACGTTGGCCTGCGTGTCTATGGCCATCGACATGCGCAAACACATGAAAATACTGCGCCAGAACTGGCGCAGCAAAGGCATCAAAACCCCGCTGCAGATTCGTATGGGCATCAGCACCGGCTATGCCACCGTTGGCAACTTTGGCGCCGAGAATCGCATGGATTACACCATCATTGGCAAGGAAGTGAACCTCGCCAGCCGGCTGGAGCATCTGGCGCAGCCCGGTGAGATTCTGGTAACCCACGAAGCCTTTTCGCTGATTAAAGACAGCATTATGTGCCGCGACAAGGGCGAGGTAACGGTTAAAGGCTTCAGCAGGCCCATTGCGGTGTATCAGGTGATCGATTACCGCTGCGACCTGGGCCGCAACCGCAGCTTTCTGGAACACGAGCACAGTGGTTTTACCCTGTATCTGGATTCCGCAAAAGTAAACGAAAACGACCGGATCGCCATACTGCGGGCGTTAGACGAAGCCTCTAGCCGCTTGCGCCATCAGCGGGACTGACAAGCGCAAACGCGACTCATAAAAAGCTACTGCCGTATAAGCCGCGGGCCTGAATTGGCATCAGCGCTGGTGCTGCGCCACGGATTAATATCCAGACCGCCGCGACGAGTATAACGGGCGGTTACAGTCAACGCCTGCGGCTTACAATGGCGCATCAGATCCGTGAACAGCGTTTCTACGCAGTGCTCGTGAAAATCCTGCTTCTGGCGAAAGCTCACTATGTAACGCAACAGGCCAACCCGATCCAGTTTCGGCCCGGTATAGTCAATTAATACCGAACCCCAGTCTGGCTGTCCGGTTACCGGGCAATTGCTCTTCAACAGGTGTGAGCACAGCTTTTCGTTGACGATCTCTGTACCGGTTACAAGGGACTCTGGCGCATAGTCGTAAACCACATCAACCAGGGCCTCGTCATCAATCAGCTGATATTCCTGCGGCCGCCCCTGGGCCAGAGCGCCTTCATCTACGCTGTGCAGGGTCACCCGAACCGCGGCGCCACACGCTGACGACAGGTCTGCAACAATCACTTCGCAAACCCGCTCAGCACTGGCGTACACGGTCTGGTTCAGTGAATTCAGATACAGCTTCAGCGATTTTGACTCAACCAGCTGCGGCGATTCTGCCGGAAACTCGATTTCCGCCCAAGCCACCACCGGCACGCCACTTGGGCGCAGCCATGAAACTTCCCATGCCTGCCATAGGTCCCCGCCAAACCAGGGCCAGCGGCCGTCTTCCAGGCCTATACGCTGGCGGTTGTGCAGCCGCGGAATCGGAAACAGCTGGCCGGGGTCATAGGCATCCGGGTATTCGCTGGTTTTCCCCAGCGGCGCATTATCAAGTGCCATAAAGTTTCCTGAATCAGTTACGAATGCCTTTGCCACGGCGCAACAGGTTCAATGCAACCGCCGCCAACACCACAATAAACAGCAGAATCATACCCAGAGACACAAACGGATTCACGTCGGACACACCCAGAATGCCGTAGCGAAAGCCATTCACCATGTACAGAATCGGGTTGGCCATAGACACCACGCGCCAAACGTCCGGCAACAGATTAATGCTATAAAAAACGCCGCCCAGGTAGGTCAGCGGTGTCAGGATGAAGGTGGGCACAATGGAAATATCATCGAATTTTGTTGCCAGCATGGCGTTGATAAAACCGCCCAGGGAAAACAGCGCTGAGGTCAGAAACACCGTAACCACGACCATCAGCAGGTTGTGAATTTGCAAGTGGGTAAACGCCAGCGATACCACCGTCACAACCACTCCGATGCCCAGGCCGCGAGCCATACCTCCGCACACGTAGCCGGCCAGAATCACCCAGTTTGGCACCGGCGCTACCAGCAGCTCTTCAATACTGTGCTGAAACTTCATCGAGAAAAACGACGACACCACGTTGCCGTAGGAACTGGTAATAACCGCCAGCATAATCAGGCCCGGCGTAATAAACTGCATGTAGTCGAAGCCGTCCATCTTACCGATGCGGGAACCAATCAGATTGCCAAAAATAATAAAATACAGGGTCATGGTGACCGCCGGCGGCAACAGGGTTTGCGGCCAGATGCGGGTAAAGCGGCGAATTTCACGACTCAGAATGGTATAAAACGCGGTCCACAGAGCGTACGAGTTCATAACTGCGCCTTCGGATCGTTGTCACTGTTGTCGGCGTTGGCTTCAACCATGCGAACAAATAGCTCTTCCAGGCGGTTCGCTTTGGTGCGCATGCTTTCTACCTCGATGCCCTGCTGTTGCAGCTGCACAAAAACCTGATTCAAACCGGACCCTTTTTGCACATCCACTTCCAAAGCACCGTCTTTATCAAAGCGGCAAACATAACCGTCAAGCTCGGGCAGCTGTTGATGACCACCGGCAAGATCCAGTACAAAGGTTTCCACACTCAGTTGCTGCAGTAACTCGCGCTTGCTGGTGTTTCGCAGGATCTGGCCGTGATCAATAATGGCGATGTTGCGGCACAGTGCTTCGGCTTCTTCCAGGTAATGGGTCGTCAGAATAATGGTGGTGCCATTGCGGTTCATTTCTTGCAGAAACGTCCACATAGAACGGCGCAGCTCAATATCCACGCCCGCGGTGGGTTCGTCCAGAATCAACAGGCGCGGTTCGTGCACCAGCGCACGGGCAATCATCAGGCGCCGCTTCATGCCGCCAGACAGCGTGCGCGACGGAGTATTGCGCTTTTCCCATAGCCCAAGCTGTTTCAGGTATTTCTCGGCAGAGATCAGAGCCTGCTTTAACGGAATACCGTAATAGCCGGCCTGGGTGGTCACAATATCCAGCACTTTTTCAAACTGGTTAAAGTTAAACTCCTGGGGCACCACGCCCAGGTTAAGCTTGGCCGCCGACAGCTCGGTGTCCAAATCATGGCCAAACACTCGCACCTGCCCGGCGGATTTATTCACCAGCGATGACACCACCCCCAGGATGGTGGATTTGCCGGCGCCGTTGGGGCCTAACAACGCAAAAAAGTCGCCTTCGGCCACTTTGAGGTCAATACTTTTAAGAGCCTGAAAACCATTGCCATAGGTTTTGGTCAGGCCCTGAATTTCCAGAGCGTACGCCATAGACATTCCTGACAGAAAAACATGAGGCTGAATGCGGGAACTGCGTGACTGGATACTGCGTCACTTTTTATAGACTGCGTGCCGCATCGCTTGTTAAAGCGCACGACAGGCTTAATCGGGCAGGAATATTAACCGTTATGGGTTGCTGTCGGCAAACTGTAAACCGTAACCCTCAGAGGTTTTACGCCGCACCATCATGTGCAAAATCGGAGCCTCTATCGGCAAGCCCTGCACTTGAACGGTCACTTTGTCCCCAAGTTGAGGGGCAAATTTTTGATCTTCAATCGCAATAAACACGCCGCCGTCAGATATGTCGCGGGTACCAAACACAAAGTTGCCCAGGGTTTCATGCTCAACTTTCACAGTCGCACTCATGGCGGTACGCAGGTGTATGCGGCGGTCATCTGGGGTCATAAAATCCACACCAAGGCTGAAGGCTGTTGTTTCCATAAAGAATACCACCAAATTTCTCAAAGTATAGACAGACAGTATTGACTATTCGGGTAATACAAATGAGAATGGTTGGCGTTGTTAATAGTCATTCACCAAAGCCTGACAGAATCACACTCCCAACCGAGGTTGCCATTATGCGATTGAAACTTGCTGCCACAGCTGCCATTGCCCTGACCGCCATGCCCATGGCCGCGTTTGCTGACGGCGAAGTGAACATCTACTCCTACCGCCAGGCTTACCTGCTGGATCCTCTGCTGAACGCGTTCGAAAAAGAGACCGGTATCGAATCCAACGTGGTATTCGCCAAGCAAGGCCTGGCCGAGCGTCTGGACCGCGAAGGTCGTAATAGCCCCGCCGACCTGGTGATGACCGTCGACATTTCTCGCATCGACGAACTTGTTGAGCGTAACCTGCTGCAGGGCATTACTGACAATGAAATTCTGAACAAGAACATCCCGGAAAACCTGCGCCACCCAGATGGCCAGTGGTTCGCACTGACAACCCGTGGCCGTTTGATCTACACCTCCAAAGACCGCGTTGAAGAAGGCGCAATAACCACCTACGAAGATCTGGCAGACGAAAAATGGAACAACCGCATTTGTACCCGCAGCGGCAAGCATCCTTACAACATCGCTCTAATTTCTTCGATGATTGCTCACCACGGTGAAGCAGACACCGAAAAGTGGCTGGCAGGCGTGAAAGACAACCTGGCACGCAAACCCCAAGGTGGCGACCGCGATCAAATCAAGGCCATTGCAGCCGGCGTGTGTGACGTTGCCATTGGTAACAGCTACTACTACGGCAACATGCTGCAAGATGATAACGAACGTGAAGCCGCGAAAACTGTGAACCTGGTATTTCCCAACGCCGATGGCCGTGGTACCCATATCAATATCAGCAGCATTGCACTGACCAAAAGCGCACCGAACAAAGACAACGCCATTAAACTGATGGAGTTCCTGTCTTCTGCAGAAGCCCAACGCATCTACGCTGAAGCAAACGCAGAGTACCCGGCCAACCCGAATGTGAAGCCTGTTGGTATGGTTGCCGAGTGGGGCGAAATCAATCCGGACTCCCTTTCACTGCAGAAAATTGCTGACAATCGCAACGCAGCTGTGAAACTGGTCGACCGCGTAGATTTTGACGGCGAATAAGCCCGTTTGACTGAAAAGCAGCAAGCGGCAGGAACTTTCTGCCGCTTGCTTGCTTGCAGGCCAGCCCCTAGCTGTCTAAAATCCGAATCCTTTTCATCATCATTTTGAACCAATCTTCATCAATGGTTCATTGTCTTTCAGCCACTGTATCGGGCTGAATCAGAAGGATTCGCATGTCTGAAGCTGCCACCAGCGCCCATATTGCACTGGCCCAACCGCTGCAAATCAAACGCACATCCAAACGCTGGCTGATTGCCGCAGCACTGATTACCGCCATTGTTGCTCTACCTGTGCTTGCCGTTATTTACTTGGCGTTTTTTCCAGACGAGAACATCTGGCCGCACCTGATGAGCACTACTCTGCCGCGCTACCTGTTAACCACCCTCAAACTGATGTTGGGCGTAGGCATACTCGCCCTGGGTATTGGCTTGTCCAGCGCCTGGGCCGTCACCATGTGCGAGTTTCCCGGCCGCAAATATTTCGAGTGGGCCATGCTGCTGCCTTTCGCCGTACCGGCTTACGTTATTGCCTATGTGTACACCAGCCTGCTGGACTATGCCGGGCCTGTGCAAACCACCTTGCGCGCCGTGTTTGGCTGGACCAGCGCGGCGGATTACTGGTTTCCCGAAATCCGCAGCCTGGAGGGCGCCATCCTGATGATCGGTTTGGTGCTCTACCCTTATGTGTACCTGCTAGCCCGCGCCGCGTTTCTGGAGCAGTCACCGTCGTTGTTCGCGGTTAGCCGCAGCCTCGGCCACTCGGCAATCAGTACATTTTTCCGCGTGGTGCTGCCCATTGCCCGCCCGGCGATTGCCGTTGGCTTGTCACTGGTGATGATGGAAACCCTCAACGATTTCGGCACCGTCGACTTCTTCGCCGTGCAAACCCTCACGACCGGCCTGTTTGATACCTGGATGAACCTGGGCAATCTTGGCGGCGCCGCACAGATTGCCAGCGTCATGCTGATATTTGTACTGGTGCTGGTTACCCTCGAGCGCTATTCCCGCCGCCGCCAACAGCAGTTCGCCGCCCGCGACAACCGCGAGCCTATCCGCCGTTTCACCATGTCGTTTCCACGCCAGATGGTCTGTGTGGCGGTGTGTGGTATTCCGGTTTTGCTGGGCTTTGCCATTCCGGGTGCCACTCTGGCTACCTACGCCATCGAATATTTCAGCGAGAGCTGGAACCCGGATTTTATTCAAAACACCCTAAACAGTCTTTTCCTGTCTAGCGCTGCAGCGCTCACCACGCTGGTTATTGGCGTAACCCTGGCCTACAGCCGCCGACTGCATAACACCCGTGGCATGCAGGTGCTAATGCGGCTGTCGAGCCTGGGCTACGCCATGCCCGGCGCCGTGCTTGCGGTTGGTGTGATTGTGCCATTGGCAGGATTTGATAACTGGCTAGACAGTCTGATGCGCGATTACTTCGGTTTCAGCAGTGGCCTACTGCTTAGCGGTTCAGCGTTTGCACTGATATTTGCTTACACCGTGCGGTTTTTGGCGGTGTCCGCTGGCAGCGTGGAAAGCGCCCTGCAGAAAATCACCCCAAGTATGGACATGGCTTCACGCTCTTTGGGGCATACGCCGGGCAAAACTCTGGTGAAAGTTCACCTGCCCATGTTGCGGGGCACTCTTATAACAGCGGCGTTGGTGGTGTTTGTAGACTGTATGAAGGAACTGCCAGCCACACTGATTCTGCGGCCGTTCAATTTTGAAACCCTGGCAACTTACGTGTACCAGTTTGCCTCTGACGAAAAGCTGTTCCACAGCGCATTGCCGGCGCTGATTATTGTGGTGGCCGGCATTATCCCCATTATTCTGATGAGCCGGTCTATTTCTAACTCGCGGGCCATGAACTGACGCGGTTTGCTATCCTAAAAAGCTTTCAGCACGCGCTATCCGGCTCGCGAGCGCACGTCAGAAACCACAAAGCGCCCCCTAAAAACAGCCGCCGGCTCTTGCGGCGGTTCCAGCGAGGGGTCACCGCAAAAAATCTCAGCTGTTAGCTCCAGCCGGGCACGGCCGTGGCGGGCCAGGCTTTTTCGAAAGTGGTCCGGCATTTCGCCGTCTGGCAAACGGCATACGCTAAAAAAATCCCCGTCCACCGGCGACTTGTATTCGATCGTGCCCGTTTGTATCACCACCGTGCCTTCCAGCTGAAGATCAGCCAGCGCCAGCTCAGCAACGCTCCAGGCGGCCGATACGCCAACGCCGTAGAGGCTGCCACCAAAGCCCGTGCCCTGGTGATTACTGTTGGGTGCAAGCGGAGCGCTCAACAACAAGGCCGTGCCGTCCCACTCCAGCAATTGCAGGCCCATAGCCTTGGTTAATGGAATATTCTGGTTGATACGATTTTGAAACTGCGCGAGGCGCGACATGCCATGCTCCTGAAAACATAGTCCTGAAAAAAAACAGGGACACCCCTATAACGGCATACCCACAATAAACGTTGGTTTTTTACAGAAAAGCCCGGCAATGGCCGGGCTTCTCACAAAATCACGGGTGTTTAGTGCCAAACCACCGCTTTACGCTCGGCATACCAGCCTTCAACCTCGCTTTCGTAAGCCGCTTCAACCACGTTACGTTTAAGCTTGAGAGTAGGCGTCAGAAAACTGTTTTCGATTGACCACTCATCCGTAACCACCGCAATGAACGCCAGTTTCTCATGTGGGTCTACCGCACGATTTACCTGATCGCGCAGGCTGTTTAGTTCTGCTTCAACGGTTTTGCGCACTTCCGGGTCTGCCATCTGCGGCCGCAAATTTTCATTGAGCAGCACCAGTGCAAACGGATTGGTCTGATTGGCGCCGGAAACACACACCATCTCAATGTTTTGATTTGCCATCAGTCGGTTTTCCAAAGCCGCCGGGGCAATGTACTTGCCTTTACTGGTTTTGAACATCTCTTTGGTACGGCCGGTTAGTTTCAGGCGCCCCATCTCGTCCAGCTCGCCCTTATCACCGGTTTTCAAAAAGCCGTCTTCGCTCATGGTTTCGCGAGTGCGTTCTTCATCCTTGAAGTACCCCATCATGGTGGCCGGGCTTTTTATCAGTACTTCGCCGTTGTCATTGATGCGCACTTCCACACCGGGCAAGGCCTCGCCAACATAGCCAATTCGCGAGCGCCCCGGTTTGCTCATATGGGAATAGGCCAGGTTCTCGGACATGCCATAACCTTCCAGCAATTCCAGCCCAAGGTTGCGATACCAGCCCAGCACATCATTAGACAGCGGCGCAGACCCGCTGCCCGCCAATTTCACCTTACCAAGCCCCAGGCCATTGAGAATCTTTTTCTTAATGACACCGCTAACCAGTGGGATTTTTAACAGCAGGTTGAGTTTTTTCTGCGGCAGTTTCTTCAGTACGCCGTGCTGGAATTTCACCCACAGCCGGGGCACAGACAAAAACAGCGTGGGCTGCGCGCGTTGAACATCGGCCACGAAAGTATCCATGGATTCAGCAAAGAACAGTTGAAAGCCGTTATACAGCGAGCCGAACTCCACAAAAGCACGTTCAAACACGTGTGCCAGCGGCAGATAAGACAGCATGCGCTCGTTGGGTGAAAGCCCCAGAGTCTGAGTGACACCTTCAGCCGCAAACGCCATGTTCGCAAAGCTCAACATAACGCCTTTGGGCTGGCCGGTGCTGCCAGACGTATAGACCAGCGTTGCCAGTTCATCGGCTTCGCGCTTCACCTTGCCTTCCAGCGGCGCCGTGTCGCGAATAATGTCGTTCCAGGTCACAAAGCTCGTGGGCGGGCTGGATGGAAACGAAATGCAGTGCAGGGTTTCTGGCACACCGGGTTTCATCATGTCCCAGTCGTCCAGCTTGCCAACGAACAGCGCCTTGCACTCGGAGTGTTCAAGGATGTAGCCAACCGTGGTCGCGTTCAGCGTCGGGTAAATGGGCACAGACACGTAACCCGACATCCAGATTGCCCAGTCTGCCATCACCCAGTGGGCACAATTTTTCGAAATCAGTCCAATACTGCTGCCCGCGGGCAAATCCAGCGATTTCAGGTACGCAGCCATGCGCCGGGCCTCGTCGGCTGCACGGCGCCAGGTAAACTCGTCAACCTGGCCGTTTCCTGTCGGCTGGGTCAAGTATAAGGAGTCCCCTATGGTGGCCTCCCAGTGGTAAATCATGTCCAGAGGTAACTTATTCGTTGTTTTCATTGGATACCCTGCTCATTCAGTCCGATTGGAAAGCAGCCTTCTAAACCTTGGCAGTAAGCGCTTATTGGTCTGTATATCACGATGACACATTACACCGACCCACGGTGTCTTAAAATATGTGAGTTAAACATAAAATGCCATCAATATCCGCAATCGCCTGCCGGCCTTGTAACGCCCGCCAGACCAAGGCAAAATCACGCCGGGCCCCCAACCCCGCAAGCGCAAATCCTGTGGTAAACTCCCGCTCCGTGTAAATGATCAAAAAAAGTACATGAACAGCGAAAATAACCAACATAACATCAGTTAACCGACTCGGAGATGGTTGTATGGCCAAGAGAATGTTACGCACCCTGATTGGTGCATCCGTGCTTGCCGCTGCCAGTTTTGTTCAGGCCGCAGAGCTCCCTGTTGTTGCTATTACCCAGATTGTAGAACATCCCGCTCTGGACTCGGTCTATGAGGGCATAAAAGATGAACTGGCAGAGCGCGGCTATGTAGACGGCGACAACATTCGCATCATCCACGAAAGCGCTCAGGGCAACAGCGGCATTGCCGCCCAGATTGCGCGTAAATTTGTGGGTGAAAGCCCGGCTGTTATCGTCGCCATCGCCACGCCGTCTGCGCAAACCGTTGCGGCCGCAGCCCGGGATATTCCGGTTGTATTTTCAGCGGTAACCGATCCACTAGGCGCCAAGCTGGTGATATCACTGGATGCACCCGGCGCCAACATCACCGGCGTATCGGACATGCTGCCCATCGAGAAGCATCTGGATTTGCTACAGCGCCTGGTACCAAACGCCAAGCGTATTGGCACGGTTTACAACCCGGGTGAAGCCAACGCCGTAGCCCTGGTAGACATGATTGAAGAAAGCATGAAAGCCCGCGACATGGTGCTGGTAAGAGCTGCCGCGACCAAAACCTCCGAAGTGCTGGGAGCATCCCGTTCACTGGTGGGCAAGGCAGATGCCATCTACCTGACCACGGATAACACCGTCATCAGCGCAGCAGAAGCCGTAATTTCTGTGGGTGAACGCTCGAAAATTCCAGTATTCGCCGCTGACACCGCCACGGTTTCCCGCGGAGCAGCTGCCGCGCTGGGCTTCAATTATTACGATCACGGCCGCCAGACCGGTGCCATGGTGGTACGCATTCTGGAAGGTGCTAACACCGCCGATATGCCGGTAGAAACCATGGACACCCTGGACCTGTTTGTAAACCCGGAAGCCGCCGAACGCATGGGCATGACCATTGCCGATGACATTATTGCGGAAGCCAAAGAAGTGGTTTCCAACGCCAAGTAAAGCCTGACTTACACGGGCAGGCGGTAACCAATCCGACCTGTCCGTTTTCTTTTACAGCGAACCTTATTCATGCTCAGTAACATTGCCTTTTATGGCGCATTAGAAACCGGCCTGATATACGGCCTGGTTGCCTTCGGAATCTACCTGTCATTCCGTGTTCTGGACTTCCCCGACTTAACCGTAGACGGCAGTTTCCCCCTTGGCGCCGCCGTGGCCGCCATGCTGATTATTGCCGGCTGGAACCCCTGGCTGGCAACCGGTGCCGCGATACTGGCCGGCATGGCCGCCGGTGCCGTAACCGCCCTACTCAACGTAAAGCTGAAAATTCTGAACCTGTTGGCGTCTATTCTGACCATGACTGCGCTCTATTCGATCAACCTGCGCATTATGGGCCGCCCCAACGTGGCACTGTTGATGGAAGACACCGTGCTGACCCCCTGGTACAACTTGGGGCTTGAATATCATCAGGTATCGGTGTTGCTGTTCACCCTCGTTATCGGTGTCGCGCTGTTTCTACTTTGGCGTTTCATGAAATCTGAAATCGGACTGGCCATGCGCGCCACCGGTGCTAACGCCCGTATGGCTCGGGCTCAGGGCATCGCCACTGGTGGCATGATTATACTAGGTGTCGCGGTATCTAACGGCCTGGTGGGCCTGGCCGGCGCACTGTTCGCCCAAAGCCAGGGCGCAGCCGACGTCACCATGGGCGTGGGCGTTATTGTGATCGGCCTGGCATCGCTGATTGGCGGTGAAGCGGTTATTACGCCCACCAGCGTGTTTCGGGCGTTGCTGGCCTGCGTGGTCGGCGCCATCATTTACCGCCTGGCCATCGCCTTCGCACTGAACGCCGATGTACTGGGCCTGAAAGCGCAAGACCTGAACCTGATTACCGCCGTCCTGGTCACCCTGGCCATTGTTCTGCCCGGTGTCCGCGTGTCACTGGTGAACAAATTCAAACGCAGAAAGGCCTGAGGAGGCACCATGATTACCGCAACAGACCTCCGGCTGACCTTCGGCGAAGGCACCCCATTGGAAAACCCGGCCCTGCGTGGCATGAGCCTGACCGTCAACCAGGGCGAATTTGTTACCGTTATCGGCAGTAACGGCGCTGGCAAGTCCACCTTTTTGAACGCCCTGGCCGGCGAAGTACTGGTCGACAGTGGCAAAATTCTTGTCGATAACATCGACGTAACCAAGCTGCCCACCCACAAGCGCACCGGTCGCGTAGCACGGGTATTCCAAGACCCTTTAGCAGGAACCTGTGAAGACCTGTCGATTGAAGAAAACCTGGCCTTGGCCATCAAGCGCGGCAAACACCGCAGCCTGGGCACTGCGGTGAAAAAACAGTATCGGGAACACTTTCGCTCCAGCCTGGCCACTCTGGGTTTGGGCCTGGAAAACCGCCTGACCGATAAAATGGGCCTTCTCTCTGGCGGCCAACGCCAAGCCGTTAGCCTGCTGATGGCAAGCCTTACCCCGTCAAGCATTCTGCTGCTAGACGAGCATACCGCCGCGCTGGACCCGAAAACCGCGTCCTTCGTGCTGGAACTGACCCAAAACATCATCGCTGAACAAAAACTCACGGCGCTGATGGTCACCCACAGCATGAAGCAGGCGCTGGAAGTAGGCACCCGCACCGTCATGCTGCACCAGGGCGAAGTGGTGTTCGACATTGCCGGCAAAGACCGCGAAGGGCTGGAAGTAAAAGACCTTCTCAACCTGTTTGAACAACAGCGCGGTCTGACCGTAGACGACGACAGCCTGCTGCTGAGCTAAACCCTGTCACACGGCGGTTATCTGGAAAAAGATACACCCGCCCCAACACATTGAAGCCCTTTGGTTTTCAGTTTGTTGCGATTTTGCAAGCGCTTTTCCATTGATTTTAACCGTCATATTAGCCCGGGCCATAGCCGGGCTTTTCTTTTAAAAACACTACATCCTGTTATACTCACGCTCACTTAGACCTATATATAGTTCTACGCACTAATCTGGTAGAGAAATAAATACGTAAACACACGCAAATTTCCAGTCAGGCGCCTAGCACGAGCGCCTGGCCAAAGTACTGATAAAGCACTGACATGGCGCACCGCACGCGGCGACGCTTTTTTTCCCGACACACACAGTTCGAGGGCGGCAATGAACGCTAAAGCACAGGCATTAGTCACAACCATTCCGATGCAAGACGCATCACTCGACATCTGGAACAGCAAGTACCAGTTGAAAACCAAAACCGGCGACGCCGTCGACAAAGACATTCTGGCCACCTACGAGCGCGTAGCCCGCGCCCTGTCTGACGTCGAAAATAAAGACGTGCGCGCCAAGCACTACAAAGACTTTGCCTGGGCCCTGAAACACGGCGCCATTCCTGCCGGCCGCATTATTTCCAACGCTGGCGCACAGGCTCACAAGCCTGCCACCTCTACCATCAACTGCACCGTTAGTGGCAACATTAACGACTCCATGAACGACATCCTGGGGAAAAACCACGAAGCAGGCCTGACCCTCAAAGCCGGCTGTGGTATCGGTTATGAATTTTCTACCCTGCGCCCCCGCGGTGCCTACGTAGCCGGCGCCGGTGCCATGACATCCGGCCCGCTGTCGTTCATGGATATCTTCGACCGCATGTGCTTTACCGTGTCATCAGCCGGTGGCCGTCGCGGTGCGCAAATGGCCACGTTTGACGTTCACCATCCAGACGTCATCGACTTCATTCAAGCCAAGCGTGAAGATGGCCGCCTGCGCCAGTTCAACCTGTCGCTGCTGATCACCGAAGACTTCATCAACGCCGTACGTAACGACGCCGACTGGAGCCTGTCCTTCCCGGTGACCGATAAAGAAGTAGAAGAAGAAGACCTGGACCTGACCGACTCGGCCAAATTTGTATACCGTGACTTTCCAGTAGTAAAAGACTACGTGATGAACGCCGAAGGCAAAGTAGCCTGCCGCATTTACCGCACCCTGAAAGCCCAGTTCATCTGGGACACCATCATGACCTCCACCTACGACTACGCCGAGCCAGGTTTCATCCTGATCGACAAAGTAAACCAGATGAACAACAACTGGTTCTGCGAGGACATTCGTGCCACCAACCCGTGCGTGACCAGTGACACCTGGGTTCAGACCAGCCAAGGCCCGCGCCAGGTCAGCGAGTTGATTGGCAAGCCCTTCACCGCCATGGTGGACGGTCAGGCCCACGAATCCGGCGCCGAAGGCTTCTTCAAAACCGCCGACAAAGAAACGATGGTGCTGAAAACTGCAGAAGGCTACGAACTCAAGCTGACAGCTGATCACCGTGTGCGCCGCGTGAGTGCTTTCACCCGCTATCGCACAGAAACCGAATGGTGTGCCGCTGGTGAACTACAACAGGGCGACCGCGTACTCCTTCAAGATCAGCGTAAGCTGGCCGACTGGGAAGGCACCCTGAATGAAGACCAAGGCTATTTACTGGGCTTGCTGGTCGGTGACGGCACTCTGAAGCAAGACAAAGCCGTTCTGTCGGTATGGCAACCCGCCATCGCCGTTAACGGCGGCCCGGCAGCCACCGGCCACAGCGCCATCATGCAGGCAGCTGAAACAGCCCTACGCAGCCTGCCCCACCGTGCCGATTTTAACGGCTGGCAGCAAGTCAGCGGCCGTAACGAATACCGCATGAGCACCGCTGCCCTGAAACAGCTTGCACACGACGTGGGCATGAGCCCGGGTAATAAGATTATTACCGCAAGTCTTGAAAAAGCATCTTCAGCGGCTTATCGCGGCTTCCTGCGGGGCTTTTTCGACGCCGACGGTTCTGTACAGGGCACCCAACAAAAAGGCGTGAGTGTTCGCCTGGCACAGTCTGACCTGCAAAGATTGAAGGCAACCCAGCGCATGCTGTTACGCCTTGGCATCGTTGCCAGCATTTACGAAGACCGGCGCGCCGCCTCAACCGCTACCCTGCCGAACGGCAAAGGCGGACAACAGGCTTACCCCACCCAGCCCCAGCACGAACTGATCATAAGCGGAGAGAACCTTCGCCGCTTTTCTGATGAAGTGGGTTTTGCCGACACCGACAAACAGAGTCAGCTTGAAACGTCACTATCCAGCTACAAGCGGCAAATGAATCGTGAGCGCTTCGTAGCCCGCGTTACTGCTATAGAAACAGCGTCTGTCGAAGCCGTTTACGACGTGCAGGTTCCCGGTATCAATACCTTCGATGCCAACGGTTTTCACGCCCACAACTGCGGTGAACAACCCC
This sequence comes from Marinobacter sp. LV10MA510-1, assembly GCF_002563885.1. Taxonomy (GTDB): domain Bacteria; phylum Pseudomonadota; class Gammaproteobacteria; order Pseudomonadales; family Oleiphilaceae; genus Marinobacter. The sequence goes on along the minus strand of NZ_PDJA01000001.1, from coordinate 609,065 downwards.
TGCCCCCTTACGGCAGCTGCCTGCTGGGCTCGGTGAACCTGACTATGTTCGTGGACTACCCGTTCACCGACAAAGCCAGTTTCAACTATGAGAAGTACAAAAAAGTTGTCGGCATCTTCACCCGCATGCTAGACAACGTGGTGGAAATCAACGGCCTGCCACTGGCACAGCAACGCCACGAAATCACCTACAAGCGCCGCCACGGTATGGGCATCTTAGGTCTGGGTTCTACCCTCGCCATGCTGCGTATGCCTTACGGTTCTGAAGAATCCGTGGTGTTCACCGAAGACGTCGTACGTGAAATGGCCGTAGAAGGCTGGCGCCAGTCCCTGGCCTTGGGCGAGGAAAAAGGCGCGGCGCCGATTATGGACGACGAGTTCGAAATCACCCCGAAAATGCTGGGCAAATGCCCGCAGCTGAAAGCCGACGGCTACAACCTGGGCGACAAGCTCAAGGGCCGCGTGCTGCACGCCAAGTACAGCCGCTATATGCAGCGCATCGCCGAAGTAGAGCCAGAACTGATAGCCCAGCTGGCCGAGAAAGGTGGCCGCTTTACCCACCACACCTCCATCGCGCCCACCGGCACTATCAGCCTGTCACTGGCCAACAACGCCAGTAACGGCATAGAGCCAAGCTTCTCGCACCATTACGCCCGCAACATCATTCGCGAAGGCCGTAAAACCAAAGAGAAAGTCGACGTGTTCTCCTTCGAGTTGCTGGCCTACCGCCACCTGAGCAACCCGGGCGCCATGCCGTTCTCGGACGACGCTGATAAAAAACTGCCGGATTACTTCACCACCTCAGATGACGTAACCCCGGCCCAGCACGTAGACATCCAGGCCGCAGCCCAGTTGTGGATAGACTCGTCTATCTCCAAAACCGCCAACGTGCCCACAGACTTCCCCTACAAAAACTTCAAAGACATTTACATGTACGCCTTCGACAAAGGCCTGAAAGGTTGCACCACCTTCCGCTTCAACGCAGAAGCCTTCCAGGGCGTTCTGGTTAAAGAATCCGATTTGGAAAACACCGTCTACGAATTCACCCTGGACGATGGCACCAAAGTAAAACTGAAAGGTAACGAACAGGTCGATTACGACGGCGAAATACACTCCGCCGCCAACCTGTTTGATGCATTGAAAGAAGGCACTTACGGAAAGTATTGATCCGAGAACCGACACAGGAATACAGACATGCCAGTAAAAATTAGCAACAAAATCGTCGGTTATCGGGTAACCAAAGCCGACGAAAACAACCAGCCCGCGCCGACTGTAGAAAGCACGCTCGTTAAGATGAACGAATACATCGAGCGGCCAGAGTTTTTGTTGGGCACCACCTACAAAATCAAACCGCCGGTGGCGGAGCACGCAATGTACATTACCATTAATGACATTCTGCTGAACCAAGACACCGACCACGAAAGCCGTCAGCCCTACGAAGTGTTCATCAACTCCAAGTCGATGGAGCACTTCCAGTGGGTTATCGCCCTCACCCGCGTCATCTCTGCGGTATTCCGCAAAGGCGGCGACCTGACCTTCCTGGTGGAAGAACTGCGCTCGGTATACGACCCCAACGGCGGCTACTTCAAAAAAGGTGGCGTGTTCATGCCCTCACTGGTCGCCGAAATTGGCGCCGTGATTGAAAAGCACCTGAAGGCCGTCGGCCTGCTGGAAAGCGAAGAAATGAGCGAAAACACCAAACGCATCCTCGCTGAAAAGCGGGCTGATTTTGAAGCCAATCAGAGCAAAGCCACCAACGACGACAAGTCCGGTGACTTCCCACCCAACGCCACCACGTGTGGCAAGTGCAGCACCAAAGCGGTGATTGTGATGGATGGCTGTGCGACTTGTTTGAATTGTGGCGACAGTAAGTGTGGTTGAGTTGATAGATTGGTGAAATGATAAAAAGGCCCGGGGTTTTGCTTCGGGCCTTTTTTTTGGATGGTGGCCGAGTACTTTTGGTAATCGCGTGGCAGCTTCGTTATTGCGTTGTGATATTACGAATTTTGACGACGTTAGGCTGGTATTTTGCTGTTTTTGGGCTAGTTTTATGAGTGAATCGCCTAGAAGCTGCGTAATCGTGATGGGTGAAAACGAAGATGTCAGATTATTCAATTATGAAGGGCGCTGTCCAATACGCTGTTAAACCCCACATAGGACCCTCCGCAGTATGTCTATTCAAGCTGTGCTCTTCGATCACGACGGAACACTTGTCAACTCCGAACCGGTTCACCTAGGACTTTGGAATTCGGTTCTTAGTACATACGGGTTTCAGTTGTCCGATCAACAGTACAAGGACTTGTATGCTGGCGTTCCGACTCCCGCGAATGCATCCGACTTGGTCAGTAGGTTTGGCCTCCCGACCGATGCCATCGCCCTTGTGGAAGCGAAGAACCTTGAAACCGCGCGGTATCTTAAGCGGCAATCTTTTCCTTTGATGCCAGGCGTTGCCCAAACAATTTCGTCTTTCCATCGACTAGGCTTAAAACTCGGCGTTGTCACCGGAGCGAGCGCGAATGGCGTGCGTGTAACGTTACGTGCCAACGAGTTCGAGCCACTATTTAGTCTTACTGTTTCAGGCGACGATGTGCTCAAAAGCAAACCTGAACCAGATTGCTATCTGCTGGCTCTTGAGCGCCTTTCTCTGAAGCCAGAAGACTGTGTAGCGATCGAGGATACGGAGCATGGACTGCGCGCAGCGGCGATGGCCGGCATCAGATGCCTTGCCATTCCTACCGAAATGTCTAGGCATCACGATTTCTCTTTAGCCTCAGCGGTTTTGCCAAATATGAATGCCGCATGTGATTATATCCAAAGGGTCTACTTGGATAGTGCACGTGGGGCTTAACCAATCGCTCAAGTACGTTCCCGGCCTGGCGGCCGTCCACCGGACGGCTTTTAGCCGCCGCTTATCTCAGCGTTGAGGCTGTAGAAAAAGGTCGAAGACAATTCTCGATCTGGAATTGGTTAATAAACGATCTAAAAATAGCGCCTATTCTTAAAATCTGGGGACTTATCATCGAAAGCACACCCAGATTTCACGTAGGAGCGCCATCAAAAAAGTCTCGAGGGTTTTTCTACAGCCTCGTTAGATTCCAGAGCAGATTATGAGAATCGATTTTACTAAACCAACAAAAACAATACTAGCTGGCAGAGCCGGCTATCAGTGTAGTCACCCTGATTGCGACATGATTACTATTGGTCCTGGAGATAAATATGACCAACTAAGTAGTGTAGGTGAGGCAGCTCATATATATAGTGCGGCAGAAAACGGCCCTAGAGGGCAGGATGGATTGGATGAAGAAGATCTTAAGTCCGTAAATAATGGAATTTGGATGTGTAAAACACATGCAAGATTAATCGATACAAATAAAGGTGATGGGTTTAGTGCAACACAATTGATCTCGTGGAAGCAACTTCATGAAGAGGCAATAAAACGAAAGCAAGGGAGAATCCATCGAAATATAGGCTGGGCTTCAAGAATTAGAATCATCAATAGCCCTGTATTTAAAGATGATACAGAAATAAATTTAGGTAAGGTTACCCTCATTGAAAGCAGTAAAAATGGCGCAGGTAAAACTGCCATCTGCGAGTGGTTATCGGTTCTTGGCTCTGAGCAAAGCCCTCAGCGCTGGATACCTTCTAGAAAAAGTGATACTCGATATAGTATTAATACTTTTATGCCAGAAAAGCATGAGGTTAATGTATCGATAGAGTCAGATAGATACAAAATCGATATTGATGGTGTGGACTCTCCATTTTGCGGGCTTCCATTCAAAACCTTCTTTTTCAATAGTGATATTTTTAAAGTTGAAGGAAAGCAAGATATGAAGGAGTCTGAGTATTTGTGTCAGGCTCTAGATGTTGATATTTTTACGCTTGTCAAGCTGTTTAATAGGGTTGGCCTAAGTGAGTATTCGTTCATAAAAAAGGTCGCTTTAAATGAAGAATCCTGTGATTTAAATGACGTCGAGTGCACAATAAAAGGCAGAGATTTTTCATTAGTATTCAATGGCTTGTCTGGTGGAGAATCTAATGCTCTACAATTTGAGCTGCTTATTGCCAAAATACAAGCATATGCGGAGTATTCCCCTTTAATTCTCTTTATAGAGTCCGCTGAAACGTCATTCGATAACCAAATGATTTCCCATTATCTTGATTTTATGAATTCAAGCGAGGTTAGTTTTCAAACAGTGGTAACATCGTTGTCTGGGTCTATCAGAAAACCCAGTATAGGTATAGCTCACTTTATTCTAAATGGAGAGCATAGTAACGTAGAAGTGAGCCAAGTATGAATCTAACAAACGCGTCAATTAGGACGCTAGGGTCTGTTGACAATTGCTCGTAAGTCTTTGAAAGGTAAGAGCAAGCTCGTATAATGAAGTTCCGAAACAACAATCATACGAGCCCGCAATGCCCAGATACATGCTCACAGAGGAGCTGTGGTCCAAGCTAAGAGAAATACTGCTTCAATTCAGTCTGTATAACAAGGCAGGTCTGCGCAAAACAGTCGAAGGCATTCTGTTCAGAATGCGGACCGGCGTGCCCTGGAGAGATCTGCCAGACCATTTCGGCAGATGGAATTCTGTCTACAAAGCGTTCAATTACTGGTCGAAAAAAGGCCTCTGGAAAAAGCTCTTCAACGTGCTGAAAGCAGACTCCGATCTGGAATGGGTCTTCATTGATGGCAGCTATGTGAAAGCACACCAGCACAGTGCCGGAGCCGCAGGTGGCTACGACGAGAATATCGGTAAAAGCAGGGCTGGCAACACCTCCAAGGTGCATCTGGCGGTGAATGCTTACGGCCTGCCAGAGGCATTCACCATTACAGGTGGTCACATCAATGTAAGCGCCAATAAATCAGCACCTACATTTCGGCTCGCCGATTGCACACACTGACTTCCTCACCCATTCCATGAGGAATCAGCATGACCCCAACCGAACGAGCACACGTCTGGCAGCAGCATATTACTGACTGGGAAGTCTCCGGCGTGTCCGGCAGCGCTTACTGCAAGCAGCAGTCATTGGTTTATCATCAATTCGTTTACTGGCGCCGGAAGCTGGCCCCGACTGAAGACTCTCTGGAGCAGGCGCAAACGGTCACCGGGTTCGCTCGGGTCGTTTCTGTTCCTGGCGCTACCATCGGCGGAGCCGATGGCCTGACCGTGACACTGCCCGGTGGTGTCTCCATCACCGGGCTGCACACCGGCAACATCGAGTTGCTCGGCGCTGTTCTGAGACAGCTGTGATGCGCCACCGATATTTACGCCCGTCCTTGTCGTTACCAGAGATTTATCTGTACCGAGCCCCCGTGGATTTCCGTAAGCAGGCCAATAGTCTGGCAGTCTTGGTTGAACAGGAACTGGGCCACAATCCGTTTACCGGAGCGCTTTACGCCTTCACCAACCGGCATCGAAACAAGATCAAGTGCCTGATGTGGGAAGACAACGGTTTTGTGCTCTATTATAAGGCGTTGGCGGAGGAGAAATTCAAGTGGCCGAAGGCCTCAGATGAGCTGATGCCACTGACGGGCGAGCAGATCAACTGGTTGCTGGACGGCTACGACATTGCCTTGTTAAAAGGGCACAAAACACTGCATTATGAGGCTGTTAATTAGCCCTTTTTTCGTGCTTTAGAGCGTTGTTTTTGCTATACTTTGTTCATGAGATTAAAGCCTGAATCACCTTCAAAAACACCCGATATCAGCGGCCTTTCGGCCGCCGAATTGCTGTCGGTTGTCGAAGGTCTTCAGCAGGAACTGGCGGCCAAGAGCGCTGAAATCCAACAGCGCGATCACGCTCTTGCGCAAGGCGCCCAAGCGGTCAAACAACGCGATCACACCATTCAGATTCTCGAAGAACTGCTGCGTTGGAAACGGATTCAGCAGTTCGGCGCCAGCAGTGAGAAGTCCGCACACCAGATTCATCTGTTTGACGAAGCCGAGCTGGAAGTTGAGATTGATGCCCTGCGCGATCAGTTACCAGACGATGTCAAAGAAGAAGAGGCACCACCGGCTTCCCGTAAACGTCGGCAGCGTGGATTCTCGGAGACACTGCTGCGCGAGCGCATCGAACTGACCCTCAGCGACGAAGAAAAAGTGGGCGCCAGCAAGACCTTTTTTACCAAGGTTAAGGAAGAGCTTCAGTTCATCCCGGCGCAGTTGAAAGTTCTGGAATACTGGCAGGAAAAAGCGGTGTTCGAACAGGATGGTGAGGAACGCATCCTGGCAGCCATCCGCCCCGTCCACCCTTTAGGTAAGTGCACAGCCACCACCTCGTTGCTGGCGTACATCATTACCTCGAAATACGCCGATGGCCTGCCTCTGTATCGTCTGGAACACATGCTCAAACGCCTGGGGCATGAGATCAGCCGCACCAGCATGGCACACTGGGTTATCCGTCTGGATGACGTGTTCAAACCGCTGATCAACCTGATGCGCGAAGTGCAGAACAGCGGTGATTATTTGCAAGCCGACGAATCCCGAATGGTCGTTTTAAAAGAAAACGGTAAAACGGCGCAGTCTGATAAATGGATGTGGCTGACCCGCGGTGGCCCGCCAGGGCAACCGTCGGTTCTGTTTGAATACGACCCCTCACGGGCGGGCAAAGTGCCGGTGCGTCTGCTTGACGACTTTAAGGGCATCCTGCAAGCCGATGGCTACTCAGGTTACGGCAAGGTGTGTCGGAATAACGGCATCACCCGGATCGGCTGTTGGGATCACGCCCGACGTAAGTTCGTGGAGGCCACCAAAGCGGCCAAGCCTCAAGGTAAAGGCAAACCCACGAACGTGTCCAAAGCCGATGTGGCTCTGAGCCACATCAACAAGCTTTACGCTATCGAACGCAAGATCAAAGCGTTGAGTGTGGCCGAGCGTTACCGCATTCGTCAGGAACTGAGTGTACCCAGACTGAAAACACTGAAGACCTGGCTGGAGGCCAACGCTGGCAAAGTCGCAAAGGGCACCCTGACACGAACCGCGATGGATTATACGTTGAACCAGTGGCCCACCTTGGTGGGTTACTGCGAACGGGGCGACCTACAGATCAGCAACGTGCTGGCCGAAAACGCCATCCGTCCATTTGCAGTTGGCCGAAAAGCATGGCTTTTTGCAGATACCTCCCAGGGCGCCCGTGCCAGTGCCACGTGTTATTCCCTAGTCGAAACCGCTAAAGCGAACAAACTGGAACCGTCGGTTTATATCCAGCATGTTCTGGAGCGCATTGCCGACGCTGACACGTTGGAGAAGCTGGAAGCACTGCTGCCATGGAACGTCAAACTAGAGCGAGTCTCAAAAAAAGCGCCGCAGTTCGACTGAGGGCAAGTGGGTCGGTTTAAGGGCGCTTACTTTACAGCAATGACTGCACTGAAGCGCCAACACTCATCGAAAAAATTGACGCTGCGCAGGTGCTGATAGCGGATAAAGGCTACGACAGCCAGATAATACGTGACAAGGGAGAAGCCCTCGGAATGAGCGTTATTATTCCCAGAAGGAAAAACTCGATAAAGGGAAACAAGGGGCTCGACCGGCATTTGTATAAGCTCAGACATCTGGTCGAGAATGCGTTTGCCAGACTCAAGCATTATCGGGCCGTCGCCACCCGATATGACAAACTGACTCGTAACTATGAGAGCATTGTGTCATTGGCTTGTGCATTTCTCTGGCTGCCGATGTGAATTGTCAACAGACCCTAGTAAACTCGCGCCTATTACGCGGGCATTAGGCAGGAAAAGTGAGATCAACCGTGTTCTACCAATATGATGACGAGCAACATGAGAAAAAGGCGCAAGAAGTTCTCGCTGGTTTGGGAGAGTTCGTTGTAGCCTTCGAACGTGTCTGTGCAGAGATGAGAAGCTGTATCTTTTGCATATTTCGCAGGGAAGGTCTTAACAATCAAGGATTGGTTCAGGTATCTATTAACAAGGCCGCAGCCGAAGGGCTTCGAGCTACATTAGGCGGGGTTTTTTCGGAATTAAAAGACCAAAATGAAGCCGACAAGCAGCAAGTCAAGGAGCTTCTAAAGCGAATCGATAAGCTCGGTTCTACACGGAATGAGCTTTTGCACGCGGAGTGGTTTTTAAATTACGACTATGAAAACGCTGGCGATGAGTTCACGGCATTGGCGTTGAAAAGTAACACCTCACAAAATCAAGGTGCCTATGGCATAAAGGTACCAGTCACTAAGGATTCTTTGTCATCTCATGTGCGGGAAGCTACGGAGATATTGGTTCTGCTGAGAAGATTAGCTATTTGTATGAATCAAAAGGGATTCATAGTGAATGAGATGTTGTCCAAGCCACTGTGAATCCGGCTGGCCTAACCAGTGGCTGTTATCGGATGCACCTACGCTGCGCTCCGGTGCGCCGCAAAGCCAAGCGCTATGCCTAAACCAAAAGGAGGCCTAAAATGGCCAATAAGAAAACAATCTTCATTGCCTTTGCGATAGAGGATGAAAAAATTCGCAACATGATCAAGGGCCAATCGTTGAATACAAACTCGTCGTTCGAGTATGTAGATATGTCGGTTAAAGAAGCCTACGAAAGTGAATGGAAGAAGAAAGTTCGGACTCGAATTCTTCGATCGGACGGGGTTCTTGTAATTGCCAGCCAAAACTCCCCCAAATCAAGTGGTCAAAAATGGGAGATTCTATGCGCCCAGGAAGAAAAAAAGAAAGTTCGCGGGATTTGGGCCTACAAAGGTGACCGCACGGATATAGCTGGCGTAAACACTATGGTGTGGACTTGGGATAACATTGCCAAATGGATTGATAGCCTCTAATGCGTAAGGCTCTTGTTGTTGGAATCAATCATTACAGCAACGTATCACCACTGTTTGGTTGCGTTAACGACTCGTTTTCAGTCAAGGCAATGCTAGAACGACACGCTGATGGTTCGGTCAATTTTGCTGTTAAACATCTCACTGCTACAGGGCCCAGTGATTTGTGCGACCGAGACCAACTGCGAGAGGCAATCGAAAGCCTTTTTACAGGAGATGGTGAGATCTCAATTCTATATTTCGCTGGCCATGGTCACATCGAAGCTACCGGTGGTTATCTTTGTTCTTCAGACGTTAAATCTGGTAATGATGGCGTACCGTTGGCTGAAATTATGACAATGGCAAACCAATCGAGAATTCAAAACCGGGTGATTATCCTCGACAGTTGTCACAGTGGTGTTGCAGGAGGCAGTGCACTGCAGCAAAAAATAGCTGAAATTAGCGATGGAGTAACCATACTCACTGCCTCGACCGCAGAGCAATATGCAACCGAAGAAAATGGCGCAGGCGTTTTCACCAACCTGTTGATTGACGCGCTTAGCGGTGCAGCAGGAAACCTAGTTGGCGATGTAACGCCAGGAGGGGTATATGCGCATGTAGATCAGTCACTTGGCCCGTGGGCGCAACGGCCCGTTTTTAAAACCAACGTGAACCGTTTTGTATCCCTTAGAAAAGTCCAACCGCCTCTGGAACTTACTGATCTTCGCCGAATATCAGCGCTATTTCCAACCTCAGGTCACCACTTCCAGCTTGCTCCCACCTACGAACCCGAACGTCACGAATCTTGGGCCCAAGATCCTCAAGGCGTACCGGCACCGATTTCGGAGCATAACGAGATCTTTAGCGTGTTACAGAAATACAACCGGGTGGGACTGGTAGTGCCAGAAGATGCGCCTCATATGTGGCATGCGGCCATGGAGAGCAAAACAGTTCGCCTTACTGTACTTGGAGAGCACTACCGGCAACTGGCGGAGAAGGGACTTATATAAACAGTTCTATTATCTAATTTTAGACTAAAGAGCTGGCTTAACAAGTGGCTGTTGTCAGGAAATTTTGCACCGTTATGCGGATCCAAAATTGCCGTAAAGTTTCACGTTAAGTACACGAAAATTAAATTGGAGATATGCATGGCAAGCGATAAAGACAAGAAGGGTTCTGGAGGCCAGAAAGGAGATAATGACGGTAAAAGAGGCGGGAAAGATAGAGTAATCAAACGCCCGGGAGACAATATCCATGGGAACAATAACAATAACAACACTAACAGCACTGGCCCCAGATCTCCCAGCAATGGAAAGCAATAGTCATGAATCTTTCTGGCTACAGAGAAACCTATTACGCGGGTTTACTGGCTCAGTTAGCGCTGTTACGAGACAGGCGGCGTTTGCAGGCATTGCACTTGTTTGGATATTCAACAGTAAGGCCTACGAGGCTATATCGCTGCCACAGGAGCTATTGTGGCCTACGCTGTTTTTTGTTGCCTGTCTGGCATGCGATCTTCTTCAATACATCTATTCGGCCGCAATATGGGGCTTTTATCACAGGCATCTGGAGAAGAATGGAGTCAAGGAAGACGAAGAAATAACGGCGCCAAAATATTTTAATTGGCCAGGAATAGGGCTTTTTTGGGGCAAGCATGTATTTGTCTTGCTTGGATATTATGGGCTACTGAGTTATCTACTCGTCGCCATCAAATTTGGCAGTACATAACAATGTGGTCAACGGGACGCCTACTGCGCTGCGCCCAAGAGTCGCTCATTACCACTGGCGTTATGAGTCTAAATGGAGAACTCTGTGCATCACGATAGAATGAAAGAAATTGGGCAAGTTGCAATTCCTCGTGAAGGTACTCCTGAGTGGCATATATTACAAAGTCAAATTAAGAGAAATGAGAATAACCCATTAGTAAAAGAGTATACGAAAAAACTGTTCAATGAAGCTGTGGCTACCTGCGAAGTACAAGAGTTGAATGGAGCAGGCTTACCTGCTGATAGTTTGTTACGAGAGTATAATACCGAATATAATAATAGGGTTTTTAACCACTCTTTACATCAACTCCCCAGTTCATTTAATGTAGTTGAAGCCTTCAACACATTCATTCCACCTTCGGCAACCTTTAGTATTAATAAAGAAATAGACTGTATATTTTCTTTTGATGATTTTCTTGATTTTGTAACTTCTGAAGATTGCCCTGAAGATACAGATAATTTAAGTGAATTTTTTGAAGAAGGTACCGTTTATTCTTTTAATTCTGTAGATGAACCCTCTAATTCATTATTTTCTACCGCGGCTGCTGATCAGTTTGGTATTTTATCTATCTCATTGGTTAAGCATAAGAGTGAAGTTTCAGTTGTAATGCTTGCTGGTCAGAAATGTGACCTAGATGAAAAAACCAAATCCCTAGACATTGATATGTCTAAAGGACAGATGTTTAACGGAATAATGCCCGATGATTCCTTGAAAGTTGAAGCAGTTCCTTTGCTACCAAATAGTGATTTATGGAGAACTATAGTCTTGGTGCGCTTTGATCTTGATACATCGACTATTGATGCTCGATATATATACCAAGATGCGGGGCGAAGCTTTACAGGTTTCAGTGATGATATAAATTGCTTCCTAGATCACAAAGGGAACTTTCATTCAAAAGAACTTGAAGATTCATTTAAAACTCAAAATACTAAAATCGAAGAATACGCTTCATTATTTGAATTGTGTAAAACAGCATTGTTCCTCCCTGTGTTTAGGGGAAAATATGAAGATACTATTTCTATCGAGAGGCACCCAACTAAGTTTGGAGAAAAAAGAAACAGACCTAGTTTTACAAAAACTAATAAATTAGCAAAAATTGATTTGAAGATAGCTTTTAGGAATGTTGAAAATATCCAGCCAATTAACCGTACACCGCCTTCTCGCAGGGAGTTTACAGCTCCAGACTTGAAAGTTGAAACATCAGGTTATTGGAAAAAATTAGAATTTCAATCTAAAGGTGAAGACAAGAACAGTTCACCAATTCAAGGACGTACGTGGGTAAGTAAAACATTGGAGTGGAAAGAAGCATCTAATAAGCCTATTTCAGTTAAGGTCGTATCAAGCTCATCTAATACAGAAAATGAAGGGTACATATATGTAATGCGCTCTGCCGCGCATGATAAAAATGTCTTCAAAGTGGGCTTAACTAGAAGAGCCCCCGAAGAACGATCTAAAGAGCTCTCACGCAGCACCAGCTCACCAGATCACTTTCACGTAATGGAAGAATGGGATGTAGAAGACTGTGTTCTCGCAGAAAAACTTATTCATGAAAAACTAAGTGAGTTCAGAGTTAACCCTAAGCGAGAATACTTTAAAGCACCTTATAAAGAAATTTTTAAAGTCATTGATGAAGTCATTGATAGTTTAAGAAACGACTCATAATCGGGTAGCCGGGGGTATCTAACCCCCAATGTCATCAACTTAAGCCCCATAAGTCCATTATGATCCTCTGAGTCACCAAGATTGCCAATCGTGAGACAGCCTATTATTGAATCGACAGGCGATTAAAATCAGAGCCTAACCCGAAATCAGCGCCAAAGATTGTCAATGGTGTATTTGCCGGTGTGTCAGAGCGGTTTAAGCGTTATTCAGGGCGAGAACCATTCGACCGGTGGCCGGCACAGTCTGTCAGGAAGTCTTGTTATACGCCGCCGGGGTGGTGTCGGTCAGCGAGTCGGCTTGTACCCTTCACAGCCTTTGGTGGCCAGTCGTTTTCGGCGTCGTGGGCTACTTCGCCCGGGACGCACTGCACTCAAGCTGTTACCCAACAGGCGCCACAGGTTATCCAGGGCCTCACAGCTGGGCCTCACCAGAAGGGCAACGAGGGTATGCTTCAGGCGAGACACGCCCTGGGTGAAGTTAGCCTTCCAGGCCAGTTTCCGGTGTGCGGTTTTGCGCTCAATGTCGGGCTGCTGTAGGGCCTGCATCAGCAGGGCCAGGTTCTTGAGCAGTTGGCAGGCGTGGATGTCCTGCTGTACGGCACAGACCGTCCGGCCACTGACGTTTTCCAGGCTCAGGGTTTGCTTAAGCCGGCGGTAGTCGGTCTCGATGCCCCAGCGCCGTTGGTACAGGTCGGCAAAGAGCTCGGCGGGGAAGGCCCCGGTGTCCAGGAGTGAGGTGGCCAGCACTTCCGTTTCCCCGGTGGGCAGCGTCACCCGGATCAACCGGATCTGGAGGGCCGTGTCCGGATCAACGCCGGACTGCCTACAGACCTGTCGGGATAACCCGTGCCGGCACGTCATCGAGACGGTGTCGTCGTCTTTTCCAGAATCCACAAACGCGCGGACTTCTCGGGAATGGGTCAGTGTCAGGCGCATCAGGAATTGCTGTTGACAGCGCTGTAGCTCGGCAAAGAGCCAGTGCGCGGGATAGCCCCGATCAAACAGAATCAGACTGTGGTCAGGAGCATGCTTCAGGTGCATGCTGGCACAGCCCCGCTCATCCACATCCGGCGTGATCAGGAGGGTGTGCAGAGTCTGATTGGACAGCAGGTCTTGCAGGACCGACACTCGGGCCACCGGCAACCCGTTGTGGGTACCAAAGTGCTTGGCCAGTGGGTCTTCCAGCGGCAAGTGCATGCTGGAGCCGTCCACGGCCAGCAGGCGCAGGCCCTGCCAGGTCTTGTGCAGCCCCAGCTCATCCATCTGGGCCTGCAGGGCGCTGTTGAGAGCCTCAAAAACTGACGCGCTGAGCTTCTGGCGGGCTTTGCTGAAGGCTTGGGCGGTGACCACCTGGGTTTCAAAGGTCGAGCCATTGAGCGCCTGAAAGAAGGCATCCAGTTCGGTTTGCAGGGCGCTTTTGGGCTGATTCAGCAGAAACAGGATCAGATTGCGGAAGGTCAGATGGCGTTTGCGGGTAAAGTGCTTCGGATGGGTGCGATGCTGGGCAATAAACTCGGGGCAGCTCAGTAAGCTGGTTATTTTATGTACAATTTTCGGAAAGAATGTCGGTTGGGTTGTCAAACGTTGTTTTTTTATTGTGCTCCATAGGGCATTTCCTCGTTGATGGTTGAGCTCTAATTATATGATATTTTTGGGGAAATGTCTTAAGTTGATGACATTGATCTAACCCCCAGCCCCCACAACACCCTGCACCGATGCGTCGGACCGGCGGATCCGCACAGGGCGTTTCCCGAAAACGTTCAGAGTAAGATGGCCGATTACCTCCTCCTACCCCAATGATGGCTTCTGATTTTGCGCCAACGTTCCTCAGTCCGGTCGGACATGGAATCGTTGAGCTGCACAGGCTCCTCATTGATTTTCGGGTTCAGGCCTTCACCCTGTCCCAACCATTACGATGGGCGTTTGGCTACTATGCCGTCTGCTGACTTCTGCTCAATCACCGGCGGGGTTACCCCTATCGGCGCTATCGGTGTCCACCTTGTTCGCTCGCAACCGCCGATGGCAACGGCTGCGCCCAGGCTTGATCGACCAGTGGCCTGACTGGTAATTGACCGATCGCTCGTTGAGCAGATCCCGAAGCGTCGGACCGCCCCAAATAAGAACATGCACTGTCACTGCGCAACTGCATCATTTACGGTGGCCGTCAGATCACGCGGCTTCGCGGGAGGCCGCCCCGTCGGCTTGTGCCAACTCGCCTCCGGCCTACGCCTCATATGATGTTCTTGTTCATCAGCTCGCAGCTTTGCTAGCGGCTTACTTCCGGCCGGCGTTCCGGAGACGGCGCCTCGCGGGGGTTGGCCCTTGCCATTCGCTAGTGGTTAGCGTTCAATCGGTAAAACCGGCTGAACGGTGATCTTCCCACAGGGGACTTTCACCCCATTAGTTCATGCCCATGCTGGGCGTACACCGTACACAAGCGGCTGTTGTCGGACGCGCCTACGCTGCGCTCCGGCACGCCGCAAAGCCGAGCGTTAGACGGCTATCCACACTCTTACCTTCAGGCCTAAGAATTGGCTTGCAAAACGTATCCCATGAGATACAATGCCCAAATGAAAAGGATTCAGACCACCACCCAGTTCACGAAATGGCTGGACCGCTTAAAGGACATTAGCGGTCGTGCCCGAATACAGACGCGCATCCAGCGCTTGGCCTTGGGTAATCCGGGCAAGCATCGGAATCTCAAGCATGGCGTGTCGGAGCTGAAAATCGACTTGGGGCCTGGATATCGGGTTTATTACACAGACTGGGACGACGTGCTGATTGTCCTGCTCTGTGGCGGGGATAAGTCTAGCCAAGCTGATGATATTGAACTGGCCTATGAATTAGTAAAGGGCTTGGAGTTAGGCAATGACAATTAAACTTCATGACTATGATGTGGCAATGCACCTTCGTACGACCGAAGAGATGGCTGCATATCTGGAGGCGGCTATTGAAGAAAGCGACGGAGATGCTGCTTTTATCGCAATGGCGCTCGGAGATATTGCGCGGGCCAAAGGTATGGCTGAACTGGCGCGGGAAACGGGACTAGGGCGTGAAAGTTTATACAAAGCGCTGTCGGCTGAAGGCAACCCGCAGCTAAGTACCGTGCTGAAAGTTGCTAAGGCGCTAGGGTTGCAACTCCATGTCAAGCCAGCAGCGTAGGCTCCACTTCCATTATAAAACACAGACGTCTAATCGGGTAGCCGAGGGTTTTTAACCCTCAGCCCCCACAACACCCTGCACCGATGCGTCGGACCGGCGGATCCGCACAGGGCGTTTCCCGAAAACGTTCAGAGTAAGATGGCCGATTACCTCCTCCTACCCCAATGATGGCTTCTGATTTTGCGCCAACGTTCCTCAGTCCGGTCGGACATGGAATCGTTGAGCTGCACAGGCTCCTCATTGATTTTCGGGTTCAGGCCTTCACCCTGTCCCAACCATTACGATGGGCGTTTGGCTACTATGCCGTCTGCTGACTTCTGCGCAATCACCGGCGGGGTTACCCCTATCGGCGCTATCGGTGTCCACCTTGTTCGCTCGCAACCGCCGATGGCAACGGCTGCGCCCAGGCTTGATCGACCAGTGGCCTGACTGGTAATTGACCGATCGCTCGTTGAGCAGATCCCGATGCGTCGGACCGCCCCAGATAAGAGCATGAACTTTCACCGCACAACTGCATCATTTACGGTGGCCGTCAGATCACGCGGCTTCGCGGGAGGCCGCCCCGTCGGCTTTTGCCAACTCGCCTCCGGCCTACGCCTCATATGATGTTCTTGTTCATCAGCTCGCAGCTTTGCTAGCGGCTTACTTCCGGCCGGCGTTCCGGAGACGGCGCCTCGCGGGTTGGCCCTTGCCATTCGCTAGTGGTTAGCGTTCAATCGAGTAAAACCGGCTGAACGGTGACCTTCCCACAGGGGACTTTCACCCCATTAGTTCATGCCCATGCTGGGCGTACACAAGTGCAAGCAATCTGACACTTTAGTCTTGTCGCTGTTTTTGCAAAAATAAAAGCCGGCAAAAACAGCGCCAATCCTAAGTGCAGTTGTTGCAGGCGTTGAGGCTGTCGCTGTAGAAAAACCCCAAGTCGGACCGATTTTGGTAGTATTGAGAAAACAGACAGGGAGCCGTCGGTATGCCTCGTTTCAAGCACTACAACTACGACCAAGATACGATGGTCGTCATCAACTACCGAGAACAACTCCAGCCCGGCACTTTTGAACACGCCGTTCATTACCTGATTGAGCACAAGCTGGATCTGACGGTTTTTCACCCGAAATATCGCAACGACGACACCGGCCGCTTGGCCTACGATCCGGCCATCTTGCTGAAGATCATACTGTTTGCTTATTCCAAAGGCATCACCTCCAGCCGCGAGATCCAGTGGTGCTGCGAGACCAACATCATCTTTAAAGCACTGCCCTGCGATACCGTCCCGCACTTCACCACCTTGGCTAAGTTCGTTAGCCAGCACGCCGATGAGATTGAAGAACTGTTCGAGCAAGTACTGCTGGTGTGTCATGAGCAGGGTCTTTTGGGCAACGAACTGTTTGCCATCGACGGCTGCAAGATGTCGTCAGACGCGGCGAAGGAATGGTCTGGTACCTTTAAAGAGCTGGGCGAGAAACGGGACAAGCTGAAACGGTTGATTCGCCATCACCTGCATGAACACCACGAGCGGGATGAGGCCGAAACCGAAGCGGAACTGGACCGAGATATTCGACGGGCGAAAACCGTGCTCTCTCTGGATGAGTCCATGAAAAAAGTGGACCACTTCCTAAAGACGAACAGCCCAAGGATGGGCCAGGGAAAACGGCCCAAAGAAGTGAAGAGCAACATCACCGATAACGAAAGCGGCAAGATGACCACCAGCAAAGGCACGATCCAGGGCTATAACGGCGTGGCGACGGTGGATAAAAAACACCAGGTCATCATCGATGCGCAGGCATTCGGTGAAGGCCAGGAACATCACACGTTAAAGCCGGTGTTGGAGACGGTTCAGCGTCGTTTTAAAAAGCTCGGCATTGCCGACAACATCTATCAAACCGGCGCGATCGTGACCGCCGACACCGGCTTCGCCAACGACAAATTTATCTGGAGTAAATTTGACCAGCCGCAGGCTGGTCCGAAGGGCAAGTCTCATGGATGAGACGGGTAAACCCAATATGAAGTACCCGTATGAACGTCAGATCAACGGTTACTTCCAGTTCGACCCGGTTACGATGACGTGCATCTGTCCCGCCGGAGAATCTCTGCGTCACGAGGGTACCCGAACCGATCAAAACGGCGTGCCCAGAGCCCACTTCCAAGGGCGATTATTGCAGTGCCGCCACTGCCCTAAAAAGCACCAATGCATGCAAAATCCCAGCTCAGCAGATCACCGCAAGGGCAAAGGAAGACAGGTCTCCTACACCCTGGAGCTCAGGCGCGGCCCAACGTATACCGACTGGATGAAGCACCGAGTCGATAGCCAGCAAGGCAAAGCGATTTACGGTCATCGCATGTCGGTGGTTGAGCCCGTGTTCGGCAACATCGGCAGCAACAAACGTCTGAATCGCTTCAGCCTGAGGAGCAAAAAGAAGGTGCAGGGTCAGTGGCAGTTGTATTGCCTGGTACACAACATTGAGAAGCTGGCGAATTATGGGCAGTTAGCGGCACGAAACCGGGGCTAGAATATGGCCAGACATTGGCCACAGACGGTCATGTGAAGAGTGTTCAGCGCCGGATATCAATAATGCCGTGGTGTTGCCAACAAATGATCAAATTTACGCCAGTTGATCGCAGGGTGCGAAAAACAACAAAGCGGCTGCGGATTTGGCTCTAAAAAGGGTTTTTCTACAGCCTCGTTATGTACTTTTGACACCCGATACGTTACAGGGTACATTCAAGGAATGATTCGAAGCTTCAAACACAAGGGCTTGGCTAAATTCTTCAAGTCCGGCAGCACCGCAGGGATTCAGGCCGCTCATGCAAAGAGGCTTCGGCTTATTCTCGGTAGGCTAAACGCAGCGTCAGACGTTAATGATATGGACTTACCAGGCCTTCGACTGCACGAGCTCTCGGGGAATCGCACCGGAATTTGGTCAGTGACGGTCAGTGGTAACTGGCGAGTGACGTTCTGGTTTGAGGACGGAGATGCCGAGATAGTGAATTACGAAGATTACCACTGAGGTACCGCCGATGTTGATGCACAACCCTCCCCACCCGGGTGAAGTCTTGCGAGAGCTTTGTCTGGAACCCCTTGGCTTGTCTGTAACGGCTGCCGCAGAAGCATTGGGGGTAAGCCGCAAAACTCTGAGCGCCGTGCTGAACGGCAAGGCTGGTATTAGTCCCGAAATGGCTATTCGGCTTTCTATCGCGTTTGATACCTCGGCAGAAAGTTGGCTGAACCAGCAGTCTCAATATGAACTCTGGCATGCTGAGCAGCACCGTAAAGAGCTCAAGGTTAAGAAGCTTGTCGCTGCCTAGAGCAGCACATAACCAGGCCATGCACCGGATGCCGAACCCTCCGCTTCGCTGCGGCTTTGTCACAGGTGATGGCGAGCGATGTCAAAGAGCCGGCGCTCTATAAGCTCGATATTCTGAATGCTGTCGGGTCATTGGAGGAGCTCCGATCTCCGCCAGGCAATCGGTTGGAGGCTCTGAAGGGAGACTACGTTGGCTTCTATAGTATTCGTGTCAATTCTCAATGGCGTATCGTTTTTCGATGGCAAGGCGCCGGAGCCCACGACGTTAAGATCGTTGACTATCACTGAGGTGTCCCCATGATTCCAACTCACAGAGTAAGTACACATCCCGGCATTATTTTGATAAAGGAGTTCCTTGAGCCTTTAGGGTTGAGTCAAACCGCCTTAGCTGAGCATCTGGGTATTTCTGTTCAGCGTGTAAACGAGATAGTCCGCGGCAAAAGAGGAATAACCCCCGAGACAGCCTGGTTGTTCGCAAAGGCGTTCAACATGTCCCCCGAATTTTGGCTAAGCCTGCAGTCAGCTCACGACCTGTCTTCGCACCGTCCTTTGGTTGAAATTTCACCGTTGGTGTCAACAAGTGCGTAACAATCGGCTGCACCGGCCGCCTGGCCTACGATCCGGCCATCTTGCTGAAGATTATTCTGTTTGCTTACTCCAAAGGCATTACCTCCGTTCTGCACCGCTGTCTCTGTGGTATCAGGACAACGTCGACGACATACCCGCGTTTGAAAAGCAGATGCGTCGGAAGATGCACTATGTCATCCACCCGGATTACCTGTGGAGCAGCATCGCCGAGCTGGCGCGCACGCAGGACGCGGAGCTGTTGCAAACCCTGGCGCGCGGCTTCAAACACATTGAAAACGAATCCTTTGCCAGCACCTTCCAGGGCTTGTTTTCGGAAATTAACCTCCACTCCGAAAAGCTCGGCAAACAATCGACCGACCGGAACAAAAAGCTCTGCACCATCATTACCAAAATCGCCGAGGGCATCGCGCACTTCTCTACCGACAGCGATGTGCTGGGCGATGCCTACGAATACCTGATCGGCCAGTTTGCCGCCGGCTCTGGTAAGAAAGCGGGCGAGTTTTATACCCCTCAATCGGGTGCTTGATTTCGCGTGTGGCTCCGGTTCCTTGTTGCTAAACGTGCGCAGTCAGATGGGCCCGCACGGCATCGGCATGATTTATGGTCAGGAAAAGAACATCACCACCTACAACCTGGCGCGCATGAATATGCTGCTGCACGGGATGAAGGATACCGAGTTCGAAATACACCACAGTGATACCTTGGTGAATGACTGGGATTTGCTCAACGAAATGAATCTGGCCAAAAAACTGCAATGCGATGCGGTAGTGGCGAATCCGCCGTTCAGCTACCGCTGGGAGCCCAATAACGCCCTAGGCGAAGACTTTCGCTTTAAAAGCCACGGCCTAGCCCCAAAATCAGCGGCGGATTTCGCCTTTTTGCTGCATGGTTTTCACTTTCTTGGCGACGAAGGCACCATGGCAATCATTTTGCCCCACGGCGTATTGTTCAGCGGTGGCGCAGAAGCACGCATCCGTGCCAAGTTGCTCAAGGACGGCCACATCGACACCGTGATTGGCCGACCGTCCAACCTGTTTTTCTCCACTGGCATACCCGTGTGCATTCTGGTCCTGAAAAAATGCAAAAAACCCGATGACGTGCTCTTTATCAACGCCAGTGAGCACTTTGAAAAAGGCAAGCGTCAAAATTACTTGCGACCGGAGAATATCGACCAGATTGTCGACTTCTATCAATACCGCAAGGAAGAAGAGCGCTACGTCAGCACTGCAAAGCCAGAAACCGAAATCAAACTTGCAGACGTCCACGCCGAACTTGCCGAGATAGATGAGCGGATGAATAAGGCCGCGAAGGCGCACAATCAATATCTAAAAGAGCTGAACCTGCCGCCCGTCTGACAGAAGACAGCATGATGACCGAGCAGAAGGTTCATAACAATGCGCTGCACTCGGGTAAATTACTCGCTATGCTCGTAATTTACCGGTGAGCTCACCGTTATGTGCCTTGACCACTTCGATCGATAGGGATATCGTAATACCAAAGTCTCATCGATCGGTGCCGCTATGACGGAAGTAACTGTTTCTCCAAAGTATCAGATTGTAATTCCTAAAGAAATTCGAGAATCCATGGGCATAGTCTCTGGGCAAAAGGTCCAAATTATCTCGTATCAAGGACGAATCGAGGTGATCCCGCTAAAATCTATGAAGGAGATGAGGGGCTTCCTCAAGGGGATCGATACCTCAGTAGTCAGGGAAGAAGACAGGGTATGAATGTTGTTGATTCGTCAGCCTGGCTGTCGTATTTCGCCAGTGACAGCAATGCCACGGTATTTGCTGAGCCAATCGAAAAGTTATCGGAGTTGCTGGTGCCGAGCATCACGATTACGGAAGTTTTTAAGAACGTGCTGCGTCAACGCGGAGAAGAGGCGGCCTTGATTGTCACGGCCCATATGAACCAAGGCAAAGTAATCCCGCTGGATTCAGAGTTGGCGATGAATGCCGCCAAGGTTGGTGTTCTTCATAAACTTCCACTAGCTGACAGCATTATCTTTGCCACTGCTCAAAAGTACTCCGCTGTTATCTGGACTCAAGATAATGACTTCGAGGGCTTGGTGAATGTCAGATACATTTCCAAGAAAAACATATAACAATCAGTTTCTACGTGAGGAACCAAGACATGGCTATGCCATTGACCTGATCCCGTACCTCAAAAATCAAGAGTGAAATTAAGTAACCACTGAAATCAGTGACTCTAAGCCCACTGATTTCGATTCAACTGCGAAAAATACTCATGAGTTCCTCACTTCATCGCCTGTACTCTTTTCGTCGCTGTCCCTATGCTATGCGGGCCCGTCTCGGCCTCTTGTTTGCTGATTTGCAGGTGGAGCTTCGGGAGATAATATTGAAAAACAAACCGGACCAGATGCTGGCGATTAGCCCGAAAGGCACCGTGCCTGTTTTACAGCTTTTTGATGGTACCGTGGTTGAAGAGAGCCGGGAAATAATGGTGTGGGCGCTTCGGCAGCAAGATCCACAAGGGCTGTTGGATGCAACGGTTTTGCATCAGGCCAATGCTCTGATTGAGCGAAACGACAATGAATTTAAACATTGGTTGGATCGCTATAAATACGCCGACCGATATCTCGAGATGACCCAGTCAGAGTATCGGCAACAGGGCGAGGCCTTTTTACAGGTTTTAGAGGAGTTGCTGACTAAAAACGTTTACCTACTGGGGGATAACACGACCATCGCCGATATTGGTATCGTGCCTTTTGTCCGTCAATTCGCCCATGTGGATCGCGATTTTTTTTACAACCTACCTTACCCGAACGTGCATCTGTGGTTACAACACTGGCTGGAGCACTCATTCTTTCTGCAAGCCATGACCAAGTTTCGGCCATGGCAAGAGGGAGATGACGTTGTGGTTTTTCCTTCTTAACACTACAAAGAGGCGAATTTAGGGGCCGGATCGGCTGGGCGACATACCGACCAGTCAACGTCGACCCTTAACAAATCCCTTAAAACGCTACTCTGATATTACTTCCTCGCGGAACGAGGCTATCGTTCTTTCCGCCCTGCCCTGAGCCAAATCAAGGCTACTTGCATTCACCGATGGGCACCTTGGCGCATTGCATGCCATTAATCCAGAGTGCACCGCTCAGGTTCGCGGTCACCAGGTTCGCGCCGTTCAGATATGCGTTGTTCAGTTGGCACCCCTCCCAATCAACGTCCAGTGCGGCTGGGTCTGAAGTGGTTGGACCGGTGTTCGGCAACATCGACAGTAACAAAGGCCTGGATCGCTTCAGCCTGCGGAGCAAAAAAAAA
The DNA here is from genome assembly GCF_002563885.1 of Marinobacter sp. LV10MA510-1. Lineage (GTDB taxonomy): Bacteria > Pseudomonadota > Gammaproteobacteria > Pseudomonadales > Oleiphilaceae > Marinobacter. The sequence goes on along the minus strand of NZ_PDJA01000001.1, from coordinate 586,553 downwards.
GTGCAGGGTCAGTGGCAACTGTATTGCCTGGTGCACAACATTGAGAAGCTGGCCAATTATGGGCAGTTGGCGGCATGATGCAGGTCTATGAAATCGCGAGAAATAGCCCTGAAGCGTCTGACAGGGCGGCATTAGGAGCTGATTAGTGCTATTGATCGAGTATTGCCGACGAACGAACAAGCTTGCACGAGTTAGTGGCAGGCAATGACAAAACAACAAAGCGGCTGATGATTGGGCTCTGTGAAGGGTTTTCTACAGCCTCGTTATGGATAAGGGAGTATTCGTGAAGACCTATAAATTATTAGCTGCGGATCGGACTACTATCATTAGCGAGACGCCAGGGACTTTAGGCGGCAACCAAAGCGCGAATGTTCAACCGGCGAGCGCTTAGCGCCTAAAGGGACTGGGTGAAGCCGATGGCGGCGGTCTGGGTCAGGTTCTCGATAATGGCGGTCAGGGTCGTTTGTTTGCCGTCGTCAGCCCGCTTTGCACCGTCAGTGCACAATCCGGCCCAATCTGAGCAATCATTCTGGCTGAACAGGAACACCGATTCTGGTTCAACGTGAACGGTTGTTCCATCTGAAGCGGTCCTGAGCACTGCCGTCGCACCTGAATGAGCATCGGCCTACCGCCGGTTTTATCCCAGAGCTTAAACGCTACTTCAATGGTTGAAACAACGCCTTCACATCGTCCGCTGTCAGCGCGGCGGAGAAGGTTTCTGTGGTGCCGTACAGGCTGTCGGCGAGCCGGGCTTTTCTCTCTTGCAGGGTTTGTATGCGTTCCTCGACGGTGCCCTCGCATATCAGCCGGTAGACGAAGACGGGCTTGTCCTGGCCGATGCGCCAGGCGCGGTCTGTGGCCTGGCGTTCGACGGCGGGGTTCCACCAAGGGTCGTAGTGAATCACGCAGTCGGCGGCGACCAGGTTGAGGCCTACGCCGCCGGCTTTCAGGCTGATCAGGAACAAGGGCGCTGCGCCGCTTTGGAACTGTTCTACCGGGGCTGCGCGGTTTTTGGTCTGGCCGGTGAGTTTGGCGTATATCAGCCCGCGCTCCTGAAAGGCTTTTTCGATAATGCCCAGCATGGAGGTGAACTGGGAGAAGATGATGATCTTGCGGCCTTCTTCCAGCAGCTCGGTGACCATGTCCAGCAGAAGGTCCAGCTTGGCAGAGGCCAGTTCGCTGTCGCTGGCCTGGCGTTTGAGCAGGGCGGGGTGACAGCAGATCTGGCGCAGTTTCAACAGGGCTTCCAGAATTTCGATCTGGCTGCGGGCGATGCCCTTGTCGGCCATCAGGTCGCGGATCTTTTTGTCCATGCTGGCGCGGATGGTTTCGTACAGGTCGCGCTGGCCCCGGTTGAGTTCAATCATGCGCACCATCTCGGTTTTCTCCGGTAGCTCCGGGGTTACCTGTTCCTTGGTGCGGCGCAGCAGGAAGGGCCGTATGCGACGGCAGAGGGCAGTGTGGCGCTCGGGGTTGCCGTCTTTCTCGATGGGGTTGCGAAAGAACTCGCGGAATTCCTGGTGATCACCCAGATAGCCGGGCAGCACCAGGTCGAACAGGGACCAGAGCTCTCCCAGGTGGTTTTCCATGGGGGTGCCGGTGAGGGCGATCTTGTGTTCTGCTTTCAGAGCTCTGGCGGCTTTGGAAACAGCCGCCTTGGGGTTTTTCAGGTTCTGCGCTTCGTCGAAAACCGCGGTGGAGTAGGCGGTTTTGTCGTGCATCTCTCCATCCCGGGCCAGCAGCGGATAGCTGGTGATTATCAGGTCGGTGGTGTCCAGTTCCTGGAACTGTTTTTTGCGCTTGGGGCCGTAAAGCACCGTTACCATCAGGCCCGGAGTAAACTTGGCGGCTTCCGCCTTCCAGTTCGGTATCACGCTGGTGGGACAGATCACAATGGCAGGCTTGATAAGGCGACCTGCCTGTTTCTCAACCTGGAGGTGGGCGAGGGTTTGCAGGGTTTTGCCCAGGCCCATGTCGTCGGCCAGCACGCCGCCCAGGCCAGCGTCGCGAAGAAATTGCAGCCAGTTCAGGCCCTCCTGCTGATAGTGGCGAAGATCCGCCTGCAGGCCTTCGGGGGCGGGCACTGTGTCCAGTCCGGTGAAGTCTGCCAGCTTGCGGCCCAGGTCCTGCAGTTGTTCGCCACCACGCCAGTCGGCCTCGGACTGGCCGATCAGCCGGGCGGCTTCAATTCTGGGCAGACGGAAAGGCTCGGACGGGTCTTTGTCCCGGTAGAGTTCGAACAAGGTCTCCAGCATGGGCCTGACCCGTTCCGAAGGCACCCGGATCAGGGTTTCTTCGTCGTGCAGCCAGAGGTTTTCCGGTAGCTGGAGCTCGCCGGTGGAGTCTGTGCCGAAGTCGGGGCGCAGTAATTCCAGGCATTGCATCAGCAGGGGGATCAGGTTGATCTGGTGGCCGTCCTGCACAATGCCCAGCTCCAGGTCGAACCAACCGTCTTCCCCGGTGGCACTGGAGGCGCCGTACCATTCGTCGGCTTCCACCACCGGCACCTGGAAGGACTCGTCCATTTCAATGACCCAGCCGTCGGCCTCCAGAGCCGGTAGCGTCCAGGCTAGAAAGTCCAGCCAGTCTTCATGGGCGGGAAAGGTCAGATCGTTCCGGATAGCCGGGGGCAGGGTCATCAGCCCCTCGGCCATTTGCGCCAGGGGAACCAGGCCGACAATCCGGTTCCGGTGTTCGAACTCCCTGCGCGGGTTGCGTTCAACCAGCAGGGTTTCGCCGTCCTGTTCCAGCTGGACAACGGCCATGGTCTCGCCCAGACCCAGAATCACTCCGTCGTAGCTGAACAGCAGTTTGGCAGCCATCTGTGGCGGCAGGCCGTCAGGCCGGGGCAAGGAATAGAGCTGGAGAATGGGTGTCGGGTCGGCCTGAATGCTGCGGGGTTCCCGGATGCCCTCCGGCAGGCCGATGTTGAATTGCTCCAGCACGGGTTTCAGGTGCAGAACATGGCGGCTGATATCTTCGGAGCTCAGGGACGGCGTCGCCAACAATAAGTCCAGGGCCCCCCCGGAAGAGGGCAGGTTCAGGCGACCGATTTTGTGATTCCGGGTGTCGATGTACCAGGGGGGTTCCGTGGCGACAACCCGGTATTCCTCCGGATGTTCCTTAAGAAGGAGGCTCCAGCGGTCGTCTGGACCCTGCTGCCAGATAAACTCCGTCTCCACTGGCTCGCCGGCGCTCAGTGGCTGGTCTCTCTTGTGGGTCCAGTAGAGGCGGCCCGTGGCCACCGCCGCTTCTAGGAAGTGGGCTCCGATAGAACCTTCCAGCACCTGGACAAGCCGGTGCGCAGTGGGAGTGGCCTTTAACCAGCACAAGGCAGGAACGTCAGCATCCTGGATGTATTTGGGGCGGTTGTAGTCGAGGGTGGCGTTGGTCCAGGAGGTGGTCAGTGAGATCTGGCTGAACTGGCCGTTTTTACGGATGCGGGCCTTACTGACCGAGACGGACAAATCATGCCCGAATCTCGATTCTTCCAGTGTGTAGACGAGTCGCTCGTTGGAGGGCTTCGCCTGTGGTTTGGAGCGAGCCTGCAGAGCATTGAGCCAGTGGGTCAGGGCGAGATCGTTTGTTCCGGACGGGCGGTCGGTTGCCTCCTGTTCCTGGCGACGGTTGGCCTCCAGTAACACGGCCACCGCATGTTTGCACAAATTCCCGACCGGACAAGTGCACAAGGAACGCAGAGCCCATGGGCTGTGGGGGTCAATGGTGACCAGGGTCTGGTAGGTCTGACCGCTGCCTTCCACCTGGGCATCCAGTTTGCGGATGCTGGCCCCCTCCAGGGAGCTGTTCAGGTAAAGAACCCGCTCCTCGTTGAAGTAGCGTCTGCCCCTTTGCAGGGTAGCGGTTCCGAAAACCTCGAGCAGGGTTGGTTGGTCAATCAGTATGGTCATGGTGCGTCCAGGCAAAGCCGGCATTGTAATATACTCGGGTGCTCAGAACAGCCCGGGGGCGATTCGAATGTCGCATTGGGTGGGGCCGCCCTGAACAAGTGGCAGCCCGGAGGATACGTGGCCTATATTGAAAACCATACGGTAGAGAAAATGGGCATCCCCGGTGCTTCTCTATTTAGGAAATATCGTCGGCGAACTATTAATCAACCGTCCGGCAGCTCCGGACGAAACCACTACCGGGCCGGCTCACGGCCGCCCGGTCGGTAGGCTTTTATCTTGAACTGAGACGGATACAACAGCACCTCAATACGTCGGTTTTTCCGACGACTGACAGTATCAATTTCCTTAACCAGCGGTCGGGTATCCGCAAAACCCACTGCCTGCATCCGGCTGGGGTCGATACCGGCCTCTCTCAACACCCGCACCGCTGACGCAGCCCGTGACGCCGATAACTCCCAGTTGGTTGGATACAAACTCTGCAAGGCAGGAGCAATGGAGCGGCTGTCGCTGTGCCCCTGAATACTGATCAGGTGATCCGGAAAGCTTTTCAGTGCATCAGCGAGCAACGTCAGGGTGTGCCGGCCGGCTTTGCCGATTCTGGCAGAACCGGAATTAAACACGATGCTCTCCGGCAGCTTGATCACGGTGGTGCCATCTTCCAGCCGGGACACCAGACTTTCCTTCTCATGACTCAGGGATTGCAGCCGCGACTGAAGGTTATCGGTTGCCGCTTTTTCCTGTGCCATCCGGGCTTCCAGCACGTTGATGGTCTCGGTGGCAGACTGGCTGCGAGCTTGCTGTAGCGCGAGCTGCTCACGTGCTTGTTGGTATTGCTCAGCAACAGACTGGCGCTGCTCGGTCGCCGACGCCAGTGCGGATTGATGCTGCCGGACTTCCCGGCGCGCATCGGCAAGCGCGACGTTGGCTTCCGCCAGCTGTTTTTCAAGCTCGGCAATGCGGTTCTGCGCGTCGGTCTGCTTGGCGGTCGCCGTGTTCAGGTCTGACGTCAGTGCGTCGCGTCGCTGGGATAAGCTCTCAACGTGCTTGGTGGCTGCAGCCAGCTGCGCCGTAAGAGCAGCGATCTGATCCCGGCTCTGTTTGAGCTGACCACCCTGCTCGGCGACCTGCTCCTCCCGTTTGGCTAACGCCGCCTGCGCTGTTTCCAGCTGGGCCTTGAGCTTCTCAACCTGCTGTTGCGCAGTCTGCAAGTCGGCCTTGGCCCCGGCCAGCGTCTGACGCAGGCGGTCGAGTTCGGCTTCCAGTTTATCCGCACTGTTGGTGCGATGTTCGAGCCGCGCCCGAGCTGCCGTCAGCGCCTGCTCGTTTTGTTGCAGTTGGCTACGCAGATCTTCAGCCTTGGATTCAGCGGTCAAGCGTGCATCGGTCAGCTGCGTTATATCCGACTGCAGGGAGCGGTAGCCGTATAGTGCCAGCCCGCCTGCCAGAATCAGTACCACCACCAGTCCACTGTTTACCCAACCTCTGCGCGACATCACTCACCCTGCCTGCGTTTTATGACGACATATCGGGGAAGTCTAGCAGAGACTATTGAACAGCAATGAGGTAAGCGCCAATAAATTCGCACCTGTATCCAGAATCCAGAGTTCGCCACACTGATTCCTGCCTGTCACCCGAGGAGATTACGATGGGCGTTTGGCTACTATGCCGTCTGCTGACTTCTGCGCAATCACCGGCGGGGGTGACGGGGTCAGGTCTTGCGTTTTGCCCGTGCCCTGCCATTTCGTCGTAACTGTCGCGGTCTATCCCAACTACGTAAGGATCCAAGGAACGGCCATGCCACTATAGCTGGAGTTTGCGGAACGAGGCTATTATTCGAGAGGCAAAACGCAAGACCTGACCCCGTATCCGTCGAAGGCAAGGCCCGTACCCGGTATGAGTTTGGCTCAAAGGTCAGCGTGGTGACCACGGCCCGTGAGGGTTTTAAGCCGTGAATGGACAGGAACAATGTTGCAGTCATTCGGAGTCAATGCACATCGCTGGGTAATAATTGCCGGTAATGCAGTACCGTCACCACATCGATCTGGTGCTTTTTCACACAATAAATCAATCGATAAGGTCGGATAAGCACCTCACGCAAGTCGGTCCCTTCATACCCCTCCACTTCATGGCCAATGTCCGGCAAGTCGGCCAGCCGCCAGGACCGGCGTAGTAATTTCTCGACAACGTCACGGGCTACTTTGGGATTGTCTTTCGCAATATAGCTTTCGATTTCTCGTAGTCTTGCTTTCGCCCGCTTCGTCCACTGAACCTTCATGGGGTGATGCCGAACTCCTTCATCACATCTTCCACAGGCGTCGTGCGGCCAGCATCACTGTCCGCTAGCCCTAGTTCAATTTCCCGGCGTTCAACCAGTCGATAAACGACATCATCCCATGTTGCATCCGTGGGTAACTGATCAATCAACTGATGGGCCGCTTGCTTAATATCTATCGCCGTTTGCATGCTACGTACCTCGGTTTCATGTTGATTTATCATATCAAGTTTCCTCTCAGACGGCCTTCACCTTAAAAGTAAACCTGTATGATAAAATTTGTGTGAATGGACAGGCACAACGTAACCTCCCCACCCCCCACCAATGGACGGTCACAGATGACCCTCGTCAAAATTTGGAATAGAATGCCAACTGACCAACAAAAATAAATCTGCCCCGGTTTCTCGAAACCGTAGGAGGAAAGGAAAATGGCGGCACTTATACCTCGTTCAGTGACAGAGCCTGACCAGCCACGTTGGCGTGAGCTGTTCTACGGCTACGCAGCGTTCTACAAATCGCCCATAGACGACGATATCGCCGCTCGGGTCTGGGCTGGTCACTAGACCCTGACCACGTCATGGAAGGCATTATTGTCTACCGATTTTGAATGGACAAGCACAGCATAGCCCGACTATAGGCTCATATTTCAAGCAAGAGGCGCAAGATGACACGTCTGGCGACGGGGAAGAAATCCAAGAAAACGCAATCAGAATTTCAGAAACTCTGGGCAAAGGCGGAAAAACTGAAACAGGAAAATGCCCGATTTCGTGATCGCCTGGATGACATAATACAGCGCATCCAAACCGACATAGGCCCTGTGGAAGAAGCCGCCGCCACGCAACAGATACCCCTGCTGAAACGGTTATTAGCGCTGGGGCAACGAAGGTCTTTGTTGCAATGGCAGCGGCAGGCGCTGGATGACTGGATTCGCGAAATACTGGAGCCGTTAATGGGTATTGACGGTATCGAGCATGACGTTCTGGAAGAATTGTCTCGTTACGATGCCTTTCGCTTGGGGATAGAGCTGGATGAGACGTCCTCCATCCCGTTGCAGGATCAGTTGCGAACTTATTTTGAGCAGGAACAACTAGAGTTGCAGGGGGAAAGCCAGGACTGGCAACAGCAAGTCCATCGTGACGTTGAAAAAATTCTTGAGCAAACCTTGGGCCCTGAGCCAATTATGCCTGAGCAGCACGGCGAGAATGCAGACGATCTTTTTGGGAACGAACTGATATACGAGCAGCAGCGCCAATACGATGCTGATGTTAAAGCTCGAAACGCCGCTCGCGAGGAATTACTGGAGAAAATGTTTGCGACAGGCGGATTCTCTGAAAACGACGAAGATGACCGTTTTGATTTCGGTCCGGATCCGTTTGACTTCGATTCGGCGGTTACAGAAGAGGATGAAAGCGAGGTACCGGCGGCTATCAGTAATGTTGTTTTCAAGCGATTGTTTCGAAGTATTGCCGCTCGATTACATCCGGATCGCGAGCGCGACCCGGATAAGCGTGAGAAAAAGCACACCCTGATGACCAGATTGCTTGATGCGCGAAATCAGGGTGACGTCATGACCATTGTTTTGATGTATCAGGAACATGTAGGTGAGGATGCCACTTTATCGAAATTGGATGAAAAGCAGTTACTCCAGGCGTTGAAAGGGCAAATTGATGAGCTGCGATATGAGCAGGAGGATTACAGCCTCCAGTCCCCCCTGCATCGTATGGCCTACGAGCAGTTCTACTCCACCCACCGTGAAAAAACCAATCGGGCTTTCAAGCAACACATCCGGAAAATTGAAAACACTGGCTCAGAGGCATGCTTATTGGCACTGGAAATAACATCACTCAGGGCTCTTAAACCGCATCTCGAGCTGCGTTATGACGAGCGCTCTATCAGCGCGCTGGAAGCGTTTTTTGATTTCAGGTGATGAACAGGACACCACCCAGGCTCGCTCGCGTTAGGGCATGTCCGACAATTCTGGCCGGCACTGATATCTGAAGAGATATTTGAATGGACAGGCACTACATAGCCCGCGGAGAAAAGAGAAGGTGCAGGGTCAGTGGCAGTTGTATTGCCTTGTACACAATATCGAGAAGCTGGCGAATTACGGACAGCTAGCGGCATGATATCGAGGCTGGGATTTGGCCAGAAATAGGCCACAGGCGGATACGAGATGGCGATGATCCTATGGCGAATAGTTAACAAGCGCTTTCAAGAGCATGCGCTGGATGGCGGTGGCGCAAAGCTCTACGAAGGCCGTTGGCACACACAAGGTACGGCCATGGTTTACGCCGCAACATCCAAATCACAGGCCCTTCTTGAAGTACTGACCCACGTGAGTGTGTCTCGCCCAACTCACGATTACATTGCCATTCCAATCTTGGTTCCCAATTCAGTTGTAGGAGCCTATTGGACAGGCGAGTTTCAAATTTCTGAAGAACAGTATAGTTCGGGAAACGATGTGGGTGCCGCAACAAGCGCATGTCAATCTGTTTTCTCTGGTATCGGTTACGCGGAATACTCTCCACTTTTACTCAGTATTACGATTCCAATTGTTGGAAAGCATGTCGATCAAGAACCAAGTTTTGGATCGATTATGAGAGTGGATAGCAAAACCTGTATGGACAGGCACAACGTAGCCTGAAAATCCTGAACCTGCTGTGAGGCGCTTGGTGTGATATCACTGAAACCACGATCAGACCGCACGGTCACAGCGGGGGTTGGCGAACTGATGTAGTTCATTGCCTGGGTTGCGGTAAGGACATTGGCCGTCACCGGGAAAAACAGACTGGTTCCCGGGTGCAAGACAGGCAGTGTAGCGGGTGTCGCCGGGTACATGGAGAAATCCTGGCTCGCCGGCTGGGATAAAAGTACCGGGGGAAACTCGGCAACATTTACCGTGAGTTTGTGCACCGGAGGCTACGTTGTGCCTGTCCATTCTTACTTCCACAGGGGACTTTCACCCCATTAGTTCATGCCCATGCTGGGCGTACACAATCGGCTGCACAGCGACCGTTTTTCCGCCGCTTCGCGGCTCCAAACCGGCGCGTGAGAAGGGCGTTAGGTCAACACCCGGTGCTCTGCTACGTCAGCACCAAAGTTTGTCGTAGCACAGGTTGATGCGCAAGTAATATGCGCATATTATGGGTATTCCACACCTTACGAGTACTGACCCATGCAAGCTTCTGAAGCCACCAAACCTTCACGAAAGCCAACAAACCTATCGCTGGATAGTGCTCTTCTCAAAGAAGCAAAAGGTTTGGGAATCAATGTTTCGAGGTCTGCAGAGGCAGGGATCGCGGAGGCTGTGAAACTTTATAAGAAGGCGAACTGGCTGAAAGATAACGCTAGCGCCCTCGCGAGCTCGAACGCATACGTTGAAGCTAACGGTTTGCCTCTCGCACAGTATCGTCAGTTCTGATGGCCCGTTTCGATATCTTTGAAAATAAGGGTGGAGCTGGATTTCTATTGGACGTCCAGTCAGACCTTATCAGTAGCTTGAACACCCGCGTTGTCGTGCCACTGTTGCCCAAAACCTCGGCACCGTCCCCTGCGCAGAGGCTTAATCCTGTATTTAATATTGAGGGGCAAGAGGTAGTAATGGCCACTCAGTACATGGCGGCTGTTTCCGAAGGTGAATTGCGTTTCGGCGTTGGCAGCCTTGCTAAACAACAGGATCAGATTTCTGCAGCGTTGGACATGCTATTTTTGGGCTTTTGATACAAAAAAAATTCTGATCTTAGTTTTGTACCGCAGTCGTCTAACAAATCGCAGCAGCGGATGGCTTTCAGCCGCCGCTTATCTCAGCGTTGAGGCTGTAGAAAAACCCCAAACTAGGCCGGTTTTGGCAGTATTGAGCAAACAGACAGGGAGCCGTCGGTATGCCTCGTTTCAAGTACTACAACTACGACCAAGATACGATGGTTATCATCAACTACCGAGAACAACTCCAGCCCGGCACTTTTGAACACGCCGTTCACTACCTGATTGAACACAAGCTGGATTTGACGGTGTTTCATCCCAAGTATCGCAACGACGACACCGGCCGCCTGGCCTACGATCCGGCCATCTTGCTGAAGATCATACTGTACGCCTACTCCAAAGGCATCACCTCCAGTCGCAAGATCCAATGGTGCTGCGAGACCAACATCATCTTTAAAGCACTGCCCTGCGATACCGTCCCGCACTTCACCACCCTGGCCAAGTTCGTCAGCCAGCACGCCGATGAGATTGAAGAGCTTTTCGAGCAAATACTTCTGGTGTGCCATGAACAGGGCCTTCTGGGCAACGAACTGTTTGCCATCGACGGCTGCAAGATGTCGTCAGACGCCGCGAAGGAATGGTCTGGTACCTTTAAAGAGCTGGGCGAAAAGCGGGATAAGCTGCAACGGTTGATTCGCCACCATTTGCATGAGCATCACGAGCGGGATGAGGCCGAAACGAAAGCGGCAAGATGACCATGCCATGCACTGGTGCAACGATTACGTGAAGTGGTACAACTACTTGCAACACCACAGCAGTCTTGAAGGGTTTACGCCGGCATTAGCCATCACTGGAGAAAAGCGATATGAACATAGCTTCCGCACCCTATCCAATCGGTACGCCCGGTGCTCCTTGGGGCGACGAGGAACGCGCCGAATGGTTGTCACGACAGCCCCGGCAACGCAGCTACGAGTCCGAGGTATTGAGTGTGACCGAGCGCCTGCGCTCGCGCTTCGACGCGGAACAGTATGGCCGTCTGGACTATGGCCCCGAAAGCTATCCGCTGATGGCGATCCGCAGTCGCGACTGGCGTGACGATTTGCCGGTTGTGCTGATAACGGGCGGAGTACACGGCTATGAAACCAGTGGTGTACACGGCGCGCTGCAGTTTGTCGATCAGCATGCGGCGGATTACGCGGGCCGCTCGTTCCGCCATGGCAGTCCGGCTGAGGATTCGGCGGCACTCATGCGACTGGTGGCGCCCGTTCGCGATAAAGTACTGATGCATATCGACCTGCACGAAACCACCGATACCGACGAAACCGAGTTTCGTCCCGCGCTGGCGGCCCGCGACGGCAAGCCGTTCGAGCCGGCTGGGATTCCCGATGGCTTCTATCTGGTCGATGACAGCGAAAACCCGCAGCCTGAATTTCAACAGGCGGTGATTGAGGCGGTGGAGCAGGTCACTCATATCGCTCCGGCCGATGACAACGGCGAGATCATCGGCACACCGGTGGTTACTCGGGGCGTTATCCAGTATCCGCTCAAGCAGCTGGGCCTGTGCGCCAGTATTACCAGCGCCCCATACAAGACCACCACTGAGATCTATCCCGACAGCCCCCGTACAACGCCCGAGCAATGCAATGCTGCACAGGCTGCCGCAGTGTGTGCGGCTATCGACTACGCGCTGACGCATCAGTAATCAGGCATATGCTCAGGCAGAGAGCCGAGGCGATCAAAAATTCGAGGATTAAAATATGATTTTAAGGGTTTTCGGCACCATTGGGACATTTCTTCTAGTTTTCCTGGGGCTAATGTATGAAGTTGGCGACTTTAACGTCGCAGAATTTTTCGTTTTTCTGGGACTCGGGTTTATAGCGGGCTTAATCGCTTGGTTTAAACTTTTTAAACCAAGCTCTAGACGTAAAGGCAATTAATATCAGTCCGTTTAGGAAAATGCCAATCGCGCCAGATTTGGTTGCATTGATTAAAGAAGCCAAGTCTGCTGATTTCGATTCAACTGCGAAAAAAGACCAATGACGTCCTCACTTCACCGCCTGTACTCTTTTCGTCGCTGTCCCTATGCCATGCGCGCCCGTCTCGGCCTCTTGTTTGCTGGTTTGCAGGTGGAGCTGCGGGAGATAATATTGAAAAATAAACCGGACCAGATGCTGGCGATTAGCCCGAAAGGCACGGTGCCTGTTTTACAGTTTTTTGATGGTACCGTGGTTGAAGAGAGCCGGGAAATAATGGTGTGGGCGCTTCGGCAGCACGATCCACAAGGACTGTTGGATGCAACGGTTTTGCATCAGGCCAACGCTCTGATTGAGCAAAACGACAACGAATTTAAATATTGGTTGGATCGCTATAAATACGCCGACCGATATCTGGAAATGACCCAGTCAGAGTATCGGCAACGGGGTGAGGCGTTTTTACAGGTTTTAGAAGAGTTGCTGACTAAAAACCCTTACCTACTGGGGGACAGCGCGACCATTGCCGATATTGGTATCGTGCCTTTTGTCCGCCAATTCGCCCATGTCGATCGCGATGTTTTTGACAGCCTACCTTACCAGAACCTGCATCTGTGGTTACAACACTGGCTGGAGCACTCATTCTTTCTGCAAGCCATGACCAAGTTTCGGCCGTGGCAAGAGGGAGATGACGTTGTGGTTTTTCCTTCTTAACACTGAGCACTTAAACTTTCTTGGCCTCTTTAATTGACCGCGATTAGTTGACCACTACAGTTCCGATGTTACTTCCTTGCGAAACGGACAAGTCTGTCAGCCGGCACGCCGATGGCCGCTAGGCGAACTTTCCGGTTTCCATGGCCCCTTTGGTCCTATTCTAAGATCGCCGATGTTGTGATTCGCGTCTGGTCTAAAACACCCAACATTACTGGAGAAAATCTATATGCATATCCAAATAAATACAGACAAGAATATTTCCGGAAACGAGGCAATGACTCAAAGTGTCAAAAAAATTCTTGACCACGTTCTAGCGCGCTTCGCGGGTCAAATCACTAGGCTGGAAGTACACCTTAGCGACGAGAACAGCGCCTCGAAGTCGGGCATGATTGACAAGCGATGTTTGCTAGAGGCTCGACTTGCAGGACGTGAACCGGTATCGGTAAGTGACTTGGCACTCACGATTGAGCAAGCGGTAACCGGTACCGCCCATAAGATGGTTAGCCTGCTGGGACGTGAACTGGGCAAGCTCGGCAAACGCTAACGGCTATCGGCCTTGAGCCTGACAAGGCAGACTCAAGGCCGTCAGCGTTAGCTTACTGACCAGAACATCGGGGCCAGGTTTTGCACTTTGCCCCGTCAATCACGAAGCGTCGCACAACGTTACGTTAGCGAGATGGAACGCTAAGGCAATCCATGCTGGCATCGCCCAGTTCGGTGCCACCGTCTACCGTCATAATCGTCCCGTTCATATAGTGACCCATATCACTGGCAAGAAAAATCGCGGCGTCGGCTATCTCTTTGGCTTCACCAAATCGTTTACTGGCAATTTTCTTGGCCATTATTGCTTTCGTTTCGGGGGTGGGCGCTAAACGCTCGGCGCCCTCGGTGCCACTGATTGGCCCTGGTGAAATGCCGTTGACCGTAATGCCAGACGCGCCCCATTCCATTGCCAGGCATTTAATCATCATATTGATGCCCGCTTTGGCTGCGCAAACATGAATCTGGAAAGGCATTGCAGACACGGCTTGTGGAGCACTGATCGCGATTAAGGAAGCACCTTTGTTAAGATGCTGAAAGCCTAAATGGAACACGTTGTATGTGCCAAGAAGGTCAATATCGATAACGGTCTTAAAGCCTTTCGGCGATATCCCCACGGCAGGTGCCGGGAAGTTACCTGCCGCACCAGAAATTAAACAGTCAATCTTGCCAAGTTGCGCAACACAGGCCTGTAGAGCGCTCGCAACTTGTTCGGGGTCTCTAACGTCAGCCGTCAGCGCAATCGCACTGTGTCCGTTACTGCTTTTAACACTTTCAGAAATCTCCTGAGCTGCCGCTGCGGCTTTATCTGCGTTTCGGCCAAGTACGGCCACCTTCGCACCCACTGCCGCCATGCCTTTGGCTATACCCAGATTAATGCCGCTGGTTCCGCCAGCAATAAAAACGACCTTATCTTTTAGCGTTGTCGGGTCAAACATATTGGCTTGCTCCTTTGTGCGGCTTTTAGACTGCACACTGACTGGCGGTAGAGACACTTTCATGTAAGTCAGGCCAAGCAGTGGCAAAAGATTACTCGATCGAGTATCCATCCTTTTGTGTGGAGTTCAAGCAGAATATATAGGGGTCGCCTGGAGGGTGTATCTTCAATCCAAATTGGGTGGATGAACCTGAAAATTGGGCCAGCAAGCTGGTTCCAGAGGTAGGAATCCGATCATCAAATGGACGCCAGTCGAGCCCAGTTCAGGGGATTAAAAAGCCGGCCGGCCAATACGCCCTGAACATCGCGCTCCAGAAAACGGCCCTTGAAGTCTTCAAACAGCCGTTCCCGAAATAACCCGTAATAAGCGGTCGTGAAAGATGGTCGTCATTAACTACCGGGGGCTTGTTTCATCTTCTTAGCGTTGTCTGGCGCATCGCTTCCTTATCCGGATGCAACACCAGAGATTTTGGCGCAGCAATCGGCTATAGTTTAATTTTGGAGGCTCTCTCTGCCTGTAAACTTCTCACTTCTCTTGGTTGGCGGGTGGGGGTTGTGGCCTCCGCGCCGCAAAAACGAATCAAGTTGTTGCAGTTGGCATGGAACTGCAACTTAACAATTCGCAGCACCTCGCTGCCGATGGCCGCTGGACGAACTTTCCATGGCACCTTTGGTCCCATTCCAAGGTCTCCGATGTTGTGATCCGCGTCGGGCCAAGAACACCCAACATTACTGGAGAAAATCTATATGCATATCCAAATAAATACAGACAAGAATATTTCCGGAAACGAGGCCGTGACGCAAAGTGTCAAAGAAATTCTTGACCACGTTCTAGCGCGCTTCGCTGGTCAAATCACTAGGCTGGAAGTGCATCTTAGTGACGAGAACAGCGCCTCGAAGTCGGGCATTATTGACAAGCGATGCCTGCTAGAGGCTCGACTTGCAGGTCGTGAACCGGTATCAGTAAGCGACTTGGAACTCACGATTGAGCAATCGGTAACCGGTGCTGCCCATAAGATGGTTAGCCTGCTGGGCAGTGAACTAGGCAAGCTCGGCAAACGCTAACGGCTGTCGGTCATAGGCCGAACAAGTCACTGCAGTTGACCAGCCAATACGCTGCGGCGCTTCGCTCTGCTCTGTATTGCTCGTCAACTGAGCTCGAGCGTTATGTGTAATATATGAATCAAGCATTGCCAACCGCTTTGCGGGCGACTGGAAGACGGAATAGGGGAACTACTCAGGCTACTTTTCCGACCCCGATGGCCGCCGGATGTTTTTGACACGCTGGCCTGATCCCATAACAAGGCCGCTTTTACTCGCTTACAACAGTAACCGGCCCAGTGGCGTGCCTGATAACTTTTCACTGACACTACCCAAAGTCAGGCTGCGCACTGCGGAATGGCCACGCCCTCCCAAAACCATGTGCGTGCTCGGATTGGCTTCCAGATATTCGATGATTTCATGAGCGGGATCCCCTTTGAGCAGGGTCTCTTCGGTTGAATCGAGCTTCCCACTCACGGCCTCTTTCGCGGCGTCGAACACTTTACGCCGATAGTCTTTGATTGATCTGAACCGTCGCAAGCGACCGGTACTTGGTGAATTATGCAATGGTTTTCTAGTTGGACTTGGGCACTACTGCTATTGATGCCCCTGCTGTGCCACGCGGAAACTAGCGATTGGCAGGCAGCATTAAACAACGATGCAGCGCGTTTTGATCGCTTGCACACGTTGGTGGTCGTCCATCAGGGCCAGGAAATTGTGGCGCTGGATTTGAAGAACAGGGGCCTGGACACGCCGACCAATATTAAGTCTTTGTCCAAGACCGTGCTGGCCGCCCTGGTGGGCGTCGCCATCGAAAAAGGAGTGCTTGAGGGGACTGATCAGGCGGTGGTGGAAACACTTGGCGACCGGGTGCCGGCCTCTGCCACTGACGGCGTGGAACGCGTCACTCTTGGACACCTGTTGTCTTTGCAGGCCGGGCTGCAGCGAACATCCGGTCGCCATTACGGCAGTTGGGTGAATAGCGATAATTGGGTGCACCACGTGTTAACCCGGCCCTTCGTTGATGAGCCGGGCGGGCGCATGCTCTACTCCACTGGCAGCAGCCATCTGCTCTCCGCCGCGTTGACCGAGAGCGCCGGTCGAAGCACCCGGGCCTTGGCACGGGAATGGCTGGGCGAGCCCCTCAATATCACATTCCCGGACTGGGGCCGGGACCCCCAGGGGATCTATTTTGGCGGCAACAACATGCGTATGTCGCCCCGTGATCTAGCGAAAATCGGCGAGCTGTATCGTAACCAGGGGCGAGTGGGAGACCAGATTTTGTTCCAAGAAAACTGGGTGAGCGAATCCTGGACCGGGCGGGGGAAATCAGCCTACACCGATGATCCCTACGGTTACGGCTGGTTTCTGCATTCACTGGCGGGCGAATCCGGTTACTACGGGCGCGGTTATGGCGGTCAAGTGCTCTACGTGATTCCTTCCCTGGAATTAACAGTCGTAATGACGTCGGACCCTACCCCACCGTCGCCAGGCTCATCCTATCTGCGCCGCCAATTCCAATTGATTGAAGACCACATCATCCCGGCCTTTCGTGACTAGAGTTCAAGGTTGATAGGAATCAGAGTACCCTGCAGCTCGCCGGTACGCCCCACGCGGCCTTTCTGGTTTATCAATTCGTTAGACGATCAAGGATTTCAAATGGCGATGCATATAATACGGACGTTGGTGCTTTCCTGTTTTTTCTGTTTCAGCGCTGCTGCGGCATCGGCTGAGACCTTGGTATTTACGGCCATCCCGGATGAAGACGAAACCAAACTTGTTGAGCGTTTTCGCGGTGTCGCGGACTACCTGTCTGAGCAACTGAATGTTGATGTGCGCTATATTCCAGTGAAGTCCTACGCGGCTGCCGTTTCAGCGTTCCGTAACAATCAGGTTCAGCTGGCGTGGTTTGGCGGTCTTTCTGGTGTGCAGGCGCGCAGGCTGGTTCCGGGCTCTGAAGCCATCGCCCAAGGTGTTGAAGACGAAGCCTTCGAAACCTATTTTATTGCCAATACCAACACGGGCATAAAACCCGCTGCAGCGCTTTCAGAGCTCAAAGATCAGTTGCAAGGTAAAACCTTTACCTTCGGCTCCAAAGGCTCGACATCTGGCCGGCTCATGCCTGAGTTCTATGTGCGCGACACCTTTGGTGCAAAGCCTGATGACTTTTTTTCGCGCGTTGGCTTCAGCGGCAACCATACGCGCACCCTTCGCCTGGTTGAAGCCGGCACTTACGATTTAGGCGCGCTGAACTTTCAGGTTTGGGAGAAAGAACTGGGTGATGGAAACATAGACACCGATGCCGTTCAGGTGATCTGGAAAACGCCCCACTACCCGGATTATCAGTGGACGATTCGTGGCGATGTGGATGAGCGTTTTGGTGATGGCTTCAAGCAACGCGTTACCGAGGCGCTGTTGAGCCTTGATAACCCGGAACTGCTGGAAAGCTTCCCGCGTTCAGGTTTTATTCCTGCTTCCAACGCCGACTATGAGCCGATTCGTAAAACAGCTCAAGAGATCGGGATTCTCGATTAATGACAGGTTTTGACCTTACGAACCTTACGGCCTCATTCAGCGGCAAGCGGGTTATAGGCCCGTTGTCGCTGAAGGTTAATCCGGGCGACAAAATCGCGCTGGTGGGTAAAAGTGGTGCGGGAAAATCCACTTTGATTCGCCTGATTTACGAACGAGTTAACCGGGATTCGTCTCTGATCCCTCAGGATCTTGGCCTGGTAAACGCCCTTTCGGTGTTCCATAACGTCTTTATGGGCCAGCTCGATAAACATCCCACGTGGTACAACGCCCTCACGCTTGCCCGTCCGTTCGCCAAAGACAAGGCTGACGTGCTGACCTTATTGCAGTCACTGGGTATCACCGAAAAGCTATGGACACCCGCAGCCTCTCTGTCCGGTGGGCAGCGCCAGCGTGTTGCTATCGCGCGAGCGCTGTACCGTAACGCCACCGTGCTGCTGGCCGATGAGCCGGTTTCTGCACTCGATGGCCCCATGGCGAACTCGGTCATGATGCAACTGCGTGATCGCTTCACCACCAGTGTTATTGCGCTGCACGATGTGGACCTTGCATTGAATTACTGTACCCGAATCGTTGGCATTCAGGATGGCCAGGTCGCCTTGGACCAACCCAGCGAACACCTTGCAGCGGCAGACATTGTATCTCTTTACTAGGTAACGCGGCCCGTTCTATGCCCTCTTCCCCAACGGTTCGTGTCAGCCTGATTTTCGTTGCCATCGCCTTGGTTGGGTTGCTGTTTGCGGACATCGCGGTGACCTCCTCCAACCCTTGGCGGGATCTCGGTAATTTCCTGTTTGGCATCGCAACGCCCAACTTTTTCAGCACTGAAGGGTTGATGACCGCACTGTTGAGGACGGTCGCCTTTGCCTTTGTCGGGGTTGCGCTTGGCAGTGTCGCAGGCTTCCTGATGGCATTGGCTTACCGATTCCTGCCGGTGCGGATTTTTTGCGCCTTCATCCGCGCCATTCACGAGCTTTTCTGGGCGTTGATTTTCCTGCAGTTCTTTGGTTTTCACCCACTCACGGGCGTATTGGCCATCGCCATTCCCTACGCCGGGATTTTCGCCAAGGTCTATTCAGAAATCCTGGAAGAGGCCGACCCGGAATCCGGCCGTGTACTGCCACCCGGCACTGGCAATATTTCGGCGTTCCTCTATTCCCGCATTCCCGATTGCTGGTCAAAGATGCGCACCTACACAGCCTACAGGCTGGAATGCGGCCTTCGCTCCAGTGCGATTCTTGGCTTCGTTGGCCTGCCCACGCTTGGCTTTTACCTTGAAGCATCGTTCTCCCAAGGGCTTTATTCCGACGCTGGCGCGATGCTGATTCTGTTCTATGTATTAATCGCCACCATGCCGCTCTGGGTAAGGCCAAAGCTTCTGCCCGTGTATGTTGTTGGCGCTCCCTTTTTTCTGGGTGAAGGGTTGCCAATTGTATGGGGCAATGTGCAGCGTTTTTTCACCGAAGATATCGTGCCTGCGCCATTGCGCAACGGGGAAGGTTTGACGGGGCTAGCGCCTTGGCTAAGTGATTTGATGATCAACGAGGCCATGCCGGGCATCTGGAACACCATTGTGCTTACTCAAATCGCGCTTGTAGCGACAGGGATTCTCTCGTTACTGGCATTCCCCTTGATATCAAGTCACTTTGGCGGGCCTATACGGCGCAATGCCGGGCATGTGGTTCTGGTGATCACGCGATCCACGCCCGAGTACATTCTGGCGTATATTCTGCTGCAACTCTGGGGGCCTTCAATGCTGCCTGCGGTGGTTGCTTTAGCGCTGCACAACGGTGGGATTATCGGGCACCTGATTGGCCGGCAAACCAATTCCATCAAACTCCGTGCAGACGCTGCAGCAGGTTTCAATCGTTATAGCTGGGAGCTGGTACCCCGCGTATATCGCTCATTTCTGGCGCTTCTGTTCTATCGCTGGGAAATCATCATGCGGGAGACAGCCATACTGGGGATTCTCGGCATCTACACGCTTGGGTTCTATGTCGACAGCGCTATTCAGAACATCCGTTTTGATCGTGCCATGGTGCTGATTCTGATAACGGCGCTGCTCAACATTGGAATTGATACTCTCGGGCGTTATATTCGCCGTAAGCTCGCCCTGCAAACCATGCCGACCTGCTGAGCAAGAAACCGTTAGGCACTGAAAGAATTTGACTTAGACAAAGTGGATATCGGGGAAAGGTGCTAACAATCGCAGGCACGGCATCGTCTTTTCCATTGCGGCTTCGCCTCCATTTCAAAGCCGCACATGTTGCGGGCGTTAGGGCTGGTCGTAGTGCCCACCAATGGCGAAAATATAAATGTATCTATCGTCGAATCGGAATATGAGCCTATCCTTCTGTGAAATTCGCTTGGACCACAAACCGGACAGGCTGTGTTTAAGCGGCTCCGGTTTACCGACGCCAGTTGATGGGTCTTCAGAGCGAAGCATTTCTTTCAGTAGCTTACGGAGAGCTTTGTGCAGGTTCTTATCTTTTTCACGCATCTTTTCATACGCCTCCCAAGTGCTTCCCTCAAATACCAGTGATCTCATTCATCTGCTCGTCATTAGGTGTATATCCTTGGCCTCGGGCGTGAGTATCGAGGGAGGCCGCAACTTGTTGCATCAGATCTCGATTTTGAAGCACGTGCAGTGTTTCTTGCTCTCTTTCCCAGTCCTCAGCACTAATAATCACGAACGCGGCTCCGGCGCGACGCGTCACCTTGAGGGGTTCGTGTCTACTAACAACCTGCTCTACAAGACTTTTCAGGTTGTCTCGGAATTTGTTTACACTGATGATATCCATAACTCCACCATTACGTACGGAAACTCAGTACGACTATATCGCAGTAGCCCTAACAAGGCCAAGCACGGCGACAGCTTTTTCGTTGCGGCTTCGCCTCCACTGCAAAGCTGCGCGTGTTGGCAGCGTTGAGGCTGAATAAAAACCCAAAATCAGATCGATTTCAATAGGATTCAGCAAACAGACGAGGAGCCTTCGGAATGCCTCTTTTCAAGCACTACAACTACGATCAAGATTCGATAGTCGTCATCAACGTCCAAATTCATTTCCTTCAGGAATTACATAAATGATCAAAGTCATTGTCGCCATCAAGAAACATCCAGATTTATCCGTTGCCGACTTTCAGAGCCACTGGCGGAACCAGCATGCCGCATTGGTCAAAAGTAACCCGGCGTCGAAGCGCTACATCCGCAAATACATTCAGTGTCATACCCTACCCTCGGAATACAGCACGCCAGGCAACACACCCTATGACGGCACCGCAGAACTGTGGTTCGACAGCGTTGAAGACAAGAACAAATTCTTTTCTGATCCGGACTATGTTCGTGATGTTCAACCCGATGAGCTCCGTTTCGCTGACATGGAAAACACGCGTTTTTTTGTCACCGAGGAATTCAACGTTATTATCTGAGTTCACCATGAGGCCTGCTCAACTGTGTGGTTTCAGGCGACCGGGTATTCATTTCCGGCAGCGCGGTTCAGTATTCAAAAGGTTACATCACCGTGTAGTAATGTAGATATTTTAAGTACCTTAGATATTTTAAGTGCCGTAGATATTTTGCGGGGTACATTCAACCCTGTCATCTAACTGTCGGAAAACTGACACACAGCCTTCACCTTGCCCTGCTAGTTTTAGCGTAATCCAGCAGGAATAGAGTGTATGACGTCTATCTTAGTTTTTTACGCCGTCGCAGCCATGGCCAGCCCTTACCTTATTTACAGGCTTGCGGGCAGGCTTCAGCTTTCTCGGGCGAAACATCCCTCGCTCCGGGGGCACAGTAACCTGTCCCGGCGCGTTGCCCGCCTGATTCCCTTCTTCAGCTACAGCGAGCACGGCTTTTTCGCCAGTGACGGCGCGCCATCTGCGGTGCAGCAACAGCGCCGCCAGGCAATTCAAGGGCTTCAGGCCAATGCCGAGCGGCAGTGTGCTAAAACCCTGGCGCACTGCCGCGCCATTCAGAACAGCGTTTCGGATGTGCGCTTTACCAGCCGCTACCGGGTGCCCTTCCCCTACAGCCGGCAACTGCCGGACTGCTTCCTGCTCGGCTCCATGGCCGATGAAACCCGGGGCTCCCAGGTTCGGGATCTGGATGGCAACTGGCGCTATGACCTGTCTGGCTCTTACGGCGTCAACGTTTTCGGCTACGACTTCTACAAACAGTGCATGGACGAGGGCATCGCACAAACCAAAGCACTCGGGCCGGTGCTGGGCACGTATCACCCGCTGATTGCTGAAAACGTGAATATCATCCGCCAAGTATCCGGGCTAGACGAGGTGTCGTTTCACATGTCTGGCACCGAAGCCGTCATGCAGGCGGTACGGCTGGCACGCTACCACACCGGCAAGACCCATCTTGTGCGTTTCTGCGGCGCCTACCACGGCTGGTGGGACGGCGTTCAGCCGGGCATCGGTAATACCCGCAAAGCCCGCGATGTTTACACTCTGGCAGACCTGAGCGAACAGACCCTGCACGTACTGCGCACCCGCAGCGACATCGCCTGTGTGCTGATAAACCCCCTGCAGGCTTTCCACCCCAACAGTGACGCACCCTCTGACACTGCGCTGATCGCCAGCGATCGCAATAACGGTTTCGACAAACAGCGCTATAGCGAGTGGCTCACCCGAATTCGGGATGTGTGCACCGAACGCGGCATTGTGCTGATTTTTGACGAGGTCTTTACCGGTTTCCGGCTGGCCTATCGCGGTGCCCAGGAATTCTACGGCGTACAGGCGGACCTGGTGACGTACGGCAAAACCCTGGGCGGCGGCCTGCCGGTCGGTGTGCTGGCGGGAACTCAGAAGCTGATGCAGCGCTTCAAAGACAACCAGCCGGTCAACGTCTCCTTTGCCCGCGGCACGTTCAACTCCCACCCCTATGTGATGGGTGCGATGAATGTGTTCCTGAACCGTATCGGGCAGTCCGATATCCAGCAGCAATACCTCGAATCCGAAAGCCTGTGGAACACCCGGGTGGCCCGGTTCAATCAGCGGCTGGAAAGCGAGGGGCTGCCTCTGCGAATCACCAACATTCATTCAATTCTGTCGGTGCTTTATACCCTGCCCGGCCGCTACAACTGGATGTTCCAGTTCTACCTCCGACAGGCTGGCCTTGAGCTGAGTTGGACCGGCACGGGCCGGCTGATCATGACTTACCGCTTTACCGATGACGACTTCAACCAGGTGATTGAGCGGTTTGTCAGCGCCGCCCATCAAATGCAGGCAGACGGCTGGTGGTGGCAAAGCCCGGAGCTGACCAATAAGGCGATCAAGCGACAGTTTCTGGTTGACATGCTGACAGCCCGATTCCCGTTTCTTGCAGGCAGGCTGTCTGGCCCGCTGGCAACATTTCGTGAACAGTCGGCTGAAGAGTCGGGTGAAGAATCGGGTAAAGAGCCCGGTTCCGGCCCGGTGACGAACCAGGATCAATACTCCAGAAAGGTGGGTTGAGTATGACTATGCAATCCCAGAGCAACGGCGAACCGCAGTTCCGTAATGGGCTTAGAGCAGAATTTGACGATTTTCTCAGTCAGCAGGCCCGGCGTTTCGACCCCGAAAACTGCCTGCAGATCGACTTTCACTGCCACGACCACAACAGCGACGTGCCCGATGAACTCTGGGGCCGAATACTGCGCCTGCCCGAAACCTGGATTAAAACCAAGAAACTGGTGGAGGTTCTGGGGCAGAACGGCAGTTCCGTGGTGACCGTCACCAACCACAACAACGCGCGGTCTTGCTGGGCGCTTCAAGACAAAGGCGTGGATGTACTGGTGGGCTGCGAGTTCACCTGTTTCTTCCCCGAGTACGATTTGTTTATTCACGTGCTCACTTACGGTTTCACCCGCGAACAGGAAATACTCCTTAACGAGAAGCGCCAGAATATCTACGACTTTCTGCGCTATGCCGCCTGTTATGACATCCCGGTGATTCTGCCCCATCCGCTCTATTTCTACAGCCGCAACGAGCGGATTGATTTGTGCCTGTTCGAAAAGCTGGCGGTCATGTTCTGGCGCTTTGAAGTGCTGAACGGCCAGCGGGATCTTTGGCAGAGCGTGCTCACACTGAACTGGGTGCAAAGCCTGACGCCAGACCGCATTCGAGCCTATGCCCGCAAGCACAAACTGGACCCCGCAGAATTTGGGGTGAACCCGGATAAACCCAAAGTGGTGACCGGCGGCTCTGACGACCACACCGGCATTTTTGCCGGCCTTTGTGGCTCACAGCTTTACGTGCCCGATTTGCAAAAACGCCTGAAAACCCAACCCGCATCCGATCTGGCACTGGAAGCACTGCGCAACGGCCAGGTGGCGCCTTTCGGCAACGTTGGCGAGAACCAGAAACTCAACATCGCCCTGCTGGATTACCTCGCCCAGGCGGCCACCAAACTGAAGGACCCGGGCCTGCTTCGAATTTTCCTTCACCGCGGGTCTACCTGGGACAAGATGGGCTGCTTTATGGTCGCCAACCTGTTTCTGGAAATGCAGAAGCACAAGAAAACCACCGTGTTTTTCGCGCTCATACACGATGCACTTCAAGGCAAGAAACCCGCGCGGTTTCTGAAATGGCAGGCGTCAAAAGACTACGCGTTCTGCATTACCCAGCTGGATAAAATCGCCGACAGCAAGCGCAACAATCCCGAAGCGTTTGTGGACACCGTCAACCAGATCATCGGCGAGCTGTTCAACCACCTGAATCACCTGATCGCCAAACGGATTCGCAAAGCAGTGGACAAGCACCAGGGCCCCAGCCTGAAAGATTTTTCCACCGAGGAGCTAACCCGCAAACTGGAAATACCCAGCCAGCTCACGGCCCTGTTTCTGGGCGACGGCAAGCGCCAAGACAACATGAGCAATATTAACCTGGCCGAGGTTCTGAACAACCTCTCGTTCCCGGTGTTGATCAGCACCATACTGGCTGGGTCTACTCTTGCCTCAACCCGCGTGCTGTATCAAAACCGCGATCTGCTCAACCGGTTCGCCCGGCAACTTGGCAAAAACGAGCACTCCCGGCGGGCGTTGTGTTTGACCGACACGCTGCTGGATAAAAACGGCGTGTCCACCTCGCTGAGCGGGAAGCTCAAAGAGATTAAACGCACCAACCTGCCGCTTGATTTTCTGATCTGCCATTCCGACGCCGTGCCCGAGCCCCACCTGAGCGTGGTTCGGCCCATTGCGGACATTGACCTGCACCCCTTCGGCGATCAAACCCTGCGGGTGCCGGATGTGATGGAAATTGCCCGCATATTCTATGAAGGCGGCTACGACCGGATTGTCTGCTCCACCGAAGGCCCCATGGCACTGGTTGCCTTGTTTCTGCAACAGATGTTCAACGTGCCCTGCTACTTCTTTATGCACACAGACTGGATTGATTTTATAGCCCACACCACCCATCTGAATCAGCACGAAAGAGACCGGGTGCGGCGCCTGATGCGGGCGCTCTACAGTCGGTTTGACGGTGTGTTCGTGCTCAACCGTGAACACAGAGACTGGCTGACCGGACATGAAATGCAGCTGCCAGAAGACAAAGTATTTCTGACCGCCCACCACACCGCTCCGCGGGATCTTCAGGTGCAACCTGTCCGCAAGTCGGACCTGATTCCAGGCGCCAACGCCAAAACCCCAGTGCTGTTTATTGCTTGCCGGCTAAGCCGCGAAAAAGGCATTTTCGATCTGCCCGAAATCGTTCAGGAAGCGCGCCGTTCACTGCCCAACCTGCAAATCGTTGTGGCCGGCTCAGGCCCTGCCAGCGAAGACCTTCAGCGAGCCATGCCGGATGCCGTATTTTTAGGCTGGCAAACCCGGGAGCAACTGGCGTCACTGTATCTGGGGCTGGATCTGTTTGTATTTCCTTCGCGTTTTGACACCTTCGGCAACGTGCTGCTTGAAGCCTTCACTCACGGCATGCCCGCAGTGGCTTACAACTGTAAGGGGCCGAAAGACATCCTTGAGCACGGAGTTAGCGGTTACCTGACGGAGGATGTAAGCACGATGGCCGAAGCCGTTGCGGATTTCTTCAGCGGCTCAACCGACCGCCATGTTATGGCCGAGAATGCTCGCAAACGCGCAGCCCGGTTCCAGGCAGAACCCATCATGCGGAAGTTTCTTGAGGATTTGGGGCTGGACTACCCGGAACAGGTTCACGCTGAAGTGACGGTAGCCTAGTGAGCTCGGCCAATAAGGCAACGCCTGGTTTAACCACCGGTGAACAACTGAACTTCCTGCTGACCAACCGCCTGCCCCGGCGCTGGCTCACCTTGTTCATGGGCTGGTTCAGCCGTATTGAAAGCCCGGCCCTGACCCGGCTATCCATTGCCATTTGGCAGTGCTTCTGTGACGACCTTCGGTTACAGGACGCCAAAAACCCGCGTTTTAAAAGCCTGCAAGAGTGCTTCACACGGCAGCTGAAACCCGGCCTGCGCCCGCTAGACAGCCGGCCGGATGCTGTCAGCAGCCCGTGCGACGCCATCGTTGGCGCCTGCGGCCGCATTCGCGACAACCGGCTGTTTCAGGCCAAGGGTTTTCCCTACACCCTGGAAGAACTGATCCCGGATGCCAGGCTGGTAGCGCGCTACCGCAACGGCCAGTTTGTCACCCTGCGGCTTAAATCCAGCATGTATCACCGGTTTCATGCGCCGGTAGACTGCGAGATTCGCCGGGTGAACTACGTGTCCGGGGACACCTGGAACGTGAACCCCATCGCCCTGAAAAAAGTCGAAAAACTGTTTTGCAAAAACGAGCGGGCGGTTCTGGAGCTGGAGTTTGGCGATTCAGATTACAGCCTGACGCTGGTGCCGGTTGCCGCCATTCTGGTGGCCAGCATGAAATTTCATTTTCTGGCCGAGCCGCTGGATCTGAAATATCGGGGTGCCAACCTGATTCCGTGCAATGCGACGCTGCGCAAAGGCGAAGAAATGGGCTACTTCCAGCACGGCTCTACCATCCTTGTTTTTGCCTCAGAGCAATACCAGCTAAGCCCCGGAATCGCCGAAGGTCAGCCGATCAGAATGGGTGAAGCGCTGTTGTCAGGCCACCCACTGCCGGCCCGGCCTTTGCACGATCCCAGTCTGTCCCAAGAACCCACTGCAACACTTGATGTATAAGGACGCTGCCATGACATTTCGTGAGGAATTACAAAAACAACGGTGGGACGATCACCGCTACTATCACCACAACCGGATCAACCAGTTCCTGCATCTGCTCAGCGCAAGCTGTTTTCTGATCAGCTATGGCCTGGTGTTTTTTCATCCGGCGGCAGCGGCTCTTGTTGGCTGGCTACTGGCTATGACACTGCGCCAAACGGGTCATTTCTTCTTTGAACCCAAGACTTACGATGAGGTGAACAAGGCCAGCCACGACTTCAAGGAACGTGTGAAAGTGGGCTACAACCTTAACCGCAAGGTGGTGCTGCTATCGATCTGGGCACTGACCCCGGCGGCACTGCTCCTAAGCCCCGATCTGCTCGGCCGGCTCTCGCCGGCAACGGATCTGGTTGGATTCATCAGCAACACCGCACTGATATGGTTGTTTGTCGGCCTGGGTGCCGTGGTGTTCAGAACCGTACATCTGTTCAAACTCATGGGTGTGCAGTCCGGCCTGGTGTGGATGACCAAGATTTTCACCGACCCGTTTCACGACATCAAGATCTACCAGAAAGCGCCCTACTACATCCTCAAGGGTGAGATGTACGACACAATGGAGGACTGGTACGACGACGTGCCGCTTGACCAGCGAACCTAGAAAACCGCTTGGCGATGCAAAATATGTATAATCATTGATTGGCCCGCAGTACGATCAACCCGGGCGGTATTCATCCCCTGGATTTCGGCGCAGCTTAACCAGAGCAGGCAGAGCGATGGTTTAGTCGCTTTTACTCCGTCATAACAACCAAGGAATACAATTATGTCTATTCGTATCGACGACACAGCTCCAGACTTCACTGTGGATTCCACAGACGGCAAGATCACGCTTCACGAGTGGATTGGTGACAGCTATGCCATCCTGTTTTCACATCCAAAGGATTTCACACCGGTATGCACCACCGAATTTGGTGCTGTTGCTCAGCTTGTCCCTGAATTCGCCAACCGCAATACCAAGGTGATGGGCGTATCGGTAGACAGCGTTGAAGAGCACATGAAGTGGAAGCGCGATATCGAAGCGTTTTCCGGTGCGGCTGCCGACTTCCCGATTATTGATGACACGTCTTTGCTGGTATCCAAACTTTACGACATGCTGCCGGCCGGTGCCTATCTGCCCGAGAATCGTACGCCTGCCAACAGCGCTACTGTGCGGACGGTGTTCATTATTGGTCCGGACAAAAAGGTTCGACTGACCATGTCGTACCCTATGTCTGTAGGTCGCAACTTTGCGGAAATTTTGCGTGCCCTTGACGCTGTCCAGATCACAGACGGTGCCGGTATCGCAACGCCTGCTAACTGGGTTCCAGGTCAGGACGTGATTGTAGGGCTGGCTCTGAACGATGAGCAGGCAAAGGAAAAATTCGGCGAGATCGACATTAAATTGCCTTACCTGCGCTTTGCAAAAGCACCGAAGAAGTAAGCAATTCAGCTAGATATTTATTGCAATAAGCATCGGCAGCAGGTGGTTCATAATGATTAATACCAAAATACACAAGTCCGTCTATGAGTTAGCCGAAAAGCTAATGAAGGCTGCCGATAAAGATGACAGAGAGGCCTTCAATTCACTCTATGCAGAGTTGAAGGCTGTTTGCACCGATAACGAAAACACCGATAAAGATCACCCGGAACAATGGGAAACACTGGCCGACTTTGAAGAAGAGATCGAAGACGCTCTGGTTGGTTATGAAAAAGCTCTGAAAAAAGCCGTCGCTATGGATTCGAAAGACCATATGTCATCCATCGCATTTTCCATGGCTACAATGCAAATCGAAGTAGGCCAGACTGACGCAGCTATCAAAAATCTTGAAAATGCGAAAATAAGCGCTGACAGGATTGACGATAAAGAATTTAAAAAAGAAATAGATGAGCTGCTTGAAAAACTATTAGCAGGCCAGGCCACTTCCACACGGCCGTAGCGTTTAGCACCGCGCGCAGAATGGAAGCAGGCTTATGAGAAAGCGCAGCGCTTATTGTTTGAAACCAAGAGCTAAGAATTGAAGATCCATACGAAACTATTGGCCGCGCACGTTGTCGAATGAGCAATCGCTTAATCGGAACGAATGTTCATCATTCGGGACGCGCAAGGCCTCTCTCTGACCCTGAACTGACTGGCGAACGAGACGGTCTACAATTTCTTTCAACACTAATCGGTAGCGGATAGAAATGAGCAGAACAAGCATTGGCCGCTGGTATATCGGGTACGGACTTTTTTTGATCGTGTGTGGTTTGGTGGGATTTGCTTCCAATCCGGCGGCAGCCAAAACGGCTTTGATGTCAGGTGCTACCTTCGGGATACTGAGTGCATTGTGGGGATTCTGGTTGCTGAAGGGCGGTCGTTGGCCGGCATTAATAGCCGCCGGATTGACCACGCTACTGCTCTGCGCAACGTTTAGCTGGCGTTCGACTATGAGTTGGCAGGCTTATGCCGATGGTGAGCCAAAACTTTTTGCTGCGATCCTGATTACAGTGATGTTGATTGGCTCGGCCGCCTCGATCATCCAACTCCTGCGTTCAAGTAAAGCGGTGCTCCAAACTCCCTAATCGGGCAGCGCTATATGCCCCCGCTCCGCATGGAGTGAGGGGTCGTACCAAACCAGCGACGAAACGTACGGCTAAAGTTAGAGGTGTCTTGATAACCCAGTCGTTCCGCGATCTGCTCAACCGTAATCTGTGTCTCCAACAGATACCAGGCCGCCAGTTCTTGCCGCACTCCATCCAGCAGATCCTGATAGCTGGTGCCCTCGGTTTTCAATTTACGGATCAACGTGCGTCGCGACATGGCTAATCTGGACGCCACATCGTCAAGGCTCGGATAGCCATCCGGGCTGTTCAGCAAACAATTGCTCACCTGCTGGCTCAACGCACCGCCGTTATCAAGCTGGCGCAGCTGATTGTCCCCCTCTGTCAGCCTTGTTGTCCAGTTGGCGATTTTGCCTAAATTCATATCAGATTGGGCGGTATGAGAGCAGTCATGCCACGTTATTCCGAGGAACGTAAAGCGGCCGTGTTGAAGAAGTTGTTACCTCCGCAGAATCGCAGTGTGGTGCAGGTGGCGGCAGAGGAAGGCATATCCGATGTGACTCTGTATAGTTGGTTAAAACAGTGTCGACAACAAGGAATGCCTGTGCCGGGTTATCGTAATGCTGGAGACGAGTGGTCTCCTGATGCCAAGTTGGCCGTCGTGATCGAAACGGCGTCTATGTCCGAAGCTGAACTGAGCGCGTATTGCCGCCAGAAAGGTCTTTATTCCGAGCAGGTGCAGCGCTGGAAAGAGGCCTGCCTACGCGGTACCGGTCTGCAAGAAGGGCAAGAGAAAGCCGCTCAGAAACAGCAGCGTGATGCCCGTAAAACCATCAAGAAGCTGAAGGCGGAAGTGCGCCGTAAAGACCGGGTTCTGGCAGAAACGACCTCGTTGTTGGTGCTATCAAAAAAGCTCGAAGCCTTGTACGGCGAGGACCCGGACAGCGAGGACAGCTAACACCGCTGACCGAGCGTACAAGGCTTTTAAACGACTATGACGAAGCTGTCGCCAGTGGCGCAGCCCGGTACAAGGCGGCCGACTTGATGGAGCTGAGCCAGCGCACGTTGAAGCGCTGGCGACGCACTAATGGCGCTGTGAAGGAAGATCAACGTCCGCAAGCGGAGCGCGTTGAGCAGCCACACCAGCTCACTCACGCTGAAGAAGCGGCCATCCTGGACACCTGCAATGAACGGGAGTATCAGAGCTTGCCACCGTCCCAGATCGTGCCTCGACTGGCTGATAAAGGGCTTTACCTGGCGTCGGAGTCCTCGTTCTACCGAGTGCTTAAGAAACACCAGCAATTGAATCGTCGGGGCCGCATGAAACCGCCGCGCAAGGTCCCTGAGCCCACCAGCTTTACCGCCACAGGCCCGAACCAGGTGTGGAGCTGGGACATCAGTTATTGTCCTTCAGAGGTGCGCGGTCAGCACTGGTACCTGTACCTGATTATGGACATCTACAGCCGCAAAATCGTGGCTTGGGAAATCCACGAAGCAGAGTCCGGCGAACTTGCCAAAAAGCTCATTGATCGAGCTCTGCTGCGCGAGAAATGTTGGCAAAACCCACCGGTGCTGCACTCAGATAATGGCGCGCCGATGACGTCTTACACGCTGAAAGCGCGGCTGGCAGACTTGGGTATGTTGATGTCTCACAGCCGGCCCAGAGTGAGCAACGATAACCCGTACTCAGAGTCGTTGTTCAAGACGCTGAAGTACTGCCCAAAGTGGCCCGCCAAGGGCTTTTCATCACTCACGGCGGTGCGCCAATGGATGCTGTTGTTCGAGCAGGCCTATAACGAAGAGCACCTGCACAGCGGCATCAACTTCGTGACGCCCGCGCAACGGCACCAAGGTGTTGATGCAGAGTTGTTAGCCAAACGTGAAGCGGTTTATGAACGAGCAAAGAGCCTGAATCCCAGGCGTTGGTCTGGTGATACTCGAAACTGGAAAGTCACCGGAGCCGTGTCCCTCAACCCTGGAAAACTGCAGGAAATTGAGCGCAACAAACAGGCTGCTTAAACGCAGCTATTTGGACAACTGGGTTGCAAATCACCGTTGTCGCAGTCCCGCAATGCGGTGCGAAAGGTGCCGGCATCGGCGGTAAGGCAAGGCGTATCAAGCACGCTCACCGGCATTTGCAAACAGAACGCCGGCGCATCAAACATCACCGGGCAACCACAACGCTGTTCGTAAACGTCTGCCCACTGCGGGCGCGGTATCGGCAATTCAATTTGAATATTGCGCAAGCGCTGAGAGGTCACGGTGTCGACCAATTGAAGATAGGTCACCAGCAGCGCGCTATAAACAAATTCGCGCACGTCACCCAGCGCCGACAGCTCCTCCATGCTCACGGTAAAATGTTCGTCGGTTTCAGAAATAACCACGTTCACCAACTGAAAACGCAAGCGGGTGAAGCGCGCCAGAGTGTGCAACACCACACGAAGATTCGGCGCCGACACAATGGCGTAACCCAGCGCCCCATGGGCAGAAACCGAGGTAATGCCGCCGATATCCAGGCCCAGCCACGGTGTTCGGGTGAGCGCTGTGGCCCGCCGCAATAAACGCGCAAGCTGCTCAAGACTGAGGTAGCGGTTCCCGCCCAGTAATTGTTCCCACTGCAACCGCGTGCCCTGCAGAATCGTCTCGTTATCAAAGCCCTGTTGACGCAAATGTGCACACACCAACCGGGCATAGGTCGGGTGTATCGCGGGGCGAAGTCTTTCCGTTGCCAATAACGCCATACATCTCCTGCATTCCACCCATTTACAGCCATCATAATGGCACTATTTGACGACTAAATGCCACTTATAACGGTGATCGACGCGGGCGGAAAGGGCCAATATGGCTAAATGCCCCCATCCCTATAAGGACGTTACCATGAACAAAGCCGGCGTTTTTACAACTCCATCAGGCGAGATCTACCGAGATCGTAAGCGCTATTTATGGGCCCTGTCCGTTCTGGTACCGATGCTGGCTCTTTTAGGCCCCGGCCTATTTCTGGCCAGCGGCAATGCACTCTGGCTTTGGGCTCCGCTGGCGTTTTACTTCGTGGTGATTCCGCTTCTGGACATAGTGCTCGGCGAAGACACCAACAACCCGCCAGAAGAGGTTGTGGCGCAGCTTGAACAAGATCGCTACTACCGCTATGTCACCTACTTACTGGTCCCCGTGCTTTGGGCAATGTGGGCGCTCGGGGTTTGGTTTATTGGTACGCAGGATGCCCCCCTGCACGGCATGATTGCGACTGTGCTTGTGATCGGTACGCTTCAAGGCACAGCCATTAATCTGGGCCATGAATTGGGCCACAAAAAAACCCGGATGGAACGCTGGCTGGCGAAGATTATTCTTGCGCCCTGCGCCTATGGTCATTTTTTTGTCGAGCACAACAAAGGCCACCATCGCGACGTTGCAACACCGGACGATCCGGCTTCATCACGCATGGGCGAAACCATTTGGGGGTTTGCGTTGCGCGAAATTCCTGGCGCCTTCCTCCGCGCCTGGGAAATTGAAAAAACACGCTTAAACAAAGCCGGCAAGCCGGCTTGCTCCCTTAACAATGAGATTTTGCAACCGGCGTTAATCACCATATTCGCATGGGGAACCGCCGTCGCATTGCTGGGCATTGAAATTCTGCCCTTTATTATTGCCATCGCCCTCTGGGGAATGTTCCAGCTCACCTCGGCTAATTACATCGAGCACTATGGCCTACTGCGGAGAAAACGTGAAAACGGTCGTTACGAGCCCACTCAGCCCCACCACAGCTGGAACAGTAATCATATCTTTTCAAACTGGGCGACCTTCCATTTACAGCGCCACTCAGATCATCACGCAAACCCGACCCGTCGCTACCAGTCGCTACGCCACTTCGACAATTTGCCGACACTGCCAAACGGCTACCTCGGCATGTTCGTTCTCGCCTACGTCCCGCCACTGTGGTTTGTGGTGATGAACCCCAGATTGGTCAAACATGTGGACGGCGACAGTAAAAAAATTAACTTCCACAAACCGGCAAAAGAGAAAATGATCAACCGATACTTTTTACGGTAGGGAATTTGCGTTGAGGAGTTTTAAAGCTAAATCCTTATTTTTCGAGCTTTTTTTTGCGCGTTTGATATTTAGGCTTCATAGCATTAACCTATGTTCATTGAACGCTTGTTCAACTTTTTGGGTGATCGTTCAAATCTGAGCGCTATCGGCGTTCGATCCGCTCCGGGGCGAAGAGCCACGGACAGCGCCCACCATCTTTAATGTGCGGATCACACCCGTGGCCTAAAACCACCCTGTGCGGGCACCATGATTGGAAAAACGCACAGCGCTAACGTTGTGACCGACAATCCATAAAAGAGAACGACAAATGAAAAAGCTTATTTTGGCCTTTGCTGGCCTTGCTATCAGTGGCGCTGCGGCGGCGGCTCCGAACACCGAATGTCAAACCGTTCGTTTTGCCGATGTTGGCTGGACCGACATCACTGCCACCACCGCGCTGGCCTCCGAAGTGCTAGAAGGCATGGGCTACGAATCAGAAGCGAAAGTGCTGTCGGTGCCCGTGGCTTACCGGTCACTTCAGAACAAAGACATTGACGTGTTTCTGGGCAACTGGATGCCCACCATGGAAGCAGACGTACGCCCTTACTTGGAAAGCGGTGATGTTGAAACCGTCATCACTAACCTGGAAGGCGCCAAATACACTTTGGCGGTACCGCAGTACGTTTACGATGCCGGTGTGACCAGTTTTGCCGACATTGCCAAGCACGCCGACCAATTTGACGACCGTATCTATGGCATTGAGCCCGGCAACGATGGCAATCGTCTGATTCAGGACATGATCGGCCAAGATGCGTTTGGTCTTGGTGAGTTCCGGCTCGTGGAGTCCAGCGAAGCTGGCATGCTGTCCCAGCTGGGCCGCGCAGTGCGTCGTAATGAATGGGTGGTATTCCTGGGGTGGGAACCGCACCCCATGAACGCCAATCATGACATGGCCTACCTTAACGGTGGTGACGACTTCTTTGGCCCCAACTACGGCGGCGCAACCGTTCACACCAACGTGCGTAAGAATTACCTGAACGAATGCCCGAACGTGGGCAAACTGCTAACGAACATGACGTTTTCACTGCCCATGGAAAACGAAGTGATGGGCGCCATTCTGAACGACGGCGAAGAGCCACGGGATGCTGCTCACACTTGGCTCGCCAACAACCCGGCCGTGTTGGATGGCTGGCTCAAAGGTGTTACGACCTTGAACGGCGATGCAGCGCTGCCTGCCGTTAAGGCGTTCCTCAAGTAATACTGAAGAAAGCACTAATGGGAATTTTGTAGAGAATACTTTAGAGAATACTTTGGTGGCGCTCTGAACTGACCGGTTCAGAGCGCCCGATTTTGTAACGAACACCTCCCATTTCCGGTGTCGGCCAAGGCCTGCACCCAACAAGACTGAACGCCATGAGCTGGATAACTGAGCACCAACTGCCTTTCGGCGACTTCGTCGAAGGCATTGTTGAATTTCTGGTCGTTAATTTCAGCGGCTTTTTTGACACTGTTTCCGATACCCTGAGTAGCATGATCCACGGCCTGACCGATGCCCTGTTATGGGTACCGCCTGGCGCTATGGTATTGCTTTTTACTGTGGCGGCACACCTTCGTCATCGCCGTTGGGGATTGACCGTTTTTACCGCCTTCAGCTTTTTACTAATTTGGAATATTGGTTACTGGGAAGACACCATGGCGACGCTGTCACTGGTGTTGTACGCCACCCTGTTGTGTGTGGTGATCGGCATTCCTTTGGGCATTTATGCGGCTCATAGCCGTTGGCTGTACAAATTCCTGCAGCCGGTGCTGGATCTGATGCAAACCATTCCACCCTTTGTTTACCTGATCCCGACGCTGACCTTGTTCGGTTTAGGGGTGGTTCCTGGCGTGATTTCAACCGTGATCTTTGCCATCGCCGCACCGGTGCGGCTGACTCACCTGGGCATCTCCCAGGTGCCGAAAGAATTGGTCGAGGCGGGCAAGGCCTTTGGCTGCACCAACCGGCAACTGTTGTTCAAGGTTGAGCTACCCGCTGCCATGAGCTCCATTGGGGCCGGTATTACTCAGTGCATCATGTTGTCGCTCTCAATGGTTGTTATTGCTGCTTTGGTTGGCGCCGATGGCTTGGGTGTCCCGGTGGTTCGGGCTTTGAATACGGTCGATATCGGCAAAGGCTTTGAAGCCGGTCTGGCGATTGTGCTGCTGGCCATCTGGATGGATCGGTTCTTCCGCCAAAGTGATGCTAAGGAGACGTCATCATGATCGAATTTGAGAATGTAAATGTCGTCTTCGGCAAAAATCCCAAACGCGCGCTGCCGCTGATTGAACAGGGCCTTGACCGGGCCGCTATCCGTGACCAGACCGGATTAGTAGTCGGTGTGCAGAACGCCAGCCTGAGTGTCAGGAAAGGTGAGATTTGCGTTTTGATGGGGCTGTCCGGTTCCGGCAAATCCAGCTTGTTGCGCTGTGTTAACGGTTTGAACGATGTCACCAGTGGTGCCATTCGCATTCGGCACGATGGTGAGATGGTGGATTTCACCCAGGCCAACGATAAAGTTCAGCGGGACATTCGTACCCGTCGCATTTCCATGGTGTTTCAGAACTTCGCCCTGATGCCCTGGCTAACAGTGGAAGACAACGTCGCTTTTGGTCTGGAGCTGCAGGGCCTGGGCAAGGCCGAGCGCCGCAAAAAAGTCGCGCGTCAATTGGAGCTGGTTGGCCTTTCCGGTTGGGCAAAGTCCAGACCGGCTGAGCTGTCCGGCGGTATGCTGCAGCGGGTGGGGCTGGCCCGGGCATTGGCAACGGAATCGGAAATTCTGCTGATGGACGAGCCATTCTCTGCCCTTGACCCGCTGATTCGTAACCAGTTGCAAGACGAACTGCTGACCCTGCAGGAAGAACTGCAGAAAACGATTGTGTTCGTCAGTCATGACTTGGATGAAGCACTAAAGCTGGGCTCGCACATTGCGATTATGAAGGACGGTCAGATCGTTCAACATGGCAAGCCGGAAGCAATTGTGCTGGAACCAGCGAACGATTACGTCAAAAGCTTTGTTGCCAGCACCAACCCGCTCAACGTTCTGGCCGCACGTTCCCTGGCGTTGCCTATCGGGGAGATACAGGAAGACGCCAGCGGTAATCGTTGCATCAATAAACGCTACGGTATCTGGCTGCACACACCGGATGTAGCGGAAAAAGCGGTGGTCACCAGCGGTGGCCAAACCTTCCAGACCCAGCTTTGGCAAGAAGGGCAGGCTATCGAAAGCCTGGCCCAGCAGCCCACCCGCATCGCGCCAGACACCCCCTTGCGGGATGCCGTGGAGATTCGGTACTTCACCGGTCATAGCCTGCTGGTGGAAGAGGACGGACAAATCACCGGCGCCATCGGCGACCGGGAGCTTTACCACGCGATGCTGGGCAAACATTTAGACGACAGCTAGGGTCCGGCGGACACCAGCGTGGGGTAACCAGATCCGATCTATGGCGACGTCATATGTCAGACCCCGTTTGCCACGACGGTCCTTTGGTACCCTAGCCAATCAGTCGGATAGCGTTTTGCGTATCTGCTCCAGTTCGCGCCGGCGCTCCGGGGTAACTTTTGGGTAGGCCATCTGCAGGCTGTTGAACGTGTTGATGATGATCTGAGCGATGATTAGTCGCGCGTTCTTCTTGTCGTCAGCAGGAACCACATACCAGGGCGAATCGTCAGTGCTGGTGTTGCTCAGGCAGGCTTCATAGGCACTCATGTATTCATCCCAGAATTTCCGTTCTTCACTATCAGCCAAGCTGAATTTCCAGTTCTTATCGGCTTCATCAATGCGATCCAGGAATCGCTGGCGCTGTTCTTCTTTGGAAAGATGCAGGAAAAACTTGCAGATGCGCGTGCCGTTGCGGTGCAAGTGCGCTTCCATATCGGCGATGGATTGGTATCGGTCCCGCCAGATGATATTTTCGTCCAGTAATGAATCTGGCAAGTTCTGGCCATGCAGGATTTCCGGATGCACCCGCACGATCAGCACTTCCTCGTAATAGGAGCGGTTAAAAATGCCAATGCGACCGCGCTCCGGCATTGCCTTGTTTGTGCGCCAGAGAAAGTCGTGGTCCAGCTCCATGGCGCTGGGATGCTGAAAGCTGAAAACTTGGCAGCCTTGAGGATTAACACCGGACATCACGTGGCGAATAGCGCCGTCTTTGCCGGCTGCATCCATCGCCTGAAAAATAAGCAGAATCGCGTAGCGGTTAGAGGCGTAGTGCATTTTTTGAAGGTCGCTCAGCTCAGTTACCTGGCTGTGGAGCCGCTTTTCATAGTCCTTCTTCGATGTGTAAAAAGGATCCACTCTCGTCGGCCACTGGCCGAGGTCCACAGAACGCCCCTCTTTTAGGCGGAACTGATCAGTATCGAACGCCGTCTTCATTGCGCGTGCACTCCTGCAACAACTCAGTGGCGTGGGTTGCTGTCACCAGAGGAGGACTTGTCATCGGATGAGTTGTCATCGGATGTGAGGTAGTAATCCTTTTCCTCGAATATTTTCACCTCAGGATCTTCAATGCTGTTGCTACCGCGGCCCCGAAAAAGCCAGAAGGCCACAACAGCGCCAATAATGATCAATATAATCCACTTCATATCCCTTTCCTCCACACAATGAGATACCTTTTCTAATCACCTTTACCCTATGCCCATGGTGCCAGATCACAAGCGTTTCCCACTTTCGGCGCGAGAAAGGCGCAACAGGTGCGGCTCGTCAATTCGCTGAAATGAGAACTTATGTATGGAACGCCTCCTTGATATCTTCAATCGAGGAATGCGCCTTAGTCGGTGATGGGCTCATGGCGGGGGCGGTGGTCACCTCCGGTGCAACCATCGACGAGTCCAGCGACAGAATAACGTAGCCACCGACGGCTCCGGCGCCGAAGGCCGGAGCGAAAACTAGCGACCGTTTGCTGATCGTCCCGTCTAAGACGGCGTCGGCCAGCGCGATCGGGATGCTCGCCGCAGAGACGTTGCCGATTTCGGTGATGTTGAAGTAAATGTCCTTGGCGTCGATCCCCTGGGGCTTGGCGAGCTCGATGATCATTTTCTTGTTGGCTTGATGGGGCACGATCATGTCAACCTTAAGTCCGAGCTCGGAAAGCTCACCCATCATCTGGTTCAGGTAGCGCTTGACCAGCGCCTTAACCTCGGGGCCATAGACCGTGATGTCGTTGTCGAAGTCGTGATTCGGCCAGATGATGGAGTTCACCTGACTGAAGGGTCCGCTGGCATAGGTCTGGACCACATGAATGTTACGTTCACCGTCGGACGGTGCGATCACCATGGCGGCGGCCCCGTCGCCAAAGATCATCCGCGACGGTCGGGCATTGCCGATCTTGTCCGAAAATTTCTCCGCCATGACCAGCAGGACCGGACGTTCGATCTCCCGCAGCAAGCGGACGGACTCGGCGACGCCGTACGGGAACCCGGCGCACGCAGCAACGATGTCCGCTGAACAATGGGTCTGCATGATGCCCAACTGGCCTGAGAGCCAGGTGGCAGTCGACGGGATAAGTCGGCTTGAGGTACAGGAGCAGAACAGCACTGCACCGATCTCCTCTGGCCCGCGCCCGGCATGCTTCATCGCTGCCCGCGCGGCCTCAAGGGCGATATTCTCCAGCGGCTCGGCTGTATAACGGCGCCGTTCGATACCGGTTTTGTCGGCGATTTCCTCCGCGCTCATCGGCGACCACGAGGGTGGGGAGTTCCGGACTACATCCTCGTTTGAGCAGATAACCTCACCCTTGCGAATTGCCAGCGCCTCGATCTTCGGTTGGATCGGCGCATCGTCGCCGATCACCAGCGGCGGATAGGGTCTCACGGGCTCGACGCCAGAATCGGGCGTAGGCGCCTGCTTCGCGACGGTGGTATCACTTTTTTCGCGGTTGATGAAGTCGAGCACGTGGCGGTCTTTCGGATAATACAGCACGACGATGTCGTCATCCTGCATCTCGGCCAACGGCTTCAGCCTGGCCTGGCTCCGGTCCCAGGGCTGTTGGTTGTGCAGCACCATCGCCCAGCGCCGGAGCGCCTCGAGTTCGGCCTGCTCCTCTGAGACATCAAGGATGTCGTCGATGCTGTAGTGATAGTGATCGGGGTTGTAGTTGCCGAGGGTGGTTGTCCTGGCACCCGCAGTGGCGAGCGCCTCGGCAATCGTGGCCTTGATCGGTGGGAGTGACGCTGCAAGATAGAGCTTGGTCGAGAAGCAGTCGAAGAGCATGTCGAACAGCTCGTCCTCAGCCACTCCGTTCCACTTCGCCGGCAGCTGCGCGTAGGCATCGCGGATGCCTGCGGACCTGGCTTCCCGCCCCTCCAAGGGCTGCAACAGAGGTACGAAGACATCGTCGCGGTTGCGCGGGACATCACGCCAGCGCATCGGCTGCTTGTCGTACATCACCAGCGCGTAACGGTTCGCCCAGAAAAGGTGCAAGCCGATGTCACGCAACAGGTCATAGCGCGTTGCATAGCCTCCCGCAGCCGCCCGCTCGGCGATTTCGGTTCCAGTCGGAGCCTTCACTTCGAAGTCGCGACGAATGATCGCCTTCAACTGGTTAAGATCGGTAATAATCGAGAAATCGAGCTCAATAAAGATACTTGAGGGAAACACCAGTTTTCCATGTTTGTTCAGTCGAAACGGTTTCATGAGTTAGCCTTGCTAATAAGAAATTGCATTTCTGCAGATTCTGCTTGCGCCTCTGCCGGCCTTAGAAATCAAACTTTGCCGCGATAATTCGCCAGTTTTTAGATGTTGTGTACCAAACAGTATAGTCGTTATTGGCCGCAGGTTTTCGCAGTGGGTAATCGCCATCACCTGGGGTATTGTTAGCGAGGGGTGATGACCCGACGCTGAAAGCTATAGAGACTTGATGAAGGAAGCTGGTGAGTCTGAAAGAAGGCGTTTCGCCAGTTTGTGGGTCTGCTTTTGAAGCGCCTGAAGTTTCGCAACGATACATGCCTCGGCTAAGTCCCATTGTTCATCGTCCAGATCAATTTCGTGGCGATGATCTGCCAGGTATTCGAGCAATACGGCTTGGTCATTGGCCAAGCCCTGAAGTTCTGTCATTACTTCAAGCTTATTTATCTTTGACTTCAGGCCTTTGCCCAACATCGGGCGCAATACGCGTAAACAGTAGAACAGGTCTTTTGATCGTTTTCGAAATTGGTGAAAAGCTTCGATTTCGT
Organism: Marinobacter sp. LV10MA510-1; assembly: GCF_002563885.1. GTDB lineage: Bacteria > Pseudomonadota > Gammaproteobacteria > Pseudomonadales > Oleiphilaceae > Marinobacter. The sequence goes on along the minus strand of NZ_PDJA01000001.1, from coordinate 546,027 downwards.
CAGAGCTATTCGCCTTTTTCTCGGCGTAACGGGCATTTTGGTATATGAGTTTGAGGTTGGGCATAAGTGTCGACAGTGACTTTGGAAGATCCCATTCTTTAGGAGCTGCGCTCTGAGCTTCTACTTCTAGAGCCAGCTCCATGAAAAATTCGCGACCTTTAACCTCAAGTGGATTGAGTTTTTGCTGTTCAGATAGGAAGCGGTCAATGGCGTCGTATCGCTGTTCCTGCAACGCGGCGTTTTCTTTTATCAGCTCCCGCCAGGTTTTTACACGAACCGCCGCGTCTCGGCTGCCGGAAAGCTTCCCGGAAATTGTTTTGTAGTGGTCTTGCCGGCGGCTGTACTCGGTTTTACCAATCTGGGGTCTAATCAGCCGTAGTAGAGCACGCACTTCTTTGCAGCTTTTTCGAGCCTCATGGACACCCGTTTCTGGAACCCTGCATGCGTGCAGAAGCGCTAGTGCGATTTCTTTGTTAATTGACTGCATCAGCCGCTTGAGCTGCTTGCCAAAGTTACCGGTAGAATTGAGACGACAGCGCATTACTTCACTCCGCTCTTTATTCAATGGGTACAGCTGACGTTATCTAAACACTATCAACATTACAGAATACTGGTGTGAAATAAGTGTATTGTCGATGCTCTGATAGAATTATTCTTGCACAGGATATTGTGCTGTTCAGGATGCCGTACAGTAGAAGATTTAAACATCAGCTGCGCAGGGATCAATTTCGCTAAAAGCGAGGAGAGTCAGATGTCGAAACAGGCCACGGTAATCATGTCGGGTTCGCACTATGTGATGACTTTCTTATGTCCCCGATTATCGTGCGCCCTTACTCTGCTAATTTTTATCGGATTTCCCGGTTTTCTTGTGGCCGGCGACTGCGAAATGGACGAAACCGATCGGTCTTTGCTGAATAGCGTGAATGAAGCTCGCAGTCAGCCAAGGCAATGCGGCAACGAGGACTTTAACGCCGTAGACCCGCTGTCCTGGAGCTGCAAGCTTGAGGAGGCCGCCCGAGGCCATTCGGAAGATATGGCGGAGCTGGAATTTTTTAGCCACACCGGCCCTGAAGGTTCTCAGATCAGCGAGCGGGTAAATGACAGAAATTACCGCTGGTCGGCGGTGGGTGAAAACATCGCAGCGGGCCAGAACTCTGTTGACGAGGTGGTTGATGGGTGGCTCTCAAGCCCAGGACACTGCGCCAATATCATGAGTGCCAAATTCACCGAAATGGGCGCGGCGAGGATTGAGGCGCCGGGCTCGCAATACTCCCCTTTCTGGACCCAGGTTTTTGCCCGGCCCCGTTAATGAGGATCTGTTAACTAACGCAAGAATAACGTGTAACACTTTGTTACATTTGCTAACGTTCCTGACTGGTTGTTGTAGGCGCCGAAGTAGGTCTGCCTGCCAAATTCGCAAGGGAACAGAGATTCATACTTTGAATATACACGGGAATGAGTTCACCCCTGCAATGGCCGGGATACTGGCTAAGCCAGCGGCTGAAATAGCGACTGGGACTCTATGAACCGGCATCCCTCAATGGTGGTGATTCTGCTCGCGTTAATTGGTTTGGCGTTTTGTGCCGCCCTCAGCCGTAGCTTGTACCTGGAGGAAAACAAAAGCATCACCGCAGAGTTTCGTGCGGATGTTACCCAACTTGCGACGGCGTTTGAGCGTGAAGTGCTGCTGAACCTTGAAATTCTGTTCGCCTTGAAGGCCTCTGTTGGCATGATGCCGGAGATGAATGCAAGGCTTTTTGAAAAGCTGACCCGGCAGATACTTGAACGCTCTCCGGCCATCAAGGCGTTTGCCTGGTCTCCGGTTGTCAGTCAGGAAGATCGGTCCGGGTTCGAGCAACGGCAGCAGAGTTGGTATCCCGGGTTTGCGTTGCATGGGATGCCCGCAACGGCTAGCACAATTCCAGCTGAGGAGCTGCCCTGGCTCGCTCCTGTGCAGTTCATCGAGCCTATAGCGGATAATCGGCCGGCTATCGGTTTTGACTTGTCGAGCGAGGAGAAACGGCGGGAGGCCCTGTTGGCCGCGAGGGAAACCGGGAAAATGGTCTCGACGGCTGCCATCGAGCTGGTGCAGGAGCAGGACAATCAAAAGGGCTTGCTGATTTTCGCGCCTTTGTACCGCGGTGTAGCCGACACCACTGCGGAGGACCGGGCGGTGCGCCATTATGGTTTTATGAACGGCGTTTTTCGGATTGGTGAACTGGTCAAGCAGTCGATTCCGACGGCGATTGACAGCAACATTCTGGTTCAGATTGTGGATCGCACAGATGGGGCCCAAGAAGTAATATACAGCACTGGCCGCTCCAGTGATGAGCGCTGGCTGAGAAGCCTGATTCACGAAATACCCCTTGCGCCCGTAGCGGGCCGAAATTGGGTGGTTCAAGCCATGCCCGGGGCGACGTTTGTGAGTGCTAGGCGGGGCTATCTACCTCTATTGGTCATTGGTTTCGGTTTTTCATTCATCGCATTGCTGGTGTTCTTTGCTGTGCGAAGCCTGCGGCAGAATGCCGAACTGAACAAAACCAAGCGCGAGCTGGAGAAGATTTCCCTGACCGATGCCCTGACGGAGCTTGCCAATCGCCGGCATTTTGATCTTTATCTTGAGCAGGAGTGGCTCAGGGCTTTACGCCAGAACCAGCCAATTTCGATGGTTATGCTGGATATAGATTCCTTTAAGGCATTTAATGATGCTTATGGTCATCCACTCGGTGATCAGTGCCTGAAGCAGGTCGCGCAAGTATTGCAACAGGTCGTAAAGAGGCCCACCGATCTGGCGGCACGCTACGGCGGTGAGGAGTTCGCTCTGGTGCTGCCGGGCACCGAGGATGCAGCGGCGGTCGCGGAGGCCTGTCGGGTTGCAATTCAGGCGCTTGGAATTGTTCATGAATTCTCGGATGTGGCGCCGGTGATTACCATCAGCGCCGGTGTTTGTAGTCTGACCCCGACCAGAAAAACGTCGCCTGCATTACTGATAAAACAGGCAGATGCTGCACTTTACAAAGCCAAGGAAGCCGGGCGCAATCAAGTACTGTAGGCGGCCTGCACCTTTAAAGGTTATTTTGGTGGCGTGTAATAAGCGTCACCTATCCTTTTGCCGCCTACTTCTTCTAAATCATTAACAACCTGCCAGCGCGAGATGCCCTGCTCGCGCAACCATATTTCCAGCCGGCCCAGATTACTCCACTCCCTGCCCTGGTCACGGGTATTGTGCACGCGCGCCCACAGGCCGTCGACCAGTAAGGCCACGGCCCAGACATAGGGATGTTTGTCTGGATTGCCGAAACCGCCGCTTTGATATTCGCGCTCCGTACGGTAAACCGTGGCGATGTTCTCAATGCGCCACAAACTGAATAAACCCGGTATATCGGTGGATTTTACCCGTCGTTGTGACAGATCTTGAAAATCAATATGGACCATACTGTTTACATCCTCCCTCTAATTGTTCACAGTATGGATCATAGTGACATCCGACTCATAACGCAATTATCCGGGGAAACACATGCTACCGACTACCTTCTGCGCACGTTCAATCGAGACGATCGATACGCAATGGCAAGCTGTTTTTAACGACTACTGGCCGGCTTACAAAGCCTGGTATGGGCAGAAAAAGCGTGCAGATATCAACCCGGCTGAACTCAGGCAGGCGCAGCGTCAGCTTCTGGCAGTCATGCCGGAAATGCAGCCGCTTTACGAACGCTTTCTGGAGGCGAGTAATGACTGCCCTGTTGCGGCTCAGTTTTTGACGGGGCACCAGCCGCCGGCCTATCTGGTGAGCTGTTCACAAGCGGTGTTACTCAATGAAGAACCGCTACTGATCCGCAACTATGACCTTAGCCCTGATATATCCGAGAACCTGGTGACGCAATCGAATTGGTTGGGACAAGAGATTATCGGCACAAATGAGTGCCTTTGGGGGCTGAATGATGGCATGAACACGTCAGGACTTGTCGCTTCGCTAACCTTTGGCGGCAGCAACAAGGTGGGAAAGGGTTTCGGCATCCCCTTTATCATGCGTTATGTGCTGCAGACCTGCGGGAACGTCAGGCAGGCTATAAAGGTGCTGCAACGGGTGCCTTCGCATATGGCCTACAACGTCACCCTGGTCGACAGGCAAGGGGATTTTGCCACCGTGATGTTAGTTCCTGACCAGCCCGCGATTGTTACTCGCGAACGCTGTATTACCAATCATCAGACACAAGTAACCTGGCCTCAGCAGGCGGTGTTTTCTAAAACCGTCGAGCGCAAACAGTTTCTGGACGAATTGCTGGCGGGCAAAAAAATAAAGGAGCCGCAGCTTCGCAGCGCCTTCTTAGCCGCGCCCCTGCTCTCTGGCAACTATCAACAACAGTTCGGTACGGTTTACACCGCTGTGTACAAACCATTGAGTGGAACCATGTCGTATAACTGGCCTGGGGAAAAAGCCTGGCAACATAGCTTTGCCGATTTCAAGGCGTCGGACAAAACGGTCAGCCTTGGAAAGCCAGCAGGTCTTAAAGTACAGGAAAACGTTACGGTGGTTCCTGCGAACCCGACACCGTATGTTGAGTCGGATTACAATTTGCCGGCGAGTACTCGCCAGCAACTGTTGCAGAGCCTGGTGTACCTGCCAGCCTCGGTGGTAGGGCAACCTGAGGCACTGGAAACACTAAAACAGCGCCTGCGGTCAGAAAAGTCGTTCTGCTGGAAAGACTATGCCGACCAGGTAGCCCGGGTTTGGCACTATCCTGTGCATTCAGTCTGTCGTCCGCCGGCAGGCCGATCAGCTTTTCGGCGGCACCCAGGGGTGTCAATTTGCGGATATGCTCTATCTGCCCGGACAGCTCCAAACTCTGCGTCATGTCGCACTCCGGTTTCAGCGTTGAAAATCTGACTATAACAGGGAGACAGAACGAGCAGTGAATCCCGGCTTGTTACGTTTTCGTTTTGCCCCGACAATACCCCTTTGATTTACCTGTCATGAGACTGAAATATGCTCGAAACTATGGCGTTGATGCCTCAGAATTTTTCGTTGCCCGACGCTATTTGGCGGCTGCTGATCAGCACTGGTTTGCTGTTGCTGGCCATCGTTATTCTGCGGACGCTGACAGCCCGCTTTATTCGTCGGCACGTTGCGTCGTCGGAGTTGCGGGGCCGGCTGCTGATGAATTTTCGCAACGGTTTCCTGTTATTGGGAATACTGGGTCTGGCGCTGATCTGGGGCGACCAGATCCGATCCCTGGCCCTGTCCATCGTCGCTATCGCGGTCGCTTTTGTGGTCGCCACCAAAGAATTGATTCTTTGTATTTCCGGCGCGATATTAAAAAGTGGTGCCGGCTCTTTCAATCTGGGCGATCGCATTCAGGTCAAGGATTTCCGGGGCGATGTCATCGATCAGACCTTACTGGCCACGACGGTGCTTGAAGTGGGCCCTGGCAAAACAGCCCACCAGCGCACCGGGCGGATGATCGTTATACCCAATGCCTTGTTTTTGTCTGAGCCAGTTATCAACGAAAGTTTTACCGACCACTGGGATTTTCATGTTTTTACCGTGCCCTTCAAGCGAGAGGACGACTGGCATGCCGCCCAGAAAGCACTGCTGGCTTCGGCCAACCGCCATTGCGAGCCCTATCTGGAATCTGTACGCAAATATATGAATAAAGTTGGCGTTTCGCGGGGCCTGGAAGTGCCTTCTGTAGACCCACGGGTGACCATTCAGGTTCCGGTAGCCAGCGAGATTCACCTCACCGTCAGGCTGCCAGCCAAACCGGGGCAACGTAGTTATATTGAGCAAGCGATTCTTTCAGAGGTTTTCGCCGACACCGATTATTCCACCAAAAAGCCCTGAATAGAGTTCGAGATTCGCTCTGAACGTAAGCACATACGGGTAACGTTATGACTTCAAGGAATCGGTGATCACTATGCCTAGCTGCTATAGTTGCCGGAAAGTATTCAAGCCTTCAGCGCTAAGAATTTCATACTCGAAAAACTATTGCGAGAGTTGTGGGGTTGGTCTGTTCGGTGCGAATTACTTCGGTTTCTCTAAAAAGCCTGACCCCACTGTTCAGAAAAAAATTCTGGTCTATTTAAAAGTCATTGTTGCGTCGATCGCGGGCTTTTCGTTACTGGTTTTTCTTTTTTTCAGTATGTCCGCGCAGGGCAACGCACAAGATAACGCACGAAAAAATGCACAAGTTAAGGAGTCACCTATGGTTACTGACTTCACCGGCCTGCAGTGGAAAAATAGGGTTATCATCATTGATAACGTTCAGAACGACGGCGATGTTTTAACCATTTTTGAAAACAGGACATCTGAAATCAAAGACCGGGGCATTGTTTGGTTCATGTTCAAAGGAAATCGCACGTTCACTAACTACACGGGCGAGTTGTCAGAGGGTTTATTAACCCACACGCGAGAGCATTATGGGCATGGGCCGGGCCAAGTGGTTTTGATTGGTAAAGACGGTGGCGTAAAGTTGCGCTTAGACCGTGCGAACTTAAAGGCAATATTCCTGAAAATTGACGCAATGCCCATGCGTCAAAGCGAGATGCGAAGTTGATGTCTCAGGCGTTCATGAGAAAGACCTGATGATTTAAAATTCGAGCGTTTTTGATTAAAATTTTTTCATCTTTTTATCGCAATTAGCCCTTATTTACTCTGAATGTGTTCCATAAAAACACTAGAAACCACCGGAAGAACTGCTTATAACCCTATAATAATACGTCGCTTTTTATGGCACTTGCCCTCAATGAAATTATCAGTAACGTCAAAATAAACCTTAAAAACAAATAATTAAGAGTGCTGCAAGCTAAGGCTTTTTAAATCTCAAAGTACATATTGGGCGAGAGTATAAACACGCCAACCCGTAGCAACTCTAAATATGTATATTTGTGACAGACATCTGCGCCAGACATTACAAAAGCTGCTAAGCGATCACCAACCGTTCGAGTCTGCTCTACGCTCATAGTGTTCGTTAATATTCGGTGGTCTGCCATTTTGGTTACATGCTGCCGAATCATGCAGGAGTAAGCGCTATGCAATGGAAAAATTCTGTGGCTGTTCTTTGTCTGGCCGTATCGCCGGCGTTAGCATTAGCTGGACCTGAGGCCGGAGATCGTCTCTTTACTCTTACGGGTTCAGGGGCAAGCGATTCGGACTTTGATAACAATACAAGCAGTGTCAGCTTTGATCTGGGTAAATTTTACTCTGACCGCACGGCTTTTGGTCTTCGCCAAAGTGTTGGCTTTGCGGACAGCGAAAATGATTCTAGTTGGAGCGGCGCAACCCGGGTGTTCACCGACTATCATTTTGATGCGGGTAACTGGCAGCCATTTATTGGTGCAAACATTGGCGGCATCTATGGAGACGGTGTCGATGAGACCTTCTTTGCTGGGCCAGAAGCCGGCGTGAAGTACTACGTTATGCCCAAAACCTTCATTACGGTTCAGGCGGAGTATCAAGTATTCTTTGATAGTGCGAGCGAAGCTAACGATAACTTCGACGATGGCGCCTGGGCGTACAGTGCCGGTATTGGCTTTAACTTCTGAATCTGAAATGGGAGGAACACAGGCTCCTTGAAGGGGGCCTGTGAAAAACCGGGTGCATCCGGTGGTCCTGGTAAAGTGCCTCGCTAACCTCGCTTCGTGTTTTATATCCTTTTAAAAGAATAATGGCTTGCGCGCAATGATGCCCAATATAGCGGCGGATGAATCTCGGCTTGTTACGTCTTCGCTTTCCCCCGACAATACCTCAGCCCTGGGCAACAGCCCATTACAAACCATTCGCATTTTATAAAGGGAGTAAGCATGTTCAGTCACATTATGGTGGGTGCAAACGATGCTCAGGAATCAAAGATCTTTTACGATGCAATTCTTGGCGCTCTAGGATACGAGCCAGGTCTGGTGGATGACAAAGGGCGCTGCTTTTACAGAACGAACAGCGGCACCTTTGCGATAGGAAAACCGATTGATGGCGCACCCGCTTGTCATGGTAACGGCACCACCATCGGCTTTTCCGCAGAAAATTCCGCAACAGTCGATGCCTGGCACTCTGCCGGCATTGCCAAAGGTGGCACATCATGCGAAAACCCACCCGGGCTTCGCGGGGGAGCCAACTTATACATTGCCTATTTAAGAGACCCCTCGGGCAACAAAATCTGCGCGCTATATCGGTAGAAGGGTCTTTTGGAACCACATCGGGCTTTTGAACCACAGTTTATGTTTAAGGTAAATGGCGGGTATAGATGTACAAAAATCGAGATATTATCGCGCGTCTGCGCGAGCAGATTCCATCGTTCGAGTGTGTGGCGGGTTGTCACGATTGTTGCGGGCCGGTGACGACGTCTTCGGAAGAAATATCGCGCCTGCCTGTAAAAACAGATGCCGAACATGAAGCCGCACTCGGTGACCTTAGCTGTGTGCACCTGGGCCCCAATGGTTGCACGGTGTACGGAGAGCGCCCTTTAATCTGCCGGTTATTTGGCACAACACCCAGTATGCCCTGCCCTAACGGTCGTCGCCCAGACGTCATGATTGGCGCCAAAGTTGAGCGCCAGATCCATCACTACATTGCTAATACGCGGCAGGTATTGGTGTAAACTGTTTGCGCTGTGTCCATTCGATAATTGAGAGAGAATAATGATGACAAAAGCCATTCGAGCATCTGATACACCCTACGCAGTGGACGTGGAATCTGGCAAAAATTACTTTTGGTGTGCTTGTGGTAAAAGTGCAAAGCAGCCTTTTTGCGACGGTTCTCACAGTGGCTCAGATTTCAGACCCGTGAAATACGTGGCATCAGAAACCAAAAAGGTATTTTTTTGCGGCTGCAAATCAACAGCATCGCAGCCAATGTGTGATGGCAGCCACAAGCAAGTATAACGAACCCACCAAGCTCATTCGCGGTCAGATAGAGTGTTTCTTATGCGAATAATCATTCTGACAACCCTCGCCATGATTGCCTTTGCAAGCAATTCGGTGCTGGCCCGGATGGCACTGAAACACACAGATATTGATGCTGCGAGCTTTACGGCGATCCGTTTGATTTCGGGTGCGATTGTTCTGTTGCTGGCCGTGCGGATCAGCAGCCGGCCCAGCGGCGGCAGCGGAAGCTGGTGGTCTGCTGCGGCTTTGTTTGCCTACGCGGCGGGTTTTTCATTTGCCTATGTGAGCTTGCCCACGGCCACGGGCGCACTGCTGTTGTTCGGCGCGGTTCAAGTCACCATGATTGTTTACGGTTTGTGGGTGGGAGAACGCCTGCTCAAGCTACAATTAGCTGGCCTTGCGCTCGCTTTCGGCGGGCTATTGCTGCTGTTTCTGCCTGGTTTGTCAACCACACCGCCATTGGCCAGTTCCCTGTTGATGCTGGGAGCCGGAGTTTGCTGGGGTGTTTATTCTCTGCGCGGGAGAGGTGCAGGCGACCCCGTTCACACAAGCGCCGGGAACTTCACGCGCGCCGTTGCCTTTACGGTCGTTTTAAGCTTTTTCATGCTGAGCCGGCTTTCTTTGGATGTTGCGGGCATCTGGTACGCAATTATCTCAGGTGCGCTCACGTCCGGGCTGGGGTATGTTGTATGGTACATGGCAATGCCCATGCTAAAAGCCACGAACGCGGCGATCATACAGCTCAGTGTTCCCGTGATTGCAGCCGCAGGCGGTATTGTTTTTTTGGATGAATCTATAACCTTGCGATTGGCGCTGGCTTCGGGCGCCATTCTCGGCGGAATTGCGCTGGTCATTATTCGAAAACACCCTGCTCAGGTTACTCAACAAAAGATTGGAAAACACTTTGATGCTAAATAACAGAAATGATTTTAATGGCCAATAAAGAATTTATTTATCAGCGCATTCGTATTTATGTGGGAAAGGACTTTGACCCAGCTGTTGATGGCCAAGTGGAAAGTATTTTACGTTCAAAATTCAACATTCACTTGCCCCAGAGAACTTCTCTGAATGATTCTCTAGCATCAACGAAAAGTGATCATGAAATTGTCGGTCTTATTTTGCAGTATCGTACAGCCGGCTGATGGCTATGCGCCATGCGGCTAAATACTTGAGCGACTTTTCACACGCCTGGCAATCCGAAAACCCCGTCCCGTGCGTATCTGCTTTTCTGCCGATATCGAAAAAGGGCACCCCACCGGCGGGCGCCCTCTCTTAAAGGAAGCCCCCTTTTGAAGCGTTTTGCGCTCACTTTGTTGTTGCTCAATGGTCTGTTGTTGGCGTTACTGTTGCCGCGTTACCCGTGGATTCCTTGGGTTGCCGCCGAGGCGCTAATGATATGTGCGGCGTTTAGCCTATTATCGCCCTCTTTATTTACCCGGGTGCTGGCCGGCGTGGTAGGTACGCTATACGCCGTGTTGGCGTTGTTTACGCTGAGCGATATTCTGGTTCGCCAAAGTCTCGGGCGTGGGCTCAACCTTTATCTGGAGCTGGGGGTGGTCGGCTCTGTCGTCGATCTGATGCTGAGTAACCTTGGCACTGGCCTTTCCTTGCTGATACTGCTGGCTTTACTGCTGGCGTTTTGCGGATTGGCGTTGTGGGTAAGCAAACTGCTAAGTCGCCTTGCCGGAGGCCTGCACTCCAATTTTGGCAAAACGGCTTTTGCCACCGGGTTGCTGGTGGTGGCGGTGTCATTTGTGCCCCAGTCGGTGGTAAGCCTAAGCGCTGCGCAGCTCACAACCACTCAGATACAGTTGGCTGTCGACACCCGTCAGTCAACGGCTGAGTTCGGCCAGAGTTTGGCGAACGATCCAGCGGCAGGAAAGCCTGTGGCGCTGCCCGGCCTGGCCAACACCGATGTGATTTTTGGGTTTATCGAATCTTACGGCATCTCCAGCCTCACAGACGACCGCTTTAAGCACCTTATTGGCCCCCGCCTTGACCAAATGGAATCCGCCGTTAGCGCAGCGGGCCTGCACATGGTGTCTGGACGCTTGCGTTCACCAGTGCAAGGCGGGCAATCTTGGCTGGCGCATGCCACGCTGTTAAGCGGCCAGTGGATTGATACCCAGCTGGACTACGAGATTTTACTAGCCAGCAATTACCCCACCTTGATCGATGATATGGCGGGAACCGGCCACGATACAGTAGCGGTGATGCCGGCTATTACCCAAGACTGGCCAGAAGGCCGGGCATTTGGCTACAACCGTATTTACGAGTCCACCACCATGGATTACCAGGGACCTCCATTTAACTGGGTGACCATGCCGGATCAGTACACTTGGTCCTGGTTTCAGCGGAGCGTTCGTGAACAAGCCGTTGGGCCGATGTTTGCAGAAGTGGCTCTGATTAGCAGCCACGCTCCCTGGGTGCCGATTTTACCGGTGCTGGACGATTGGGACAGCGTTGGCAACGGCGCAACGTTCAATCAATGGAAAGGCGCCGGCGAAACACCTGCCAGCCTGTGGCGGGAGCCTGAGCGAGTCCGTGAACACTACGCCCTCGCTATCGATTACGCGTTGAACGTGGCGACAGGCTATGCGACGCGCCATGTGGATGAGAATACCCTGCTGGTGCTGTTAGGCGATCACCAGCCGGCACCACTGGTGACCGGCGAAGGCGCCAGCCGGGACGTTATTGTTCACGTGATCAGCGGCAATCCGGAATTACTTGCGCCATTTCTGGCGACTGGAAGCAGCGGCGGTGGGTTGCCCGGCTTTCAACCGGGTGCAAAACCAGACTTGAATCAGAATGGCCCCAGCATGGCAAGCTTCCGCCCTTTCATGCTCAGGGAATTCCGCCGTGCGCCTTTGAGCACCAAAGTGGCCTCTGTGAAGGGTATTGAGCAACCGTAAAAAACGCCTGTTTCTGGCTGTCACATCTGTTTAACTTTGAAGGGTTATCCTCAACGCTCGTTCCAGTGTCTGGCAAACCCTAAGGCCGGTCTGGACCCAACCCCTTATGGGAGCAGCCGATGCGGATAACCTTTTTAGGAACGGGCGCTGCCGGTGGTGTGCCACTTTACGGTTGTCGTTGCGCGGCCTGTTCCGTCGCCAAAACGAACGCAGCTTTTGTGCGCGAGCCCTGCTCTGCCCTGATCGAATCAGGAACCACCCGTATTCTGATTGATGGCGGCCTGATGGACCTGCACAAACGCTTTGCTCCCGGCGAGTTGGATGCCATTGTGCTGACGCATTTTCACCCTGATCATGTTCAGGGACTGTTTCACCTGCGCTGGGGCAAGGGGCCGAGCATCCCCGTGTTCATGCCGCCTGACCCTGACGGCTGCGCCGATCTTTTCCGCCATCCTGGCATACTGGATTTCAACCCTCAAAAAGCGTTCTCTGCATTTGAAATCGGGGGGTTAAAGGTCACACCTGTGCCGTTGATCCACTCGAAGCCCACCTTTGGCTACGTCTTCGAGGTGGCAGGTGGCTCCACGTTTGCCTATCTGACCGATACTCGTGGCCTGCCCCAAGACACCCAACACTTTTTACAAATAATGAAGCCTGATGGGCTGGCAATAGACTGCTCATTCCCGCCGTCTGATCAGCCGAAAGGCCATAACGACTGGACCATGGCTCTGCATTGCATTCAAGCCGTAGATCCTGCCCGGGCATGGCTCATCCACATCAGCCACGAGCTGGATAACTGGCGCCAGACCACAAACCCGGACTTGCCGAATCGTATAAAGGTTGCCCAGGATGGGGACCGGGTAGATTTCACACTCCCGTCTTAAAACCTTCAAATACCTGTCATATAAACGACATCGAACCGTCACAGCCGCCAGAGACACTACCTGCACACGTTGGAAACACGACAGGGTAGGCGATCTATGGGTCCCGAAATTCAGGTTCAGGGTTTATCAAAGACGTTTGGCAAAAACAAACGCAAGGATAAAGCCCTCAGGAACATCAACCTTTCCATTGAATCCGGCGAGATGGTGGCTCTTATCGGCCCCTCCGGTTCTGGCAAATCCACACTCCTTCGCCACTTGGCCGGGCTGAGCTGCGGCGATGAAGACAGCGGCGAAATTCGGGTACTGGGACAAGTCGTGCAATGCAACGGACGGCTGTCACCGGACGTCCGAAAAACGCGGGCACGCATAGGCTATATCTTTCAGCAGTTCAACCTTGTGGGCCGCATGAAAGTCATGACCAATGTGCTCACCGGCGCCCTGGGGCGCGTGCCCGGTTGGCGTGGATGCCTCGGTTTGTTTAATGCCGAAGAAAGAGCACTGGCCCTGAAATGCCTGAACCGCGTTGGAATGGATCTGTGGGCAACCCAGCGGGCATCCTGTCTGTCTGGCGGCCAGCAGCAACGGGTTGCCATCGCCCGCACACTTACTCAGAAAGCCGAAGTGATTCTTGCCGACGAACCCATCGCTTCGCTGGATCCTGAATCAGCCCGCCGTGTCATGGAAATTCTTGCCGATATTAATAATCAGGACGGCCGCACCGTTGTGGTCACACTTCATCAAGTCGATTACGCCCGCGAATTTTGCCACCGAGCGGTAGCACTGAAGGCTGGCGAAATAGTGTATGACGGCCCATCCGCGAATCTGACCCCCGCGGTGCTGGCCAGTATTTACGGTACCACCTCATTCGACATCGACGGCGAACCCGTCAAGAACCGAAAAGTCCCCACACCCGCCAAAGGGTTTGCCCTGGCAGCCACCGGCTGACCGGAAAACGGCCCGGTATTTTCACTAACACTCAAAATCACAGGAAACAATCATGTTCAAACAATGGATAGGCCGTATGACCCTGGCCGCAGCCGTCACAGTCGGCGCCGCTGGCTTGCAGGCAGAAGAACTGAAGACGCTCAATTTTGGCATCATTTCGACCGAATCTTCCAGCAATCTGAAAGGCGTCTGGGAACCTTTTCTTGAAGACATGTCTGCAAAGCTAGACATGGAGGTGAGAGGTTTCTTTGCACCGGATTATGCCGGCATCATCCAGGCAATGCGCTTCGACAAGGTCGACATTGCCTGGTACGGCAACAAGTCGGCCATGGAAGCTGTCGACCGTGCCGGTGGTGAAATTATGGCTCAGACCGTTGCAGCGGACGGCTCACCGGGCTACTGGAGCTTGATGATCGTTCACAAGGACAGCACCCACCTGAATACGGTCGAAGATGTTCTGGCCAACGCCAAAGACCTTACGTTTGGTAATGGCGACCCGAACTCCACCTCCGGTTTTCTGGTACCCAGCTACTACATTTTTGCCAAAAACGGCGTCAGTCCCAAAGAAGCCTTCAAACGCACTCTAAACTCGAGTCATGAAACCAACGCCATGGCCGTGGCTAACAAACAGGTAGACGTGGCCACCTTCAATACCGAGAGCATGGCGCGGTTGCAGCTTACCTTTCCGGAAAAAGCGGACAACCTCAAAGTGATCTGGAAATCACCGCTGATTCCGTCTGACCCACTGGTCTGGCGCAAAAACCTGCCTGAGCAAACCAAACAGAAGGTCTACGACTTCCTGATGAGCTACGGCACTACCGGCGACGAACAAGAATTGAAAATCCTGGCTGACCTTCAGTGGGCGCCCTTCCGTGCTTCGAGCAATGACCAGCTGATCCCCATTCGACAGCTCGAAATGTTCAAGCAAAAAGCGGCCATCGAGAACGACAGCCGTTACTCAGCACAGGAAAAGACCGAAAAGCTGGCTGACATCGAAGCCCAGCTGGCCGGTCTGGATCGGCGGCTTGCAGCGCTAGGCGCTGCCCGCGAAGAGTCCAACTGATAAGCCCCGGGGCTGGCTTATACCGCCAGCCCTTTTTCGCGCCAGAGAAGACCCCGGCACCTCCAGACGTAAACGCGACAGGCAGCTCTCATGCATAGCGCATCAACACACTCACATCTTCCCGAAGGCCTAAACAACCTGCTTTCACGGAACTGGGCGGCCTTGCTGGGCTGGGGCATCACCGGCGCGGTCCTGGTCTGGGCCTGGGAGGGCGCCGAAATGAATCCGGCGGCCCTGGTTGCCGACGGTAACAACATGGCCGTGTTCGCCGCCGATTTTTTCCCGCCTGATTTTCATAATTGGCGGCTCTATCTAAGCGAGATGGTCACCACCGTACAGATTGCGATCTGGGGCACCGTGATGGCCGTCATTCTGGCCATCCCTTTCGGAATCATGTCCTCGGAAAATCTGGTGCCCTGGTGGATCTGCCAACCGGTTCGCCGCCTGATGGATTCGTTCCGCGCCATCAACGAGATGGTCTTTGCCATGCTGTTTGTGGTCGCTGTGGGGCTGGGGCCGTTCGCCGGGGTCATGGCGTTGTTTATCCACACCACCGGGGTGCTGGCAAAACTGTTTTCCGAAGCTGTGGAGGCCATTGACCCGGGGCCGGTAGAAGGTGTCCGGGCCACTGGAGCCAGCGGTCTGCAGGAAATAATTTACGGCGTGATCCCGCAGGTTCTGCCGTTGTGGATTTCCTATTCACTGTACCGGTTCGAGTCCAATGTCCGCTCCGCCACGGTTGTGGGCATGGTGGGTGCCGGTGGCATCGGCGTGATTCTCTGGGAGAGCATGCGTGGCTTCCAGTTCGCTCAAACCTGCGCCGTGATGATCATCATTATCCTGGTCGTGACCTCACTGGATATCACTTCTCAGTGGATCCGCAAACGCTTTATCTAGATAACTGACCCATCTACAGGAGCAAACGGCCCATGACCCATGCCCAGGCCTTTTCGCAGAAACTTTCACAGAACTCTTCACAAACTACGGATTCCACGTCCGAAGTCACTAATCGTCAATATTGGATGTCGGTATTGGCAAGAGCAGATCTTAATGATCTGGAGACTTACTGGCAAAACCTGCCAAACCGACCGACTTTCCGCCACCTGCGTAAACCGGAAATTGGCATGGCTATGGTGCGTGGTCGCACCGGAGGCACCGGTTCGCCCTTTAATCTCGGCGAAATAACGCTTACCCGATGTGTGGTGGAGCTGGGTAGCGGTGCACAGGGCTTTGGCTATGTTACTGGCCGCAGCCGGCGCCACGCAGAACTGGCGGCACTGTTCGACGGCCTGATGTGCGAAAACAGCGGCAAGCACGGCCCTGCATTGATACAGCCACTGCACGAGCAGTGGCTGACACGCCGTGAAGAGGTCTCCCGCAAAGCCGCCACAACCAAAGTTAACTTCATGACCATGGTAAGAGGGAGCTAGCCGATGACCGCGACAAACGAGATTCACCCACCCGCAATGCCGGGGCTCTCACCAGCACTCTCCACAACCTTCTCCACAACATTCTCACTAGCCGGACTTTGCGCCGGATTCGACGATCCGGTACATCAGTCACAACAGGTGTTTCGTCGCGCGCTCACCGCGCTCTCTGAGCCCGGAACCGTGCAAAACGTGACGGAAAGCCCAGCGCCTGAAGGCGCAAACATTGCTTCATACCAGCTTTGCCTGGCACTTCTGGACGCGGAAACACCCTTGTGGATTGCGCCGGTCTTACGAACCGATGCCCTGGTGAGCGCGCTGCGTTTTCACTGTGGCTGTCGCCTTGTGGCCGAACCGGGCCAGGCAGAGTTTGCCCTGATATCACCGGATTTCGACGGCGATCTGACCCATTTTGCCCAAGGCAGCCATGAATACCCAGACCGTTCCACCACGGTGATCGTGCAGGTGGAAAACCTGGATGCAGCCAGCACCTGGGCCCTGCATGGCCCGGGGATCGATGGCGTACGCAAGGTCGGCATCGCCGGCCTGGACCCGCGTTGGCCTGGCATGCTGGCTGATAATTGCAGTCGCTTTCCTTGTGGAGTTGACCTTCTGTTCACCGCCGGAACGGCCCTGATGGGTCTGCCACGCACCACCCGAGTGGAGATATAGCATGTACGTAGCTGTCAAAGGCGGCGAAAAAGCCATCGATCAGGCCCACAGCTGGCTCGACGAAACCCGCCGCGGCGACACCTCGATACCGGAACTGAGCGTTGCCCAGATTCGCCAACAAATGGGGCTCGCGGTAGACCGAGTGATGGCCGAAGGCTCTCTTTACGACCCGGAACTTGCAGCACTGGCACTCAAGCAGGCCAGCGGCGATGTTATTGAGGCCATATTCCTTCTGCGGGCCTATCGCACGACTCTGCCGCGCTTCCTCGCGTCTGTGCCAATGGAAACCAACACCATGGCTATCCGGCGCCGGATTTCCGCCGCCTACAAGGATCTGCCTGGCGGCCAGGTGTTAGGCCCCACCTACGATTACACCCATCGATTGCTGGATTTTACGTTGCTGGCCAATGGTGAGCGGGGCTCAACAACACCCTCCGGCGACGAAACGGTGGAAGACTGCCCGCGGGTACTGGATTTCCTCAACAGCGAGGGGCTGATTGAAAGCCCACTGGCCAATAGCGGTCGCATTCAATCCGACGCTTCAGCCGAGTCAGAAGCGCCTGCCGATCTTACCCGCCAGCCACTGGACTATCCCGCTGGCCGGGACCTGCGCCTACAAGCCCTGGCCCGCGGCGACGAGGGATTCCTGCTGGCACTCGCCTATTCTACCCAGCGCGGTTACGGCCGTAATCACCCGTTTGCAGGGGAAATCCGCCAAGGCGAAGTGGCGGTGGAAATCGCGCCGGAAGAACTGGGCTTTCCCGTTATTGTCGGTGACATCCAGGTTAGCGAATGCGACATGATCAACCAGTTTATCGGCACCGAAACCGAGGCACCACGCTTCACCCGTGGCTACGGCCTGGCGTTTGGCAATTCCGAGCGCAAGGCACTGGCGATGGCGCTGGTGGATCGCGCGCTGCGGGCGCGGGAACTGGGTGAGGACGTGGTCTCGCCGGCGCAAGACGAGGAGTTTGTTCTCGCCCACTGCGACAACCTCGACTCCTCGGGTTTCGTGTCTCATCTGAAGCTACCCCACTACGTTGATTTTCAGTCTGAGCTGGTATTGCTGCGACGACTCCGGAAAGAGTTTGAACAACGCAAATCAGGCCACCAGGGCCCAAAAGTGAACACCACATCCAAACCCGGCAACCAAGATGAGCCGAGCATGGACAACGAACAACACCGTGAGGTGAAACAGGCATGACCAGCGCAGCTCTTAACCACAACCCTGGCAACCCGGATGACAGCCAGAGTGACGGCCAGAATGACAGCCAAAGTAACAGCACCGGCTATAACTTCGCCTACCTGGACGAGCAGACCAAACGGATGATTCGCCGATGCCTGCTGAAAGCCGTGGCGGTGCCAGGGTACCAGGTACCCTTCGGCGGACGCGAGATGCCTTTGCCCTATGGCTGGGGCACCGGTGGCATGCAGGTCACGGCCACTATTATCGGTCAGGATGACGTTCTCAAAGTGATCGACCAGGGCGCAGACGACACCACCAATGCGGTCAGCATCAGGCGCTTTTTTGCCCGCACCGCCGGCGTTGCCACCACAGAATCTACCCGTGACGCGAGCGTTATCCAGACCCGTCACCGGATACCGGAGACGCCGCTCAGCCACGGCCAGATACTGGTCTATCAGGTACCAATTCCCGACCCTCTGCGCTTTATCGAGCCGCGGGAAACCGAGACCCGGAAAATGCATGCGCTGCAGGAATACGGGGTGATGCACGTCAAGCTGTATGAGGACATTGCCCGCTTCGGCCACATCGCCACCACCTATGCCTACCCGGTCAAGGTCAACGGCCACTATGTGATGGACCCTTCGCCCATACCCAAATTTGACAACCCAAAGATGCACAGCAACCCGGCGCTACAGCTGTTCGGCGCTGGCCGGGAGAAACGCATCTACGCCATCCCGCCGTTCACCCGTGTTGAAAGTCTCGATTTCGAGGATCACCCCTTTGAGATCCAGGGTTGGGACCAAACCTGCGAGTTTTGCGGATCGGACCATTCCTTCCTGGATGAAGTGGTGACCGACGATGAGGGCGGGCGCATTTTCATCTGTTCTGACACTGACTATTGCAACCAGCGCTTCGAGACCGGCGCCCGTCAGGAGGCTGTATGACGAACACGGCAATCGCCATGACACAAGAGGGCTTGGCCGAGCCTCTGCTGAAGGTAAACGATCTGCGCAAACTCTACGCCCCCGGCAAAGGCGTAGATGGCGTCGACTTTGAACTTTGGCCCGGCGAAGTACTGGGAATAGTGGGCGAGTCCGGCTCTGGCAAAACCACGCTACTGCAATGCCTCTCTGGAATGCTGACACCAGATTCCGGACAGATTGAGTACACAGGCAAACAGGGCGACAAACTCGACATCTACGATATTACCGAGAGCCAGCGCCGGCTTCTGCTGCGCACCGACTGGGGGATTGTCCACCAGCATCCACGGGATGGCCTGCGGATGGGCGTAAGCGCCGGCGCCAATATTGGCGAGCGCTTGATGGCCATCGGTGAGCGTCATTACGGCAACCTGCGTTCAACAGGGGAAGCCTGGCTGCGAGAAGTGGAGATCGATACTGCCCGTATTGATGACCTGCCCCGCACCTTTTCCGGAGGCATGCAGCAGCGCCTTCAGATTGCCCGCAACCTGGTCACCCAGCCGCGCCTGGTCTTCATGGATGAGCCCACCGGCGGGCTCGATGTTTCGGTTCAGGCCCGCCTGCTGGATATGCTGCGTAACCTGGTGGTAGACCTGGGCCTTTCTGTTGTGCTGGTTACCCACGACCTTGCTGTCGCCCGATTGTTATCCCACCGGCTCGTGGTTATGCGTGGCGGCAAGGTGGTTGAGCAGGGCCTTACCGACCAGATACTGGATGACCCACAGCATCCTTACAGTCAGTTGCTTGTGTCTTCGGTGTTGACCCCGTGATACCGCACTGTATTAGAACTGGAGAACTGCAATGACGGTCATGATCCAGGTTTCCGACCTGAACAAACGATTCACCCTGCACAACCAGGGTGGTGTTTCCTACCCTGTCCTCACGGAGGTGTCCTTTAGCGTGAACGCTGGCGAATGCGTCGTGCTGGACGGGCGCTCCGGGTCCGGTAAAAGTACCCTTTTGCGTTCGCTTTACGCCAACTATAAGCCCCAGTCCGGTCAACTTCATGTTCGACACCAGGGCGAGCTTACCGACTTGGTCACAGCAACACCCAGGCAGATTCTGACCATCCGGCGGCAAACCCTGGGCTATGTCAGCCAATTCCTGCGGGTTATTCCCCGAGTATCGACCCTTGAAGTGGTGATGGAACCGCTAAGGGCCCTGGGCGTAGACCGGGAGACCTGTCGCGAAAAAGCCTCCGGATTGCTGCGCCAGCTGAACATACCCAAGACGCTCTGGCACCTGGCTCCCTCGACCTTTTCCGGCGGCGAGCAGCAGCGGGTCAATATCGCCCGGGGCTTTGTGGTTGATTACCCCATCCTTTTGCTGGACGAACCCACGGCTTCTTTGGACGCAGACAACTGTGCTGTCGTGGTGTCGCTTATCCAGCAGGCCCGGGATCGCGGCGCGGCTATTGTAGGAATTTTCCACGACGCCGGGCTACGCGACCAGCTGGCCGACCGCCGAATACCCCTGATCAGCCCCGCAAAAGAGGAAGCAGCATGAGCGCCATGGACCTGACACTGGAACGGCCGCAGCTTGAAAGCAGTGAATTACTGCTCACCAACGCCCGTATTGTGACTGAAAACGAAGTCTTTACCGGCACACTCAAAGTCCGGAATGGTTTGATCAGTGCTATAGATCGGGGGAACACCCGGGCAGCCAAAGCCCAGGATTGCCAGGGAGCCTATCTGATTCCGGGACTGGTGGAGCTGCATACAGACAACCTTGAAAAGCACTTTTCGCCACGGCCGGGCGTTATCTGGCCCAGCCACCCGGCCGTGCTCACCCACGACGCCCATATTGTATCGTCTGGCATAACCACGGTATTCGACGCGTTGTCCGTCGGTGATATTGTTGATGACAGCAACCGCCTGACCCACCTCAGGACCCTCATCGACGCTCTGTCGGAAACACGTGATGCGGGCATGTTGCGGGCGGATCACCTGCTGCACTTGCGCTGCGAAGTCAGTTTTGGCGAAACCCTGCAACTGTTCGAAGACCTGGTTGATCATCCCCTGCTCCAGCTTGTTTCAGTCATGGACCACACACCAGGGCAGCGTCAATTTGTTCGGGAAGACAAGTACCGGCAGTATTACAAGGGCAAGCACAACCTCAGCGACGCTGAAATGGACGCCTTCACCCACACGCGCAAGGAATCTGCTCTGCTGCACAGCGACCGAAACCGCAAAGCCATAGTCGCCATCTGCCAGGCCAGAGGCATCCCGCTGGCCAGCCATGATGACGCGACCCTGGACCACGTTGCAGAGTCGGCAGCATTGGGTATGCGTATTGCGGAATTCCCCACCACCCGGGAAGCGGCTAAAGCCTCCCATGACCAAGGGTTGCGGGTATTGATGGGTGCGCCCAATATTGTGCGGGGAGGCTCTCACTCAGGCAACATTGCAGCAGCCGAACTGGCCTCCGCCGGGGTGCTCGATATACTGTCTTCAGACTATTATCCCGCCAGCATGCTGGACGCGGCATTTCGCCTGGCCAGCATGGAAGACAACGACTATGACATGGCTCGGGCCATCGCCACCATCACTGCAACCCCCGCACGCTGCGCCAACCTCCATGACCGCGGCGTGATCGAACGCGGCAAACGGGCGGACCTGGTGCTGGTGGAACCCAGAAATCAACTGCCGGTGATTCAAAACGTCTGGCGAAGCGGAAAACGCGTGTATTAAAACGCTACTGAGGAGCTAAAGGTGCCAGAATCAAACAGTAAACAGTCCCTCACGGCCGGGCTGGGACGCCTGTTTTACATTATGGGGGCGTCAGGAGCGGGCAAAGACACGCTGCTCCGAGGCTGCCGGGGAGGCTCTACCGATGACCTGAGACCACTTGTGGCCCACCGCTATATAACCCGGAAACCGGATGGCGGCACCGAGCGCCATATCTGGCTTTCAGACACCGAGTTCGAGCAGCGGGTAGCCATAGATGCCTTTGCCATGCACTGGTCAGCTAATGGTTTCCGCTACGGAATCGGCCGCCAGATCGACCAGTGGCTTGCTCGCGGTGGCCAGGTACTGGTGAATGGATCCCGCGGCTATCTCGATGAGGCTCGGGCGCATTATGGCGACACGCTTATTCCAGTACTGATCCGTGTCGACCCGGACCGGCTGCAACAGCGCCTGATGCTGCGCGGCCGGGAATGCGCTGATCAGATCGACGCGCGGATTCGCCGTGCCCGGGAGCTGGAACAGCAGCTCCCTTCAGACTGCCTTGTGATCGAGAACAATGGCAACGTGGAAGACGCCGTATCCAACCTGTTGGCTGCGATCGCAGAACAACAGAACGGTCACCAAGCGGGCTGCGTGAAGGCCTCCGTTCAAGGTATTGATAGCAAATGAAAACCAGCCCAAGCGGCTATATCCAGTGCCGACGTTTGAAGAACCAGAGCAACCCCAGAACGGTTAGAATCATGACGCCCCAGACCATCGGGTAACCGTAATACCAGCCCAGTTCTGGCATCGACCAGGGGCTGCCCGGGTGTTCAAAATTCATGCCGTAAACACCCACCAAAAACGTCAGCGGAATAAAGATGGTCGCGATGATCGTCAACACCCTCATGGTCTCATTGGTGCGCTGGCTGATACTGGACAGGTAGATATCTAGCATACTGGCAGCCATATCGCGAAAGCTTTCCAATAATTCGATAATCTGAATGCTGTGGTCGTAACAGTCCCTGAAATACACCAGGGTGTCTGCCAGAATCAGCTCGTCTTCACCCCGCATCAACGTTGTGATCAGTTCCCGCTGGGGCCAGAGCACCCGGCGTAAGGTCAGCAGTTCGCGCTTAAGCTCATGCAATAACGCCAGCGTTTTCTGACTCGGGCGTTCCAGCAACTCCTCCTCAAGCGCTTCAAGCTGGCCGCCGAATTGTTCCAGTACCGGAAAACCGGCATCAATAATAAAATCCATCAGCGCATACAGCAGATAATCGATTCCGCGGTCATCAAAGCGGCGGTTGTTGGGTTGCCGCATGCGCTTGCGCACCGGCTCAAAAGGGTCATTTGCCAGAGGGCAAAAGCAGATCAGATAGTTCTTTCCAACGAAAAGGCTCACCTGAACCAGCTCCAAATTCTGGCCATCGTAAACAGGCAGTGTCGCGATGATGAAAATCTGGTCGTCATACAGTTCGATTTTGGGACGTTGGCCACTGTTGATGATGTCCTCCAGCGCCAGGTCGTGAAGATCAAACAGTTCACCAAAATCTCGAAGGGTATCTGGATCGATATGCCCGTTTACCTGAATCCAGGTTTTACTCTCCCGGGCCAGAAATGGCTGGCAATCGCGCGCTGACGCAAGTTGGTGCTCCTCAACCGAGGTCTCCGTGTAATCAATCAGCTTTATGGTAACCGGCGCTACCGGTTTTTGAATGGTCACCAGAGTTCCGGGAGCCGTGCCTGGGCTGTGGTAGTGTTTGTTAAAATAAGCCATATATCATTCGCCCGGGCGCTGTTTGACGGTTTAATGGGCCAGCGTGTTTTCTCGAAATGCCCCAGCCTGATCGTTTTTAGTGGTGCTTTTCGTGAAATTTCTCACTCTGCAACCAGAATTATAGACGCTGATTAGAGCCATGCTAGAGTGATAAAACTAGCAGGACCAAGGCTAGAGCGATCATTGTAAGAACCATGAGTAAACTAACATGGCGGCTCACAAACGAGCTGTCTTAAAACTACGCAGGGGTTTAAAGATGATTTTCGGAATCGCCTGGTTCGCAATGATGTGGCTTGGTCTAGTGATGGTCGCACTGGTGGTTGCAGTGCTGTTCATTGTGCGCCGAAAAAACGATGTTGGTGGTGATAGCACAACCACCACTCACCAGCCGCAAAGCGAGGCTCGGCAGCAAGTGCTTGAAAAGATTAAGGGCATGCATGCCTCGACTGAAGGTCTCCGTGGCCGCGCCCGGATAAAAGCCCTGCGGCGCCATATGGATAGCATGAGCGACGGTCTGAAACTCGTCTCGGATATCCGCCCCGCTGCAGATGGCGAACCCAATGGGGAATGGGTGATTGCACCCGGATCAGACCCCAATCGGCGAATTCTCTACATTCACGGCGGTTCCTGGATCGCCGGCAGCCCCAAAAGCCATCGCGCAATCACTGATCGTTTGTCTAGGTTGGCCCATGCCTGCGTATTCGCCGTTGATTACCGGTTAATGCCGGAAAACCGTTATCTGGACGGTATTATCGACTGCCAGCAGGCTTACCGCTGGATGCTCGATAACGGCCCGGATGGGAAGTCTGCGGCTGATTTTGTGGTGATCGCCGGGGACTCTGCCGGCGGCAGTCACACTCTGGGCCTGATTGCCTGGATACGAGACCAGAATCTGCCATCACCGAATGCCGCGATTGCCCTGTCACCCTCCACCGAGCTCATGCTTACGTCACTAAGCAAGAGAGCCAACCTGAAAACCGATGCCATGCTTGGGCCCACCATTGAGAAACTGGGGCGAATACCCTCGCCGCTGCTGTGGTGGGGAACGGTTTTGGGCATTCGCATATTACCCACCAGCCCAATGGCCTCACCCCTGCGGGGAAAGCTCCACAATCTGCCGCCAACACTGATCCACGTCAGCGAATCGGAGTTGCTGCACGAAAACGCCCAACGGTATGTATCAAAGGCGCAAGAGGCCGGCTCGCCGGTGGAAATGAAAACCTGGCCCGACATGGTTCATGTTTGGCACATGTTTACGCCACTGTTACCAGAGGCGGAAGAGGCGTTTGACGACATAAGCGGATTTTTAGCGCGGGTGGAAGCAGGTTCAGCGGCGCCTTAGCTCAGCAACCGCTCTTTGGCTTCATTAACACGGGCGGCCAGGTAGTTACTTCCACCGCGGTCCGGGTGCATTTTCTGCATCATTCTGCGGTGGGCCTGAATAATTTCGTCGCGGCTGGCGCCCTCCTGAAGCCCCAGAATATCCAGAGCTTCGCTGTCGGTCAGAGTGCCGCTACTGTTCGAGCTTTCGCGCTCACCGTTCTGCTCGCCGTTTTGGGCCCTGTCATCGCCAGTCGGATCGTCAGTACGCCAGGAATCGCCGAAGCGGCGGTCTAAATAGGTTTCCAAAAGCCGGGCAGAGTCCTCATCCTGGTCCCGGCAGTACTGCAATAGCCCGATGAATTCACTCTCGGCCAAATCCGCCAGCGCCCGCCCGGCCATAGGGCCCTTCACTATTTCACCGGTCATATCTCCGGAGTCGTGATCCAGGGTCATCTTGAGGATGTCACTGGACACATGGGACTGGTTGCCAGGTTTTGCCTTCGCCTGGCCGCTTCCCATCATGCCCGACAGGCGCCCCATCAATAGCGAAGGCAGAACCCGCCGTAACAGAGGGAACAGGAAAGCCAACCCTGCAAACAAGATCGGCAGGCGGCCGGTGATGGCCATCAGAACCACCATCACAACACCCGCAATCACCACCAGCTTGATGATGGCCGGTTTTTGCTGGCCGGGCGGTTGGTTACGCAGCCAGAACCAGGCAACAACGGTCATCACAGCAATCAAAAGCACTAATGGCACTCGGATACCTCGGGCCGGTTGGCCCACTGGTTAATGGAAATAAGCGCTAACGGATTTGCTGGGTCAGGCGCCTGACTTCTGGTGAGCTGCGACTGGAATAGTCTTGCAGCGCTTTCGCTCCCCCGGAAGCATAGACCGCAACAGCGGCCATAAGATCCT
The DNA here is from genome assembly GCF_002563885.1 of Marinobacter sp. LV10MA510-1. GTDB lineage: Bacteria > Pseudomonadota > Gammaproteobacteria > Pseudomonadales > Oleiphilaceae > Marinobacter. The sequence goes on along the minus strand of NZ_PDJA01000001.1, from coordinate 520,394 downwards.
TCAGCATTTGCGGGCTGTTACTGTTAAAGGGTGCATAGGCGCCGCCCGACAGTTTGGCAACCTGCTGAAACACTGCTTTGGCGTGTGCATCGGCACCCTCAAGGAACATAAACACCGGGGTGCGCAGCATGCCAAGCTCGCCGGCAATATGACAGAGCTCGTCTACCGGCTCCTCACAACAGTCCCCAATAAACACCACGGCTTTGACGGCCTTCGCCCGGGTTTCTTCCCTGGCGTGGGCCAACACCCTGTGAATCTGGGTACGGCCGCCCAGGCAGGATACGCCATTCATCAGGTTTAGCAGCTGGCTGGTCTGGTTTACAAACCCGGTGGCCTTGAATTCCCCATAACCGCGGTAGTAGCAAAGTTGAATGGCTAGGCCGCCCAAATCCCGGGTCGCCAGAAAAAGCTCACTCTGCAAGTGGCAGGCCTGGTCCCAGGTAGCCTCACGGCTGGCAGTAGCATCCAGAGCAAAAATTAGTCTGCCCTGCTCTCCACCTTGCGTTCCCCCTTGCTGGGGCAACTTGCGGACCTGGTGGATAAACTGGTCAATCGACTTTTTATCAGATTTCGTACGGAGCTCTTTGTCAGACATACGCTTTTGCAATCCGCCCTGTTCTGCCAATGTATTAGTACAAGCTTAGGGTAAATAATACGCAATTCACAGGCCTGGCAGACCACATTGGCCAATGCTCACGCGCCTAAAAGAGCACATGAGCATTCAATCGAACCACTTCCGCCGGGGCTTCTCCGCCGAACGCTCTTATTGCAGACTGTCGTTGCAAACATAGGTACCTTGCCTAATGGTGCTTTGCTGCTACTATAAGTGTTCAATTGAACATCTTATAACAACAACCTGGCGGAACGGGTCCTCTCAGGGTGTTCAATTCAAGGCATGAGGCTCTCATGCAGGGACCGTTTCCAGTGGAGCATCTCAATGAATATGCAGAAAAAACTGTTCTCAGGCACCTTGCCGTCCGTCACCCTGGCAGCTTCGGCTTTGCTGTTTGCTTTCAGCAGCCCTGCTCTGGCGGACTGTGAACGAGGTGCACTCGATGCCATGTACTGCGATGTAAACGGCGACATGGTAGCCGACTTGCCAACAGACGAGTCGGAGTGGGTTAATCCCGATACCTTGATTTTTGCCTACACGCCCGTTGAAGATCCGGCCATTTATTCGGATATCTGGCAGCCTTTCATTGACCACCTGGCAAAAGTGACCGGTAAAGATGTTCGCTTCTTCGCCGTGCAATCCAATTCTGCCCAAGTAGAAGCTATGCGCAGTGGACGCCTGCACATTGCCGGCTTTTCCACCGGCCCAACACCTTTCGCCGTTAACCTTGCCGGAGCAGTTCCCTTTGCGCTGATGGGCTCAGACACGGGTCAGTTTGGTTATACCTTGCAAGTGTTCACTCATAGCAGTTCTGACATTTATGAAATGGCAGACCTGAAAGGCAAGCGGGTTGCGCATACGTCGCCAACCTCTAACTCGGGCAACCAGGCACCCAGAGCGCTGTTTCCGGAAATGGGGATAGTACCGGGTGAAGACTACGAAATTTCATTTTCGGGCAGCCACGATCAATCCATGCTCGGTGTGGTCGCTCGCGATTACGATGCCGCGCCAGTCGCCTCAGAAGTGGTAGAGCGCATGGCCGCGCGTGGGTTGTATGACGTAGACGACGTGCGCCTGATTTGGGAGTCAGATCGCTTCCCGACAACGTCTTATAACTATGCACACAACCTGCACCCTGACCTGGTTGAAAAAGTTCGCGAGGCCTTCTACACCTTTAAATTCGCCGGCACCGAGCTGGGTGACGAGTTTGAAGGCGTCGAAACCTTCATTCCGATCACCTATAAGGACAACTGGCGCGTCATTCGCACCATTCAGGCGTCCAATGGCGTTCAGTACACCCCCGATAATCTTCAATAAGAAAACCGGAGCCTCTGGCTAATCCGTCAGAGGCTCTATCCGGAGTTAATCACATGTTAGAGATTACCAACCTCGTCAAGCGATACGGGCAGAACGATCCTGTGCTCAAAGGCCTTGATCTGACGGTCGATGGCAGCAGTGTTGTTTCCATTGTTGGCGCTTCAGGCGCCGGGAAAAGTACCCTGTTGCGCTGCATCAACCGGTTGGTCGAACCGACATCGGGTTCGATCAAGCTAAACGGCCACGAGTTGGTCAATCTTCGCGGAAGTGCATTGCGTCATTCCCGCCGACGCATCGGTATGGTTTTTCAGGGTTTTAACCTGATTGATCGTTTAACGGTTATGGAGAACGTGCTGTCCGGGCGCTTGGGTTACGTGTCTTTTTTCCAGGCTTTAACCCGCCGCTTTCCGCAAACTGATATCGACCGCGCCTTCAACTTGATGGAGCGCGTGGGCATTGCCCAATACGCTGACAAACGCGCAGACCAGCTATCGGGTGGCGAGCGGCAGCGTGTTGCGGTGGTACGTGCGCTGATGCAAGAGCCGCAGATTTTGCTGGCCGATGAGCCAACAGCTTCGCTGGATCCCAAAACGTCGCAGCAAATCATGAGCCTGTTGCAAAGCCTGGCGAGTGAAATGTCACTGCCGGTGTTGATCAATATTCACAACGTAACCCAGGCGCGAATGTATACCGACCGCATTGTGGGCATGCGCCATGGCCAAATGATTTTTGACGGCGAACCCAAAGATTTCAACCAGGATGCCCTGGACGCCATATACGGCGGTATTGAATCGCCGGAAGAAGATGGTGAGGACTCAGGAAAGCAGGCATCCCAGAATCAGGAGGCTTCGGCATGACACGCGTCAAAGCTGGAGCCGGCGCCCAGTCAGGCAGGGTCTGGAAAAAGCCACCGTTTATAGCCAACCCTTGGGTTCGATACGGCCTGATTGCGATAGCTATGACGTATCTTTACTGGGCATTTTCAACCTTGCCTTTTAATTGGGATCGGGTTTCCGAAGGGCTGCCCCGGGCTGCTCAGATTTTTGGTGGCGCATTTCCACCCAGTTTTGAGCGCGGAGGTCTGTTATGGACAGGGTTCAAGGAAAGTTTTCAGATTGCCTTTCTGGCGACCCTGATGGGTGTTGGTCTGTCGCTGCCCATCGCGGTGATGGCCGCTAAAAATGTCGCGCCCTTGCCTATTTATCTGTTGGGACGTGCGCTGATTGTTATATCCCGCAGCTTCCACCCGGTCATCGTGGCCATCCTTTTTGTGGCCGCGGTCGGTTTTGGCCCGCTGGCGGGCATTCTCACCCTAACCCTGTATTCCATCGGCTTTGTGGCCAAGTTATTGGCTGAGGAAATCGAAGAGATCGACTGGGGTCAGGTCGAAGCCATGCGCTCGGTGGGCGCCGGTTACTTTAAAATACTGGTCTTTGGGGTTTTTCCACAGATTATGCCACGCCAGATAGGTCTGTCTATGTACCAGCTGGACAGCAACCTTCGCGCTTCGGCGGTGGTCGGTATTGTAGGTGCAGGCGGCATTGGTGGCACGTTGATGAACGCCTTCGGACGTTACGATTACGATTTCGCATTTGCCATTCTGCTGATGATTATCGGGATCATTTTGATCAGTGAAGGGTTCAGCGGATGGGTGAGGAAAAAAGTATGGTAGATCACGCTGTTAAACTGAAAGACCGTGTCTGGTCGCGCTATGACCGAAAAGAGCAGCTGATCCGTTACGGGATTTACCTGGTAACGTTGGTGGCCGTTGTCTGGGCAATAAAAGACATCGACATTTTCTGGCCCTGGGTATGGGACGCCCCCAATCAGATTCAAAGCCTGGGTTCACGCATGTGGCCACCGGAATTTAGTCGGTGGGAAGCGATTTTCCACGCCATGTTGGAAACCGTTCATATTGCCACGCTGTCGACCGTGCTGACGATATTCATCGCCTTACCGGTGTCCTACATTGCGGCGCAAAATACAACGCCGAACAAGGCAACGCTGTGGCTTGGCCGGTTTATTCTGGTATCCAGCCGTTCAGTGAACACCATTATATGGGCACTGCTGTTTGTGGCCATTTTTGGCCCGGGCGTACTGGCCGGTATTCTGGCGGTTATGTTCCGGTCCATCGGATTCATTGGCAAGCTGATGGGCGAGGCCATTGAAGAGATTGATCGCAACCCGGTAGAAGCCATGCAGGCAACGGGCGCCAGTAAAATGAAGGTGGTGCTTTACGCGATTGTACCCCAGGTAATGCCGGCATTTTTTGCCATCATTATTTTGCGCTGGGACATCAATATCCGTGAGTCTACCGTTTTGGGCCTGGTGGGCGCCGGCGGTATCGGGGTGTTGCTGCAGGGGTCGATTGACCTGTTCGCCTGGCAGACAGTTGCAACAATTCTGTTAGCCATCATTGTTCTGGTTATTCTGGGCGAAGCCATTACCAGTGTTCTGCGCAAAAAAGTAATCTGAACGAGAAAGCAGACGATATGTTGAAGAATTTTGAGTTTGGTAACGCCGATATTCTGTTCACCGATGTAGACGATACGCTGACCACCGCCGGCCAGCTGCTGCCCGAAACCTATCTCGCGATTTGTCGCCTGGCGGCGGCAGGCATCCGCGTAATTCCGGTCACCGGTGGCTGCGCCGGCTGGTGTGATCAGATCATTCGAACCTGGCCGGTAACCGCCGTGATTGGTGAAGGCGGTGCTTTTTACGCAGAACGCACGGCACCCATGACCGTTTGTTGGCACTATTGGGATAATGAATTGTCCCATCGTGAAGACCAGGCTCGCATTTTGGCGGCTGTTGCTGCATTGAAGCTGGACTTTGAACCCAAACTGGCCAGCGACCAGGCCTTTCGTTATGTAGATGTCGCGGTGGATTATAACCAGCAGGAGTCTTTGAATCCGCAACAGGTGGCGGAGATTCACGACGCGCTTAAAGTGCAGGGATTCAACGTTCGGGAAAGCTCGATTCATATCAACGTCTGGCAGGGAGACTTCGATAAATCCACCATGGCAATGCGGGTAGGCCGTGATTTACTGGGCCTGGATCCGCAGGCATTGCGGCAGCGCTCTGTGTTTATTGGAGATGCGCCCAATGACGAATGTATGTTCGGCAACTTCCCGCTGAGTATCGGTGTGGCAAACATTCGCAAGCACCTGCCGGTAATGACCCACCAACCAGCCGCGATCGCCAGCCAGCCGTCCGGCCTGGGGTTTGCTGAAATGGCAGATGCGTGGCTGCAGCAACGCACCGAGTCTGGGCTGAGCCAGGCCGACACCCGCCGCGCATAGCAACAACATGAGTCAACTGACCGTGACTGTAAACTGATGGGCGCCAAAGAGCGGCAATACAGCATAATAGAATGGGTGCACGAGCAGGAGCATGTCGAAGTTGACGACATTGCAAAGCGCTTTGGTGTCACTACTCAGACCATTCGTCGCGACATCAATAAGCTCTGCGAGCAAGGCTTGTTGCGCCGTCGTTACGGGGGCGTCAGCTTACCACCCAGTGCTGCCACTCATCTCATTGACGAACTACAGGTGCGTAATTTACGGGCCAAGCAGCGCATGGCCGAGCATGTCGCAGCGGATATTCCGGAAGGGGCCACCGTCAGCCTTGGAGTGGGCAGTACCATTGAGCGGGTAGCGCAAGCGCTGATCCATCACCGGTCGCTCAAGATTTTAACCAACAACCTCCGCGTGGCCGCAGCGCTTTCAGTGAACCCCAATATCGACGTTATCGTGTCTGGCGGACAGTATCGGCATAAAGACCAGGACGTGGTCGGGCCCGAAGTCACTCATTTCTTCAGTTCCTTCGTCACCGACTTTGGCATCATCAGTACTGGCAGCATGGATCTTCAGCACGGCTTGATGGATCACGATATCCGTGAGGCCGAAGTCAGCCGGGCCATTATAAGCAATACCCGGGGCCGTCTGCTGGTGGCCGATCACAGCAAATGGACTCTGAGTTCATACTGCAAAGTTGCCTCATTCAAGTATGTTGATCGCTTATACACCGACGTTATGCCCAATCAGCAACGGGATGGCCTCCCGGACTCGGTAAGCATTATCGAATGTGGCGAAGGGTAAAACGTTTACGCGCTTGCTCTGCGCCGGCCCGAACGACGCAATCCGCGGCGTGGTCGTTGATCAGTCCCATCGACTGCATGAAGGCGTAAGCCGTGGTTGGCCCGATGAACTGCCACCCCAGCTTCTTAAGCGCCTTCGACAAGGCGATGGACTCCGCGGAAGTCGATACTGTTTGTAGATCCGCGGGCGGCTTTGCGTCAGGCTCAAAACGCCATACGAAAGCGGCCAGGGAACTCCCCTGCTCGACGAGCTTTTTCGCCAGTCGCGCATTGTTGATCACGGCCTCAATCTTGCCGCGATGCCGAATAATGCCTTCATCCATCATTAAACGTTCGACACTGCACTCGTCGAAGCATGCGATTTTGTTGAAATCGAAATGATGGAAGGCCGCACGGAAATTCTCGCGCTTCGCCAGAATGGTGCGCCAACTCAATCCGGACTGAAAGCCTTCAAGACTCAATTTTTCAAACAAACGAACATCATCACCCACGGGAAAGCCCCATTCGGTGTCGTGATAAACGCGCAGCTCCGGTACTGTGCCACACCAACGGCAACGCGGTTTCCCCTCAGGCCCTTCTATCGTCGCGCTAATACGGTCATCCTCCATTTTTTAGTCCATCCCATTATCTTGTGTCCTACCATTCTCTGTTAGCTATGGTTAACTTTCACCGAATTGAAAGACGTTCGGCGTCAAAAACTGGATAATAGCCGCAATCTAAGGCCATAAAGCGCCAAATTCTACAAATCGGTACTCTCGCAATGGAAATCAACGTCAATTTTCTCGACAACCTCCGCATTGAAGCCAAATTTGACGACTTCTCGGTGATTGCTGACCAGCCTATTCGTTATAAAGGCGACGGTTCAGCGCCCGGCCCTTTTGACTACTTTTTGGCGTCATCGGCGTTGTGTGCGGCCTATTTTGTGCGGGTGTATTGCATAGCTCGGAACATTCCAACCAACAATATTCGCCTGTCACAAAACAACATTGTGGATCCCGAGAACCGCTATAACCAGATTTTTAAAATTCAGGTCGAGCTGCCAGAGGACATTTCTGATAAAGACAGACAAGGCATTGTGCGTTCCATCGACCGCTGTACGGTAAAGAAGGTGGTCCAAACCGGCCCTGAATTTCAGATTGAAATCGTAGACAGCCTGGATGAAGATGCCCAGGCCTTGCTGATGACCAAGCCAGAAGGCGACGCCAGCACCTATATTTTGGGTAAAGACCTGCCGGTGGAGCAAACCATCGCCAACATGACTGCCATTCTGGCGGATCTGGGCATGAAGATTGAAATCGCATCCTGGCGCAATATTGTGCCTCACGTTTGGTCACTGCACATTCGCGACGCGGCCTCACCCATGTGCTTTACCAATGGTAAAGGCTCAACAAAAGAAAGCGCCCTGTGCTCGGCGCTGGGCGAGTTTATTGAGCGTCTGAACTGCAACTTCTTCTATAACGATCAGTTTTTTGGCGAAGAAATCGCCAACAGCGAGTTTGTTCATTACCCCAATGAACGCTGGTTCAAGCCAGGGCCCAATGACGAACTGCCACAGGGCATTCTGGATGAACACTGCCTGGCCATCTACAACCCGGATGATGAACTGTGCGGTTCTAACCTGATTGACACTAACTCCGGCAACGCAGAGCGCGGAATCTGCGCGCTGCCCTTTGTGCGCCATTCAGACGGCGAAACGGTGCACTTCCCCAGCAATCTGATTGAGAACCTTTTCCTGAGCAACGGCATGAGTGCGGGTAACACCCTGTTTGAGGCGCAAGTTCAGTGCCTGTCAGAGATTTTTGAGCGGGCGGTCAAAAAACGGATCATTCAGGAAGAACTTGCACTGCCGGATGTGCCCCTACACGTATTGGAAAAATACCCCAACATTCTGGAAGGCGTTCGGGCGCTGGAAGCACAGGGATATCCGGTGTTGGTCAAAGACGCCTCCCTTGGGGGCCAGTTTCCGGTGGCTTGTGTCGCGTTGATGAATCCGAAAACTTCTGGCGTTTTTGCCTCTTTCGGTGCGCATCCGACTCTGGAAGTGGCGCTGGAACGCAGCCTCACCGAGTTGATGCAGGGCCGCAGCTTTGAAGGTCTGAACGATTTCCCGCCCCCGACGTTCAACAGCCTTGCGATCACCGAGCCCAACAATTACGTAGAACACTTCATTGATTCCAGCGGTGTAATCTCCTGGCGTTTCTTCAGCGCCAAAGCGGATTTTGAGTTTAACGAGTGGGATTTCTCGGGCACCAACGAAGAAGAAGCCGCCTACCTGTTCAACATCATCAAAGACCTGGGCAAAGAAGTGTATACAGCGGTGTATGAAGACTTGGGCGCCCCGGTCTGCCGCATGCTGGTGCCTGACTATTCCGAGGTTTACCAGATAGAAGATCTGATCTGGGACAACACCAATCGGGCCCTGGATTATCGCGAAGACATTCTCAACCTCCACTCTTTGAATGACAACCAGCTGAATGCCCTGGTGGAGCGCCTGGAAGAAAGCCAGATCGACGATTACACGGACATCATTACCTTGATCGGTATTGAATTCGACGAGAACACGGTCTGGGGCCAGCTCACCATTCTGGAGTTAAAGCTGCTGATCAACCTGGCTCTGGAACAGTACGAAGACGCCCTTGAACGGGTCGAAACCTTTATCCAGTTCAATGACAATACCGTGGAACGCGGGTTGTTTTATCGGGCGGTGAACGCGGTGCTGGAAATTGTTATCGATGACGAACTTGAGCTGAGTGATTACCTATTTAATCTCAAGCGACTGTACGGTGAACAGACCATGGACGCGGTGGTAGGTTCGGTGAATGGCGACCTGCGCTTTTACGGCCTTACCCCAACCAACATGCAGCTGGAAGGCCTGGACAAACATCTGCGGCTGATTGAAAGTTATAAAAAGCTGCACGCAGCACGAGCCGCCAGAGTTTGAATGACACCTGAGTGCGTCACGGAACCAGTGTCAGTGCATCAACTTTATTTTTCAGCAACTGCATCTAAACCAGACGTCGACGCGTTTTACCTATGTGTATTCAAACTGTAAACGCTGAGGAATAAATAATGAAAAACATAGGTAATCTGTAAGCGCCCTTAAACCGACCCACTTGCCCTCAGTCGAACTGCGGCACTTTTTTTGAGACTCGCTCTAGTTTGACGTTCCATGGCAGCAGTGCTTCCAGCTTCTCCAACGTGTCAGCGTCGGCAATGCGCTCCAGAACATGCTGGATATAAACCGACGGTTCCAGTTTGTTCGCTTTAGCGGTTTATGCCGAACCCAGAACTATGCCGCATCCCCCATTCGGAAGCCTGTATTCCCCGGACTTGCCGTCAGCCTATTCGGCATAGTTTGATCTCTCTTCCGTCATTCGATGAGGAGTAGAGGACATGACCGCTAATGCATACTTTACGTTACCAAAGGTACTTCGACGATTGTACGAAGGTCCGTTGGGGGATTACGTTGATCTTTATGCCGCACAACTGCTGAGAGAGGGGCATTGCTATCAGAGTGGGAGGCGCTGTATCCGAATTGTGGGTGATTTCAGTCAGTGGTTGGCCCGCAAGCATTTCAATATTAATGACGTGGACGAGAGTCTCGTGGTGCAGTACCTTCGTTTCCGGACGCAATACCAACAGCCGTTTTGCAGCGACCGGCCTGCACTTTGCCGACTTCTCGGACTGCTTCGACAGATCGATGTCATCGCGCCACAAACAATCATCCCGCCAAAGCCACTTGAGCAAATCGAACAGGACTTCGAGCATTACCTGTTACGAGAGCGCGGACTTTCTCAAACAACGGCGATTCGACATCGCCCCCCGCTTCGGAAGTTTCTTCAGGAATGCTGTCGCGAGGGAACGGCAAGGTTTTCGAGACTTTCCTCGGAAGACATTGTCCGTTTTATAGTCGACCACGCTCATGACCAGTCCCCCCGAACAGCAAGATCCATGTGCTGGACGCTGCGCGCATTCACTCGTTATTTGGTGTACAGGGGGTATATCGTTGACGATCTCGCCGCCGCTGTTCCCAGTGTGCGGAGCTGGCGATTCGGACCACTGCCTGATCATCTTCCACCTCCCAAGATCCAGCGTGTGCTCGATGGCTGTGACCGGACAACTGCGATTGGGAAACGAGACTATGCAGTGCTACTTTTGCTGGCACGCCTCGGATTGAGGGCCAACGAGGTTGCCACACTGGCGCTGGAAGACATCGACTGGCACTCGGGCCTCTTGACTGTACGGGGTAAGGGCCGTCAACTCGCCGTTATGCCCCTCTTGTCCGAGGTCGGCATTGCGCTGGCCGATTACCTGCAGCACGGACGATGGACTACTGACAGTCGCCGGGTATTCATCCGTTCACTCGCTCCACACCGAGGATTCACGTCATCGAGCAGTATCTCGATGATCGCTGTCTCTGCGCTGGAGCGGGCCGGAGTAGATGTGCCTCGTAAAGGTACCCACATTTTTCGCTACAGCCTTGCAACTCAGCTGTTAGGTGCCGGCGCTTCGTTGACGGAGATTGGCCAGGTTCTTCGGCACCAGAATCACGACACGACGCGTCTTTACGCCAAGGTGGATATCAACGCTCTTCGTAAACTCGGGCTGCCGTGGCCGGGAGGTGTTCAATGAGCACCTTGCGGACAGCGCTGCGAGACTATCTCTCGCTACAACGGGGCCTGGGATACAAGTATGTTCATCAGGAACGCACACTGACGAGCTTCGTCCTGTTTATGGAACAGCGCAAGACTGCTTTCATTACGACCAAGTTGGCGCTTGAATGGGCAACACAATCGCCCGGGAGACACGCCAGTTGGGCCATACATCTTTCCGATGTGCGCGGCTTTGCCCGGTATCTGCGTAACAGCGAGCCGCGTACAGAGATTCCTCCAACAGGACTCATCCCGCGTTCTGGACGAATTCGCCCCTACCTCTACTCCGATACGGAAATACAAACACTGCTGACAGCTGCATTGGCGCTGCCCCCCGAGCAAGCGCTTCGACGGTGGACATACCACTGTCTGTTTGGGCTCTTGGTGGTCACGGGTCTACGAATTGGCGAGGCACTGGCGCTGAGGCGTGATGATGTCGACATTGAAGAAGGTATCCTCACGATTCGTGGGGCCAAATTCGGCAAGTCACGCTTGGTGACAATACATCCGAGTACCCGACAGGTTCTATTGGATTATGCGCATCGACGGGATGTGCATCTCGCCACTCCCCACAGCCCGTATTTTCTCGTTGCGGAGCGTGGTGGTCAGTTGCTACCGCAGTATGTCTATCGGGTTTTTTGGGATCTGTCGCGCCAGACCGGACTCCGAGCTGCGACCGCTCACACAGGTCCGAGGTTGCACGATTTTCGTCATCGATTTGCGGTGGCCACGTTGCTCGACTGGTACCGGGCCGGGAAGGATGTGGACAATCTGATGCCTGTGCTGTCGACGTATCTCGGTCATACGTGCATTCGTGACACCTATTGGTATCTGTCAGCTTGTCCCGAGCTCATGGAGCACGCCACGCGCCGACTTGAGAAACGCTGGGAGGCATTGCCATGAACACTCCCACTCTACCGGCTCTGCTGGAACGCTTCTTTACCGATCGGCTTATGCGTCAGCGACACGTCAGCGCGAACACCATAGCGTCCTATCGCGACACCTTCCGGCTGCTGCTGGTATTTACCCAAAAACAATTGGGCAAGCAGCCGTCATCTCTCAACTTGGAAGATATCGATGCGACGCTTGTCAGCGCATTTCTCGAGGATCTGGAAGTCAATCGTTCGATTAGCGCCCGGACCCGAAACCTGAGGCTGACTGCCATTCGATCTTTCTTCCGTTTTGTGTCCTACGAAGAACCCGCACACAGTGCACAAATCCAGCGAGTACTGGCAGTGCCCGGTAAACGTCAGGACAGGAGGATAGTGCATTTTCTGGCGAGACCAGAGATTGAGGCGCTACTGGCGGCACCGGATCAATCAACGTGGATCGGTCGTCGGGATCATACGTTACTGCTGCTTGCCGTACAGACAGGTTTACGACTTTCCGAACTCACAGGTCTTGATCGCGCTTCGGTTGTGCTGGGCAGCGGTGCCCACGTTCATTGTCTGGGTAAGGGCCGGAAGGAGCGGTGCACACCTCTTACACGCACTGTCTCAAGGGCAGTCCAGGAATGGTTAAAGGAACCGGCCAGGTGTGACAGCAAGGCATTGTTCTCGACAAGACAAGGCCGGCGACTGAGCGCCGACGCGGTCCAGTACCTTGTTGCAAAATATGCGGATATCACGCGAAAGCATTGCCCTTCACTAAAACAGAAGCGGATCACCCCGCATGTCCTGAGGCACAGCGCGGCAATGGAGCTGCTTCAAGCGGGGGTAGACTGTTCAGTTATAGCATTGTGGCTGGGGCATGAGTCGGTTGAGACCACCCAGGTTTACCTTCACGCTCATATGGCTCTGAAGGAAGCTGCGCTGGCAAAAATAGGTCCACTAGGGCATGCCGGAATAAAGCGCTATCAGCCCGGAGATGAACTGCTAGAGTTCCTGAATAACTTGTAGCTGATCGCAAACTATGCCGAATCGGCACCGTTAGTGAAAGACCCAAAATGGTGTGGTGTCGGCTTATTTACACAAACGACAAAGCCAGTTCGGCATAGTTCTGGGTTCGGCATAAACCGCTCTATGCCGCATGCGGCATAGAGCGGTTTCGACTAGGGAATAACACGTGGCACTGGCACGGGCGCCCTGGGAGGTATCTGCAAAAAGCCATGCTTTTCGGCCAACTGCAAATGGACGGATGGCGTTTTCGGCCAGCACGTTGCTGATCTGTAGGTCGCCCCGTTCGCAGTAACCCACCAAGGTGGGCCACTGGTTCAACGTATAATCCATCGCGGTTCGTGTCAGGGTGCCCTTTGCGACTTTGCCAGCGTTGGCCTCCAGCCAGGTCTTCAGTGTTTTCAGTCTGGGTACACTCAGTTCCTGACGAATGCGGTAACGCTCGGCCACACTCAACGCTTTGATCTTGCGTTCGATAGCGTAAAGCTTGTTGATGTGGCTCAGAGCCACATCGGCTTTGGACACGTTCGTGGGTTTGCCTTTACCTTGAGGCTTGGCCGCTTTGGTGGCCTCCACGAACTTACGTCGGGCGTGATCCCAACAGCCGATCCGGGTGATGCCGTTATTCCGACACACCTTGCCGTAACCTGAGTAGCCATCGGCTTGCAGGATGCCCTTAAAGTCGTCAAGCAGACGCACCGGCACTTTGCCCGCCCGTGAGGGGTCGTATTCAAACAGAACCGACGGTTGCCCTGGCGGGCCACCGCGGGTGAGCCACATCCATTTATCAGACTGCGCCGTTTTACCGTTTTCTTTTAAAACGACCATTCGGGATTCGTCGGCTTGCAAATAATCACCGCTGTTCTGCACTTCGCGCATCAGGTTGATCAGCGGTTTGAACACGTCATCCAGACGGATAACCCAGTGTGCCATGCTGGTGCGGCTGATCTCATGCCCCAGGTGCGTAAACCGCTGAAGGTTGCCACCCATTCCACCTGAAGCCTGCCACCCGGACCGGCGCAAGGCTGCCACCCATCGGAGCGTAGCGACGCGGGGGTTTCATTGTTACTCCGAAGCTGTGGTGCCCGTCAACTTTGCTTGTCGTTTTCGCATGGATTCACCCCTGAGGTTGATCTTGTAGGCGTTGTGAACCAGCCGATCCAGAATCGCATCCGCCAGAGTGGCGTCACCGATGACGTCATGCCATTCCTCGATAGGGAGTTGGCTGGTGGCGATGGTGGAACGACGGCCGTAACGGTCTTCCAGCACTTCCAGCAAGTCTCTTCGGTTCTCTGCGCTCAGTTTCATGAGCCCCCAATCGTCCAGGATCAGTACATCGACTTTGGCGAGATTTGCTAGCAGTTTGGGGTACTGACCGTCTCCTTTAGCGATGGTCAGTTCTCTTAACAGCCGGGTCAGGCGAACGTATTGCGCGGTGTAGCCTTCCCGGCAGGCTTTGTGCGCCAAGGCACAAGCCAGCCAGGTTTTGCCAACACCGGTGGGACCGGTGATGAGCACATTCAGGTGTTCCTTCACCCATTGGCAGCTTGCCAGGGATTGGATTAATCCCTTATCCAGGCCGCGTGAGTTCCGGTAATCCAGGTCTTCGAGAACGGCGGTGTGTCGCAGTCCAGCCCGGCGCAGCCGGCTGGTCAGGCGTCGGTTATCTCGTTCGGTCATCTCCCGATCGACCAGCAGTCCAAGGCGTTCCTCGAAGCTCAGTTCCGTGATGTCAGTCGTGGCCGACTGATCAGCCAGTGCGGCGGCCATGCCGGTCAATTTGAGGGCATGGAGTTTGTCCAGAGTCGGATGTTTCAGCATGTCAGGTTCCCTCAGTGGTAGTAGGTTGGGCCGCGGATATTATCGTGGGTATCGGGTAAGGCCAGCTCTTGCTGTTCTTCCAGGGGCTTCTGGTCCAGGCGGTGTTTGAGAATGGATTCAATGCTTTTGTAGCGGCAGCTACCCAGCATTAAGGCGCGCTGGCAGGCGGCTTCCAATCGTGCCTCGCCGTAGCTCTTGCCCAGCCGGAGAATGCCCAGGCAGGAGCGGTAGGCCTGCTGCGGGTGTTTGCGGGCACCCAAGGCGGTGCGGATGAGTTTTTCTGTGGCGGGTCCGGTCTTGGCCGCCCAGGCGATGAGCCGTTCCGGTGACCACTCACCCGCCTGCCGATGGGATTCAGGCATGTGAGCGGCGATGGTGGTATGCCGTCCCTTTTGGTCCGAGCGGCGGTGGCTGGCGATCCGGTTGCCCCGGTAAAAACACTCGATGATGTTGTGGGTGATTCGGACCTCCACCTCCTTCTTGATCAGGGTGTAGGGTACCGAGTAGTAATGCACGTCAACGGCTATGTGGTAGTCGATGTTCACCCGAGCCTTCTTCCACTCTGCGTAGACATACGGTTCTGCCGGTAGCGGCTGTAAAACGGGCTTGTCCAGTTGTTCGAAGTGGTCACGCCGGCAGCCGGGCAACTTTCGGAAGGGGCGGCGATTGAGCTTTTCCAGCAGCTCACGGAGGGTTGCATTGAGCTGTCCGAGCGAGAAGTGCTGACGGTGGCGCAGCGCCGCCAGGATCCAGCGTTCGACGATCAGCACACCGCCTTCCACCTTGGCTTTATCACGTGGCTTTCGGACCCGTGTAGGGACAACGGCCACGCCGTAATGGGCGGCCATGTCCTGGTAGGTTGGGTTGAGGTCTGGTTCGTAGCGGTGAGCTTTGGTGACACCGGACCGGAGGTTGTCGGGCACCACTAATTCGGGAACTCCATTCAGATACTGAAAGACTCGGATGTGAGAGCCAATCCAGTCTGGCAACTTCTGGCTCCAGGTGGCTTCGGCGTAGGTGTAATTGGAAGCGCCCATAACCGCCACAAAGATCTGCGCCTCGTGGATCTCTCCGGTGGTGCGGTCAATGACGGGCACGGTCTGGCCGGCGTAGTCCACAAACAGCTTCTCACCCGCTCTATGGTCCTGGCGCATCACCAGGTCCAGCTTGCCCTGCCAGGCCCGGTAGTGTTCGCAGAACCAGCTGTACTGATACCCCTCTGGGTTTGCCTGACGGTACTCCTGCCAGAGCAGGAACAGAGTGACGTATTTACCCTTCAGTTCATCGTGAATCTGCTTCCAGTCCGGTATGCCCCGGACCTGAGCCGGCAAGTCTGGGGGTGGCGGAAACAGCATTTGTTCTAGGCGAGCCTCCCCCAGATCCTCCGGCAATGGCCAGTTCAGACCGGCTTCGGCTAAACGCCGAAGATACTCGCTTACCGTGGGGCGGCTGACGCCGCAGGCCGCCGCAATCTGTCGGTTGCTTAGCCCTCGCTCCCATTTCAGGCGAAGGACTTCTTTGATCTTACGCATGGATAACCTCTTTGCTGGCATCTGATCTTCTCCGGATGAAAAGACTCAGAGTACCGTTAAGTTATCCCGCGCCGGACGGTTTCGATGGGGTGAGTCAGGCAACCTGCCGGGGTGGCAGCTTTGCCGTGGAATCAGTGGCAGCTTTCGCGTGGAATGGGTGGCAGGCTTCGTCTGGAATCAGTGGCAACCTTGGTCTGGAATACGCACCCCAGGCGTTTGAGCATGTGTTCCAGACGATACAGAGGCAGGCCATCGGCGTATTTCGAGGTAATGATGTACGCCAGCAACGAGGTGGTGGCCGTGCACTTGCCCAGCGGATGAACCGGGCGGGCAGCGGCCAGGATGCGCTCTTCGCCGTCTTGTTCGAACACGGCTTTTTCCTGCCAGTATTCCAGAACTTTCAACTGCGCGGGAATGAACTGAAGCTCTTCTTTGACCTTGGTAAAAAAGGTCTTGCTGGCGCCGACCTTTTCTTCGTCGCTGAGGGTCAGTTCGATGCGCTCGCGCAGCAGTGTCTCCGAGAAGCCACGCTGCCGACGTTTACGGGAGGCCGGCGGTGCACCTTCCTCTTTGACATCGTCGGGCAGTTGATCGCGCAGGGCATCAATCTCAACTTCCAGCTCGGCTTCGTCAAACAGATGAATCTGGTGTGCGGACTTTTCACTGCTGGCGCCGAACTGCTGAATCCGTTTCCAACGCAGCAGTTCTTCGAGAATCTGAATGGTGTGATCGCGTTGTTTGACCGCTTGGGCGCCTTGCGCAAGAGCGTGATCGCGCTGTTGGATTTCAGCGCTCTTGGCCGCCAGTTCCTGCTGAAGACCTTCGACAACCGACAGCAATTCGGCGGCCGAAAGGCCGCTGATATCGGGTGTTTTTGAAGGTGATTCAGGCTTTAATCTCATGAACAAAGTATAGCAAAAACAACGCTCTAAAGCACGAAAAAAGGGCTAATTAACAGACTCATAATGCAGAATTTTGTGCCCTTTTAACAAGGCAATGTCGTAGCCGTCCAGCAACCAGTTGATCTGCTCGCCCGTCAGTGGCATCAGCTCATCCGAGGCCTTAGGCCACTTGAACTTCTCCTCCGCCAACGCCTTATAATAGAGCACAAAACCGTTGTCTTCCCACATCAGGCACTTGATCTTGTTTCGATGCCGGTTGGTGAAGGCGTAAAGCGCTCCGGTAAACGGATTGTGGCCCAGTTCCTGTTCAACCAAGACTGCCAGGCCCTGGGCCTGCTTACGGAAATCAACGGGCGCTCGGTACAGATAAATCTCTGGCAACGACAAGGACGGGCGTAAATATCGGTGGCGCATCACAGCTGTCTCAGAACAGCGCCGAGCAACTCGATGTTGCCGGTGTGCAGCCCGGTAATGGAGACACCACCGGGCAGTGTCACGGTCAGGCCATCGGCTCCGCCGATGGTAGCGCCAGGAACAGAAACGACCCGAGCGAACCCGGTGACCGTTTGCGCCTGCTCCAGAGAGTCTTCAGTCGGGGCCAGCTTCCGGCGCCAGTAAACGAATTGATGATAAACCAATGACTGCTGCTTGCAGTAAGCGCTGCCGGACACGCCGGAGACTTCCCAGTCAGTAATATGCTGCTGCCAGACGTGTGCTCGTTCGGTTGGGGTCATGCTGATTCCTCATGGAATGGGTGAGGAAGTCAGTGTGTGCAATCGGCGAGCCGAAATGTAGGTGCTGATTTATTGGCGCTTACGGTAATCTGAAAACGTTGATGGCGTCCATGATCTTTGTCGCAGGCACCGGGCTGGCGGGTTATGTAGCTGCTGGTGACAACCCCATGGTTGGTGGCGCTGAAATGTATCCCGACAAGACCGTTGTTGAGAATGCATCAAATGCTGCAAACCTAACGACGCTGGTTGCCGCTGTCAAAGCTGCAGGATTGGCAGAAACACTTTCCGGCAAAGGTCCGTTTACAGTATTTGCGCCGACAAACGCTGCTTTTGAAAAACTGCCAGCAGGCACCGTTGAAGAGCTGTTGAAGCCGGAGAACAAAGCAAAGCTTCAATCGATACTGACTTATCACGTGGTGCCAGCTAATGCGAGCTCAATGGCCGCCATGAAAATGGTAGAAGACGATGGCGGAATGCACCCCGCCCCAACGGTTCAGGGTGGAAAACTCAAGCTTACCACCAAAGGCGGCAAGCTGATGGTTGAAGATAGCCAGGGCAATGTGGCGACGGTTATTCAGGCCGACGTTGTACAGTCCAACGGTGTTGTGCACGTAATCGATACAGTGCTCATGCCGGGAATGTAATACTCTGCTATTAAGCTTTCTAAGCGGCCCCGCGGGGCCGTTTTTTTATGTTCAAAGACTACGTTGATAAAACGTGCAACGCGACAGCCATAGCCGTAGCAATCCGTTTGATGTTGTTAGTACACCAACGCCGGCACTTTAACCGCCGCTGCCCTGCATTTGATCCAACCCTTTAAGCAAACCCGCCATATCATCGGCATGCTCTTCTTCCTGAGCCAGGATGTCTTCAATAATACGTCGGGATGTGGGATCTTTCTCCCCCAGATAACTCGCAATTTCGCGGTAACTGTCGATAGCAATACGTTCGGCGATCAAATCTTCTTTTATCATTTCCCGTAGAGTTTCGCCCTCGACGTATTCTGCGTGCGAGCGGCTTAGCAAGCCCTCAGGCGAAAAGTTCGGCGCTCCACCTAGCTGTACGATACGCTCGGCCAACCAGTCCGCGTGTTGCTGCTCTTGTTGGGCGTGTTCCAGAAACTCTGCCTTGGCGATGCTCGCGCTCAAGCCGTCTGCCATGTAGTAGTGGCGTTTATAGCGCAGTACGCAAACAATTTCAGTAGCCAGGGCCGCGTTGAGCAGGTTGATGACGTTTTCACGATCTGCCATGTAGCCTTCGGTAACGGCGCCTTGTTCAATGTGCATGCGAGCGCGTTCGCGAATGATTTTGATATCGGTGAGAAATGGTTGATTAGCCACGGCTATGCTCCACTGTATTTTACCCAAACAAATTGAGACATTTGAAAAACAATACGTAGGATTTACCGTAAGCTCCCGGCCATGCATCAATTTGCGCCTGTATAATACGGTAGCTAAAGGTTGAGATGAGTTCAAACGGCGAAGCCATTATGCCGCCTAACCTTTCTGTAAGGTATCCTGACCCTCCAACACGAAATCAAGTCTACCGCACCGAGGAAACACCCATGAGCCAGAACGTCGGCGACACAAGCAAACTGGATAAGATTCTGGCTGAGCAGCGTGAGTATATCGCAAAGCGCGAAGGCGGCTATCGCGAAAAATCCCTAAAAATGTACCCGTGGATATGCGGGCGCTGCACCCGTGAGTTTACCCGCGCCAATTTGCGCGAACTGACGGTGCATCATCGCGACCATGACCACGACAACAATCCCCCCGATGGCAGTAACTGGGAATTATTGTGCGTTTACTGCCACGACAATGAACACAGTAAATTCGAGGATTTCGTGCGCTACGGCGGCGGCGGTGAAAAAAGGCGCGAAGCGGCTACGCACAGTCCGTTTGCTGGGCTGAAAGACGCGCTTGAAAAGAAAAGCTAATAGCCAAGGCCAAAACCTATGACAAAACGCCGTCAACGGTTGTGGTTGACGGCGTTTTGTCTTTACTGACTGGCAACCCCAGGGTTTTCACCGTAGTTGTCGTGATCACCCAGGCGTTTGCCGTTTACGGACTTTCCGTAAAAGCCATCGTGGTTATGAAAGGTGCTTGCAGTTACATCCAGTGAGCTCTGCTGCCGGCGACGTGGGTCTTGAGGGCGTTCGTGACTGTTAACGAACGCTGCCACATCCCAAGCCTCCTGATCGCTCAGGGAGTTGGGTTTGCCCAGTGGCATGTTGGCCTTTATAAAGCCGGCTGCCGTATTCACCCGGTGCATGCCCGCGCCCCAGTTATAGGCGCCATCACCCCACAAAGGTGGAAAAACAACCTGCCCTGCTACCTTTTGCCCTTCCCCGTTTTCGCCATGGCAAATGGAGCACTGCTCGGTATAAACCGCAGCGCCACGTTCTCGGTCATGGCCGCCCTCGGGCGTTTCGAGCTTAACGTAACCACGGCCTGGCAGAGCCTGGTTAATAGGCGCGCCGGTTGAGAGCCAATGAAAATAGGTTTCCATCGCGACGAGGGTGTCACTACCTTGCTCTGGCGCCACGCCGTTCATGGAATAGGTAAAGCAGCCTTGAAGTCGCTCTGTGAGCGTATTCACTTTGTCATTCTTGCTACGATAGGCAGGGTACATTCCGAATGCACCCCACATAGGGGCAGAGCTGGCAAGTCGCCCGGCATCCAGATGGCAATTAACGCAGTTTTGGCCGTTGAACACAGATTTTCCGCGCAACTGTTGGGTATTTACAAACAGATCTTGCCCATGACGAACCATATCTCCGTAAGGGGTGTCTGGAATATCCCGCTCTTGCGGTGGCTGAAACGTCGCCTCACCAGCGGGCGCTGCGGGTAATGGCTTCTGGTAGTCCATCTCTGGCTCTGCAGCCTGAACCAGGGCAGGTGCGGCAAAGACAAAAAAGGCACTACCAACCACGAACAGTGACGATTTCCACAGGTTCATCAGTGGCTCTCCTTTTGCTTGGACTGCGCAGCCAGCTGCTCAGGCAGAGTTGCGTAGTATTCGGTGATAGCAATGATCTGTTGCTCACTCAGGCGCTTCGCAATACCTTTCATTAGTTGGTTGGGGTCATTATTACGAGTACCACTACGCCACGCATTCAGCTGCGTTTTCAGATAACCGGCATGCTGGCCTGCAAGAGCCGGAAATGCGCTACCCACTCCCATGCCGTTGGGGCCGTGGCATTGGTTACAAGCCGGTATATCGTTGCTCCAGTCGCCCCGCATTGCCAACCATTCACCCTGACGATCTTGAGCAGGCACCTGATAGGTAATGGCTGTCGCCAAGGGCTGAAGGCTTTCGTAGTAGGCTGTAACGCTCTGGATGTCGTCTTCTGTCAGAGCATTTGCAAACGGCTGCATGATGACATTTTGACGCAGCCCGCTGGCGTAGTCATGCAACTGTTTGCCCAGGTATTCAGCATTCAATCCGGCAATACTGGGAAAGCCGGCTGCGCTGTTGCCTTTGCCATCCGGGCCATGGCAAGCCATACATGCCAGAGCGCCGGCACCATTGCCCTGAGTGGCAATGATTTTTCCTCGATTCAGGTCGTCCGCTGCCATTGCAACACTCACGTTCAGCGCACCGAAACCGAAGGTTGCGAGCAGAAATGAAGCCCCTCTCATCGTTTTCGTCATGGGTATACTCCGAGTATTATTGGGGGTGCACCTCAAGGCGCTGTTACTTGAGCTCAGGAAAAAAAGACCGTGATGAGTTCATTTTTTATAGAAAAAAATGCTGCCTGAGTAAAATAAGTATAGCGTAAAACGCAAAGGCCGCTATTTTGAGCGCACGCTGGTGATTGAGACTAAAAATTGTTTTCCCAGCTTCTTGCGAAGGGTCTTCCAATCTACTATTTTTAATAAGAGTTTTTAGATGAAAAACTGGCTATTTCTGGGCATCGCTATTATTGCGGAAGTGATTGCGACTTCCAGCCTGAAATCGAGCGAAGGCTTTACCAAAATGCTTCCAAGTGTGATGGTGGTTATCGGATACGGCGTCGCTTTCTATTTTCTGTCGCTGACCCTGAAAACGATTCCTGTGGGCATAGCTTATGCCATCTGGTCTGGCTCAGGAATCGTTCTAATATCACTGATCGGCTGGTTGGCGCTTGGTCAGAAATTAGACATGGCAAGCGTGTTCGGGATGGGGCTTATTGTTGCGGGCGTGGTTGTTATTAATGTGTTTTCCAACGCGACTGCGCATTAAATTTCAACGAATTTTGGAACCAGCATCAACCCGACACCCACTGCAACCAACGCAAACGTGTCTGTTACCAAGTATGGGTAAAGAACCAACGCGATACCACAATATCGCGTTACAATATTCGATTGTTTGCGGCCGTAAATGAAATAGCCGATGCCAATGGAGCTGAAAATTAGCCCCAGAATCAGATGTGTGGTGTCCATTACAGTGTCAGTGTTTCCAGTCTTTTTTATCTCTGTTTACAGATAGCGCCCTGCAGAACCGATAGCCACCACCACCAGCCCAATGATTAAATTAATGCCAACGAGCCTACGAATCTTGCCGACCTGACGCCCGCCTTCCTCGGGATCGCTGGCGGCAACGGCCAGTTTCAAACGGCGGAACGGAGCGAAGTAGAGGTGAAGAAACAGCAGCATCATGATCAGGCCAAGCATCTGCATTGCATGAATGTGCCACCCTGCCCCGGCCATGCCACCAAATCCCTTGAAAATCATCCAGTATCCGGTGATCAGCAAGAGCACTATCGCCAACCAGACCCAACGGAAAAACCGGGTAAGCGTTTGACACCAAAGTTCACTGCGCTTTCCCGCTTCGATTACCGCACCTACAGCTGGGCGCATCGCCATGTAGGCAAAAAACATACCGCCAACCCAAATAACAGCGGACAACGCATGCAACGCAATAGCCAGACCCATAACATTTTCCTTTGATGTAATTCGTACCTGAATTTACACGAACGGCCCGACAAACACGACCGGCACCCCCATATTCCTCAGTTTTAAGCACGTAACAGACGTCTATTTACCAACTCATTTGCTGAATTCTCTTCTATACTTTTGATTATAAAATAAATAGAAGAAGAGGATCGTATGCCTGCTGACAATTCTCGCCCCCGACCCTCTCAAGGCAAGCGCACCGAAACCGGCGGCCCGAAGCTCGACAATTACCAACTTGAAGACCGCTACCTGCGAGAGTCCGGGCGGGTATTCCTGACCGGAACCCAGGCCCTGGTGCGCATACTTCTGACCCAGGCAGCGCTGGACCGCAAACTTGGGCTCAAAGCGGCCAGTTTGGTAAGTGGCTACCGGGGCCTCAGTTGGAAACCCGTATTGAACATAAACTGGCGGCTGTGCAAGCTTTTGCCCGAGCGAATCCTATCGACCGCTGCCTGTTTAACGAGCCAAACGCATGTTTTGGAGTAGTCACCACCGGAAAAGGGCATCTGGATCTGCTGGAAGCGCTTGATCTGCTCGGCATTGATGAAGCTCATGCCAGGGACATGGGGCTCGATATCTACAAAGTGGGCTTGGTCTGGCCACTTGAACGGAGCGGTATTCTCAAGTTTGTTCACGACAAGGAAGAAGTGCTTGTTGTCGAGGAAAAGCGCGGCATTATCGAAAGCCAGATCAAAGAAGCCATGTCGGAACCGGATCACCCCGGCGACGTTCTAATCACTGGTAAACAGGACGAACTGGGATGCCCCCACAACACCTCGACCAAAGTGCCGGAAGGCAGCAAGGCGCTGGCCGGGTTGTTGTGCTCAGTGACGAACCGGAAAAGTACGATGGTAACAAGCATCTGTTCCCGGCTGATGTAAGCTTTCATGATCGCTCAGAGCTGGATAACGTTCAAAAGGAGCTGCGTGACATTCCGGGCTGCACCGTGCTGATTTACGATCAGACCTGCGCCGCAGAGAAGCGTCGCAGGCGTAAGCGCAACCTTTACCCGGATCCCGCCAAGCGGGTGTTTATCAATCATCACGTGTGTGAAGGTTGCGGCGACTGTTCTGTGCAATCGAACTGTCTTTCGGTGGTGCCGCGCCAAACAGAGCTGGGCCGCAAACGCAAGATTGACCAGTCTTCCTGTAACAAGGATTTCTCCTGCCTGAATGGCTTTTGCCCAAGCTTTGTAACCATCGAGGGTGGCCAGCTGCGCAAATCTCGCGGTACAGACACAGGCTCTGTGCTTACGGGCAAACTTACCACTATTCCGGCGCCAGTTTTGCCTGCGCTGACCGGTTCCTATGACCTGTTGGTGGATGGTGTGGGCGGCACAGGCGTCGTAACCGTGGGCCAGCTCATCACTATGGCAGCCCATCTGAAGGCTTGGGTACCTCGGTGTTGGATTTTACCGGCTTCGCCCAGAAAGGCGGCACGGTGCTCAGTTATGTTCGCATGGCGCCATCGCCAGACAAACTGCACCAAGTTCGCATCAGTAACGCTGAGGCCGATGCGGTGATCGCGTGCGACCTGGTAGTGGCTTCGTCCCAGAAGGCACTGAACGTTCTGAAACCCCTTTACACCCGTGTGGTGGCCAACGACGCAGAACTGCCCACCGCAGATTACGTGCTGTTCCGGGATGCGGACATGCAGGCCGATACGCGCCTCGATCTGATTCGCAATGCCGTTGGTGACGACAATTTCGCGCGACTGAATGCCAATGGCATTGCTGAAAAGCTGATGGGAGACACCGTGTTTTCCAACGTTATGATGCTGGGCTTTGCCTGGCAGAGAGGGCTTCTGTCTCTGTCACAGGCCTCGTTGATAAAAGCCATTGAGCTGAATGGCGTCGCGATTGACCGCAATAAGGAAGCCTTTGGCTGGGGTCGCGTAGCCGCAACAGATTTGAAGGCCATTACCGACCTGCTGAACACCGGCGAGGCTCGGGTAGAAGACGTGAAACCGGCTCAGAGCCCGGACGAAATAATCAACATTCGTCACCAGCATCTGGTGAATTATCAAAACCGGCGCTGGGCTGACCGCTATGCCTCTTTGGTAAAGCAAGTAAACGACGCAGAAGACGCCCTGGGCCAAACCAACCACTTGCTGACACAGGCCATAGCCCAGCAACTTTATCGGCTTATGGCCTTTAAAGACGAATACGAAGTGGCTCGCCTGTTTGCTGAAACCGACTTTATGAAGGAAGTGAACAACACCTTCGAAGGCGACTTTAAGGTTCATTTTCACCTGGCCCCGCCCATCATGAACCGAGGTACCGACGCACAGTAATCAGATCCACCAAAATAACGTCAGCTTATTTTACAAATCCATTGGCGGTAAATTTAATATATAATTCCAAACTCATGATTTATATTTATATTAAATATAATGGCATGATAAATGCATTAATAAAAATAAGGGCCAAATAGGTGAAAATTCTACTAGTTTCAAAAAAGCACTAATCATGGCTTCTAGGTTTTTGGCTCACTTGCAGTGTTATTTTTTCAATGGATATTATGAAAAAGGACCTCCATGAAACACACTAAATCACTACTCTTTATTTCGATCATCGCTGCGGCGTCTAGCGCACAAGCGATGCCCTTGTTAAATGCTGAGCTAAATAACCAGTCGATTTATGCCAATGTTTACGTAACCGTAGGTGCATGGGCAACCGCCGGTGGCAATATGCAGAGCCCCGGCGCGATATCAACAGGTGCGGGTTCAATTGCTGGCGGTAATATTGAGGCTGGAACCTTCGCATCTATCGGCGCCTCGGGAGCGGTCAAAGGCAATATTAAAAGTGGCACATACACAAGCGCTGGCGCAGGTGCCGGGCTCAGCGGCGACATTAAAACAGGAACCTACGCAAGCTTCGGCAATTCGGCCAGTGTCGCGGGCAGTGTTGAGAGCGGAACGACTACAACAATAGATCTCACCGCTACCGTAAATAACACGACACAAGACCTTACAATGGAACCTGGGTATAGCGCTCCCAAAGTAATCATTCAGACGGAAAATATTGAGTCTGCCCAACAAACGCTCAAAAATCTCGGACAAGGGACGCAACTAGCCGTCGGTTTCGGGACAAACGACGAACTGCTCGAAGCTGGCATCTACAGTGTCGCAGATTATCTAACGGTTGCTGCCGGCAAAACCATCACCCTTGATGGCGGAGGTGTAGATGCCTCTTGGGTTTTCAATATCTCGAACTACATGACCGTTGGTGCGCTCGCAAATATAGAGTTTTTAAACGTAACCGATGAGAGCAGCATTATCTGGAATATCTTAGGCGACAAAACTGTCGGGGCCGGCGAAGGTTACACAACACTCGGCGCCGGAGCGAAATTCAGAGGCCTTGTTCTATCGAAAGGCTACATTTCCGCCGGGGACAGTGCTGTGATATTAGGCGTAGGTGACTATTGTGGCGGCGCTTTTTCAGCGACAAATTATGTCACTTTAGGCGCAAATGCCACCTTGGGAGCGGACGGTTGCAAAAACGGCGCAGCTACCGCTTACAATAATCTAGTCCGCGTACCCGAGCCTTCAACAGCCTTATTGTTGGGTTTAGGTCTAGCTTTATTTGGCATCGCTAGACGAAAGAAAGCGGGCGTTCATTGAACCAATGTGTTGCACTTGGAGCTGAAGACCGCCGAGTGCTATTATCTTTAGTATCATGAACTTATTAGTCATTAAGCAAGTATTGTTTCTCGCTGCGCCTGCTTTAGCTCACTGCTAGAAACACGCAGGCGGAATAAATAATGATAATTATTATTATTATCTTTATTATTATTGAAACATATTGAGAATGCATCTCATTTAAAAAGCTGTTTAATTATCAACCTCTTTCTTATTTAATAAACAAGTTGATCTGCATGAAGTGAAGATTTGAATGTTTTTTCAATTCGATCTATTATCACTGTGAAACGTATAAAACATCGTGAAGATTAATAGCTGGTTAATATTCCTAATTTAAACACATACAAGGAACTATCATGGCTGATCAGAGTCGTCGCAAGTTTATGCGTCACAGTTTGCTCGGTATGGCTGCTCTACCTCTTGGTATGGGCATACTATCTCAGCGCGCTTTCGCCCAAAGCCTTCCACCGCTCGACCCAACAACCGCTCAAGCCAAAGGGCTGAACTACGTTAAAGTGGCCGAAGAGGCCGCCGGCCACCCGGCTTATGCGGCAGGTGAACACTGCGCAAACTGCAATTTTTTCCAAGAAACCAACAATGGCTGTACATTGTTCCCGCAAAATAGCGTAGAGACCAACGGCTGGTGTCAGACTTGGGTCGCGAAGGCCTGATTACCAACGTTTGAATGATGAAGTTTTAAAAAAAACCGGTGACCGATTGTTTTCCCAAGAAAATAAATCTGCACCGGTTTTCTTTTAAAAGTCGTAAACGTGAAGTAAGTTACCTGAGCATTTTTCAGGATGACAAGCAATGATCGCTTCTTCATTTTCCCCGATTTTCTGGCGCGACGAACGCATGCCTCACGTAGAACTTCGTAAGGTCGCGGACGGGCGCCAGGTCTGCTATGCCCTCCACAGCCATCCACATTGGTCGTTAGGTGCGATTACCAGCGGAGCAAGTACGTTTCGCTATCGCGACAACCATTTTCCTGTCAGTGCCGGAGACCTGGTGACGATGAATCCGGAGTGGGCGCACGCGTGCAATCCAATAGATAACCGTCCCTGGTCATATTTAATGATGTATGTTGATACGCAGTGGTTAACAAATCTGCGATTCCAGGCGGGTTTACTCCCTACCCCAGCCTGGCAGGATCTACACACGGCTGTGCTATCCGATAGCCGCTGGTTCGATCGTTACTGCCATCTCGCAGATTGCCTTTTGGATACCCAGTCTGCGGTGACAGACAAGCAGAGAGAATTAGACACGTTTCTATCAGGTCTGATGCACAAGCTGGCAACTCAGCCAATCAATCAGCAACCGGCTACCGCGGATGTTTTAACACAGCTGGCTCGCTATATAGATCAGCATGCAACGGAAGATGTTTCGCTGGAGACCCTATGCGCCCTTTCAAGTTTAAGCGAGGGCCATTTGATCCGCTCCTTTAAACAGGCATTCGGTTTTACCCCCCATGCGTACTTAGTGAACCGACGCGTGCAACTCGGCCAAAGTGAGCTAAAACAAGGCACGCCCATTGCCGAGGCAGCCCTGAATGCAGGTTTTGCCGATCAGCCTCACTTTCAGCGTGCGTTCAAGCTACGAGTGGCCGCAACTCCAAACCAGTACCGTCTCGGTTCAGCCAACGAGAAGATACACGCAGCTGGCAGCAAGTAATAACGCCAGTGTGCGGTTGATGGTCATCAGAATGATGGGCTTTTGAACATATCGGCGCAAGAATGCGCCGGCGTAAACCCAGCAAGCCAGTGACAACCAGCAGATTGGCAGGTAAAGAGCAGCAAACAGCAGGACCTGGTTCAGATCGTTTGCGTTAGTGAACGCCCCGATGCCAGAAGCGGAGGCAAGCCAGGCTTTGGGGTTCAACCACTGCATTAAGGCGCCTGTCATGAATCCCGGTGCCTTTTTGCGGCCAGCGTCCGGCAATTGACCGCTGTCCAGGGCTAACTTGATACTCAGATAAAGCAAAAATGCGACACCCGCCCAACGCAACACACTTTGCAGCCCCGGCACCACCGTCAATAGTGAATAAAGACCCAGCCCTACCGCAATGAAGAGCACGATAAAACTCAGCGTGGCACCGGTAACAAACGTTAAGCCGGTGGCAATCGGGTAGCGGGTACCACTGCTCAGGCACACAAGATTTACAGGCCCGGGTGAAATAGAGGCCGCTAAGGCAAACGCGCACATGGGCAGAATCAAAGACATGGTTATACACTCTCCGGTCGAATCAGGAGCGGATTCTGACATGCCCGGCAGCATAGTATATTGAACAAAATTGAGGTATATCTACTATTCAATGCGAGTTTCAGCCATCAGCACGCTCATCAACTCCGCCGCTGGCAGCTCACGCGCCAGCGGCGCTCCCTGCCCCGCCCATTGTGCGGCAAATTCGTTGTTTCCCAGTTTGGACGCGGCTCCACTGAGCCGTTTAGCCGCATCGTAAGCCAGCGGATAATCCGCGGGAAACGGGCTGCCGTCTGCTTCGCCAAATGTAATCAATCGATTAACTATCCCCCGTGCCGGCCGGCCGGATAGGACATCCGTCAATCGTGTCTGCGATGCTCGTTGGCTTTTCAGATTTTCGCGATAGGCGCTATTGGCCGCAGATTCGGGGCACAGAACAAAGGCTGTTCCAAGCTGGGCGGCTACCGCGCCAAGGTTCAGCACCGAGTTGATGGCATAGCCATCCATAATGCCGCCCGCCGCAATGATGGGAAGTGTGGTTTTTGCCGCAAGCAGCCGCACAAACACCATTGTGCTCAAGCACTCATCTGTTACCTCTGGGTTAAACATGCCCCTGTGCCCGCCAGCTTCAATACCTTGGGCAACAATGGCGTTTATTCCCGCTTGTTCAATCAGCCTGGCTTCGTGAAGATTCGTCGCCGTTGCCATGGTGTAAATGCCAGCCTCACGCAAACAGGCAATGCGGTCGGCAGAGGGTATGCCGAAATGAAAACTGACGACCGCCGGGCGCAGCTCAAGCAACATCTCGAATTGTTCGTCGCCAACAAGAAATGATGTGTGAATTTCGTCGAGCTGATCGGGCGTATCCAGCCCGGCTTCGCTGAACAGCGGAGCAAGATGCGCAAGCCACGCATTTTCTCTATCAGGGTCTCGCGTTGCAGGGGCGTGGCAAAAGACGTTCACGTTGAACGGCTGTTCGGTTAGCCGGCGCGTCTGTTCGATCATCTTTCGAGCCTGGTCAATAGTGCTGGCGCCAACCCCCAATGAACCAAGCCCGCCTGCGTTCGAGACCGCAGCGGCCAATTCCGGCGTAGATACCCCAGCCATCGGTGCCTGAATAATCGGGAAGCGAATGCCCAGTTTTTCAATAAAATCCGAAGTCGCGTGCATTAATAATCCTTGAAAACCAATGCCAGTGTGTTGTTAGGCCTGCCCATTTTTCGTCAGCCTTCAGTATCCTTTTTTTGAGTCCTGGTGTCGTTAGTTGCGCGAGAGATGTTGGCAACACCCACCGGTTCTGCACTCAGATAATGGCGCGAAAGTACGAAACAGCGATTATCGTTGTGACACACGATGAAGAAATCATTCCAACGTTCAAACGCATTTATCACATACGCGACGGAGTGACTCAAGAGGAAGCGGGTGAAGGGCGGGGGTTAGAATAAAGGCTTCGGTAAATACGTTTGAGGCGCTAGTGTAAAACATTCACTTCAAATTGAAAAACCGATACCTGCACCGAACGTATGAAACATTACAATGCAGACATCGATTTAAGCGATGATCAAAACCGCAAATTCTTAAGAGTTATGTAACTTATCCCACTCTTTTTCGGCATCTTCCTGACTCATGCCGTATTTTTCCTGAACCTTGCCCAAAAAGTTATCTTTGCGGCCACCAATCTCATCTACATCATCGTCGGTCAGTTTGCCCCAATTTTCACGAATCGAGCCTTTCATCTGCTTCCACTTACCTTCGGCGATATCTTTATTCATAGCAATCTCCAAATTTGATTAGTCTTTACTAATAAGCTGTTGATTAACAACTTCATCAGACTCTTGATTCGACAATGCAACAAATAAAACGGCAGAGCAGAGTAGAAACGTGTTACAAAAAACTCTGCGCTGCGTCACGACCTAAGTTCGCATAAGCGCCGAACTTTAACAACGACTATAGCGTTGCGATTAATTCATAATATATTTATGTTTAGATAAAATACGTTGATTTTGAAAGTGTCATTTTTAATAAAAAAAGGGCGCCTCAACTCTCGTTGAAGCGCCCTTTTAAATACCATTTACACTTACGCGATATCAAACCGGTCAGCGTTCATAACTTTGGCCCAGGCGGTCACAAAGTCGTGCGCAAAGCGCTCTTTGTTGTCGTCCTGAGCATACAGTTCTGCGTAGGAACGCAGAATCGAGTTGGAACCGAACACCAGGTCTACTCGGGTAGCAGTCCACTTCACCGCGTCTGTTTTGCGATCGCGAATCTCGTAGGAGTTCTTTCCGGTCGGTTTCCAGCTGTTTCCCATGTCGGTCAGATTCACAAAGAAGTCGTTGGTCAGTTGCCCTTCCCTGTTGGTGAATACGCCGTGTTTGCTGCCACCGTGGTTGGTGCCAAGCACACGCATTCCGCCTAGTAGTACCGTCATCTCTGGCGCTGTCAGGCCCATCAGCTGAGCACGATCCAGCAACAGTTTTTCAGGGGTAACCGTGTAATCTTTTTTCACCCAATTACGGAAGCCATCGTGAATGGGTTCCAGCGGCTCGAAAGATTCCACATCGGTCATCTCGTCGGTGGCATCGCCACGGCCGGCTGAGAATGGCACGTTTACGTTTACACCCGCGGCTTTGGCCGCCTGCTCTATGCCAACGTTACCTGCCAGCACAATCACATCGGCCACACTGGCGCCTGTATCTGCGGCAATCGCTTCCAGCACACTTAATACGCGGCCCAGGCGCTCAGGCTCGTTGCCTTCCCAGTCTTTCTGGGGGGCCAGACGAATTCGAGCTCCGTTGGCGCCGCCACGCATGTCCGAGCCGCGGTAGGTACGGGCGCTGTCCCAAGCGGTATTGATCATGTCGGTAGCGTTCAAGCCACTGGCAGCGATCTTTGCTTTAACTGTTTCTACGTCATAACCGGTATTGCCGGCCGGGATCGGGTCTTGCCAGATCAGTTCTTCCTGAGGTACTTCCGGACCAACGTAGCGCACTTTTGGTCCAAGGTCGCGGTGAGTCAGCTTGAACCAGGCGCGGGCAAACACGTCTTCAAAGTAGGCCTGATCACTAGCGAATCTCTCAGAGATTTTGCGGTACGCCGGGTCCATTTTCATGGCCATGTCGGCGTCGGTCATGATCGGGTTGCGACGCACAGACGGGTTTTCTGCATCCACCGGCTTGTCTTCTTCTTTCATGTCCACCGGCTCCCACTGCCAAGCGCCGGCCGGGCTCTTGGTCAGTTCCCACTCGTGGTTCATCAGCAATTTAAAGTAGCCGTCGTCCCATTGGGTGGGGTTGGTGGTCCAGGCACCTTCAAGACCGCTGGTGACGGTGTGATTACCGACTGTACCGGTCTTTTTATTCCAGCCCAGGCCCTGCTCTTCTACCTCAGCACCTTCCGGTGCTTCGCCCAAGTTTGCCGGATCGCCGTTACCGTGGCATTTACCCACGGTGTGGCCACCTGCGGTCAACGCGACCGTTTCTTCGTCGTTCATGGCCATACGCTTGAACGTTTCGCGCACGTCGTGGGCAGTTGCAAGCGGGTCCGGGTTGCCGTCAACGCCTTCGGGGTTCACGTAGATCAGACCCATCATCACCGCCGCCAGAGGATTTTCAAGGTCGCGCTCACCGGAATAACGGCTCTTTGCGTTATCGCTGGTAGCCAGCCACTCGTCTTCTGCGCCCCAATAAATGTCTTCTTCCGGGTGCCAGATGTCTTCGCGGCCAAAGGCGAAGCCGAAGGTTTTGAAGCCCATGGATTCATAAGCCACGTTACCCGCCAGCACAATCAGGTCAGCCCAGCTTAGTTTGTTGCCGTACTTCCGCTTTATGGGCCACAGCAGCCGGCGGGCTTTGTCGAGGTTGCCGTTATCCGGCCAGGAGTTTAGCGGAGCGAAACGCTGATTGCCGGTGCCTGCGCCACCACGGCCATCGGCAACGCGGTAGGAACCGGCTGCGTGCCACGCCAGGCGAATCATCAATCCACCGTAATGGCCCCAATCCGCCGGCCACCAATCCTGGTTATCGGTCATCAAGTCGGTCAGGTCTTTTTTAAGAGCATCAACATCCAGCTTTTTCAGCTCTTCACGATAGTTAACAGCGGCACCCAACGGCTTGGTTTTGCTATCGTGCTGATTAAGGATGGCCAGGTTAAGGGCGCTGGGCCACCACTTCATATTGCTGCCGCCAGATGTGGTGTTTCCACCGTGCATTACCGGGCATTTACCTGCAGTAGGGCTGTTGTCAGCCATGTTTTTCTCCACTTTTTTCAGGGAACGTTAGCTTCACTCAAAGACAGAGTCGCAATTATGGATTGCTTCTGTGCTGTAGCGTAATGTGACTATAAGGCAGCAGGCTAACATTAAGATAATTTTCTTTTACTGCTGCAGCTGTTAGCTTTTGACTATGAAAGTGCAGCCGCATCAGCTTGTTCCGCCAGCAAACGCACACGCGCAAAATCTTCTTCAGTAAACACACCGTTCACCCCGGAAATGGCCGCCAGTGTCATACCGTGCTTCAGACCCAATTTGTAGATCTCCCGAACTTTCTCCCATTCAATATTGCGGCCCAGGGTAAAATTCTCGAACCGCCCTTCCAGCGCCAGTACCATAGTTTCCGCCAGGCAGGCGTAGGCAATGCCTTTGGGTAAGCCTATATCTTTCATGCGGACGTTGCCGGGCAACAAGATTTCACCGGATTCGATCACCAACACATCAGGCCGTTTGGCAACGTCTTCCGCTGAAATGTCCAAAGGCCGGGCCACGTCGGTAATTACGCAGCCAGGTTTTACCTGCATGATGTCCAGCACCCGCTTACCCGCGCCAGAGGTGGCCGTCACAATCATGTCCATCTGCGCCAGATCACGATCGGCTGCGCCGGCCACGTGCACGATAGCGCCCGGGGTTTCCTGTTCAATAGCCGCTTTTAACGCCAGCAGTTTTGCCGGTTCTGGTGCCGCCAGATAAATCTCATCCACAGCTTTTGCCAGCAGGCGTGCGCACACAGAGCCAATGGCACCGGTGGCGCCAACCACCATAGCCTTGCCCTGCATTTTGCCGTTATCGCCTATTTTGGCGCGGCCAATCTTCTTCACGGCTTCGTGGGCAGCCCACAAGGCACCAGAGGCACTGTAACTATTGCCGGTGGTGATAGGCAGCGGCGCTCGCTTGGCGACGGTAATGCCGGCGTCACCCACCACTTTGGTAAACGCACCCAGCCCCATAATTTGCGCGCCCAGTTTTTTTGCCAGTTCGGCGGCAGCCAAAAGGCGGCTATAAGTAAATTCGGGGTCGTGGGCCATGATTTCTTTTGGCGTGCCACCCACGGTAATCAGATAGCCTTCCACTTCGTCGCCGGTGGGCGACTTCAAACCGGATATTTCGGAATAAATAAATGGCGGCGCATAGGCCACGGCTTTTTCGATCAGATTCATCACCGATTTGGGTGATACCGCGGCAATCAGGTCAAGCGGTGGAGTCTTGGTCAGATACTGCTGTGACAGAGGGTGAATCACAAACGCCATGCGGTTAATGCGGCGATAGCCGTCGGGGTAAAGAATGC
This sequence comes from Marinobacter sp. LV10MA510-1, assembly GCF_002563885.1. Taxonomy (GTDB): domain Bacteria; phylum Pseudomonadota; class Gammaproteobacteria; order Pseudomonadales; family Oleiphilaceae; genus Marinobacter. The sequence continues at coordinate 486,499 of NZ_PDJA01000001.1, read as the reverse complement.
GTGGCTCTATGCCCAGATTCTGGATGACTTCCAGATAATCATCCGGCCCCAGTTGTGCCGGCGCCCGTGAAAGAGCCGCGCTGATCATCGCCTCCATCACATTCACGCCAACCGGGCGGCCTTCCAGCCACGGACTGTAATCCACAACCATGGCCACGCCGCGGGAGCGCATCCAGTCCAGGCCGGATTCCGACACCCGCGAGGTAATCACGGTTTTGCCGTCCAGCTGTTCACGGGTGAATGGCGCCAGGTCACCCATATTGCCAACAATGACGTGGGCTTTTTTTACCGCCGACTGCAAGCCCCTTTGTACGCGTTTTTTCCCCATGCGATACAGTGGGCCGCCCAACAGCGCTTCCACAATTCTTACAGCGCTCGGGGTCTTGGCCAAAGGCGCCGTCAGCGCAACATAGCGTTCAAGCTGCGCCAGAGACGTCAGAAAACCGGGTACGCCGTACTCAAGATAAGGGTCGGCAAACTGAAAATTTTCGGTGCGCTCGCTCAAAGCGCGGGCGATGCGATAGCTGGCTTTGCTATTCAGGCACAGTACCCGGGCGTTATCAAAAAAATGCCCCAGGCTCACCTGGGTTCGGCGCACCGCCCATTCCTGCAGTATGCCCCGCAGGCCAACGCCCGTTGTTACCGATGTGTTTGGCACACAGGCTTCCAACTGCGCAGTTTGCGCGTTTATCAGGCGCTCGCGGCCGATCTGATAATGGTCATGGACCATACTCAGACCAATCGCGTCCACTTCCAAGGCCCGCAGAACCCGCTCCGCCCGCTGCGGATTTGCATTAGTTCCGGTTCGAATTACCCGAAACGGTTGCCCTAGGAAAGTGGTTTGCACATCGTAATCGTGTTCACTGGAACCCAAACTCACACTGACCACGGTTTTCTTTGCGGGCGATCCTTGTTGGTTAAAATCCAAATATCTGATATCAGATATCTGATATCAACACACTAGCTTAGACTGTTCGCGAAACCCTGCTGTTGGCCGAAATCAATTAATCGTTGATCGACGGCTGTGGCCTGATTAAGGAACTCGAACATAGGTGCCACTTCACGAATTTTTCGTGCCTGGGGCCAAAGGGCTTCGGCTTCGCTAAAACCCTGGCGTAAATAATTCATCCATTGCTTGATGCGCCCGGTTACGTACTTGTCCTCCAGCCAGCCCTGAAGTGCGACCCCGTATTCCTGCACCAGAGTCAGTGCTTCCGGCCACGTCATCAGCTCGATGCTTTCACCACGCTGGCTGGCACGAATTTGGCGTGCCAGATCAGGCCGCGCCACCAGGCCACGGCCGATCATCACGTCGTCACAGCCGGACACTTCACGACAGCGCCAGTAGTCGGCCACCGTAAAAATGTCACCGTTGGCGATGACCTTGGCCTTTACCGCTTCCCGCGCCTTGGCAATTTCTTCCCAGTAGGCAGGCGGCTTATAGCCGTCTTTTTTGCTGCGGGCGTGAATCACGATTTCGCCGGCACCGGCGGCCTCTAAAGCTTGCGCGCAGGCCACACCCATGGAACGGTCGTCGTAACCCAGGCGCATTTTGGCGGTTACTAGAACCTTCGCAGGCACAGCCTGGCGCACGGCGACAACAATTTCGTGCATCAGCTCAGGCTCGCGCATCAACACACAGCCGCCCTTATGCTTGTTTACGGTTTTGGCCGGGCAGCCAAAGTTGATATCCACCTGGGTGGCGCCCAGTTCTGCGGCTTTGGCACCGTGGCGGGCCATCATGTGCGGGTCGGAACCCAGCAGCTGAACCGCCACCGGCACACCCACACGGGTCAGCGAGTTGTTATGAAGTTCGGGGGCATACTTGTAGAAAATTCGCGGCGGCAGCATGCCGTGGGTCACACGAATAAATTCGGTTACGCACCGGTCAATACCCCCCACTTTAGTGAGAGTTTCACGGATAGGTGCATCCACCAGCCCTTCCATCGGGGCCAGAATAATTCGCATGAGCGCTCCAGAGCAGGTCAAAACAGCGGTGAAAGAGTGATAAAAAGAGTGATAAATAGACTGACAAAAAGAGCGATAACAAAAGTGGCACCGAGAATGCCAAAAAATCAGGAGATAGAGAAGAAGGGATTATACGCGTTCTATGGTTTCAAACTTGCCTTGGTCGTTGAAGCTGATGCAAAAACTGCCACGAACACCATCGTTCAAATAAAAACGGGAAAGAATTCGAGCCGGAAAACGGACAGAGCGTCCGTCCCGGGCTCGTGCGGTCACATCTTGTGCAAGGCCCTGATAGAGCTTTATCCACTCGTCAGGGCCAATGCTAATGTCCACCACAATGCGCTGCATGGATCGTGTCCGGTCTGGCTTAGTTAGCCAGCTCCAACAGCAGACGGTTCAGGCGTGTTACGTAAGCGCCTGGGTCTTTCAGCTGTTCGCCACTGGCCAGGGTAGCTTGGTCAAGCAGAACCGCAGACAGCTCGCCAAAGCGATCTTCACTCTGCTCACGCTCCAGACGCTGCACCAGCGGGTGGTCCACGTTGATTTCGAAGATCGGCTTGCTGTCTGGCACGCTCTGGCCAGCAGCTTCCATAATCTTCTTCATCTGGGCGCCCATGTCGAAATCCGCCACTACCAGGCAGGCTGGTGAATCGGTCAACCGGTTGGTTACGCGCACTTCTTGAACCCGTTCTTCCAAGGCTTTTTTGATGCGTTCGAGCAGGCCTTGATGTTCTTTGGTGGCTTCTTCCTGGTGCTTTTTGTCTTCTTCGGTTTCGACATCGCCCAGATCCAGCTCGCCGCGAGCCACGTCCTGGAACTGCTTGCTGTCGAAGTCATTGAGGTAGCCCATCATCCACTCGTCAATGCGGTCAGACAGAATCAGCACTTCAATGCCTTTCTTGCGGAACACTTCCAGGTGCGGACTGCTCTTGGCGGCCATGAAGTTGTCAGCGGTGATGTAGTAAATCTTTTTCTGGCCTTCTTTCATGCGGCCGATGTAGTGCTCCAGCGATACATTCTGAGTTTCTTCACCAGTATGAGTGGAAGCAAAACGCAGCAGACCGGCAATTTTTTCGCGGTTGCCAAAGTCTTCCGCCGGACCTTCTTTTAGCACAGCGCCAAACTCGTTCCAGAATTTCTGGAACTCGTCGCCTTCTTTCTTGGACAGCTTCGATAACATGTCCAGAACCCGCTTGGTGACCGCGGTGCGAATGCTATCGACGATGCTGTCGTTCTGCAGAATTTCACGGGACACGTTCAGCGACAGATCGCTGGAATCAATCACACCCTTGGTGAAGCGCAGGTACAGCGGCAGGAACTGTTCGGCGTCGTCCATAATGAATACGCGCTGAACGTAGAGTTTCAGGCCACGGGGTGTTTCGCGGTTGTACAGGTCAAACGGCGCGCGAGCCGGAAGGTACAACAGGCTGGTGTAATCCAGCTTGCCTTCCACTTTATTATGAGACCAGCTCAGCGGGTCTTCAAAATCGTGGGAGATGTGCTTGTAGAACTCTTTGTATTCCTGATCTTTAATTTCCGTGCGCGGCAGTGTCCAGAGCGCAGTGGCATCGTTGACGGTTTCGTCTTTGCCCTTTTGCTCTTCTTCCTCGGATTCAGACGCCATAACCACCGGGAACGAAATGTGGTCAGAGTACTTCTTCACCAGATTGCGCAGGCGCATGCCATCGGCAAATTCTTTGGCTTCCGGCTTCAACTGCAACACAATCTCGGTGCCACGCTGGGCGCGTTCAACGGTTTCGATGGTGAATTCACCGTCGCCTTTAGACGCCCAATGTACGCCTTCGGATGCGGGTGCACCGGCGCGGCGGGTAAATACGTCTACCTGGTCAGCCACAATGAATGACGAGTAAAAGCCCACACCGAACTGGCCTATCAGCTTGCTGTCTTTTTTCTCATCGCCTGACAACTGTTTAAGGAAATCCGCAGTACCGGAACGGGCAATGGTGCCCAAATTGCTGACCACGTCTTCGCGGGCCATACCAATGCCGTTGTCACTCAGGGTAACGGTATTGGCTTCGGCATCGTACGCCAGGCGGATTTTGAGTTCGGAATCGCCTTCGTACAGGCCGTCGTCTTTAAGAGCGGCGAAGCGCAGCTTGTCTTCTGCGTCAGAAGCGTTGGAAACCAGCTCGCGAAGGAAGATTTCCTTGTTGGAATACAAGGAGTGAATCATCAGCTGTAGCAGCTGCTTTACTTCGGTCTGGAAACCCAGAGTTTCTTTTTGCGATTCAACCGTCATGGTACGTGTCTCTCCTGACTACTGTGGAACGTAAAATAAGTGGCGATTTGTGCAACGCCATGGATCATGGGAGCAGAAATGGGGCCACCCGGAAGCATTTCAAGGCTAACAAGTCAGCGGATTTAACGTCAGTGAGTAGCAAGACGGAACGCCACCTATGCTATAAAGCCCTCATTACGTGTGAATTACCAGGAGCTCGCAGTGAACCCAATCACCAAATCCCAGATGTTGAAAGCCCTACTTACCGCGCTAACACTGGCTTTTACTTTGGCCGGCTGTTCAGTCAATCCGGTCACCGGGGAACGCCAACTGTCCATTATTCCAGAAAATCAGGCATTGAGCATGGGTGCCGAGCAATACAAACCGACACAGCAAACCCAGGGAGGCCTGTTTTATCTCGACCCTGAGCTGACCGTGTACGTACGCGAAGTGGGCATGAAACTGGCGGCGGTGAGCGACCGACCCGACCTGCCCTACGATTTTGTGGTGCTGAACAGCAGCGTGCCCAACGCCTGGGCCCTGCCCGGCGGCAAGATTGCCATCAATCGCGGCCTGCTGACTGCGTTCAGCGATGAAGCCCAGCTGGCCTCGGTGCTGGGCCACGAGATTGTGCACGCCGCCGCTCGCCACAGTGTGCAGCGTATGCAGCAGGCGCAGATTATAGGCTTGGGAGTGGGTGCTCTGGGCCTGGCGCTGACGGATAACGAATGGGCGGGCATGGTGATGGGCGGCGCGGCCGTTGGCGCACAACTGGCGCTGGCGCAATACAGCCAGGGTGACGAACTGGAGTCCGACTATTACGGCATCCGCTATATGAAAGCGGCCGGCTATGACCCCCAGGCCGCTGTAGAGCTGCAGCAGATTTTTCTGGAAATGTCCAAGGGCCGCAGCGCCGGATTCATCGACGGACTGTTTGCCACTCACCCGCCATCCGCCAAACGGGTGGCCGAGAACCGTAAGCTGGTGAGCGAAATCGGTAGCGGCGGCTATCGCGGTGAAGACGTATACCAGAAGAAAACCGCCCTGCTGCGAAAACTGCAACCCGCTTACGACGCCCACGACAAGGCGGTGGAATTGGCTGGCAAGAAAGAATACGCGGCGGCCATCGACAAGGTGAACCAGGCGATCAAGCTGGCCCCGCGAGAAGCGATGTTCTACAACCTGCGCGGGCGTTTGTACCAGCAGCAGGAAAATCTGGACAAAGCCGCTAAGGATTTTGACAAGGCGGTTGAGCTTTACCCGGAAATGTATGTGTACCGTATCTACAACGGCCTGAACGCTCTGGAACAAAATAACCTGGGCAAAGCCAAAGACAATCTGACCCAGGCCAACCAGTCGGTGCCTACGTCCATCGCATTTCTGCGCCTGGGAGACATTGCAGTGAAACAAAACGACCGTGGCGAGGCCGTTGCCAACTACCGCACTGCTGCCCAGGCCGGTGGTGAAATCGGCCAGGAAGCTCAGGCCAAGTTGGCGCGCCTGACCCAATAACCCGTTGATCGCAGCTTCTAAAGCCGCAGACTTAACAGCCTGCGGCTTTTTTTATGGCAAAAAATGATCACAGCCACGGTTTTGAGCGACAGCCCGGTAAGGCGGATTGACTTTATAGAGTAATCACTCTAAAAATACCCACAGTGACATTCACAATGGGTAATAACCATGGCAACAAAGCACCTTCGGCCACTGGGCTCAAAAGCCAAACGGCTGTACGTAAACATTATGTTTCAGGTAATGGGCCGGGCCTTGCAGGCGGTCAGCGAAGTGGACGACGAGGTGTGCAACGAAGCACGCCCGCTGCCCACCGGTTTTCTATTCCAGATGATGGTGATGCCCAAAGGCGCTAGCCTGTTAATAGAGCACCTCGGCGACGGGCGCTTTAAATACCACAGCGGAGAAGCGCCGCGGCCTATCGATTTATCAATAAAATTCAAACACCTGGAACACGCATTTCTGGTGCTGTCTTTTCAGGAAAAAACCTCGGTGGCCTTCGCCAACGATCGCATGTTGGTGGATGGCAACATCAGTTCCGCAGTGCGTATGACCCGCATTCTGAACCGTCTAGAGGCTTTTATTTTGCCGAAAATGGTGGCCGAGCGGGCGGTGAAAACCTACCCCCGCAATTTACATCTGCCTGAAAAACTCATCAGCGCCGCCCGAATTTATCTGAGAGTTGCGACCCATTTCATCAAAACAGCGAGAGCATCATGAACCGCCAATATTACGAGTTCTTCTGCCCGGTGAAGGTTATTGCCGGCAGAGCTGCTTTGGAGCACATTCCTTACGAACTGACCAGCATCGGGGCCAAACGCCCTATGATTGTGACCGACAAAGGCGTGCGCGCGGCTGGCCTTCTAGACCCGGTGATTGCCGCCTGCGAAGACAGCGGTTTAGAGATTGTCTGCATTTTTGATGACGTGCCACCCGATTCGTCCACCACAGTGGTGCGCACCATCGCCGCGCTCTACCGTAAAGAAAAGTGCGACTCCATCATCGCCGTAGGCGGTGGCTCGGCTATTGATACCGGTAAAGCGGCGAACATTTTGGTGTCTGAAGGCGGCGATGATCTGGCCAAGTACAGCGGTGCCGGTGTGATCAAGCATCCGTTGAATCCGTTTTTTGTGGTGCCGACAACGGCTGGAACGGGCTCGGAAGTGACCTCTGTGGCGGTGATCACCGACGAGGTAAAAGGCCTTAAACTGCCCTTTACGTCGCCATTTTTGCTGCCCAACGCGGCAATTATTGACCCGCGAATGACCATCACCCTGCCGCCGCACATCACTGCAGCCACGGCCATGGACGCCATGACTCACTCGGTGGAAGCCTTCACCTGCATGGCGAAGAACCCGCTCAGCGACGCTTATGCCACAGCAGCCATCAAAAAGGTCAGCCAGTTTCTGCCCAAGGTAATGGACAACCCCAAAGACGTCGACGGCCGCCTGGAGTTGGCGCAGGCATCGACTATGGCGGGCATCGCGTTTTCCAACTCCATGGTGGGCCTGGTACACGCACTTGGCCACGCCACGGGCGCTATCTGCCACTTGCCCCACGGCTTGTGTATGAGTCTGTACCTGCCCTACGTGCTGGAATACAACCTGGAAACCATTCGCCAGCCGTTGGGTGAGCTGTTGCTCTATTTGGACGGCCCTGAAGTGTATTCCGCTACGCCGGCCAGCCGCCGCGCCGAAGCCAGCATTGCCGCCCTTCGCAAGATTCGCAACACCCTGTACCAGCAGTGTGAATTGCCGCGTACCCTAAAAGAAAGCGGCAGGGTGACCTATGGCCAGTTGGAAGCCATTGCCCAGATGGCGCTCAACGACGGCGCTATCCTGTTCAACCCGAAAGAAGCCGATTTGGAAGACGTGCGTGCAGTATTGGAAAACGCCTGGGCCGGATAAACCCGGGCGCTGTATAAGCAGCAGCTTCGCAGCCGGAAGGCTGCGAAGCTGAAAAACTACTCAAGCCGCCGCAATAGCAGCATCGGCGACACGGTTAACACCGGGCGCAACTGCCAGCGCCCGAACAGCGCCAGTACCACGGCACTGATAAACGGAATCGGTAGCACTACCTGCCAGTGAACGCGAAAATCCCCCTCAAACATCTTCATCTGAAGGGCGAACACCGCTGCTTCCGCCGCAACAACTCCGAGAATACCGGCAAAACCTCCCAGCAACGCGAATTCCAGCATGGTTGCCCGCACCAGCAAACTCTGACGACCGCCCAGGGTACGCAGCAGCGCTCCTTCACGCTGGCGATCCTGCAGAGTGGCACTGACCACCGCCGCCATCACCACAAGCGCAGCGGCCAGAATCAACCCCAGAATAGCCTCGATAGCTTGGGTGATTTGCACCACAATCAGCTGAATTCGTTCGATGATATTGTCAACCTCAAGCACCGACACCGTGGGGAACTGGCGGGAAAACGCGTTCAGTTCGTTTTTCGCCGTTTTCGGCAAAAAGAAACTGGTGATCCAGGTGGCTGGCAACTGGCGCAGACTGCTGTCTGGCGAAAACGCCACGTAGAAGTTGGGTGTCATACTGTCCCACTGCACGGTGCGGATACTGGTCACGGTTTCAGTGATCTGCTCGGAACCGATGGTGAAGGTCAGTACGTCACCAGGCGTAATGCCAAGCTTTCCAGCCAGCTCAGACTCCACCGATACGCCGTCAGTTTTGCCCGGGGCAAACCATTCGCCATCAACAATGCGGTTGTTTTCTGGCAGCGTGTCCATCCAGGTCAGGTTCAGCTCGCGGTTCAACGCATTCACCCGCTCGTCTTTACTCACCGCCTCTTTTATCGGCTCGCCATTAAGCAACGTCAGGCGGCCGCGCACCATCGGGTACATGGCGTCCAGCGGCTGGCCGCGACTGTTCCAGAATTCATCGATATCGTCCACTGCTTGCGGGCTGATATTGACCATAAAGTGGTTAGGCGCGCCTTCGGGCAGCTGCGCGCGCCAGTCGTCCAACAGCGAGGTACGCACCAAAATCAGGGTGGTGGCCAGCATCAGCGTCATGGCGAACACCGCAATCTGCGACAAACTAGCCTGGCGATGCCGGTAAAGACCTAACAGCGCCAGGCGCCAGGCGTTGCCACCGCCCCGAACCTTGCGCAAACTCAGCACCAGCATCCAGCCCAGCAGTACCAGAGTCGCCAGCAGCAGACCAAGGCCTACCAACAGCGCAATCACCAGTTGCACATCGCCGGCGTAGGCCCACACCAGACCAAACACGCCGACGATACCAATAATAAAGTCTGGCACCAGTTCGCGCCGGGATTCACCCGGCTGACTGCGCAGCACCCGCATAGCGGCTACGTTACGCAGGCGGCGTATGGGTGGGTAAGCAAAAGCGAACAACGACACCAGAGCCGTCAAAACCGCCGGCGTTAGAGCTTTAGGGTCAAGGTAAACGTCAACGGGTTGATCCAGCACATCACCTAGTATCTGACTCAGCCCCCAGAACAGCGGTAAGGCCACCAGCAAACCACCGACCATGCCGACAACGCCCCAAACGGCCAGTCGGCGCAGGTACAAACGGCCGATGCGAGGGCTGCCGACGCCCAGAGTTTTCAGCAAAGCTACCGTATCGCGCTGCGACACGGCGTATTGACGGCTGGCCACCGCCACCGCCACCGCGGCCAGAAGCACGGCCAGGCTACCGCCCAGCAGCAGAAAGCTTTCGGCCCGCTCCAGTGACGCCGACAGAGTTTCACCGTCACGCACGCTGCGCCATTCCTGACTGGGTTGCAGCTGGGGTTGTAGCCATTGTTCGAAACCCGACAGCTCAGCCGCGTCGCCGGCAAAAAGATACACAAAGCTGACCCGACTGCCTTCTTGCAAAACGCTGGTCGATGCCACATCGGCTTGGTGCATCATCACCCGTGGCGCCAACGCTGCTAGGCTGAAGCCACCGTCAGGCTCACGCTCCAGCAGACTGCCGATCACCAACTTGCGAGTGCCCAGCTCAAGCTCATCGCCCACATTCAATTCCAGCAAGCGCAGCAAGCGCGGGTTTATCCAAACTTCACCAGGAGCTGGGCCAGATTTCAGGGTTTGCCGTGGCTCATCGAAGCCCGTGCGAATTTCGACTTCGCCACGCAGCGGGTAACCGTCGCTGACCGCTTTCACCGAAACCAGTTGGAAGTTGCCACCGCCAAACACCATGGTGGAAAACTCGGTCATTTCTGCTGTTTCCAATCCACGCTGCTGCGCCTCAATGAGCCAGGCCGGCGGCAGTGGTTGGCCGTTTTCCGATTCCAGCTGGCGGTCAGCCGCCAGGAACGAGCTGGCCGATGACACCAGAGTGCGTTGCAACTGGCTGGCAAACAACGCGATGGTGGCCACGGTGGCTACGGCAATGATCAGTGCCGCCAGCACCACCCGAACATCGCGCTCGCGCCATTCGCGGCGCACCGACTGCAATTTACCGGTGGCAGCCATCAGCTTACTGCCTTCTGGCGGGTTTCTGGCTCGCTCAGCACGCCACCCTCAATGTGGAACTGTCGGCCACAGCGGACCGCCAGCTGTTCGTCATGAGTAACCATCACCAGGGTGGTGCCCTGCTCGCGGTTCAGTGCCATCAGCAAATCCGATACGTCTTTGCCGGTACGGTTATCAAGATTGCCGGTGGGTTCATCAGCAAATAGGATCGCAGGTTCGCACGCGAAGGCGCGGGCGATAGCCACCCGCTGTTGCTCGCCACCGGATAATTGCCGCGGGGTATGCGTCAGACGTTCGCCCAGGCCGACCCGTTGCAAAAGCTCCCGGGCTCGCGCTTCGGCATTTTGGCGACCGGCCAGTTCCAGCGGCAACATCACGTTTTCAAGAGCGGTCAGAGCCGGCAATAATTGAAATGACTGAAACACAAAGCCAACTCGTTGGGCCCGCAGCGCGGCGCGTTCGTCTTCGCCCAGGGCGCTGATGTTTGCACCATCCAGCTCAATACTGCCTTCGCTCGGCGTGTCCAGCCCGGCCAGCAAGCCCAGCAAGGTGGTTTTCCCGGAGCCGGAGCGCCCGACAATAGCAACGGAGTCACCCTGATTGATTTCCAGGTTGACTCCTTGCAAAATCGTTAGCGTATTGGATTCTAGGTCCACCTTGTGTGTCAGCTTGCTGACCCGCAATATCACGTGGGGATTCGGTCGCGTCTGGTCATTAGATTGATTCACGGCTCTGGTTAATCCTGTCCTGTGGCGAAAAATTTAGGAGACTACGCAGTGTTCAAGAATACGGTTTTACTGGCGGTCAGATCATTTGCACTGCTGCTTGTGCTAGTTATGACACCTGGTTTGATCAGTGCCAACACCCTGCTGGTAATGGGCGACAGTCTAAGCGCGGCCTACGGCGTGCCGGAAGAAACCGCCTGGGTAAATTTGCTGCGCCAACGCCTGGCCGATAATGGCCACAACGACTGGAGCGTGGTAAATGCCAGCATCAGCGGCGAAACAGCCGACGGCGGAGCCCGCCGGCTGCCGGGTTTACTGAACAAGCACCAACCGCAACTGGTGATCGTGGAGCTGGGCGGCAACGATGGCCTGCGCGGTTTTCCTCCGCAGGTGATCGAAAAAAACCTGGCCTTGATGCTTAAAAACAGCCAACAGGCTGGCGCCCAAACCTTGCTGGTGGGTATGCAAATACCACCCAATTACGGCGACCGTTACACCCAAGCTTTCGCCGCTATTTTCGGAGATCTTGCACAGCGCTACAACTCCGCACTGGTGCCCTTCTTCCTGGAAGACATTTACAACGTCGACAGTTTAATGCAAAGCGATGGCATTCACCCCACAGAACCGGCCCAAAGCATTCTGTTGGACAATGTGTGGCCCCACCTGGTGCCTTTGCTTTGAGTCACCGCTAACAAACCTTTTATTTCAGGGTGTTGACTCCGGCGCTCAAAGCGAACACTATACGCGCCGGCTTGATGCTGTTCCCTGATAGCTCAGTTGGTAGAGCAACGGACTGTTAATCCGTTTGTCGCTGGTTCGAGCCCAGCTCGGGGAGCCAATTATTTTAAAATGCCGCTGATACGAAAGAATCAGCGGCATTTTTCATTCTGGCCTTCAAAAAACCTGAGGGCTTTGATAAAAACCGGTCAATACTTTGAACAACGTATAGGCGTCGTCGGCACCAATCATCTCGCGAATGGAATGCATACCAAGCTGGGGCACACCAATATCCAGGGTCGTCACACCCAGATTCGCGGCCGTCAGCGGCCCTATGGTGCTGCCACAGCCCATATCGCTGCGCACCACGAAGGTCTGGTGGGGCAGGCCCAACTGGTCGCTCAGATGACGATACACCGCCGCCGAACGGCTGTTGGTCGCATAACGCTGATTGTGATTTACTTTGATTACCGGACCAGCATTTAGCTCAGGGCCATGATTCTCGTCGTGCTTGTCCATAAAATTCGGATGGATGCCGTGGGCGTTGTCCGCCGAAATCATCATTGAGTGGGCAATCGCACGACTTTTTCCTGCGCCACACCAGCGCTCCAGCACCGAACTTAAAAAAGGCCCCTGGGCACCTTCGGCAGACATACTGCCCACTTCTTCGTGGTCGTTGCACACAAGTAACGCCGGCTGTTCACCGCTTGTTTCCAGCAATGCTTGCAAGCCGATGTAACAGCTCAACAAGTTATCCAGCCGCGCTGACGCAATAAAGTTATCGCGCAGACCTACAAAGCCCGCTTGCTGCACATCGTAAAAGCTCAGTTCATAGCCCAGAATACGCTCTGCAGTAACGCCCTTCTCTGCTTTCAGCTGAGTGATCAGCAGGCTGGCAAAATCGGTGGTGTCGTCTTCAGGCACCTGCATCAGCACCGGTGGCAAGTCGGTTTGCGGGTTCACCGTGCGGTTGCTGTTGGCTTCGCGGTCCAGATGAATGGCCAGGCTGGGTATAAACGCCACCGGTTTGCGGAAGTCGATCAGCGCATCTTGCACTTGCCCGTGGCCGTCGACGTAAGTGACTCGCCCGGCCAGAGAAAGATCGCGATCAAACCACGGATTCAGCAACGCACCGCCGTAGACTTCAACACCCAGTTGCAAGAAGCCTTTGCGACGGAGTACCGGATTGGGCTTTACTTTCAGGCACGGGCTGTCAGTGTGAGCGCCAACCATGCGCACGCCGGCTTTGGTTGTGTCCGTATTGCCAGTACGAAAGGCCACAATCGACGAGCCGTTGCGAATGACGTAATAACCAGTGCCGGCTTGCAGTGACCAGTCGTCTTTTTCATCCAGCGAATGAAACCCCGCGCTGTCGAGCTGCTTTTTCATGGTAGCGACAGCGTGCCACGGCGTTGGTGAGTGGTTCAGAAACGAAAGCAGATCGTTGTTGAAATCAATATGTTCCATGGTGTCCTTAATTCAATAATAATAGTGGCAACAGTGTGCCATGCAGACCCAGATACTCAATCCTACAGGAGCCTAGCCCTTGGCCAAACCGTGTTTTCTCGATATTGAATACTATCAGAATGACGACACCCTATTCCCCACTGCCATGGCCTGGTCACTGGTGGATGGCACCATGAAAACCGTGGTTATTGCACCAGAAGACGACTGGCTGCCAGAAGACGGCGACACCGGCGATATCGACCTGAACTACCTTGAAGAACAGGGCGTGCCACTGATAGAACTGACCCGCGAACTGCACCAAGACTTGCCTGACCAGACGGTTTACGTAGACGGTCTGGATCCGGACGAAATTCTGATCGACCGAATTTTCGCGGCGATCGGCCAAGATGCGCCTTTTGAAATCGCACCGATCACCGACCTGATCACCGGCGTAGACAGCGAAACCCTGGAAGACGAACGCCGCGCCCTGCTGATCGAAGAAGGCCTGGAACCGCAGCTGCCGGAAAACGGCGTGTATGCGCTGCTAATGTTGGCCCAACACTACGGCGTACTGGGCGACGACGAATTCACCGAAGAGACGGATTCCGAGAAGACGGATTCCTAGGGGACGGATTTTAAATCCGTCCCCGGTCTGGCCCTGTCCCCTCAGCCTTAGCCAACGTAGAAATCACCCGCTTCTCGCGCTTGCAGCGGGTGGCGAATGTTCCAGCAGCGGTGGATGCGCGGATTGCGCTGAAAATCCTTGTCTATGGTGCTTTGGCTGACTTCTTCCACTGCAAACTCCGCGCTGATTTCGTCGTCTAGCTTGAAACGGCGAAAGTTGTTGGAGAACACCAGCAAACCGTCATTGGTCAGGCGCTGCATGGCCTGGCGAATCAGCTTGGCGTGGTCTTTCTGAATATCGAGAACCCCAATCATTTTCGCCGAGTTGGAAAAAGTGGGTGGGTCCATAAAAATCAAATCGAAACGCTGGTCAGGTTTAGGCTTGCTTGCCAACCACGCCAGACAATCTACGGCATCCACCTGATGTTTTTTCGGATCAGCGTGGTTCAGTTCCAGGTTATCTTTAGCCCAGCTAACATAGGTGTGGGACATATCCAGGCTCAAAGAGCGGCTGGCACCGCCGGCAATCGCGTGTACCGTGGCCGCGCCTGTGTAACAGAACAAATTCAGAAAGCGTTTGCCGCGGGCATTCTGCTGAATCCACTGGCGCAGCGGACGGTGGTCCAGAAACAGACCGGTATCCAGATAGTCTTTCAAATTCACTTTTAGCGTGCAGCCGTGTTCCTGCACCTGGAAAAACTCACCGCTGGCCGCCTGCTTTTCATACTGATTGGTGCCGGTTTGACGAAGTCGTTGCTTGCACACCAGGCGATCGCGGGGAATGCCAAGCGCCTCGGGGATTACCGCCAACGCTTCTGACAGGCGTTCACGAGCTGCACGTTCGTCGATGGTCTTGGGCGCCATGTATTCCTGCACGTGCACCCAGTCATTGTAGATATCAATCGCCACTGAGTATTCGGGCATGTCGGCATCGTACAGGCGGTAGCAGCTGATGTTCTGTTTACGTGCCCACTGGCCAATGCTTTTGACGTTCTTTTTCAGGCGGTTCGCCAGCATGGCGGCGCGCTCTTCGTTGGTAATACGCGGCAGGATTTCACCCGGCGCTGCCGGATCTTTCGGAATACGTGCGCTGGCCTCGTCTACTGTGAACAGCAGCAGCTGTGCCGGCAGTTTGCCGTTGAACAGCTTGTACTGTTTGAAACTGCGCAGGCCAATGGATTTACCGAATTCCGGCGCCCCGGTAAACACGCCCAGGCGCCAGTTTGGCGTTACCCGTTTTACCGCCGCGCCTAAGGCCTGATAAATTTCCGCCAGTGACTTGCGCTCGCTCAAGCGCTCGCCGTAAGGAGGGTTGGTCACTACCAGGCCCTGTTCAGCCCAGTCACCAGTGAGCTCAAGCTCTTGCAGCGGTATTTCTGTAAGCTCAATAATGCTGTCTAGCCCCGCCCGCTGCAGGTTGTTACGCGCCGTTGACAATACCCGGCGGTCTTCATCAAAACCGGCAATACGCGGTATCCGACCTTGTTTACCAGCATGGGCACGACGTTCCACTTCCTGGCGCAGCGACATCCACAGCTCGGCGTCGTGGCCCAGCCATTTTTCGAAACCAAAACCGTCCTGGCGCCGTCCCGGCGCGATATCCAGAGCCATCAGCGCAGCTTCAATCAACAACGTGCCGGAACCACACATCGGGTCTATAAAATCACCGCCGGCGGCGACAATTTCGGGCCAACCGGAACGTATCAACAGCGCAGCTGCCAGGTTTTCTTTCAGCGGCGCCCGACCCTGCTCTTCGCGATAGCCGCGTTGATGAAGGCTGTGACCACTCAAATCAATACCAAGGGTTAATTGGCCGCGGTGCAAACGCGCAGACACAATCACATCCGGGGTTTTGCCTTCGACTGCAGGGCGCTTGCCACCGTTAGCCGTAAAGCGATCGACAATGCCGTCTTTCACCCGCTGAGCGCCATACTGAGTATTGCGAATAGCTTCGTTCTCGCCAATAAAATTCACTTTGAAGCTGCCATTAACGGCAATGTGCTGCTGCCAGTCCAGATGCACTACGCCGTCATACAGTTCATCATCACTGGTTGCAGCGACTTCTGCCACGTGCAGGATCACCCGATTGGCCAGGCGTGACCACATGCAAGCGCGGTATCCCCCTTCCAATGTGCCTTCAACCCACACACCGGCAGGCGCGTGACGAACCAGGCTCAGGCCAAAGCCGTCCAGCTCGTCCGCCAGCAAATATTCAACGCCTTTTGGGCAGGTTACAAAAAAGAGGGGTAGGGACAAGTGGAACTCCTGGTTTTGTCGGGACGGCTAAGTTTCTGGAATTGTTCTCATTAACCACTTTCAGGCTAATTTTTATGCACATAAGATCTATAGAATAATATTTTTAGACTAAAATAGTCTTGTACTTTGAAGGTCACTTCGGCCTACCTTGTACCTGACGCGTCGTTTCGGGGCAATAGCCCCCAGTAACAGGATCCTGACTGCTCTGGTGAGAGCTGGCAATAGTGGGTTGTAGCGAAAACCATTTCGCCACTCCGTTTGTCGACACCTCTGCAGAATGTGTACACGCTTGTTTCTGTTAATCCATCAGTGAGGAACGGCATGAAAAGACAGAAAAGAGACATGGTCGCTCGAGCATTCAAGCGGGGGTACCTCGCAGGAGTGTCCGGTAAATCGAAAGACAGCTGCCCCATTGAACAGGCTGAAGTTCGTCAAGAATGGCTAAATGGGTGGCGAGAAGGCCGCACAGATCAATGGGATGGTATGACCGGTGTCTCTGGCATCCATCGATTAGCCACCGTCACCACTGCGTGATGGACGTAGTGGCGAAGTTTAACATTAAAGACAGTACTTAATTGAGTTCGGTGTTTACCCAAAACCCACAAATCGGAGAGATCTGAAAACTGGACGAGTAATCGATAAAACCGAACGGGGCCACCCGCCCCGTAAAATCGCGGTAAACCGCAGGGGACTGTAGTTCCCCATAAAGGGCTCGCTCAGCGGGCCCTTTTTTATGAGCAACATTTAGGTTTTATGGATAACATTTGGGCATTACCTCAACCCAGCGCTTTAATCGCCGCTGCGGCTTCGCCAATCAGCCCAGGACCTTTGTATATAAAGCCGGTATAAATTTGCACCAATTTGGCACCCGCCTGAATTTTCTCCGCCGCGCTGGCGCCATCGGTAATTCCGCCCACACCAATAATCGGCAGCCGTTCACCCAACTCGGCGTACAGTCCGCGAATAACGCGTAATGAGGGTTCGCGCACCGGCGCACCGCTTAAGCCACCGGGTTCATTACAGTGCTCATGGCCGGCCACGGCTTCGCGGCTTATGGTTGTGTTAGTAGCAACCACCCCATCCAGTCCACTTTCCACCAGCGCTGTTGAAACAAAGCGTATGCCGGCGTCGTCCATATCCGGTGCAATTTTCACCGCTATGGGCACATAGCGGCCATGCTCTTTTTCACAGCTGAGTTGCTCATCTTTTACAGCGGCCAGTAACTGCTTCAGCGAATCACCAAATTGCAGATCCCGCAGGCCTGGTGTATTGGGCGATGAAACGTTGACCGTAATATAGTCGGCACGGTTATACACGGCGGTGATGCACTTGCGGTAATCCAGCGCTGAATCTTGCTCCGGGGTGTTTTTATTCTTACCCACATTGATACCCAACACACCGGAAAACTTGCGGCGATCTACCTGAGCCAGTAAGTGCCCCAAGCCTTGGTTATTAAAACCCATACGGTTAATAATGGCCTGGTGTTCGGGCAAGCGAAACATGCGGGGCTCGGGATTACCCGGCTGAGCCAAGGGTGTGACGGTACCCACTTCAATAAAGCCAAAGCCGAGATCACCCAAAGCGTCCATATGATCGGCATTTTTATCCAGCCCCGCTGCCAGTCCCACCGGGTTGGGAAACTCAAGACCCATCACTGTTACCGGATGCGCGGGAACCGCAGGCGCCAAATGCTTTAATACGCCCAACCGATGGGCCATATCCAGCCCTTTCAAGCTAAGATTGTGCGCCCGCTCTGGCGGCAACTTGAACAGCAGGTTGCGAATAATCCCGTACATCAAAACACCCTCAAATACACTCGCTAAAAATTTGTGTGAGGAGTATACCGGAAGTTTTCCACAGCATCCTGCGCGGTTGGGGTATGGTTTGAATTTCGTCGTAACTGATTGTCTGGTTGGCTCCACTCAGGCTTGTCCACGGAATCTGTGGATAACTCTGTTGAAAATGCCGGTGTAACACGTTCCACGCCTTGCAAGCAGCGCCCGACTACAGATTGGTCACTTTTTAACCAGTTAAAATTTCCTTTATTTTCATAGATCTATATACTTCGCAATCGACACTTTTTTAAAATAATAAAACATGTTGGCTGCCAACCGGTTTACACTCTTGTGCATAAAATCAACAGAAAACCCGCTGTTTTTAATCAATATACGCGGTACTACGACTACACTTTGGCGACATCTGAAATACCTCGCCACTCTCCGCTGGTTTATTCCAGCTAACCGGCACGACTTGGTTTGTATTGTTAATACGCGCTTTGGAGCATTCGCTATGGAACACACAACACCGGCACCCGCTGACAAATACGCCAACCTGGGCAATGAAAAACGGGCCGCCAGCCGGGTGACCGTGATTGGTATGGTGCTGGACGCTATCCTGGGGCTGTTCAAGATGGTGGTAGGCACCCTGTTCCATTCTCACGCGCTGGTGGTGGATGGCATCCACTCGTTCACGGACGTGGCCTCTGATTTGATGGTGCTGGGTGTGATGCGGATATCGCGGCAGGCACCGGATGAAGATCACCCCTATGGCCATCAACGCATTGAGACGTTTGGCACCTTGTTAATGGGCAGCCTGCTAATTGCAGTTGGCGCCGCCCTGGCCTGGGAAAACGTGCAACGGCTATTCACAGACGACATAACCTTCACGCCGGGCTGGCCGGTGCTGGTTGTCGCGCTGTTGTCGGTGGTGGGCAAAGAATGGATTTTTCGCTACACCCGTAAGGTGGGCCAGGAAATACGTTCAGATCTGATCATTGCCAACGCCTGGCATAGCCGTACCGATGCTTTCTCTTCAGGCATTGTAGTGTTGTCGACCATTGGCGCCATGCTGGGCTATTTGTGGCTAGATACGCTAGCAGCAGTTGTTGTAGCAGGCATTATCATCCATGTGGGCTGGAGCTTTGGCTGGAGTTCTATGAAAGAACTGGTCGACACCGGCCTTTCTGTTGAAGACACCGATCGATTGCTTGCCATTGCCAGTGATATCGACGGCGTTCGTGATGTGCACGAACTGCGCAGCAGGCGCATGGGCGACGATATTCTATTGGATGTGCATTTGGTGGTACGCCCGGATGTCAGCGTATCGGAAGGGCACCAGGTGGGAATGCGCGTGGTCGGCGCCATGCGCAAAGAACTGGATAATATTCGCGACATCAACTTTCACATTGATGCAGAAGACGATGAAAGCTACCACCCGACGTCTTCGTTGATGCCCTCTCGCAAAATCATTCAGAAGACCATACATACGATCACACCTGAAGCGCCTACTGGTAATCGGCTGCGGCTGCACTACCTGAAGAACAAGGTGCATCTGGAGCTATTTCTGGACGGCAGCGAGGGCGATTTCGACAGCGCCGGGCTACGCACACAGCTCGCCGAGTTCCCCTGGTTTGGCAGCCTAAGGGTGTGGCAGACCGCCGACTGAGCGGCGACCTGTAAACGATTTTTTACTTCTTAACGGCTTAGCGACTGCGGTTGGCTTCCATCCGCGACAGGAATTCCTGCATGATCAGGGTGTACAGCTCACCGCCCAGGAACAGATCTTCCACCCCGGCGTCAATGCTGGGGTTGTCGTTCACCTCAATCACCGCTACCCGGTTACCAGACTGTTTGATGTCTACACCGTACAGGCCGTTACCGATCAGACGGGTTGCATTCAGCGCCGCCTGAATCACATTGCGCGGCACCTCATAGGTGGGCATGGTTTCAAAACCGCCGCTGTTGCTGCTGGATTCCGTGTGTTGGTAGATTTGCCAGTGGCCCTTCACCATCAGGTACTTGCAGGCGTAAATGGCACGCCCACCCAATACGCCGATGCGCCAATCGTAGTCTGTGTAAAAATATTCCTGAGCCAGTACCAGCGCCGACTGCTTGAACAGTTCCCTCAAGCCTTCGCGCAGAGATTTTTCATCTTCGGCCTTGTTAACGCCGCGGGAAAAGGCGCCGTCGGGTATTTTGATGACCGCCGGGAAGCCCAACTCACTGATGACCTGCTCTACCGCGTCTTTCTGGTCTTTCGACAGAATCAGAGTTTTTGGCGTGGGCACCTTGTTGTTTTTTAACAGGTCGGCCAAGTACACCTTGTTGGTACAACGCAGAATCGACACCGGATCATCAATAACGACCAGCCCTTCGGCTTCGGCCTTGCGGGCAAAGCGGTAGGTGTGATGGTCAATAGCGGTGGTTTCGCGAATAAACAGACCGTCGTACTCTGGAATGCGCATGTAGTCGCGACGGGTGATCTGCTCTACGTTAATGCCCAGCTTGCGACCGGCTTTTTCGAAGCGTTTGAGGGCTTCTTTGTCACTGGGAGGCATCTCCTCATCTGGGTTCACCAGAATGGCCAGATCAAAACGATAGTTTCGGCGGGCACGGGGCTTGCGCCACACCATACCGCTGAAACGATCCAGCGAGCTGGCAAACACGTCTTGCTCCTGTTCCTGCAAATCTACCGGCGCGGCCGGCTTCATGGATTCGATTTGCCAGGTTTTACGGCGTTTGAACACCACTTCCAGA
This sequence comes from Marinobacter sp. LV10MA510-1, assembly GCF_002563885.1. Classification (GTDB taxonomy): domain Bacteria; phylum Pseudomonadota; class Gammaproteobacteria; order Pseudomonadales; family Oleiphilaceae; genus Marinobacter. The sequence continues at coordinate 466,030 of NZ_PDJA01000001.1, read as the reverse complement.
ATCGGACACGGGAAGCGATCAAACAGCGCACGCGCTACCGGTTTTAATTCCGGTTGGGACGACTCGCCAAAATACGTGCGTATACGCACTTCCTTCGCAGAATGAGAATTCTCCGCTGTAGGCACAATGGCCGCATCCAGCCATTCAATCACGCTGGCGTCCAGCTGTTCTAGCTGCAACGAAAACAGGCCTTTGCGGCTCAAGTCGTTCAGCGTTATCACCGAAGGCACTACGTTGTGGCCGCGGGCTTCTGCAAGCAGCGAACAGTAATAGCCACGGCTAAGGTAGCGGGCGCTCTGGCACAGGTTGATCACTCGCACGCGACTCGAAGCCGGCGCAGAGAATTGCAGGTACTGATCAAAAGTCAGCACATCGGAACTGGGATAATAAGGCGCCCAGTCTTTGGCGCGATCTACCACAATCAACAATCGAGACATATTCGGGCGCTACCTTCAAAGGACGGCATCCAGCGGACGACATCGGTACATTTTCGCAACAATACGCGGCAATTCAGTGCGCTACAATCATCATGTGATCGGTGCTTTTACGCATACTTACAATGCTTGCGCCAGCGCGGCGCAAGCCCATAATACGCCGATACGGGAAGCGTATGCGCATGCCCTTGTGTACTTCTGTTCAGGCCACCGATTTATGTCTTCAATTGTGCTTCGCCAGGCCGTCAGTGACGATCTTGACGCCCTCGTGGCGCTGGAGCATCACTGCTTCAGTGAAGACCGGATATCCCGCCGCAGCTTTCGCCGTTTTCTGGAAATGCCGCGGGACCGGTTACTACTGGCCAGCGACGGCGACACCCTGTTGGGTTATTGCCTGGTATTGATGAGCGCGGCAACTCGCCTGGCGCGCATTTACTCCATTGCCGTTAACCCCGGTTCTCGTGGTAAAGGCATTGGCGAAAAACTGGTTCAAATGGCGGAAACCGAAGCGGCAGACGCAGGGCGCATTGTAATGCGCCTGGAAGTACGGGAAGACAACCGCGGCGCGATTGCGCTTTATAAGCGTTTGGGCTATCGCCAGTTTGGCAGCTATCGCGATTATTACGAAGATCACGGTAACGCCCTGCGCTTTGAACGCCGCATTCTGTTTTACACGCCAGGCGCGCAATTCCCGCAGATACCCTATTACCCCCAGACCACCGAATTCACCTGCGGCCCCGCGGCGCTGATTATGGCGATGGCGGCGTTGAATCAACAGCAGTCACTGACGACCCTGGAAGAACTGAAAATCTGGCGTGAGGCCACCACCATTTTTATGCTCTCTGGCCACGGTGGCTGCGGCCCCCACGGCCTGGCACTGGCGGCCTGGCACAGAGGTTTTGAGGCCAGCGCGTGGATCAGCAACGAAGGCGCATTGTTTAAAGACACGGTGCGTAACGACGATAAAAAACGGGTGCTGGAGCTGGTACACGAAGGTTTTATGCACGACCTCGGCCAAACTGGCATTGAACTCCATCACGACCCGCTGACCCTGACGGGGTTAGAGCAAGCGCTGCTGGACGGGCGCATCCCACTGATTCTGATCAGCACCTGGCAGCTAAACCGCAGCCGGGTACCTCACTGGGTAACCGTGTGCGCCATGGACGACCAGTTCGTGTACCTGCACGATCCCGAGATTGATGTAGAGGAAGGGGAAACCGTGGCCGACAAGCAATACCTGCCCATCGACCGCCGGGTGTTCAGCAAAATTTCCCGTTATGGCAGCAATCAGCCGTTGCAAGCCGCGGTGATTGTGGGGCCAAAGCGCGATCTTTAACGTGAGCTTCAGCTAACGAAATTATCAGGCTGCTGCACCGGTTATCCGGTGCGCAGCGACGCTTCTTTTAACTCGGAAATATCATCACGCAATCGCGCCGCCGTCTCGAAATTCAGATCGGCAGCCGCCTTGTACATTTCGTCTTCCAGTCGTGATATTTCCTTGAGCACTTCCTGCGGCGACTTTTTGCCCACCAGAGTGCGGTAATGTTCGGCTTCTTCTGCCGCCTGCTGACCCGGGCGCTTCGATTTGTTGCGGCCACGGCCACCGCTGCTGGCGCCTTCCATCACATCCGCAATTTTTTTGGTCATGCCCTGGGGCGTAATGCCGTGTATTTCGTTGTGCTCAGCCTGTTTAGCGCGCCGGCGCGCGGTTTCATCAATCGCCCGCTGCATAGAGCCGGTAATGCGATCGCCATACAGAATCGCTTTGCCGTTGATGTTACGGGCGGCGCGGCCAATGGTCTGAATCAGCGAACGCTCGGAACGCAGAAAGCCTTCCTTATCCGCATCCAGAATGGTCACCAACGACACCTCCGGCATATCCAGACCTTCACGCAGCAGGTTAATGCCCACCAGCACATCAAATTCGCCGCGGCGTAAATCGCGGATTATCTCCACCCGCTCGACCGTGTCGATATCCGAGTGCAGATAGCGCACGCGGATATCGTGCTCCATCAAAAAGTCGGTGAGATCTTCTGACATACGCTTAGTGAGTGTGGTCACCAATACCCGCTCGTTGACCGCTACCCTGGCATGAATTTCTGATATCAGATCGTCAATCTGTGTAGACGCTGGCCGCACTTCAATTTCCGGATCCAGCAGGCCGGTCGGCCGAACAACTTGTTCAACAACTTGACCCTGATGCTCGGCTTCGTAGTTGCCTGGGGTGGCCGACAGAAAAATCATCTGCGGTGCAATACGCTCCCATTCTTCAAACTTCATAGGACGGTTGTCCAGCGCCGACGGTAAGCGAAAACCGTACTCCACCAAGGTTTCCTTGCGCGAGCGGTCGCCCTTATACATGGCGCCGATTTGCGGAATACTGGCGTGAGATTCGTCAACAATCAGTAAGGCGTTAGCAGGCAGGTAATCAAATAACGTGGGTGGCGGCTCACCGGGGGGCCGGCCCGAAAGGTAACGGGAGTAGTTTTCGATGCCGTTGCAGTAACCCAATTCCTGCATCATTTCCATATCATAACGGGTGCGCTCTTCCAGGCGCTGGGCTTCCACCAAACGGTTGTTGTCGCGCAGCTGCGTCAGGCGCTGGTCAAGTTCTACCTTAATGTGCTCAATGGCGTCCAACACGTTTTGCCGCGGCGTTACATAGTGCGACTTCGGATACACCGTCACTCGTGGCACACGGCGTAGCATCTCACCGGTCAGCGGATCGAAAAAGCTCAGATTTTCTACCACGTCGTCAAACAGCTCGATGCGGATAGCTTCTTTTTCCGACTCCGCCGGAAACACGTCGATCACATCGCCGCGCACACGGTAATTTGCGCGATGAAATTCGATATCGTTACGGATGTACTGCAATTCAGCCAAACGTTTCAAAATAAGGCGTTGATCCATCTGATCACCGCGATCCAGGTGCAACATCATCTTTTTATACGATTGCGGATCGCCCAGACCGTAAATGGCCGATACCGTCGCCACAATGATTGCATCCGGGCGCTCTAGCAGAGCTTTTGTAGCCGACAGCCGCATCTGCTCAATGTGCTCGTTGATGGAGGCGTCTTTTTCAATAAACGTGTCGGACGACGGCACGTAGGCTTCTGGCTGGTAATAGTCGTAGTAAGACACGAAATACTCGACCGCGTTATTCGGAAAAAATTCACGAAATTCCCCGTACAGCTGGGCGGCCAGCGTTTTGTTATGAGCCATCACAATGGTGGGCCGCTGAATCTGCTGGATGACGTTAGCAATAGTGAAGGTTTTACCGGAACCGGTCACCCCCAGCAGGGTCTGGTGGGCCAGCCCCGATTCGATACCGTCCACCAGGGCTTCTATGGCTTTAGGCTGATCACCGGCCGGAACGTAGGGTGAGTGCACCTGAAAAGCGCCCTCCCCCACATTGGGTTGTTCAACGTTTTCAAAGCTGTTGACCATAACCTGAGAAAATCCTCGATGGCTCTGTAAGCCGTGGAAGTTGGCACTATCTTGCCGAGATACAGTGCATAGATAGTGCTTAGATAATACAGAGAAATTTAGTGTTGCGCCGGCTTCGTGCTAATATCTCCCTGATCGACGGCTGGAGGAGGTTCAGCCAGCGCAGCTGACTCCGGCCGATCGCAGCCCTTTTCAGATGCAGCTTTAAGGAGCGCAAGTTTGGACCTTCAACTTTCCAGCCGTGTACAGTCAATCAAGCCTTCCCCCACTCTAGCAGTCACCAACAAGGCAGCAGAACTTCGTGCTGCCGGCCAGGACATTATTGGCCTGGGCGCCGGTGAGCCAGACTTCGATACGCCAGATCACATCAAAGCGGCTGCAATTGAGGCCATTCATAACGGCCAGACAAAATACACCGCGGTCGACGGCACTCCGGCGTTGAAAAAGGCGATTATTGCCAAATTCAAGCGCGACAATGGCCTGGATTACGAAGCCAACCAGATACTGGTATCAAGTGGTGGCAAACAAAGCTTTTTCAACCTTGCCTTGGCTGTTCTGAACGCCGGCGACGAAGCCATTATTCCTGCGCCTTACTGGGTATCTTACCCGGACATGGTATTGGTAGCCGAAGGCAAGCCAGTCATTCTGGAAAGCACCGCGGAAACCCGCTTCAAGATCACACCACAGCAACTGGAAGGCGCGATCACCGACCGCACCCGCCTGTTCGTGATCAACAGCCCGTCGAACCCCAGCGGCATGGCGTACACCCTCGAAGAATTGCAAGCTTTGGGCGAGGTGCTGAAAAAGTACCCGCAGGTAATGATTGCAACTGACGATATGTACGAACCCATTCTGTGGACGGGTAAGCCTTTTTGTAACATTCTGAACGCCACCCCGGAACTGTACGACCGCACCTTTGTGTTGAACGGCGTGTCTAAAGCCTATGCCATGACTGGCTGGCGTATCGGTTATGCCGCAGGCCCGGCCAAGGTTATTGGCGCGATGAAGAAGATCCAGTCGCAAAGCACGTCTAACCCGGCGTCTATTTCCCAGGCAGCTGCGCAAGCGGCATTGGATGGCAGCCAAGACTGCGTGCAAACCATGGTAACAGCGTTCCACGAACGTCACGATTACCTGGTGGGGGCCTTGAACACCTTGCCGGGTGTTGAGTGCCTGAAAGGCGACGGCACTTTTTATGTATTCCCTAGTTTCCAGGGCGTGATTGACGCAGACAGCAGCGTGAGCAATGATGTGGAGTTCGCGGAAAAGCTGCTGAAAGAAGCCGGCGTGGCGCTGGTTCCTGGCTCGGCATTTGGTATGCCGGGGCACATGCGATTGAGTTTCGCCACCAGTCAGGAAATCCTGAAGAACGCAATTGATCGGTTGAAGAAAGCTCTGGGATAATTTTCCCGGAGGGGTTGACGAGGCGAGGCGGCATGACTAGTATACGCGCTTCGTCTTACGACGATGTTCCCTGATAGCTCAGTTGGTAGAGCAACGGACTGTTAATCCGTTTGTCGCTGGTTCGAGCCCAGCTCGGGGAGCCACTATTTAAAAGCCCGCTAATTCTTTGGATTAGCGGGCTTTTTCGTTTCAGTGTTTACCGTGGTAGAGCCAGAAACAACAGCGAACTACAAACCCGCCACCTCAGCATAGATCGCCTCCAAAGCAGCCAGAGGATCAGGCGCCTGGGTTATGGGCCGGCCGATGACCAGGTAGTCGGAGCCGGCGTTTAGGGCCGCTGCGGGGGTCATGATACGCTGCTGGTCGCCTTTGTCGGCGCTGGCCGGGCGGATGCCGGGGGTGATTAACCGGAAAGCGGCGCCCTGCTCTGCTTTTAACTTGGGGGCTTCCTGGGCTGAGCAGACTACGCCGTTCAGGCCGCAGTTTTTTGTCAGGGTGGCCAGGCGCGATACATGCTCTTCGGCGGAGACATTTATGCCAATGCCGCTGAGGTCGTGTTCCGTCATGCTGGTCAATACGGTAACCGCAATCAGCAGCGGCTTGTCGGCGCCGAAGCGTTCCAGGCGTTCGCGGCAGGCGGTCATCATTTTTTCGCCGCCGGAGGCATGTACGTTCACCATCCACACACCCAAGTCCGCCGCTGCGGCAACGGCACCCGCAGCAGTGTTGGGAATGTCGTGGAATTTCAAATCCAGAAACACCTCGAAGCCACGCTGCTGAAGCTCGCGAACCAAAGCCGGGCCAGCGCTGGTGAACAGCTCTTTACCCACTTTCAGGCGGCATTTTGCTGGATCCAGCTGATCGGCCAAGGCCAATGCGGGCTGATCAGAGGGGAAATCGAGGGCAACGATGATGGGGGATGATTGGGTGCCTTGCACGCTAGGGCTCCTGACGGTAAATGAATGGGTGTAATCTATAGCGGATCGCTGGTTTATTCTGCGTCTACGCCCTGAATCGGACGAACGGTTTCCCATTGGCGGCAGCTTGGGCACAGCCAGTGCAGCTGCTGGCCGTCAAAACCGCAGTTTACGCAGCGGTAGACCGAGCGGTCGTGCAGTATCAATTCGCCGATACGGCTGACCAGACGGCCTTCGTCGGTGGTCATGCCTTTTTCGTAACCGGCCATTTCAACCAGCTGCAATAAACCCCGTACACTTGGACGAACTTCCAATTCGCGACGAAGCAGGTCAATAGCAGCCGGGCGGCCAGAGCGGCGCTCTACCGATTCTACCAGCGCCAGCAACAAACTGGTGCTGGGGTAGCCTTCATAAAGCTTGCGCAACTTGCGACCGAGCTTGCCAATATCGCCGTGTTCGCGTTCCAGCTTCATCAGCTGGTCGATGGCTTCCGGGCCGAAGTCCGGGTTCTGCTCGAACACTTTGATTGCCATGGTGCCGGCTTCGCGGAAGCTACCTTGACGGATCAGCAATTTCATCAGTATCAGAGTGGCGCGCACGCAAGAGCGATCGAATTCCAGCGCCTCTTTGGCCAAACGCTGGGCGCCCCAGCGGTCATCCTGGCGCAGTGCCTGCTCTGATTTCTCGCAGGTCAGATAAGCCAGAATTTTAAACATGGCCGGGTCTGCATCGCCGCGGGTGAGCGTTTGGGCTACCTGAGAAGCTTTATCCCACTCACGCTCGCGTTCGTACAAATCAATCAACTGGGTTGCGGCACTGCGGCCATATTCACGATCGCCCATCAACTGCTGTAACAATGCCTCTGCACGGTCGAGCAAACCGGCATTAAGGTAATCCAGAGCCAGTTCCAGAGTCACTTGAGGAGAATAACGGGCGGGAAGTTCAGGGCGGTCGAGCAAATTTTGATGAATCAGAATAGCGCGGTCGGTTTCACCTTTGTTACGAAAATGACTGCCAATGGATAAGTGCAGGCTTACCGTATCGCGGTTGACCGCCAGTGACTGAACAAAGTTGTCCACTGCCTGGTCGGAGTAGTTGGTGAACAGGAATTGCAAACGGTCACGCACCGATTCTTCATCGGCTATTACCCCATTGCGGCTGCTCGAACCCCCGAAGCGGCCAACAGCCCAACCAACCGCGACTGCCGTGCTAACCAGCAGCCACTGAAACATCATGTCCATTAAACTGTCCGGTCGTTCTGAGCGCGCTCTTTTCCCAGTGTTTTTTCGATACGTTCAAGTTTTTTCTGTAGTGATCGCCGCGACACCTTAGCCTTTACCGTAGCCAGTGTGGCCATCAGAACGCCCATCAGCACTCCCAGCACAAAAGCCAAAATAATCCACATGGCCACACCATGGGGGCGGGTTTCAAAAACCAGAAAGTTCAGCGGAACGGCCATCTGATTATTCAACGAGAACACCAGTGCCAACAGAACCAGCACTAATACCAATAGAACGATCAGGATTTTCTGTAATCCCGCCATAACAATAGAACTCCTGAAGGCCACTCAGGCCCGATTGAGAAACGGCACCCAACGCAAAATCAGAAACCCTGCTTCAGACTCTCGTTAACCTGTTCGCGCAGTTCTTTGCCCGGTTTAAAGTGGGGCACAAATTTTGCCGGTAATTGCACGGCTTCACCGGATTTCGGGTTACGCCCTACCCGCGCAGCACGATGGTGGAGGGAAAAACTACCAAAACCGCGGATTTCGATGCGTTGGCCATCTGCCAAGGATCGGGACATGTGCTCGATAATGGTTTTTACCGCCAGTTCCACATCTTTTACCGACAACTGCGTCTGCTTTGAAGCAATTAACTCAACCAGTTCCGACTTTGTCATGAGGTATTTCCCTCTTGCGTTATTATTCGGTGAATGAAACTACTTTACCATGGCTGTAGTTTAGCCACACCGAAAAAAAACACAAAAAAAACGGGCTCTTAGAGCCCGTTTTTTTGATACAACTCAGAAATTAATCTTTGTTGGCGTTCTGCTGCTGCATCTGTTCCTTGATGAGATCACCAATGGTGGTCGCACCGGAGGAGCTTTCTGCAGTCTTGGTACGCACAGTCTCAATAGCCTGCTTGTCGTCTTCAACGTCTTTCGACTTGACGGACAGGTTGATAATGCGGTTCTTGCGATCAATGCTAATGATCTTAGCTTCAACTTCTTCGCCTTCCTTCAGCGCGTTACGTGCATCTTCAACACGGTCACGGCTGATTTCGGAAGCCTTCAGAATGGCTTCAACTTCTTCGCTCAGGGTAATAGTAGCTGCTTTGGCGTCGACGGCAGACACAATACCTTTAACGATGGAGCCTTTATCATTAAGCTGAACGAACTCGGCAAACGGATCGCTTTCCAGCTGCTTGATACCCAGAGAAATACGCTCGCGCTCGGGATCTACAGACAGGATAACGGTGTCAACTTCGTCGCCCTTCTTGTATTCACGGACGGCTTCTTCGCCTGTCTCGTTCCAGCTGATATCAGACAAGTGAACCAGACCGTCGATGCCACCGTCCAAACCGATGAAGATACCAAAGTCAGTGATTGACTTGATCTTACCGGAGATTTTGTCGCCTTTGTTGAAGTTGCCAGAGAAGTCTTCCCATGGGTTAGATACACACTGCTTGATACCCAGGGAAATACGACGACGCTCTTCGTCTATATCCAGAATCATCACACCTACGTCGTCGCCAACTTGGACAACTTTAGAAGGATGAATGTTCTTGTTGGTCCAATCCATTTCAGACACGTGAACCAAACCTTCAACGCCTTCTTCCAGCTCAGCAAAGCAGCCGTAATCGGTCAGGTTGGTAACCCGTGCTGTGACCTTGCTACCTTCTGGGTAGCGAGCCTTGATTTCAACCCAGGGATCTTCACCCAGCTGCTTCAGGCCCAGTGATACGCGGTTGCGCTCACGGTCAAACTTCAGAACCTTGACGTTGATTTCGTCGCCAACGTTCACGATTTCGCTCGGATGCTTGATGCGCTTCCAGGCCATATCGGTGATGTGCAGCAGGCCGTCAACACCGCCCAGATCTACGAATGCGCCGTAATCGGTCAGGTTCTTGACGATACCCTTGATTGTCAGACCTTCGGTCAGGGTTTCCAGCAGCGCTTCGCGTTCGGCGCTGTTTTCAGCTTCCAGAACGGCACGACGTGAAACAACCACGTTGTTACGCTTCTGGTCGAGCTTGATAACCTTGAACTCAAGTTCTTTGTTTTCCAGGTGCGCGGTGTCGCGAACCGGGCGAACGTCTACCAGTGAGCCCGGCAGGAACGCACGAATACCAGCCAGATCAACGGTGAAACCACCCTTAACCTTGCCGTTAATAATACCTTTAACCACTTCTTCCGCTGCGAAGGACTTTTCAAGCACTGTCCAGGCTTCTGCACGCTTGGCCTTTTCGCGGGATAGGCGGGTTTCGCCGAAACCATCTTCAACTGCTTCAAGGGCTACGTCTACAACGTCGCCTATGACTACTTCCATCTCGCCTTTTTCATTCAGGAACTGGGAGGCGGGGATAACGCCTTCGGACTTCAGTCCGGCGTTAACGGTGACCCAGTCGCTATCGATATCAACAACGGTTCCCTGGACGATGGAACCTGGCTGCATATCAATTTCTTTTAGGCTTTCTTCAAAAAGATCCGCAAAGCTTTCGCTCATTATGAGTCCTATATGTTCAACGCAAGTATCTCGTGCCGCCAGCAACACGGTCTGTTAATTAAGTCCGGAATCAGCCTGAGGCTGGCAGATTGTGCTGTCCCGGATTTCCAATGGCAAAGAAGTGCCGTCAGGTCTGGCCTGCTGCTGCCATACACCTGCCCAACACTTCTTCTATGCTTAACCCTGTGGAATCAATGACTTGCGCATCATCCGCGGGCTTAAGCGGGGCAGCTGAACGATTCATATCTCGTTCATCGCGTACCCGTATCTCATCTAAAACGTTGGCAATACTAACATCGACGCCGGCTTGCAGCAACTGGCTGAAACGACGTTGTGCCCGCTCTTCAGCGCTGGCCGTCAAAAAGATTTTTACCGGGGCGTCCGGGAACACCACCGTACCCATATCGCGACCGTCGGCGACAAGACCTGGCGCCTTGCGAAAATCGCGCTGGCGCTGCAACAAAGCGTCCCGAACCGACTGCATCACAGCCACTTTGGACGCGTTGCTGCCGCATTGTTCGGTGCGGATCGCGGCGCTTACATCCTCACCGGCCAACAACACTTTTGCAGACTCCCCGGGAGGTGTGGGTTCAAAAGTGACATCCAGACTGGCAGCCACCGCCACCAGAGCGGGTTCGTTGTCTAACGCCACGCCCTGGCGCTCGGCTGCCAATGCGGTCAAACGATAAAGAGCGCCGCTGTCCAACAGATGCCAGCCCAGCTTGCGAGCCAGCATTTGGGTAATGGTGCCTTTACCGGAACCACCCGGGCCATCCACCGTAATAACCACTGCCGGCTGCTCACCCATCAAGCATCTCCCTGGCTTTGGATATTCATACCCACTTGCTGCGCCAGTTCGACAAAACCGGGAAACGACGTTGCAACGTTGGCGCAGTCGTTAATGACAATCTCGCCCTTTGCACGCAGTGAGGCCACCGCAAACGACATGGCAATCCGATGATCGCCGTGGCTGTTAACAGTACCGCCGGTCATGGTCTGGCCGCCGTCAATAATGATGCCGTCGGGGGTGACCGTGGTTTTAACGCCAACCGCTGCCAAACCGTCCGCCATTACCTGAATACGGTCACTTTCTTTAACCCGCAACTCTTCTGCGCCGCGCAGCGTGGTGCGGCCTTCGGCGAAGGTAGCAGCGATGAACAGCACCGGAAACTCGTCAATGGCCAGCGGCACTTCCCTTTCAGGAATATCGATGCCTTTTAGTAGGGCGTAACGCACGCGAACATCCGCCACCGGCTCGCCGCCAATGGCGCGCTCGTTACTCACGTCAATGTTTGCACCCATTAGCCTCAGTATGTTGATCACCCCGACACGCGTGGGGTTCATGCCAACGTGACGCAATGTCAGGTCAGAGCCTGGCGCGATACTGCCAGCTACCAGAAAAAACGCCGCGGACGAAATGTCGGCCGGCACATCAATATTGCAAGCAACCAGCTTGCCGCCACCGCTGACGCTGGAGGTCGCGTCATCGCGATACACATGGTAACCAAAACCCTCCAGCATGCGCTCGGTATGGTCACGCGTGGGTGCAGGCTCGGTGACTGACGTGACGCCATCGGCGTATAACCCGGCCAGTAATAAGCAAGATTTTACCTGGGCACTGGCCACCGGCATATCGTAGTGAATACCGGTCAGTGGCTGGCCGCCGCGAATTTTCAGCGGTGGCCGCCCGCCTTCGGCCGTATCAATCACCGCACCCATGGCGCGCAGCGGGTCGGCCACCCGGCTCATCGGCCGCTTGGTAAGGCTGGCGTCACCCACCAGTTCGGAGTCAAACGCCTGAGCTGCCAGCAAACCAGAAAACAGCCGCATGCCTGTACCGGAGTTGCCCAGATAAATGGGCCCGCGCGGCGCCTGCAAGCCGTTCATGCCAACACCGTGAATGCGCACGAAGCCATTATTGGGGCCTTCAATGGTCACACCCATATCGCGAAACGCTTGCACCGTGGCCAGGCTGTCTTCGCCTTCCAGAAAGCCGTTCACTTCGGTAATGCCCTCGGCCAAGGCACCCAACATGATGGAGCGGTGCGACATGGATTTGTCGCCCGGCACCCGAATATCTCCCACAATTGGGCCAGCGGACTGAGCCCGGAAGGTCACCTGATGTTCTGTATTGTTAGTCACGTAGGCCTGTCCTGAGAGCATTTTTGAAAAGTGTTCGCGAGCAGCTCGGGCACGAGTGAAAACCCGCAGCAGAGTGTCTCCATCCTGGTCGGCAATGGCCGAACGCAGCTGGTCGAGATCTTGGGTAAACCGGTCAATCGTGAGCAGCACAGCGTCGCGATTTGACAGAAAAATATCACGCCACATAACCGGGTCGCTGGCAGCGATGCGGGTAAAATCACGGAATCCGCCGGCCGCGTAGCGAAATATATCCATATTCTGGTCGTCGCCGGCGAGGGTGTCCACCAAGGAAAACGCGATAAGATGAGGCAGATGGCTGGTGGCTGCCAACACTTCGTCATGATGCTCCGCGGCCATGGTCAGCACGTTAGCATCGCAGGCGCGCCACATGGCGGTTACTTTGCCCAAGGCTTGCGGGCAAGCATCATCCGCAGGCGTCAAAATGACTTTGTGTTTGGCGAACAGCTGCGAATTCGCCGCCCGAATGCCGCTTTTCTCCGAGCCGGCAATGGGGTGGCCTGGTATCACCGTTGCCGGCAAGTGTCCCAAAACTGCGCGCACATCGTTTACAAATCCGCTTTTCGTACTGCCCACATCGGTAATAATGGCATCGACCTTCAGCGCCGATTGTATTTCCCGCAACACCGACTGGGTGGCTTTTACGGGCACTGCCAACACCACTAGATCGGCGCCGCTGACCGCCTGCGCGGCAGATTCTGCAGCGCAGGCGATCACACCCAGCTCTACGCCCAGGGCCAGTTCGTCGGCGCGGGTGTCAAAACCCACCACTTCTTCCGCCAGTTTGTTTTCGCGCAGGGCCGCAGCCAGCGAGCCGCCGATCAACCCCAGGCCAATCACCGCAACACGCTGAAACAGAGGCTGAGCTATGGGCATATTAAGCGCCCTGCCCGGACGTCATCAGAACTTGTGATAAAGCTTCAATAAAGCGCGCGTTTTCTTTCGCAAGGCCCACCGACACCCGCAGGTGTCGCGGCATGCCGTAACCGGCAACGGGGCGCACGATCACGCCGTGAGCCAAAAGCGCCTGATAGACACCCAGCGCCTGCTCACCCACGTCTACCGCGATAAAGTTGGCGGTAGATGGAATATACGACAGTCCCATGGCATCAAACGCAGCGCTAAGCTGAGCCAGACCATCACTGTTCACCCTGCGTGCTTCATTAAGATAAGCTTCGTCGCTCAACACCGCCGTAGCCGCTGCCAAAGACACGCTACCCACATTGAACGGCTGACGCACCCGGTTAAGAATGTTGGCAATGGCCGCAGAACTGATGCTGTAACCAATGCGCAGCGCCGCCAGGCCCCAAGCTTTGGAAAAAGTGCGGCACACAATTAGATTGGGATAATCGGGCAACAGCACCAAGCCGTCAGCGGCATCCTCGCCCTGCATGTATTCGCAGTAGGCTTCGTCTAGCACCACTAGCACCCGCGCAGGCACTTCGCCCATAAACGCTTTCAAAGCTTTAGCGCCGTGCACCGTGCCTGTAGGGTTGTTGGGGTTGGCCACAAAAATCAGTTTTGTGCGATCGGTAATGGCCGCTGCCATGGCATCCAGATCATGCCCCCAGTCTTGCGCTGGAACGCACACGCCCCGAGCGCCAATCGCTTGGGTCACAATCGGGTAAACAGCAAAGGCGTACTGGGAATAAATCACTTCGTCATCCGCACTGGCGAAACAACGGGCGACCACTTCCAGCAGATCGTTAGAGCCATTGCCCAAAGTCAGTTGTGACGTCTCGACAGCAAAACGCTTAGCCAGGGCCTGCTTCAGATCAAAGCCGTTTCCGTCTGGGTACAAGCACAGCTCGCCCATCGTCTGTTGCGCGGCCTGTACGGCTTTTTGGCTGGGGCCCAGCGGATTTTCGTTGCTGGCCAGCTTGATGATGTCAGCCGGATTCAGTCCCAGTTCCCGCGCTAATTCTGCAATGGGTTTGCCTGGCTGGTAAGGCGACAACGCCTGAACACCGGATACTGCAAGACTCTGGTAATCAATTGCCATGATTTATCCTTAAAGCGGGTTAAAGCACACCAATAGGGTAAGAGCCCAAGCGCTTGAGTTCTACCGCTTCTGCATCCACTTCGGCCAATACTTTGCGGGCGGGCTCGTCGTCCATATGGCCTTCAAAGTCGATGTAGAACACATAGGCCCAGGTACCCGTTTGCGAGGGCCGGGTTTCAATGCGAGTCAAGCTGATGCCGTGGCTGTGAAACGGCTCTAACAACTGATACAAGGCGCCCGGCTTATTGCGCATAGACACCAGCACCGACGTTTTATCGTGCCCGCTGGGGGTAACCGCTTCGCGGCCGATAATCAGAAAACGGGTGGTGTTGTCGGGCCGGTCTTCAATACTGTTAGCCAGCTTGATCAAACCGTAAAGCTCTGCCGCCATGTCGCCGGCAATGGCGGCCGTGCCAGGCTCTGCTGCGGCACGACGCGCCGCCTCGGCATTGCTGGAAACGGTGATACGCTCGATGCCGTAGCGGTGGGTATCCAGCCACTGGCGGCATTGGGCAAAGGACTGCTGGTGCGAGTAAATTCGGGTAATTTCCAGGCCATCGTGCTGCGGCGACACCATCAGGTGGTGGTGAATGCGCAGTTGCACTTCGCCGCAGATTTTTAACGGCGACGACATGAACATATCCAGAGTGTGGTTGATCATGCCTTCGGTAGAATTCTCAACCGGCACCACGCCGTAGTGCGCAGCCCCGGACTCCACTTCGCGGAACACCGCATCAATGGCCGGCATGGGCACGCTCACCACCGAGTGGCCAAAGTGCTTGAGCGCAGCGGCCTGGGTAAAAGTACCCAATGGCCCCAAAAAGGCAATGTGCAAAGGTTTTTCAAGGGCCAGGCACACCGACATAATTTCGCGGAACAAGCGCGCCATTTCCTCGCCGGGCAATGGCCCCGGGTTCTGCTCCATAATACGGCGCAGTACCTGCGCTTCGCGTTCCGGTCGGTAATACACCACGTCTTGCCCCGGATTGGCGGCCATTTTTACACGGGCCACCTCTTGGGCGCAGCGGGCACGGGCACTAATCAGCTTCATGATCTGCTGATCAATACTGTCTATTTCATCGCGCAGTTCCGCCAATCGAGCTTGCTCATCGCTCATGGTTAACCGCGCTCCCTGGCAAATTCCGCCATATAGGCGATCAGTGCGTCTACGCCAGCTTCCGGCATGGCGTTGTAAATGCTGGCACGCATGCCGCCTACTGACCGGTGACCTTTCAGGTTCAGCAACTGGCGCTCATCGGCACCTTTCAGGAAAGCACTGTTTAGCGCTTCATCTGCAAGGATGAAGGGCACGTTCATCCAGGAACGGAAGCGCGGGTCGATCGGGTTGGCGTAGAACGGGTTGGTATCAATAAAGTGGTACAGCTTTTTCGCCTTGCGGGCGTTGAGCTCGCCTATGGCGCTTACGCCGCCCTGATCTTTCAACCACTTGAAAACCAGACCCGCCAGGTACCAGGAATAAGTCGCCGGCGTGTTGAACATAGAGGCGTTATCGGCCATCACCTGATAGTTCATCATGGTCGGAGTTTTTGCGTGGGCTTTACCCAGCAAATCTTTGCGAATGATGACAACCACAAGGCCGGAAGGACCGATGTTTTTCTGCGCGCCGGCGTAAATCAGTCCAAATTTCGAGACGTCTACGGGGCGTGACAACATGGTGGATGACATGTCCGCAACCAGCGGCACCTTGCCGCTGTCGGGAACAAAATCAAACTCCAGGCCACCGATGGTTTCATTGGGCGTGTAATGCAGGTAAGCGGCATCGGCACGGGTTTTCCAGCCGGCCTGATCCGGCACGGTGGTAAAACCGCACTCGGCAGAACTCGCCACCACGTTCACGTCACCGTAACGGCGTGCTTCAGCGATGGCTTTTTCAGACCAGATACCGGTGTTCACGTAATCAGCGGAGGCCGAGTTACCCAGCAGATTCAGGGGCACAGTAGCAAACTGGCTGGAGGCACCACCCTGCATGAACAGAACGGCGTAATCGTCTGATACGCCAGCCAGATCACGCACATCCTGTTCGGCAGTTTCAGCGATTTCAACAAACTCGTCGCTGCGATGACTCATTTCCATCACCGACATGCCGGTACCGCGCCAATCAAGCATTTCGTCCCGCGCCTGTCGCAGCACCTGTTCCGGCAAAGTTGCCGGGCCTGCACAAAAATTATACGCCCTGCTCATGTTGCTCTGGTCTCTCGCGTCTTGCTGGTTCAGTGTGCCGGCTGCGGCGACTTATTCGTCGCCGGCATCCGCGTCGCCATTATCGTCTGCATCGGTGCTGTTGCCGTCAAGCGTTTCGCTGCCTGCTTGAACATCGCTACCGTCGCCTGAAACACCTTCAACCTCGGTGCTTTCGCCGCTGGCATTTTCATCGGTAATCTCTTCGGCGTCGGTTTCCGCAATACGCTCTACACCCACCAGGCGTTCGTCTTCCTGGCTGAGCTTGATCAGGCGCACACCCTGGGTGTTGCGGCTGAGCACAGAGACTTCATCGGTGCGGGTACGAACCAGCGTGCCCTTGTCCGAGATCAGCATCATTTCGTCGCCGTCGAACAGTTGCAATGCTGTTACCAGGTTGCCGTTACGATCAGAACACTGCATGGCGATAACGCCCTGGCTGCCGCGACCGTAAGTGGGGAATTCGTCCAGGTTGGTGCGTTTACCGTAGCCGTGTTCACTGGCCATCAGTAATACGGCGTTATCCTGTGGAATGATCAACGACACCACGTGATGGCCTTTGGCCATACGGATGCCGCGTACACCCCTTGCGGTGCGGCTCATCGGACGCACCGCGTCTTCTTTAAAGCGTACGGCTTTACCCGCGGTGGAGAACAGCATGATTTCAGCGCTGCCGTCGGTGATCGCCGCGCCAATCAGGGTATCGCCTTCGTCCAGCGACAACGCAATCAGACCGCTGCTGCGTGGGCGGGAGAAGTTCGGCAGCGGGGTCTTTTTAACCACACCGGCTGACGTTGCCATCAACACAAACTGATCTTCCGGGTAGTCCCGAACCGGCAGGAAGGTGGTAATACGTTCACCCTCGTCCAGTGGCAGAATATTCACCATCGGGCGGCCCCGTGACGCACGGCTGGCGCGCGGAATTTCAAACACCCGCAACCAGTAGACCTTTCCACGGTTAGAGAAACACAGAATCGTATCGTGGGAGTTGGCCACCAGCAGTTTTTCGACGAAATCTTCGTCTTTCATAGAGGTCGCCGCTTTACCACGGCCGCCACGGCGCTGGGCCTGATAATCTTCCACCGCTTGCGTCTTGGCGTAGCCGCTGTGGGAAATGGTCACTACCAGCTCTTCTTCATCAATCAGATCGGCCACGGTTAAATCGCGGCGGGAACTGGTAATTTCGGTGCGGCGCTCGTCACCAAACTCTTCCACAATGGCTTGCAGTTCGTCGCGAATAACCTGCATAAGGCGCTCCGGGTTACCCAGAATGTCCAACAGGTCGGCAATACGCTCCAGAATTTCGCGGTATTCGTTTTGCAGCTTTTCGGTTTCCAGACCGGTCAGGCGGTGCAGGCGCAGGTCCAGAATCGCCTGGGCCTGTTCTGGCGACAGATGATATTTGCCATTGCGCAAACCATAAATTTCCGGAAGATCGTCCGGACGGCAGGCATCTTTGCCAGCGCGCTCCAGCATGGCCATCACGTCTTCGGATCCCCAACCCTGGGCAATCAACTTTTCCTTGGCTTCAGCGGCCGAAGGCGAGGCTTTGATCAGAGCGATGATCTCGTCAATATTGGCCAGTGCAACTGCCAGGCCTTCAAGAATATGACCACGCTCGCGAGCTTTGCGAAGCTCAAAAATCGTCCGGCGGGTAACCACTTCACGACGGTGACGTATGAAGGCGTCCAGCATTTCCTTCAAATTAAGGATGCGCGGCTCGCCGTCAATCAGCGCCACCATGTTGATACCGAACACGGTTTCAAGCTGGGTCTGTTTGAACAGGTTGTTAATGATCACGTCCGGATTCTCACCGCGGCGCAATTCGATAACAACGCGAATGCCTTCCTTGTTGGACTCGTCACGCAGCTCGGTGATGCCTTCCAGGCGCTTTTCTTTCACCAGCTCGGCGATTTTCTCGATCAACCGTGATTTGTTCAGCTGATACGGCAGTTCGGTGATGATCACCGCGTCGCGTTTGGTCTTGGCGTCGTGCTCGACTTCGTGGCGGGCGCGAATGTACACGCGGCCACGGCCGGTGCGATACGCCTCAACTATGCCCGCGCGACCGTTGATGATGCCCTCGGTGGGGAAATCCGGACCGGGGATGAACTCCATCAATTGGTCAATGCTTAAGTCTGGATCATCAATCAGCGCCAAACAGCCTTTCACCACCTCAGTGAGGTTGTGGGGCGGAATATTGGTGGCCATACCCACGGCAATACCAGACGAGCCGTTGATCAGCAGGTTGGGCACACGGGTAGGCATGACCACCGGAATCTGCTCGGTGCCATCGTAGTTGGGCACATAATCGACGGTTTCTTTGTCCAGATCGGCCAGCAGGGAGTGGGCGATCTTCTTCATGCGGATTTCGGTGTAACGCATGGCCGCAGCGTTGTCGCCGTCGATGGAACCAAAGTTACCCTGGCCGTCTACCAGCGGGTAGCGCAGCGAAAACGGCTGAGCCATGCGTACGATGGTGTCGTAAACCGCAGAGTCACCGTGCGGGTGGTATTTACCAATAACGTCACCCACCACACGGGCGGACTTTTTATAGGCTTTGTTCCAGTCGTTGTTCAACACCGACATGGCGAACAGTACGCGGCGATGTACCGGCTTCAGGCCGTCGCGCACATCCGGAAGTGCCCGGCCCACAATCACGCTCATGGCGTAATCCAGGTAGGACTGCTTCAACTCGTCTTCAATATTTACCGGCAGGATCTCTTTGGCTAACTCACCCATCGAGAAAGGTTCCTTTGCGTTAACTGAAAATCGTATCAGGGCCCGATTCTGGCCCCGTCAATGAGTTCTTTAATAAGCCGCGCAGTGTACCACACAGGCACCCTTCCCGGGGCTTTAAGGGCGACTGTTAATCAAACACCACGGTCTTGTTTTCGTGGGTGATCACGCGGTCTTCAATATGCGAGCGCAAACCGCGAGCCAACACACTTTTTTCCACATCTTTGCCCAGGCGCACCATGTCGTCGGTAGTATCGCGGTGGGTGATGCGAATCACCGACTGCTCGATGATCGGGCCTTCGTCCAGATCCTGAGTCACGTAATGGCAGGTAGCTCCGATGAGCTTCACGCCGCGGCTATAAGCCTGGTGATAAGGCCGGGCGCCGGCGAACGAAGGCAAAAAGCTATGGTGAATATTGATCACCTTACCCGCGTATTTGGCGCACAGTTCCGGCGGCAGAACCTGCATGTAGCGCGCCAGCACCACCACATCGACCTGGTACTGCTCGAACAGGTCTTCAATGTGGGCAAAGGCTTCTTCGCGATTGTCTTTGCTTACCGGCACGTGGTGGTAAGGGATGTCGTGCCATTCCACCATGCGGCGCAGATCGTCATGGTTGGACACCACCGCCACAATTTCGACGTTCAGTTCTTTGCTTTGCCAGCGGTGCAGCAGATCGGCCACGCAGTGAGATTCCTTGCTGCACATCAGCACCACTTTTTTCGGCTGCGCCGAATCGGTGATGCGCCAGTTCATGTTGAACTCGCGGGCGATAGGCTCAAACGCTGCGCGAAACTGTTCCAGGCCAAAGGGAATCGAGTTAGCCTTGATTTCGTGACGCATAAAAAACCAGCCACTGTGGGTATCAGAGTGGTGGCTTGCTTCGGTTATCCAGCCGTTGTAGGTGGACAAAAAATTACTCACCTTAGCGACAATTCCCACCCCGTCCGGGCAGGAAATCACAAGACGGTAGGTATGCTCCATGAAAGCCTTTCCTTAACTCAAACGCGGGAAAGCGGATACGTCGGGGGAAAGCCGCAACCTGAAATTAAGCTAACGGCATTACGCACCAATGAAAATGACGGGCTATGATAGCTTATCTGAACGTTGGAAACGAGGAGCTAACGCATGCACAGCCACCTACAGGCACCCGATTCAGAAACAGGCTCAAACACCCGCTCAGGGCGATTAAAAGCCAACCTTCTGAGTGCTTCTGTTAACAGTAAGAGATTGATGGCTATCAGTACCAGGTTGATGGTTATCAGCACCGCCCTGGTTATCAGCTACGGCGCCCACGCCGATGCCATTCTGGAGGGCGAACGCTTTAACCCAGTAACCGCTACCCAGGGCATGGTGTCTACCAGCCACACCCTGGCCACCGACGTCGCGCTGCAGGTATTAAAAGACGGCGGTAATGCAGTGGATGCCGCGGTCACAGCCGGCTTCGCCCTGGCCGTTACCCAACCCCGCTCCGGTAATATTGGCGGCGGTGGTTTTATGCTGATAGCACCGGGGGATGGCGCCGTGCCGGAAGCCATTGATTACCGCGAAACCGCGCCAGCAGCAGCCACCGAAGATTTGTTTCTGGATGAAGACGGCAAAGTGGTGCAGAACCGCAGCCGTTTTACCCACAAAGCTGCAGGCGTGCCCGGCACGGTGGCCGGGCTGGCTCTGGCCCTGGAACGCCACGGCAGCATCAGCCTGAAGCAGGCTTTGGCGCCGGCCATTAAACTAGCCAGCGACGGCTTTATTGTGCCGCGGCGCTTCAGCGAAGGGCTGGAGCAGGCCCGCGATCGCATGACCCGCTGGCCTGCTACCCTGGAAACCTTTTATAAAGAAGACGGTTCAGCCTGGCAGCCCGGTGAACGCTTTCGCCAGCCGGAGCTGGCCACCACCTTACAGCGCATTGCAGACCAGGGCACTGACGGCTTTTACAAAGGCGAAACTGCGCGCCTGATTGCTGAAGAAATGGCCCGGCACGACGGCCTGATTACCGAGGCTGATCTGGTCGGCTACAAGCCTGCCGTCCGCACACCGGTACACGGCACTTATCGCGGATATGACATTTACTCCATGTCGCCGCCCTCCTCCGGCGGCGTTCATATCGTGCAGATTCTGAATATTCTAGAAGGGTTTCCCATCGCGGAATTCGGCCACAATTCCGCCAGTGCCATACATCACATGGCCGAAGCTATGAAACTGGCCTACGCAGACCGCACGCAATATCTCGGCGATACCGACTTTGTGGATGTGCCGGTGGCGGGATTAATCAGCAAAGGCTATGCAGAAGAATTGCGCGGCACGATTAGGGCGGACAAAACCCGCCCGGCCAGCGAGATAAAACCGGGGCAGCCGGCAGCCTATGAAAGCCCGGAAACCACTCACTTTTCAGTAGTCGATCGCTGGGGTAATGCGGTCTCAAACACTTACACCATCAACTTCAGTTACGGCTCAGGCATTACGGTGGCCGGCGCCGGTTTTTTACTGAATAACGAAATGGACGATTTCAGTGCCAAGCCAGGCGTGCCCAACGCTTACGGTCTGATAGGCGGCGCGGCCAACAAGATCGAACCCGGCAAACGCATGCTGAGCTCCATGTCGCCTACCGTGGTGCGTAAAGACGGCCGCAACTTTCTGGTGACCGGCAGCCCTGGCGGCTCGCGCATCATAACTACGACCCTGCAGGTGATCATGAACGTGATTGACCACGGTATGAACATACAAAGCGCGGTCAGTGTGCCGCGCATTCATCACCAATGGTTGCCAGATCAGATTCGTGTAGAGCAAGGTATTAGTGCAGACACCGTGAAACTGCTGGAAAGCAAAGGTCACACAGTGGTCACAGACTCGGCCATGGGCGCTATTCAGAGCATTATGATTGGCGAAGACGGTACGCTTTACGGTGGCGCAGATCCCAGGCGTAGTACGTCATCGGCCATGGGCTTTTAATAACTATAAAAGATTGCACAGGCTATGACGCCATAAGCAAAAAGATAACCGTAATACTGCCGTGGCTCGTTGGTCCGTGAATAGTATTTTGCGCGCAGACCACCTGCCATGACCCGACCTGTCACCAGAGCAAGTATCATCATAACGACAATGACCCAACCAATGGCCATTACTATTGTTACTGGCATTTACATTTCCTTCAGGATTTTGACAGACTCGCTACGGTGTGCGCCGTACGTTCAAATGTGAGCGCGATACGCTCGAACATACCCTCGATAACAACCGTTTGTTGATCTGGCAAGTCCACCGAATGTACAGCCTGCAACAAACGATCGCTGGCTTCTCGGAACCCGGGATTGAATTCGCCACGAGAACTCATTAGGTAGGTGTCTGCCAGCACCTGCTGCCAATTACGCAATTCGGCATCTACCAACGGTCCACGCCGTTTATGAACCAGTTTGCGCAAGCGTATGGATGTGTGCCCCAGGTTAAGGCCGGTAAAACCCAGATCCGTCATAAAGCGTTCGCTGCGTTTATTTTCCTGATCGTAATTGGCCAACCGCAGCAGGCGCTCGCCCATGCGGCCGTTGTACCAGCGTTCCGGCGTGGGATGGTTGTTTATATCCACCAGATCTCGTGCCGTTGCGTGCAACAGTCGCCGCTTCATCAGCTGGCTATCGGGCGGCGCAATCAGCTGAAATATCCAATAGAGCGCACCAATACCGACCAACAAGCCGAGAGCATTGTTGGCGGCATCTGCGGCGTTAAATGTCATATTGTTGCCAGGCTGGATGATCAACGCAAAGGGAATGCAAAAACCCAGGCCGTAAGGCAAAGTTTCGCGGCTGGCCAGCGCCACTAGACCAATATAATAAGGCCCGGCCAATACTAATATCAGAATTTCAAAATCCCCGCTGCTTTGTGACAGCAGTGCCAGCCCGAACACCAGCGCCACCGGTACCGAGACCGCCACACCCAATAGCAGGCGACGGAGAAACACCTTCAAAAAGGCCAAAGAAAAGCGCGCAAAAGTGACCGAAAAAACAACCGGCATAATCATCATCAAAATGGCCGAGGGGCTGGCGGTGGTCACCCAGACGGTGGCACCAAACAGAAACACCATGCCCGTACGAAAACCGTTGATGGCGCCAAACAGAGGGTCCCGATGAGTAGACAGTTTGGGAGCTTTCAACAGTGTACTGTCTGGATTTTCCAGAGCGTTGTAAGCCCGCAACACCACGGCCAGATCTGACGCCAGTTCTAGGGCCGTGCCTGCCAGACGGGTAACAATGGCGGACTCGTCTACAAACGCAGAGCGCTGCTCCAGCAGCAGTCGCCGCAATGCCTGCGCCAGGCGGTAAGCTTCTTCATAGTTGTCGGTCGCAGCAACCAGGCGGAAATGGGTGCGCATGGTATCCAGCATCTGGCGAAACGCTGGCGACAGCAGGTCATCGTGATTACGATGAAAACGGCCGAGAATCTGGGTCAGCGCTACCAGCGACAGCACCTTGTTGCTGAGCAGATTAGCAGCCCGGCTGCGCCCCGGACCCTCCGGGCTTTCATACACCACGGCGCTGGAGTCGTCTGCCAGCGCAACCAGGGTTTCCAGAATCTGCTCGGCGCTGTGGTGGCGCTGATCGTGGGAGCTTTGAGGGTCCAGCTCGAAGGTCAGATTTTCCAGGGTTCTGTTAATCACCGTGCGGGCGTCGTCGCGCATCTGGTCTTTCACCATCATTGGCCACAGCAGCTTGCTGACCAACATGGCACACACCGCGCCCACGGTTATTTCACTGATACGAGCCTGGGCAATATCAAACACTGCCTTGCTGCTGGCGGCCTCGGCGTTGGCCATCACCAGAATCACCACCAAAGCAGCGGTCATGCCGGCCATGGCAAAGGCATAAATAAAGTTTTTGCTGTGCACCATGGCCGCAGCCGCGGAATTCAGGCTCACCCACAACGCCAGACTGGCCAGTGCCAGCAGCGGGTAAGGTATCAGCAGCGCGAGTATGAGGATGCCTACAGCACCCCCCAGCAGTGATCCCAGAATCAGGCACACGGCTTTTTCGATCACCATCCCGCTTTCCGGACGGATCTGTAGAAAAATAGCTGCGACCAGGGCCCAGTAAGGTCGCTCCAACCCCAGATACATGGAGGTGAACAGCGCCATGGCCATGGCGATAAGGCCTTTGATGGCGAAAATCACCGCGTGCTTGTCGGGCATCAGCAACTTTGCCAGCCAGGGGTGTAGCTGCATATTACTGATCGGTGTCGAGATAGATTGAAACCGTCATACCGGCGCTAAGATTGAGGCCTGGCGGCAGTGAGTCCAGAGTGATATCCACCGGGATGCGCTGGGCCAGGCGTACCCAGTTCACCGCCTGCTGCACTTGTGGCAACAACTGGCCGTTGCTACTAACGCTGGTGTCGGCAATGCCTTGGGCAATACTGGTGACCTTGCCCTGCATTTCACCGCCGCTCATCAGTGTTACCCGGGCACTCTGGCCGACGTAAATTTTCTGAAGCTTGGTTTCTTCAAAGTAACCGGTCACGTAAAACGAGCTTTTCTCCACCAGAGACACCACCGGCTGGCCCTGGTTCACGTAGTTGCCTGCGCTTAGATTGAGATTGCTAACAGTGCCGGTTTCAGGCGCCATTACCCGGGTGCGCTGAAGGTCAATACGGGCCGTTGCCAGCTCAGCCTGAGCCAACTCGTAACTGGCTTTGGCTGACTCGGTTTGAATGCGGTAGGTTTCCAGATTCTCGTCGTTGATCGTCTGGCGGCCGCTCAAGCCTTCGCGGCGCTGATACTGATGCTGAGCCAGTTCCCAGGCGCTGCGCTTTTGCGCCAGATAAGCGCCGGCTTCGGCAATTTTGGCCTGATAGCGGGATTCATCAATCACAAACAGCAAGTCGCCCTTGTTAACCGGCTGATTGTTGCTTACTTCAAGGCGGGTTACCCAGCCGGATACGTCGGGCGCTACGGTAATAACATCTGCGCGAATACGGCCATCGCGGGTCCAGGGCGAATGCAAATAGTGGTTCCATATCCAGTTGCCGGCCAGTATGGCCGCAACAACCACCAGCAGAGTAACCCCAACACGCAATAATTTTCCCATAAGTCCGCTTCAGTCTCCCACCCAGTAAATTGTCAGCGCCAGATAACACACAAAAAGCCCCACATCGAACCAGGCATCTTTCCAGATATAACGCCGCAAGCGCAGCCGGTGCAGAACCCAACGAGTGGCCATGGTCATCAAAAACGCCAACGGCCCCAGCACCACCAAAGGGCTGAACAGCATTCCGCCTAAACTCAGCTCATGAAACATGCGTATTTTTATCACCCGGTTATTGCGGAATCTGTGTGTGTTGGCGGTAAGGAATGTATTGGACAACTATCGGGTGCGAAAACCAATAGCCATTTGCCAGTACATCCGCAACTAATCCAGCACGGCGCTTATATCCGGGTATTGGCAGTGACAAATGGCCGGCCACCTGGCTTGGCCGATTAAGCCCGCGCAACCCTAGTAGCAGGAGTTCGGCGACGATTCAGGATTGATGTCACCAGCCACTTCGTCCGGGTCTATACCGTGGTGGGCCAGCACTTCACGCACAAAATTTACCTGCGCCAGCACCCTGTCGGCATCGTCACCGTAATCGTAACGGTTTACTTCTACCGGCTGCGGCATAAAGGTAAAAGCGGTTTTCAGTGCGGTCAATGTATCGTCGTCTATCATCAGCAAGGTCCAGTTAAAGTGAATGATTTGTAAAATCAACTATCGGCGAGGACGCACCCAATCGTCAATCATTGCTAGCGCCTCGTTTAGCATTACTGATCATGCACCTTAAAGCTCAATAAGTGTCATTCTCGCTGTACACGGCCACCGACAAGTCACCGTTGTTTGCCTCTGTCACCACAAAGGTGATCGGCTTACAGCACACCTGACAGTCCTCGATGTATGATTGCTGCGCATCTTCAGGGTTGATCAGCACCTCAATAGACTCACCGCAGTAGGGGCATTCAATGTTGGTTTCGGTCAGTTCGTTCATAAAGCCTCTTTATTCAGCATGCGCCCTGGGGCACGTAGATGTAGCCGTGTTCCGTGCAGCCGAATACCCGTTCACTGCTCCCAGCCTGGTACAAAGCCGCAATATACAGGCAAACAATCGCATCCAGAACGTCTTCGTTATGCTTCAGAGCTGCGCCACGTAAAGACTGAATACGCTGGGTATCAAAATAGGGTAAAAATAACGGGCCTATGGTCAACATCATTCTTTGGGACTGCGCCAGGCTAAGCAGCAAACTGGCAAGCCGGGCCTGGCCCTGGCGCTTATCCGCTACCTGGCCTTTTTTATAAAGTAGCCGCTCAGGAAGCTGAAATATTTCGATCAGTGCAGGGTGGGGATAACACTCCAGCTGCCACTTTTGCCCGGGTGCAGCTGCATGGCCAAAGCCGGCTGCGTGCAAATGATCTCCTAACAACACACCGTTGGAAGCGGGGAACAGAGTCAGATTGCAAGCGTGGCAAGACGCCTTCCGCGCACCATAAGCCACCGCAATACCGCGCTCACAGGGCCGCTGCCCGCTCGGGTTACGAATAATGAGTGGGCCGTCTACCGCCACGCCGTGAAGACCCTCAACAGAATCTAGGGCGCTGGCAACGGCGTCAAAACCGTGAAGGTTTTCAAACACGCTGGTTACCGCTATAGCGCCATCGGCCACGTACCCTACCGCAATAGCCGTAGGGTTGCGATTGCCCTGCCAGGCGAGGTCGACACCTGCAATCACTGCCATAAAATTACCTTTCCAGTTTTCATTTTACGCTAAGGCTACCACTGTAAACGGTGATCCTGTCATTCGAATTCTTAATCCTGGCGGTTGAAATCTGGCCCTGTTCGGAATACTGTATATTTAAACAGTACTTCGAGATTTAGCCATGAATGAACTTCTATCCGCCCTGAAGCAAAGCGCCCGTGTCTGGCAGGGCCATCAGCCTGCTCACACCAGTCAACTGGCAGAATCTACCGGTTACCAAGCGCTGGATAACCAGCTGGGCGGGCTGGGCTGGCCGCGGGGAGCACTCAGTGAATGCCTGCTGGACACGCCCGGCATTGGCGAGCTGCATTTGCTTCTGCCACTGATGCAGCGCCTGACCCATAGCGGAAAAACCGTATTCTGGCTGAACCCGCCGCACATTCCCTATGCCCCGGCACTGGTGCGTGAAGGGGTTGATCTTGACCAAGTAGTGGTGATTCACACCCAGGACAGCGGCGATTTTTTATGGACTTTGGAAAACTGCCTGCGCTCACCGGTCACCGGGCTGGTTATGGCCTGGCCCGGCAAGCTGGCGTTGCGGGATGTGCGGCGCTTGCAGCTGGCCGCTGAAGCCGGCAGCAACGTGTGCGTATTGTTTCGCGAACGCTGCCATGCCGCGCAAAATTCGCCAGCGGCTCTGCGCCTTGAGTTGCAGCCAGACGCCAATCAATGCCTGCAGGTGCAAATACTCAAACGCCGTGGCAGCTGGCCGGGCCAGCACTGCGAGCTGCCGTTACCGCAGCGGGCTGGCCGGGCCGTGGCCGAAACCAGCCGCGTGGTTAAGGGTCCCTGGCCCAGGCCGGCCCGGTAACCCTTTATGCTGTGGTTACATCTGCATTTTCCTCAGTTATTGCTGGACCATATCCGCCGCTCCCGAAAGCAGGACGCAGCGCTGGTGATTGTGGACGCCTCTGGCCAGAAGGTACTTCAGGCCTGCGCTCAGGCCAGCAGCCAAGGCGTGCAGCCCGGCATGCGGCTGAAAACCGCGCTTAGCCTGGTGGCAGATCTGGCGATGGTCCGTACCGATCCGCAGCAGGAAGCCCGGGTACTGCAAGACCAGGCCCGCTGGCTGTACCGCTGCGCCGCCCACATTACCCTGGTGCCGCCGGATGGCCTGCTGGCTGAAATCGGCAGTCTGCAAAAGCTGTACGGTGGTTTGCCGGCGGTGTGGGAAACCATAGAGCAAGGCTTGAACGAACGCCGCCTGACGGCCTGGCTGGGCATTGGTCACACCCCGCTGGCAGCAAGGCTGATTGCCCGCACCGGCAAAGGTGAATGCAGCGCCGACCAGGGCCACATGCAGCGTCTGCTGGATCAGCTGCTACTGCCGGCAGCAGAGTTTGATGCCCAGGCCTGCACCCGCCTGCAGCGGTTAGGCCTGAATACACTGGGCGACCTGTTCGCCCTGCCCGCAGCCGAACTGGCGCGACGGCTGGGCCCGAAAATTCTGGCTCACAGTCAAAAAATACAAGGGTCACGTCCAGACCCACAAACGCCCTGGCAGCCCCCGCACCGGTTTCGCCAGCAAGCGGATTTTGTCGAAGACATCGAACATTCCCAGGGACTGCTGTTTCCGTTGCAGCGCATATTGAGCGAGCTGGAAGAAGATCTGTGCTGGCGCCAGCAGGAAACCGACAGTCTGAATTTGTTGTTGTGCTATCGCTACACAGAACCCACCCGCCTGCACATACGCACGTCCGGCCCGGAGCATCGGGCGGAGGCTTTTCTGAATTTGATTCGCCTACGCTTTGAACAACAGCCTTTGCAAGCTCCGGTGGTGTCACTGGTATTGCTGGTAAAACGCTTTATTGGGCGTGAAGCCGCCAGCGGACAGGATTTGTTGGGCGAAACCCAAGATATGAACGAAGCCTGGCACACGCTGATCAGCCGCCTGCAGGCCCGGCTGGGCGACGGCGCGTTGCAACAGCTGGCGCCACACGCTGATCACCGCCCTGAGCAGGCCTGGGCCAGTGCCGATGTACAACGCAAACAGCGCAAAGCCAGCGCTGCGGAGAATCCGTTACCTTGCCGCCCGCTGTGGCTGATGCATAAACCTCAGCCGTTACACACTAAGCCGCAGGCCTGGTTTTCCGGCCCGGAACGCATCAGTGGCGGATGGTGGGATGGCCAAAGGGTACAGCGGGATTATTACATCGCTCAATTACCCAGCGGCCAGTTGGCTTGGGTATTTCGGGATGCCAGTCAGGGCTGGCACATACACGGGTGGTTTGGCTGATGCAGTCTGAAAGTTATATAAGTGGTGAAAGCCATGAAAGCTACGCCGAGCTGCACTGCTTCAGCAACTTCAGTTTTCTGACCGGCGCCTCGCATCCCCATGAGCTGGCAGAACAAGCCGCAGGGCTGGGTTATAGCGCCCTGGCCATTACCGATGCCTGCTCGGTGGCTGGTATTCCCCGCGCCTGGGCGGCGCTTAAAAACAGCCCGGTAAAACTCATTACCGGCAGCTGGTTTGAATTGAGCGACGCACCGCCTGGGGCCTGCACGCCCCGCTTCATACTGCTGGCGCGTACCCGCAAAGGCTATGGCCAACTGTGCCAGCTGATCACCAGCGCCCGGCGGCGTGCGGAAAAAGGCCAGTACCAGCTGTATTACCGTGACCTGGAAGTACACGCGCTGGACGACTGCCTGTGTTTGTGGTTACCGCCAACATTGGCCAGCGCCGACAGCCAGCAAGCGCTAACGGCGGGTGAATGGCTGCTGCGATTGTTTGACCGGCGGCTGTGGCTAGCAGCCTCACGCACTCTGGAATCCGCTGAAGAACTACAGCTGGCCCGCATACGCTGGCTGGCCGGGGAATTACGCTGCCCTATCACCGCCAGTGGCGACGTGCACATGCATTGCCGCAAACGCCAGCCCCTGCAGGATGTACTCACTGCCCTGCGCAACCACACCAATCTGGAAAGCGCCGGCCATTGTCTGTTTCAAAACGGTGAACGTTACCTGCGCCCCGTTGCGGTATTACAGCGTCTGTTTCCCGCCGCGTGGCTGCAGCAAACTCAGGTGATCGCCCGGCAATGCACGTTTGAACCCGGCAGCCTGCGCTATGAGTACCCGCCCGATCTGGTGCCAGCCGGCACCAGCGCCGCCGGTTATTTGCTGCAACTGACCCGCGAAGGCGAACGCCGGCGCTACCCGGACGGCACACCGCTACAGGTGCAGGCGCTGATTCACAAAGAGCTGGGGCTGATTTCGGAGATGCAATACGAGCACTATTTCCTGACCATTGAGGACATAGTCGCATTTGCCCGCGGCCGCGGCATTCTGTGCCAAGGCCGTGGTTCAGCGGCTAACTCTGCGGTGTGCTATTGCCTGGGCATTACCGAAGTGAACCCGGCAAAAGTCGACCTGCTGTTTGAGCGTTTTATTTCCAAAGACCGCAACGAGCCACCGGATATAGACGTCGATTTTGAGCACCAGCGGCGCGAAGAAGTGATTCAATACATTTATCAGCGCTACAGCCGCGACCGCGCAGCCATAGCCGCCACCGCTATCCGTTATCGCCCGCGCAGCACCATTCGCGACGTGGGCAAAGCCATGGGGTTTGACCCATTGCTGGTAGAACAACTGCTTGACGGCATCGACTGGCGCGACAAAGCCACACCCTGGCGCCAGCAGATACTGGATAAGAACCTGACTCGCAACCCAAACGTCGCTGACCAGTTTTTTACCTTGGTAAATACCCTGCTGGGCTTTCCACGCCACCTGTCCCAGCATGTGGGCGGTTTTGTCATCAGCGCCGGCCCTCTGGCGGAATTGGTGCCCATAGAAAACGCCGCCATGGCCGACCGCACGGTGATTCAGTGGGACAAAAACGATCTGGAAAGCCTGGGGTTAATGAAGGTAGACGTACTGGCGCTGGGCATACTCACCGCCATTCGCAAAGCTCTGGAGATGATCAGCGCCCAGTTAGGGCGGCCGTTTCACATGCAGGACATTCCCCAGGAAGACCCGGACACTTACGCCATGCTGCAAACAGGCGACAGCGTGGGCGTATTCCAGGTGGAATCCCGGGCCCAGATCAACATGCTGCCGCGACTAAAGCCCGCCACTTATTACGATCTGGTGGTACAGGTAGCCATTGTGCGCCCGGGGCCTATTCAAGGCGATATGGTGCATCCTTATCTGAAGCGCAGGCATGGGTTGGAGTCTGTAACTTACCCCAGCCAGGCCATACAGCGCGTGCTGGAACGTACTCTGGGTGTGCCCATATTCCAGGAGCAGGTGATCAAACTGGCCATGGTCGCCGCCGGCTTCAGCGGCGGCGAGGCCGACCAGCTGCGCCGAGCCATGGCGGCGTGGAAATCCCACGGCGACCTGACTCCATTTCGCGATAAATTGCTGGGCGGCATGAAAGAGCGCGGTCATACTGATGATTTCGCCGAGCGCCTGTACCAGCAAATATGCGGTTTTGGCGGCTACGGTTTCCCCGAATCCCACGCCGCCAGTTTTGCCTTACTGGTGTATGTATCGGCCTGGATAAAGCGCCACTACCCGGCCGCGTTTTATTGCGCTTTGCTCAACAGCCAGCCCATGGGTTTTTATTCAGCGTCTCAACTGGTGCAGGATGCCCGCCGCCACGGGGTGGATATACAGCCACTGGATGTGAACCACAGCCAGTGGGACCACACTCTTCAATCTCAAGCCCCACAATCTCAAGCCCTGCAAACCCAAACCGATAATCATCTATCACTGCGCCTGGGCCTGAGCCAAATCCGCGGTCTATCACAGCAAGCTGGCACGTCCGTTTCCGCCAAAAGACCAGAAACCGGCTACACGTCTTCCAGCCAGCTACGGCAGCTGACCGGTCTGAACCAGCGCGATATGGAGCTGCTGGCCGGTGCCAACGCCATGCCCGGTTTTACCAGCAACCGCCACCAGGCCTACTGGCAGTTGCTGGGCTACGAACAACCGGCTGAGTTATTTATCGGCGAAGACAATAGCGCACCCGAATCAGCCTGCGAGCAACTACCAACACCCAACGAGGGCCAGAATATAGCGGCAGACTACAGCAGCCAGGGCCTGACCCTACAGCGCCACCCCCTGGCACTGCTGCGGGAACAGGGCCACCTGCGTTTCTGCCTGAGCGCCAGCGAACTCAACACCATAGAACCTGGCCGCCCGGTACAGGTAGCCGGCCTGGTAACCGGCCGCCAACGCCCCGGCACCGCCTCGGGTGTAACTTTCGTTACTCTGGAAGACGAAACCGGCAACATCAACGTGGTGGTCTGGCTGGCCACCGCCCGTCAACAGCGCAAGCCCCTACTCACCGCACGGCTGCTGCACGTAAAAGGCGTCCTGGAACGGGAGGGAGATATAGTGCACATAATGGCCGGCAAATTGTCTGACCTTAGTCACCTGATAAAGGCTCTTCCAGTCAGTTCGCGGAATTTTCACTAAAAACTCAAACTGCGCGGGATACGCTCCGGAATAGGCATGTGATTAAAGGCGGAATCTTCCGAGCTCCTGGCGCATTTTCTAAAACCCAGTTCGTTAGTTTGATATTAACGCTTCACCAAATACGGCCGTCAATTCTTGAGTTAACAGTTGCAACCCCTTGCCTTTATCACTGATTTTCCACGCTAGATAATACTCGAAAACAGAGACCTTGTTTAACGTCAGCTCTACAAGTTCGCCATTGTTGAGTTGATTTTGAATACGTAGTCGCGGTAAGTGGCCTACGCCTATTCCTGCACGGATCGCCTCAACTTTTTGATCTATGTTTTGCACGTAGAAATGTTTCCCGTCGCTGCTTAAACCTGCGCTTCGGGTAATATCACTGACAGACGTATCATGCGTGATTACTCTCCGAACTTCCGGCAGGCGCCTCTGCAAAGCGTCAGGGTTGGTCGCTATACTCGCCAGTTCATGGCGGGAAGCAACAACCGGCACCAGATCGGCACAGGCCAATGGTATTGCCCGGTAGCCTTTTTGCAGCGGGACCGGCCCGGGCGACCCGACAATTAAATCGACCCGACCTTGCTCTAAAGCCTCCCACCCGCCATTCAGTACTGACTCACAGACATCGATTTCAATCGTGGAATGCGCCTTGAGAAATTCATCCAGCACGCCAAAAAAGGCTGGGTAAGACTGCATTGACTCTATGGCGATGCTAATGCGCGGCTCCCAGCCCGTGGCCACTTCCTTTGCCTTATTCGCCAGTCGTGCGGTGGTTTGAAGTATCTCCCTACCCTCGACCAATATCAATTTTCCGGCTGACGTTAACACCGAACGGCGCCCCTGCCGCTGGAATAGCGCAATACCCAGCTGCTCTTCCAGCTTTTGCACCGCATAGGAAACGGCCGACGTCGCTTTGTTCAGCTCTTCAGCCGCTTTCGCGAAACTTCCACGCCGGTCTATGGCATCCAGTGTTTCCAGAACCTCTATTATAATTGGGTTTTTTGCCATTACGCCTCCAAATAACTGTTCTGATATTTAGAACATTCTAAACAGATATTAACTCTTATTGCGAATTTTTTAACCCTTATAATGAGTCAGTTACTTAAAAAACATTCGGCTGATCTAGAGGCCGTGGCAAAGGGGCACAGCATGTCAGATGACATTCTGACGTCGACATTTTCGGCCAAAGAATCTACAGGAGTCGCACAATGGGCTTATTACAAAAGGGTAAATGGGTTGACCAGTGGTACGACACCGGCAATAGCGGTGGTGAGTTTCGCCGTCAGGACAGTCGCTTCAGAAGTTGGCTGACACCCGATGGCAACGCCGGCCCAAACGGGGAGCCCGGCTTCAAGGCAGAGAAAGGCCGCTACCATTTGTATGTGTCACTGGCTTGCCCCTGGGCACACCGCGCACTGATTTTTCGCCAAATAAAGCAGTTGCAGGATTATATTGATGTCACCGTGGTCGACCCGGTGATGCTTGAAAATGGCTGGGAAATGAACGACCCACTTTACGGTCTGGACTTTCTGTATCAACTGTATTTAAAGGCGGATTCCAGCTATGAGGGCCGCGTTACCGTGCCGGTCTTGTGGGACAAGCAAACACAGACCATCGTCAGCAATGAGTCCTCAGAGATTATCCGTATGCTCAATACGGCGTTTAATGCTTTAACGGGCAACACCATAGATTACTACCCTGATACGTTACACGAGCGGATCAATGCCCTGAATGACCGTGTCTACGACACCATCAACAATGGCGTCTATCGAGCCGGTTTCGCCACCACCCAAGAGGCCTATGAAAAGGCTTACCATAGCCTGTTCGATTCGTTGGACTGGGTCGAGGGTTTGTTAGACCGGCAGCGTTATCTGGGGGGCGGCCAGTTGACGGAAGCCGATTGGCGTTTGTTTACCACCTTGATTCGTTTCGATGCCGTGTATTTTGGTCACTTTAAAACCAACCGTCAGTTACTGGCCGATTATCCAGCCATCAGTGGTTATGTGCGCGAGCTATATCAGATACCTGGGGTGTCTGACACCGTCAGCTTTGAGCATATCAAAACCCATTATTATGCGAGCCATTTGATGATTAACCCCACGGGAATTATCCCCGTGGGTCCAGCACAGGATTTTACCGCCGCCCATGGCCGAGAAGGGATTGGGGAAAACTCATGAGAGAATTACTTCAAGTAATAACAGCCCGCCCTGCCCAGGACGGTGACGGGGTCAAAATTCATCGACTTGCGGGTCAGCGCCTGCATCAGGCACTGAATCCTTTTTTGATGATTGATGAAATCAACTCTGACGATGCTGCCGACTATATTGGCGGATTTCCTGAACACCCGCACCGCGGTTTTGAAACCATTACTTACATGAAGGCCGGGCGCATGCGCCACCGCGACCACATGGGCAATGAGGGCATTATCAGCGCCGGTGATGTGCAATGGATGACAGCGGGCGCAGGCGTGCTTCACTCGGAAATGCCTGAGCAAGAGCACGGTCTGTTGCACGGCTTTCAAATCTGGCTGAATTTGCCCGGCACTGAAAAAATGAAGCCCGCAGCTTATCAGGAAATTGCTAGCGCGGATGTTTCCGAGCAGCCGCTATCTAACGGCGGGATCGCTCGCGTTATCGCAGGTTCCGTAACAATCAATCGACAATTGCAGCAAGGCCCAGGCCCGCTGCCAGAGAGTTCAACCCAACCTATTTTTGTCGATGTGCACCTGGCTGGCAATGAAACCGTTGAATTGTCTTTCAATGCCGATAACCCTGCGCTGGTGTATGTCTATCAAGGTGCGACAGATTTGATCGACGCGCGGCAACTGGGCATCTACGCCAAAGGCAACACATTGCAACTGCATGCCTGCGCCTCAGGCGCAGGCATGTTAGTACTCAGCGGCTGCCCTATTGAAGAGCCCGTGGTGCAATACGGACCTTTTGTGATGAACACGCCCGAAGAAATTGAACGGGCATTGAAGGACTTTAGCAACCCGCAATTTCTAAACCGGTTAACGTCCGGTTGTAAAAGTCGGTAACTCGAGTCAATACCGACTCAAACTTCCAAGTTAACCGCCAGAAACGAAAAATCCCGCCAGGCTAAGGCCGGGCGGGGTTTCCAGAACAGCAACAGAACAATCAGCTAAGCAACTTGATCATGACGCCAGCTGCTACCGCCGAACCGATAACACCGGCCACGTTCGGGCCCATGGCGTGCATCAGCAGGAAGTTTTGCGGGTTGGCTTCCAGGCCCACCTTGTTGGATACCCGCGCTGCCATCGGCACCGCCGATACGCCAGCAGAACCAATCAATGGATTGATGGGATCCTTAGTGAACTTGTTCATCAACTTCGCCATCAACACGCCGGCTGCTGTGCCCACACCGAAGGCAACAATTCCCAGTGCCAGAATACCCAGAGTCTGGCCATCCAGAAATTTTTCAGCCATTAGCTTGGAACCAACGGATAGCCCCAGAAAAATGGTCACAATGTTGATCAACGCGTTCTGTGCCGTGTCGCTCAAACGCTCCACAACACCACATTCCCGCATCAGGTTACCAAAGCAAAACATACCCAGCAGCGGAGCTGCATCTGGCAAGAACAGAACCACCGCAATCAACACAACCAGCGGGAACACGATTTTCTCGCGCTTACCCACCGGGCGCAGCTGGGACATCTTGATCGCACGTTCTTTTTTCGTGGTCAGCGCCTTCATAATGGGTGGCTGAATCAGCGGAACCAGTGCCATGTAAGCGTAGGCCGAAACCGCAATCGCACCCAACAGGTGCGGAGCCAGTACGCTAGACACGTATATAGACGTTGGGCCATCGGCACCGCCGATAATACCAATCGCCGCCGCTTCCAGAATGGTGAAGTCCAGAATGCCCATCCAGTCCAGCAGTGCCGCACCCAGAACCGTACCGAAAATACCGAACTGCGCTGCCGCACCCAGCAATAGAGTTTTCGGGTTGGCCAGCAACGGACCAAAATCGGTCATTGCACCCACGCCCATGAAAATCAACAGAGGCCCAACGGTACTGCCGATAATCACCAGGTAGAAGTTGTGCAACATGCCGTTGCCATAACCGAAGTCAGAGGCCAGGTTATTGGCCATAGCTACTTCTGCCGAGCTACCGGTGTGGTAAGCCGATTTGAACGCACCCAGTACGTCCGGCGTTATCGCCTGACCTGCCTGGTAGGCCACATCCAGAGCGCCAGCCAACGCGGCTAGCACTTCCGGTTTAGCAACATGTATGGCATTTTCCGCCGCCGACAGGGCCAGCCCTGCCTCCGGAATGTTCGCCAGAATACCGCCAAAACCAATCGGCACCAGCAGCAGTGGCTCGAAGCCCTTACGGATCGCAAGGTACAGAAGACCCAGGCAAACCACGATCATGATCGCTTGCCCGATTTCAATGTTGAACAGGCCACTGCCTGTCCATAACGTCATTAATTTATCCATGGAATGCTGGCCCTTATGCGATTGTCAGCATTTCATCATCAACAGCGACGGCATCACCGACCTTGATGAAGACTTCACCGACGGTACCGGCTTTCGGTGCGCGGATCTCGGTTTCCATTTTCATGGCTTCCAGAATGATCAGCACATCGTTTTCTTCCACGGCATCGCCGGGAGAAACCAGAACCTTGAAGATGTTACCGCCCAAAGGCGCATTAACCGGATCACCGCCGGCAACCGGTTCCGGTGCGGCGGCCGCAG
The DNA here is from genome assembly GCF_002563885.1 of Marinobacter sp. LV10MA510-1. Classification (GTDB taxonomy): domain Bacteria; phylum Pseudomonadota; class Gammaproteobacteria; order Pseudomonadales; family Oleiphilaceae; genus Marinobacter. The sequence continues at coordinate 429,102 of NZ_PDJA01000001.1, read as the reverse complement.
GTGCCGAAGCAGCTCCGCCTTCTGCCTGAATCTGGCTGAGTTCACCTCCTTCAGACACCGCTACCACGTATTTTTTACCGTTCACTTCAACGGTGTAGGTTTCGGGGCCAGAGGCCTTTTTCGCCGGCGCTACGTCATCCGCCGACGGAATCGGCTCGAACGCATCCGGATTGTTGCGGTTTTCAAGGAATTTCAAGCCAATCTGCGGGAACAGGGCGTAGGTCAGTACATCGTCGATGACATTGTCAGCCAGTTTGATGCTCTTCTCTTGCGCCAGCTTTTTCAGCTCGTCCGTCAGTTTGTCTATTTCCGGCTCTAGCAAATCCGCCGGGCGACAGGTAATGGCTTGTTTGCCATCAAGCACTTTTTCCTGCAGCTCTTTATTGAACGGCGCAGGCGCGGAACCGTATTCACCTTTGAGAATTGCGGCGGTTTCCTTGGAAATAGACTTGTAGCGCTCGCCGGTCAGTATGTTCAGTACCGCCTGGGTGCCCACAATCTGCGAGGTAGGCGTTACCAGAGCGATATAACCCAGGTCTTCGCGTACTTTCGGAATTTCGGCCAGCACCTGATCAAACTTGTCCGCGGCGTTCTGCTCTTTAAGCTGGGCTTCCATGTTGGTCAGCATGCCGCCAGGCACCTGAGCAATCAGGATGCGGGAGTCTACACCTCTTAGACTGCCCTCAAATTTGGCGTACTTCTTCCGCACTTCGCGGAAATAACCGGCAATTTCTTCCAGTAGCACCAGATCCAAACCCGTATCACGATCCGTACCTTCCAGTATCGCCACCACCGCTTCGGTCGGCGAATGCCCGTAAGTCATGCTCATAGAGGAAATTGCGGTGTCTACGTTATCAATACCGGCTTCAGCGGCCTTAAGTGCGGTCGCAGTCGACATGCCGGTGGTGGCATGGCACTGCATATGAATCGGTACGCTCAGCTCTTTTTTCAGGCGGGTGACCAGTTCAAACGCCACATAGGGTTTGAGCAGGCCGGCCATGTCTTTAATGGCAATGGATTGAGCGCCCATGTCTTCAATTTCTTTAGCCAGTTCAACCCACATATCAATGGTGTGAATATGGCTGGTGGTGTAGGAAATGGTGCCCTGGGCGTGTTTGCCGGTTTTACGCACGGCCTTGATGGCCGTAGCCAAGTTGCGGGGGTCATTCATCGCATCAAAAATGCGGAATACGTCCACGCCGTTTTCAGCGGCACGATCAACAAACCGCTCTACCACGTCATCCGCATAGTGGCGGTAGCCCAGAAGGTTCTGCCCACGCAACAACATCTGTTGGGGCGTGTTGGGCATGACTTTCTTCAATTCACGAATACGCTCCCACGGGTCTTCGCCCAGGTAACGGATACAGGAATCAAAAGTGGCTCCACCCCAGGATTCCAGCGACCAGAAACCGACTTTATCGAGTTTCTCGGCGATTGGCAGCATATCGTCAAGCCGCATGCGGGTGGCCAGCAATGACTGGTGGGCGTCACGCAGTACAACGTCCGTAATCCCCAGCGGTTTTTTAATGTCTGTCATCGTGTCAGCCTTCTATTTAAAGGTTTTAAATCGCTTACCGGGTCACTTTTTGTGACGCGACCGGAATTGAGCAACCGCCTGTTTGATCGCCTCTGCGACGTCGGGATCAACCGACGGTTTCGCCTTGGGCTTGGCGCGAGACGTTCTGGCCGGAGTTGCGGGCTCGGGCGCGGTAAACCGGTTCAGCAGCTTAGACATGATCAGCGTTGCGAATACCAGCACGATCAGAAACGCAAATACAAATCCCATACCCGCAATCATCAAATCAATAGCTTGGGTCATCAGCTCATTCATAACGAATAGCTACCTGTCTTGGTTAGTGACTTTTTCCCGGGAATCCGTACCGACAAGCCATAGATTCGGCGCTTTATTCAATGAAACCGGGATGCAAAATCCTGCGTAATTTACCGGTTTAATGAGTGATCAGCAACCAGAATACAAATGGCTATACGGACTTTCCAAGTATTTTTGGGTATTTTTCCACCCATTCTCCCGCCGAACATCCCACACTTAAGCCAATCTAGACTAATCGTGCCCGCAGCTTGCGACCTTTTACCTTGCCGCGCTCCAACTGTTCCAACGCACGTCCAGCGTGGCGGCTTTCCACCGCTACAAAACACTGAAATTCAAACACATTTATTTTACCAACGGCGCTACCAGGCAAGCCGCCGTCGCCGGTCAGAGCGCCCATCACATCACCTGGGCGCAATTTTTCTTTGCGGCCTGAGGCTATGCACAGGGTTTTCATCAGCGGCTTCATCGGTTTTGGCACGGTGGCCAGTAATGGCTCACTATCGCCCCAAGTGACCGATGCACCGCGTTCGCTTTCAAGGCGATTGATTTTGTGGCCCTGAGACGGGTTGCAAAGCGTAACGGCCAGCCCCTGCTCACCGGCGCGACCGGTGCGACCGATGCGGTGTGTGTGTATTTCTGGATCACCTGCCGGTTCGGCGTTCACAACCAATGGCAATGACTTAATATCCAGCCCACGGGCCGCCACGTCGGTGGCCACCAATACCTGGCAACTTTGATTGGCAAAACGTACCAGCACGCTGTCGCGGTCGCGCTGCTCCAGATCACCGTGCAATGCCAGCGCCGAAAAGCCCTGCTGGGACAGCTCGGCCGCCAGCTCGTCACACTGATGTTTCATAGCACAGAACACCAGGCAGGATGTAGGTTGATGCTGCGACAGCAGAGCCACGATGGCGCGGGTACGCTGATTGCCAGAAATTTCGTAGAACACCTCGGCAATATCACTGTTCATCTTCTCGGTTTGCGCCCGCACATCCACCGGCTCACGCTGAAAACCGGCGCTGAGTTTGCGAATCGATTCAGGCCAAGTGGCTGAAAACAGCAGAGTCTGGTGCTGTGCAGGCGCGTGTGAAAGAATGTTTTCCACGGTTTCCTGAAACCCCATATCCAACATGCGATCGGCTTCGTCCAGCACCACGGTGCACACCCGATCCAGTTTCAGCGTGCCTTTTTGCAGATGATCGGCTATTCGCCCTGGTGTACCCACAACTATATGAGCGCCATGGGCCAGCGAGCCGATCTGAGGGCCAATCGACACACCACCGCACAGGGTGAGTATTTTTATATTGTCGCGGGCACGGGCCAGTTCCCGCAAAGCCTTGGCGACCTGATCAGCCAATTCCCGAGTGGGGCACAGCACCAGGCTTTGTACCGAGAACTGCTTGGGTTTCACATGCTCAATCAGACCAATACCAAAGGCTGCGGTTTTGCCGCTGCCGGTGTGCGCCAGGGCGATAACGTCCTGGCCCGCCAGACAATGGGGTAAGGCCCGCGCCTGAATATCGGTGGGTTCGGTAAAACCCAGGCGCTCAAGATTGGCCTGCATGGCGGCAGACAGTTCAAGGTCTTTAAAGGAAGGCATACAAGAAAATCCCGGAATCAGCAGTTGCTGGTTAAGAAGGTAAACGCGAGGGCGTATACTGCGGCTGGTGGAATAATAACAGAGTTTCCTATCAATTAACGGAGTTACCCCATGGCGTCCCTGCAGGACCAGTTACTGAAAGCCGGCCTGGCCGACAAAAAAAAGGCCACAGCTATTCGTAATGAAAAGCACAAACAGCGCAAACAGCAGCCCAAGGGCACGGTGCAGGTAAATGAAGCCGAGCAGCGAGTACAGCAGGCGCGAGAAGAAAAAACCGAGCACGACCGTCAATTGAACCAGAAACGCCAGGCCGAAGCCCAGAAAAAAGCCATACAGGCCCAGATTCGCCAGTTAGTGGGGACAAACCGGCTGAATCGCAGCCATGGCGAAACGTCTTACCAGTTTGTTCATGACAAAAAAATCAAGAAAATGTATGTGGACGACATGATGGCTGACCAGCTGGCCCGCGGCCGTCTGGCAATCATCTGCGTCGGTGGCGATTACGAGATTGTCGCCGAAGGCGTAGCACGCAAAATCCAGGAACGGGACGCCCAGGCCGTTGTGGTCTTGCACGAGCGTACGAAAGACGACCTAGGCGACGACGATCCTTACGCCGGCTATGAGATCCCGGACGATCTTATGTGGTAACACCTCACCTTAAAAGACCCACTGAATTTTTCTATTTAACAATGCATCAAAGGAGCGTGTTAAAAAAACTCAAGAAGCCCTTTTCACGCCTCTGGGCCTCATACAAGGCCACCGGACGGAACTGCAGCTGGCTGCCCGGCTGGCGCTGAGCCAGCGCATCCAAGCTGCCGGGCGTTACGGCCCCCAGTTTGGGGTAGCCACCAATGGTTTGCCGGTCGTTTAGCAAAATGATGGGCAAACCATTGGCCGGCACCTGAACTGCACCCAGGCTGATGCCTTCGGAAATCAGACGTTCGCCAAACACCTCTAGCGCCGGGCCGTTTAACCTTGCGCCCATGCGATCGCTTTGCGGGCTCAAAGTGTAAGGCTGAGTGAAGAAGCACTCCAGAGAACTGGCGGGAAAACGCTCTACCTGCGCCCCCATAATCACATCCAGAATGAGCGCCTCGCGGTAATCGGGTATCCAGCCGGCAGGCACCTGGCGCTGTAACGGCGGGGTTTGGGTCTGGGATTCACAAGGCAGCAGATCGCCGGCTTTTAACGGTTGTCCATCGCGATGCAGGCCTCCGGTTTTCTCCCGGTGCAACGTAGCGCAGCTGTTGCCCAAACCTGCGGCAACGCTAAAACCACCGGCAACGGCCAGATAACTGCGAAGCCCGGCACAGGGCGCACTCAATGCCACCCTGTCCCCGGCTTTCAGCGACAGCGTGGCCCACAACGGCTGCGATGCTCCGTTCACCGTGACCGTCACCTTTGCTCCGGTAATGGCAATACGGGTGTTCAGCTGGCTGACAAACTCCACTTGGCCAAAGGTGATCTCTACGGCTGCCGCCCCAAAGCGGTTGCCCAACAGATAGTTTGCCCACGCCCAAGCGTGGCGATCCATGGGGCCGCCCGTGGCCAGCCCCAAGTGCATCACTCCGCGGCGCCCGGCGTCTTGAATCAGGCTCAGGAAACCGGGTTTTTCAATCAACAAACCGAGCTTGGAGTGAGTCACAACTTTCCCCCCTGCTTTTCAGCAGGCGCGCCTTGCTGTATTTCCAAACCCGGCTCCATGCCCCAGGGCAAATCGTCAAGGCGACCGCCAAGCTTAAGGTATTCGTCTTGTGCTATCGGGCGGAAGCGCACTGTTTGGCCGGCTTCCAGCAGGCTGGGCTGTGCGCGGGACTGATCAAACAGGGCCAAAGGAGTACGGCCAATCAGATTCCAACCGCCAGGCGACACTATAGGATAAAGCGCGGTTTGGGTGTCGGCAATACCCAGCGTACCCGCCGGCACTTTTGCCCGCGGGTTGGCAAGCCGAGGCACACTTAACTCTTCGGCCACCTCGCCCAGGTAGGCAAAACCCGGGGCAAAGCCAATGGCGAATACCTGGTAAAGGCGCTCGCTGTGGCGGCGAATAACCTCTTCCACGCTGAAACCTGCACGCTGCGCCAAGCGTTTCAGATCCGGCCCGACGCTGGGGTGATAAAACACTGGAACTTCAATAATCTCTGATTCAGCATCAACGTCTTCGGCAACATCGGGCAGCTGGTTCAGCACTTCACTCACCTGCCCCATCAAACTGGCCAGATCGTCCTGCAACACATCATAACGCAAAAGCAGAGTGGTGTAAGACGGCACCGCATCCAGCAGCCGCGCGCCCAGGCTTGCTTTTAAAGCGATTGCCGCACGGTGAATCGGGGTAACCAGAGCTGCGTCGATACGCTGACCAAAATGCAGGGTAACGGTATCTATTCCGCTGATGTCATAGCGCCAATGCATCACCCAGCTCCCTGAACGCGTCACGAATGGCCCGCACAGCTGCCACAGACTCCGGGTTGTCACCGTGCACGCACAGCGTGTCCGCTTCCAGATGCAAGGCTTTGCCTTCTGTCGACTGAATGCTCTGACCACGGGCAAAAGCCAGTGCCTGCTGCACGATGATGCTGGAATCGTGGTGTACGGAACCCGTCTGACTGCGCGAAACCAAATACCCGGCGCTGTCATAGGCGCGATCGGCGAAGGCTTCCAGCAGCAAAGCTACGCCGTATTCCGCGCATAACTGTTTCAGTCGCTGGTTGTCCGCTGTGGTCATGGCCATCAACGCCAAGGTTTGCGGCGATTTCGCCAGCGCCTCGAGGATTGCTCGCAGTATCACCTCGTCGCGCATCATGTCGTTATATAGCGCGCCGTGGGGCTTTACATAGCTCACCCGGCCACCCTGAGAAGCGGCTATCTGCGCCAGCGCACCCACCTGATACAACACCATGGCGTGAATTTCGTCTGCTGAGCAGACCATAGACCGGCGACCAAACCCTTGAAGATCCGGATACGCCGGATGGGCCCCCAGGGTGACCCCGTGTTCCAACGCCAGGCGCACCGTATTGAACATCACTCGCGGGTCGCCGGCGTGAAACCCGCAAGCGATGTTGGCCTGGTCAATAAACGGCATGACCTGATCATCCAGACCCATGGTCCAGGCGCCGTAGCTTTCACCGATATCGCAATTCAATAGCATGTGAGCCTCCGGGCTTATGACTGTAATGAATTCTGGCTGTGCGAATTGTTGCTGTAGCAAGTATTGGTTGTAATAAATGGCGACAAGCGCGGGCGCAAAATCATCCCAAACCCACCCTCAACACAAACAATTTATAGATAAATTACCTGCATTACAAAGTGAATTTACGTATATTATTTTGATAAATAGTTTGACACATCATCAACCCATAGCTAATTTTAGCTCACGAGGCGCATCAAGGCGGCTTTTTCGCCGCACTTTACGACTCACTGAAAACAACAACATCTGCTGACGGCTCCGGCGTCAGCTCCGGGAGGCAAAACCTATGAAAAACCCCATACAAACCGTTCACTTACCCGTTAAAAAAGGCTTCAGCCTAAAGCGTGTTAGTGCCACCCTGACAGCCGCCATGCTCGGCTTTATGGTAAGCGGAGCGCAGGCCACCGAATGGGACATGCCCACGCCCTATGGCGATTCCAACTTCCACACCGCGAACATCCGTCAGTTTGCTGACGATGTGCGCGACGCCACTAACGGCGATCTGAACATTACAGTGCACAGCAGTGGCTCGCTGATCAAACACCCGGAAATCAAGAACTCCGTGCGCCGCGGGCTGGTGCCCATTGGCGAGTTGATCATGTCGCGCCTGGCCAACGAAGATCCGCTGTTTGAAGTCGACTCGGTGCCGTATCTGGCCAGTGATTACGATCAGGCCTGGAAGTTATGGCTGGCCTCTAAAGACGTCCTGGCAGAGCGCCTGGAAAGTCAGCGTTTGAAGCTGCTGTTCGCAGTGCCCTGGCCACCCCAAGGTATTTATACCCAGTTCGCAGTTGAAAGCGGTGAAGAACTCAAAGGCGTGAAAATGCGCGCCTACAACAAATCCAGCGAGCAGCTGGCCGATTTGTTGGGAGCCATCCCCACCCAGGTAGAAGTGCCGGACATTCCCACCGCCTTTGGCACCGGCCGTGTTGACGCCATGATTACGTCGCCGTCGACCGGGGCCAACACCCGCGCCTGGGATTATCTCAGCCACTTTAACCACGCCCAACTGTGGCTGCCGAAGAACATGGTTGTAGTGAACGCCAAGGCCTTCCGCAGTTTGCCTGAAGCGACCCAAAAAGCGCTGGAAGACGCAGCAGCAGTGGCTGAGAAGCGCGGATGGGACGCCAGCAAAGAAGAAACCGACGCCAAAATCAAAATCATGCGAGATAACGGCATTGTCGTGTCGGAGCCCTCTGCGCAACTGGTAAAACGCCTACAGAAAATTGGCGAAACCATGACCGAAGAATGGCTCGAGCGCGCCGGCAGCGATGGCCAAGCTCTTCTGGACGCTTACCACCAGCGTTGATGCCAAGCCCATAGTGGAGCACGGGCGCCTCGTGCCTCCACGTATTCATTCATGCCAGCCCTGCAATGCAGGCATAACAGAGGAACATCACTATGCGCAGGGCTCTGGACGCATTCTATCGGTTGGGGGGTGCCCTTTCCGCGATCAACCTGACATTAATCATGGTCATGATTGTTGCCCAGGTACTCAGCCGGGTACTTGATGAATTACTGACCTGGTTGGGTTTCAGCCCTTTGGGACTGAACGTGCCAGGGCTGGCTGAACTGGCGGCGTTTATGCTTCTGGGCGCTACGTTTTTTGGCCTGGCCTACACCTTCTGGCAGGGCGGGCACATTCGCGTGACTCTGCTGTTACAACGCCTGCCCCACTCTGCCCACCGCATTATGGACATCCTGGCTCTGCTATCAGCCGCTGCCATTACTGCCTTTGCAGCCTGGCACAGCGCTTGGCTGACGTGGGACAGCTACGATTTCGGCGACCTATCCATCGGCATGGTACCGGTGCCGCTGTGGATTCCGCAGGCGGCGATGGTCATGGGTCTGCTGTGGTTATTGGTCGCCCTGTTAGACGCTCTTGTGTCGTTGCTCAGCGGCCGTATAACCCAACTTCACGACGAAGCACCTCAGGAGTAAGCCCGTGGAAATGATCTGGATGAGCCTACTGCTTCTGGTGCTGCTGCTGGCATTGCTGGGCGCGGGTTTATGGGTGGCGTTTTCGTTAACGGCCATCGGTTGTATTTCGCTGTATTTCTTCAGCAACGTCCCGGTGGGCGACAGCCTGTCGACCGCTTTTTACAGCGCCAGCGTGTCTTGGGAACTGGCCGCGTTACCGATGTTTATCTGGATGGGTGAAGTGTTGTTCCGCTCACGCTTGTCTGAAGAAATGTTCAGCGGCATTTCTCCGTGGGTGGGCAAAGTTCCGGGAAAATTACTGCACACCAACATTCTGGGTTGTGGCATTTTCGCGGCGATATCGGGCTCGTCCGCCGCTACAGCAGCCACCATCGGCAAAATGTCGATACCGGAACTTACCCGCCGCGGCTATAACAAAAATCAGATACTGGGCACTTTGGCCGGTTCTGCCACCCTGGGGCTGTTAATCCCACCCTCGATCATTCTGATTGTTTACGGCGTGGCCACCGAGCAGTCCATTGCGCGCCTGTTCGTAGCGGGTATTCTGCCCGGCCTTATGCTGATGCTGCTGTTTGGCGGCTATGTCATGATCTGGTCGCTGCTGAACCCGGAGGGCATCCCGACCGGCGAAGCGGAACACCTGTCTTTTCGCGCCAAACTGCGTCGCAGCCGCCCGCTGATTCCGGTGATGCTGCTGATAATTGGTGTGATCGGCTCTATCTATGGTGGCTTGGCCTCGCCCACCGAGTCCGCGGCCGTTGGCGTAGCGCTGGCTCACCTGTTGTCGTGGAAAGGCGGCTCCATGAGCCGTGATACCTTTATCAGCGCGATGATGGGTACGGTGAAAACGTCGTCCATGATTGCCTTTATACTGATGGGTGCCCACTTTCTGACAACCTCCATGGCCTTTACCGGTATCCCTCGCGAACTGGCTACCTGGATCAACACCCTTAACCTTTCGCCCAATATGTTACTGCTGGCGCTGACCCTGTTCTTCATTCTGCTGGGCTGCTTTCTGGATGGCATTTCCGTAGTGGTACTGACTACCTCGGTGATTCTGCCGATGGTGCAGGCCGCTGGCATTGACCCGCTCTGGTTCGGTATCTACCTGGTGATTGTGGTGGAAATGAGCCAGATAACACCCCCGGTTGGCTTTAATCTGTTCGTGATTCAAGGCCTGACCGGGGAAAATATTCTGCGAATTGCCTGGGCCGCTTTGCCCTATTTCCTGCTGATTCTGAGCGCAGTGGTACTAATAACGCTGTTCCCTGCCATCGTCACGTATCTGCCCAGCCAAATGGGCAGATAAGGCAACACTCAGCGCTAACCCATCATGATTTTTAACAACGGTGATATCACGTTATGAAAACAAAAAATTCAGCGAACGGCTCTGGCGAGAGCGCAAAGGCACGGCGCAATGTTGGGCCCATCGTGTCCTCTGCCCACCTGGCCTCGGGCCGCGCCATGGAGCTTTCGGAGTTGGAATTTGGCCTGATTGTGGCCGGCAATGCCTTTGATCGATGGATGGTGCGCTGTATGAACGCAGCCGGGCTGCAGGAGTTAAGCCAACTGGACGTGCTGGTGCTGCACAGCGTGAACCATCGAGATCGCGCTAAAAAATCCGCCGACATCTGCCTGGTGCTGAATGTGGAAGACAGCCACACCGTCACCTACTCCCTGAAGAAACTGCTGAAACACGGCGTAGTGGCTTCCGAAAGGCGAGGTAAGGAAACCTACTATTCGGTGACTGAAAAAGGTGAAGATGTATGCAAACGCTACGCTGAAATCCGTGAAAACTGCCTGGTGGATTCATTGCGAACACTGGGATTTGCCAACAGCGATCTGGGCGAAGTGGCTAGTTTTTTGCGTGGTATTTCCGGCCTGTACGATCAGGCCGCGCGATCGGCGGCCTCCCTGTAAAAGCCGGCAGAGCGGCAGGGTGACGCTCTTCACTCTTTGAATTCGGCTTTGTCCAGACCGTGTTTTTTCATCTTGTCGTACAGGGTTTTGCGCGCAATCCCGAGTTCAACCATGGTGTCTTTGATACTGCCATGGCAGGCATTCAAAGCACTGATTAAGGCCAGGCGTTCAAAGCCGTCCATCAGTTCCGCCAGTGTGCGGCGGCCATTCACGTTGGTATCTTGAGCCGTGTCGGTCTCGTCCAGAGCTGCCGGGCCAAGCAACACATAGCGTTCGGCCAGGTTGCGCAGCTCACGCACGTTGCCGGGCCAGTCGTGGTGCGTCAGTTTAGTTGCCTGGCCCGCGTTCAACGGGATGCTCTCGCGGTCATAGCGGGCCGCTGCAATCAGCACAAAGTGGTGAAACAGCGTGGGAATGTCTTCCTTGCGCTCGCGCAGTGGCGGGATATCCACTTTCACCACATTCAGGCGGTAGTAAAGATCTGCACGAAACACACCCTCGTCACTGAGGGTTTTCAGATTGGATTTGGTGGCGGCAATAATGCGTACGTCCACCTGCTGTACCTGATTGCTACCCAGACGCTCAACTTTCTGCTCTTCAAGCACCCGCAGCAGTTTAATCTGCAGCGGCATGGGCATGCTTTCCACTTCATCCAGAAACAGCGTGCCCTGGTGGGCGTGCTCTATTTTGCCAATACGGCGTTTATCCGCACCGGTAAACGCCCCCGCTTCGTGGCCGAACAACTCACTTTCAATTAGATTTTCCGGCACAGCACCACAGTTAATCGCGACAAAATTATGACTGCTGCGCCGACTGTTTTCGTGGATGTAGCGCGCCAGTGCGTCTTTGCCCGAACCGGTTTCACCATATAGCAGAATGTTCGCAGAAATATCCAGAATCGGGTCAATGGTGGCCATCACCTTTTGCATGGTGGCCGAACCACCCAGAATTCGCGGACCGGGTTTTGCTAGCTGCTTTAACTGAGCCTTCAAACGCCGGTTTTCCAACGCCAGCTGGCGCTTTTCCAAAGCGTGGCGCAGCAATTCCACCAGCTCCTCCTGGTTAAACGGCTTTTCGATGAAGTCATAGGCGCCCTGTTGCATGGCGCTCACCGCAGTGCTGATATCACCCTGCCCGGTCAGAATGATGACCGGAATAGTGTCGTCGAGCTGCTGCAGGCTGCTGAGCAGCTGCAGGCCATCCATGTTAGGCATGTTGTAATCGCACAGAACAACGCCGCTATAGTCGCGACCGATTTGCGCTAGCGCATCGGTGGCATTGTCAAAACAGGTCACCGCCAGGTCATCCAGAGTCAGGGCCTGGGCAATGGCTTTACGTATATCCGGCTCATCGTCCACGAAGATGACGTCACTTTGGCTCATACTTGGGTGTCCCGCTTTTTCAGTGTAAATTCAAATTCCGCGCCTGCGCCTGCGCCATCGCTGCGATTGCGGCCGCACAAACGGCCGCCAAGCGCATCCACAATCTGGCGCGAGATGGATAACCCCAGCCCAAGGCCCTGCTTAACCGGTTTCGTGGTGTAAAACGGTTCGAACAACTGCTCGGTGTTGGCCGGCAGGCCCCGGCCATTGTCACGCACCCGGCACAGCCAATAGCCCTGATGCTCCGCCACGTCTATGGTAATAACCGGCTGCGCGCAACCTTCCAGCGCATGCACGGCGTTGGCCAGAAGGTTCACCAGTACCTGCTCGATGCGGATTTGATCACCATGGCACCAGGTCGGCTGTGCTGGCCGTAGCCATTGAATGTCAATATCCCCGCTGTTTTTCTGGGCCGCGATGATCTTCACAGAGGCGTCCACCGCCGGGCGTAAATCGACAATGCTGGGCGGCCCTTCGGATTTGCGCGCGAACACTTTAAACTGGCGAGTCAGCTCAGCCATTTTGTCGCACAGCAGCACGATCTCTGCCAGGTTAGCGTCTACCATATCGCTGGCGCCTTTTTGCAGAAAACGCCGACTGTTGCGAGCGTAGGTCTGAATCGCCGTCAGCGGCTGGCTCATTTCATGGTTCAGGCCCGCAGACATCTGACCCAAAACCGCAAGCTTTGCCGCCTGTATCAGCTCCTGCTGGGTTTCCCGCAGGTCGGTCTGGGCTTGCTCACGCTGCTGGATTTCTTCAACCAACATCTGATTAGAGCGTTCAAGATCTGCGGTGCGCTCAGCAACGTTCAGCTCCAACTGTTCGCCGCGCAAGGCCAATTCGGCCTCGCGGCGATAGCGTTCACGCAAGTACAGCCAGGTCAGCAACACCCCAAAGTAAAGCGCCGTGCCTCCAAGCACAAAACCCAGGCGCGTCCAGATAACCGACCGGGTGCTCACCATTATCTGCAGCGTCCAGTCCATTCGTGGCAAAGGTGTGCGAACACTGAGGTATTCATGACTTCCGCCATTTTCACGAATACGAACGGTGCCGGACGGACCCGACAGGCCCCAGGGCTTATCCAGATAATCCAGCTGAACCGGTTCCAGATCCCGCTCCGGATAGCGTAGGCGTGAGGCCTCACCGGGTGCGGGGTTATCGCTGCCAGTAAAGTCACGGTAAAGCCAGCGGGGCTGGCTGGACAAAAAACTCACTCCGGCGGCGTCCAGCACCAGCATTTCGGCTTCACGCCTTGAGGCCGGCCGTATCCATTGCGATTCCAGTTCATGCACCAGCACCTTTACCGCCACAACTCCCAGCACCTGGCCGCGTTCGTCATGAACCGGGTGGGAAAAGTACAGGCCGCGTACACCAGAGGTGGAACCCAAGGCAAAATAAATGGCAGAACCGTTTCTTTTAATCGCTTCGTAAAAATATGGCCGAAAACTGAAGTTACGACCGACAAAGCTGCCGGCCTGCTGGTAATTATTGGCCGCGATGGTCAAGCCAGACATATCCATCAGGTATACATCTGAGCTGCCCACAATGGTGGCCATTCGTTGCATTTCTTCATTGGCCTGCAGAATAACATCCGTGTTGTCTGGTGCGTTCAACGCAGTCGCCAGCAGCGGATGTTCGGCCATCAATTCAGGAATGGGAAGGTAACTACTGAGCTCATTAGCCACTAACTGGCGGTAACGGAAAGACTCCACCAGGCTTTCCTGTTCAACCTGACGGTACCCTACCCAGCCGCCCAGAACCCAGGCCGTCGCAAGCACCACCACAAACACCAGCACAGCGCCAAAACGGAAAAACATACACCGGCCTCTAAAACACCATTAAAAGCACCGTTAAAAACCCCCAAAGCTAGTGCCGGGCCCGGCACAGAACAACACCGTTTATAGGTTATTCTGCACCGAACCCGGCGCCGGCGCTCAGGCTACTGCCGGGCGTTCACGGCGCTGACGCTGAATGATATAAGCTGCGGCCGCCATACCGATACCCGTCAGATCCGTTATCCACCCGCCCTCAATCATCAGCAAGGCTGCGGTAATCAGCAGTATGCGGGTTACCCAAGACGCTGACACGTCAGCGAACCAACCCAGTACGCCGCCTGACAGGATATAAACTCCAAACAGCGCAGTGACCAGCGAACGGGCAATTTCAAACCATTCGGCGTTCATCAACAAAGCGCCATTATAGAAGAACATAAATGGAACAATGAAGGCGGCAATACCGATACGGAACGAGGCCACCGAGGTTTCCATAGCGTTGGCCCCAGAAATACCGGCGGCTGCGTAAGATGCCAACGCCACCGGAGGCGTAATCGCGGAAACCACGGCAAAGTAGAACACGAAGAAGTGCGCTGTCAGAGGCTCGATGCCTAGCTGCACCAGCCCCGGAGCGACCACCGACGCGGCCACCGCATAAGCGGCCGTAGTGGGCATCCCCATGCCCAGCAAAATGGAAATGAACATGGCAAAAACCAGTGCCAGTAATTGGCTGGTTGCGGCCACGTCCAGCAGCAACACCGAGAATCGTGCGCCCACGCCGGTCAGCGAAATAACGCCCACAATCACGCCAGCTGCGGCACACACCACAATAATCTGGATGGCCATGTAAGACGCCATTTCCAATGCGCGCAGAATCAGGCCTATGCCCATCTTATTCGGCGAAAACCAGCTCACCACCGCAGCGGAAATAGTGGCCAGGGTGCCGGCACGAATCACCGAATAGCCCATAAATAACGCCACAATCAGAATAATAATCGGCACGAACAGGTAGACCTGTTTAATCAGCTTGCGAAGTTTCGGCAACTCATCTTCGCGCATGCCACGCATACCGGTTTTGGCGGCTTCAAAATCCACCATGAAGTACACCGAAGCAAAATACAGAATCGATGGAATAATCGCAGCAATCGCAATTTCGGTGTAAGGAATGCCGGTAATTTCCGCCATGATAAAGGCGCCTGCGCCCATGATCGGTGGCATGATCTGGCCACCGGTAGACGCAGCCGCTTCCACCGCACCGGCGGATTTCTTGCTGTAGCCGACTTTTTTCATTAACGGTATGGTCAACGAACCGGTAGACACCACGTTGCCGGCACTGGTGCCGTTGATCATACCCATCAGGCCAGAAGCAAAAATGGACACCTTGGCGGGGCCCCCGCGGGAACGGCCAGCGATGGAAAAAGCAAAGTTCACAAAATAATCACCCACTTTCGAGGCCTGAAGAAAGGCCGCGAAAATGATGAACAGAATAATGTAGGTAGACGACACAGCCGTGGTGGGCCCGAGAATACCGGCATCGGTATACACCTGGCTGAAAAAGCGCTGAACCGACAAACCAGGATAGCCCAGAAAGCCCGGCAGATAGGGCCCGGCAAATACATACACCAGAAACACCAGGCCGATAATAACCAAAGCCAGGCCAGCCATACGGCGAGTCAGTTTCATTATCAGCGCAACACCGGCAACCGCAGCAAAGGAGATACCAATCGGTGCAAAGGATGTGCCCGTCGCCATCCGCATAGAGGTGTTATATGCCATTAGAAAGTAAGCAGCTACCGCAATTGAACACACTACCAGCACCAGGTCCGGCAGACTGAAGCGCGAGCGTTCACGCTGGTGGAACCAGCTCATGATAATCGTCACGCCCGTTACAGCGAGCAGTGGCCAGCCAAAGTGCCAGGTTTCCAGGTTAACGGGAATGCGCAATGCGCCGTCTTGCACCATTTGCCAAAACGTGAACACCTGATAGCAAACATAAAGCGCTGGCAGCATGGCGACAGCGCTTACCCAGGTGGTCCAGCGATGGCGGGCGCCGCCCTCTTCCGCGGACACAAAACGGGCACCGGCAAACAGTATGAAACCCAATATCAGGGCACCAGCGATGTGCACAATCCGGAAAGACCAGGTTTCCAAAGGCGCAATATTCAGGGCATAAAGATGAAACGACGAGTAACCAATGGCCAACAGCGTCACAAACTTCAGCAGGTTACCTTCAAACAGGCGGCGATTGTTTTCTATGGGTTCTTCGTCCACATCATGGGCAAGCACATGATCTGGGCTTTCATCAATGTCAGAGAAGTTTTTGGGTTTTTGTTCGAGGGTCATGGGATATCCTGCCAGCGGGCAAATCGGAGCCGGCAAGTAGCCGGCAAACTAACCGGAGGCGCAGGCGCCTCCGGTGACAGCGTTACTTGATGTTGCTTTGCTCGATGGTGTAACCGTTTTCGTTGAACCAACGCGCCGCGCCTTTGTGCCACGGCAATACTTTATTCTTGGTGTAATTTTCAGGAATGGAGAATTGAGCTGCCTTATGGATCGACACCATTCTCTCGTTATTTTCCATAGTCAGCTTGGTAATTTCATACACAAGGCTCTCCGGCACGTCGCAATTGGCCATGGCGAAGTTCCACATAGACACTACACGAGATTCCTTTTCCAAGGACTGGTAGGTGTTTGCCGGAATAATGAATTCGGATACGGGGAAGTTATCAACCACTTTTTTTGCTTCGGCGTCGGTCATACCAATGATATTTACATCGGTCTGCACTTCCAGCTGACTGACCGCAGGAATCGGAATGCCAGCGGCAAAGGCGATAACATCAATCAGGCCGTCCTGCAACTGGGTACCCAGGTCCGACCAGCTGCCGTTGCGGCGCTCGAAGTTCACACCAAGCGTTTCCATCATGCGTGGAAAGTAGGTGTCTGAAGTGGAACCAGCCGGACCAAAGCCGATGGTTGCGCCATCGGGGATGTCAGAAATAGAGGTAATGCCGGAGCTGGTCAGGGCCGTCACGGAGAACGGAGTTTCGTACATGGGGAACATGGCGCACACGTTGTCCATTTTCATGCCTGGCGCTATTGGGCTGTTGCCGTCCATGGATTCCCGTGCAGGGCCCATGGTGGTCAGACCAAATTTTAGATCGCCGGTGTGTACCAGAGCCATATTCTGCATCGGGCCGCCGGTGATCTCAGCGCCGCCTGACACGCCCAAGTTTTCTGCGACAAAGTTGGCCCATCCAGCACCGTACGCGAAGTAGGTGCCACCCTGGCTGGCGGTGCCTACGGTGAAGTTGTCAGGCCAACCTGCCCGGTCCTGGGCGACGACCGGATTTGCGACGGCCAGCGTGGAGGCGAGTGCCACTGCCATAACGGCTTGGGTTTTCATAAAGAATGCTCTCCGAATCATTGTGTTGTTTTAGTATTCAACGAAGCCTGCACGGCCCCGCGTAACATCAAATGAAGCAATTAACGGACCATATAAATTTTAAGCTTATAAAACATATGGTTATGTTTTATAGAGGTTTTTTGGGATCTAAAATGGGTGAAAAACGACACATTCGAGAGAAACAGGGGAGAAATACGGGTAAGTAATGACACGTACGGCGAAATGCAAAGGCCCAATGCAAAACGCCCCGAACTGTGCTTCCACAGATCGGGGCGTTCTGGACTTCATATGGTGCGGCTGGGAGGATTCGAACCTCCGACCGCCTGGTTCGTAGCCAGGTACTCTATCCAGCTGAGCTACAGCCGCTAAAACTTGGGTTTACAAAAACTGATACTTTAAAAGTGGTGCGGCTGGGAGGATTCGAACCTCCGACCGCTCGGTTCGTAGCCGAGTACTCTATCCAGCTGAGCTACAGCCGCACATTGATCACTTTCATTTCTTTGGTTGACTGCAACATCAACCGGCTCTCTTTCCTAAAACAGGAAATGGCGGAGAGGGAGGGATTCGAACCCTCGGTACACTTGCGCGTACGGTTCCTTAGCAGGGAACTGGTTTCAGCCACTCACCCACCTCTCCTTGAGAACGGGGCGTATACTACCACGATTTTTTCATTTTCATAGGGTTAAACGAATTTTTTTACATTTGGAGTTCACTAAACACAAAAAAACCGCTCCGAAAATTCGCAAGCAGCTTTTTTAGACCAGCTAGTGATTGCCCGGCTCAGCCTCATCTGAACTTTTCTCCGCCTGAATGCGCTGATAGATCTCTTCGCGGTGAACAGCGACTTCTTTGGGTGCATTCACACCAATCCGTACCTGATTTCCCTTTACCCCAAGCACAGTAACGGTTATTTCGTCACCGACCATCAGGGTCTCGCCTACACGGCGTGTTAAAATCAACATATTCCTACTCCCTCTGAAAAAGCGACCTGTTCTTAAATAGGTGCTTCGTACGCGCTCACTTATAGTGGAATTACGCGCCCTCCGAAAACCGCACATTCACTTATACGGAGACATGCGTTAGCCGGTTCTGCGAATGGGCGTCCTGTTAGACGATGAAACAGCGGGCGGAGGCCCATTGCGTCAAGCCTCTGCCTCTACCAGAGGCTTGTCCAGCTCAAAAGCCGAATGAAGCGCCCTTACCGCAAGCTCAAGGTACTTTTCATCAATCACCACGGAAATCTTTATTTCCGAGGTAGAAATCATCTGAATGTTAATACCTTCGTTAGACAGCGCCTCGAACATCTTAGTAGCGACGCCCGCGTGGGAACGCATACCAACACCGACAATACTGACTTTAGCGATCTTTTCGTTTCCGATGACCTCACGTGCGCCCAGCTCGGCCGCTACCGAGCGCAGCACATCGCCGGCCCGTTTGAAATCATGGCGCAAAACCGTGAACGTAAAGGCGGTTCTGTTGTCTTCACCCACGTTCTGGACAATCATGTCCACTTCAATATTGGCATCGCTGATTGGCTTCAGAATACGCAGCGCACTGCCAGGCGTATCCGGCACCCCCGCAATAGTCAGCTTGGCTTCGTCGCGGTTGAATGCAATGCCGGAAACGATTGGTTGCTCCATAGCGCTATCTTCCTCAAGTGTAATCAGGGTGCCCTCACCTTCCTCGAAGCTGGAAAGTACCCTTAACGGAACGTTGTATTTGCCTGCAAACTCCACAGCGCGAATCTGCAGCACTTTGGACCCCAGGCTGGCCATTTCCAGCATTTCTTCAAAGGTAATATGGGTCAGCCTTCGAGCGGAATCCACCACTCGCGGATCGGTGGTATAAACCCCGTCCACATCGGTATAAATCTGGCATTCATCGGCCTTCAACGCTGCTGCCAAGGCCACAGCGGTAGTGTCTGAACCACCGCGGCCAAGGGTGGTAATGTCACCCAGATCGTTCACTCCCTGAAAACCTGCCACCACCACCACACGGCCGGCATCCAGGTCTTCACGCACATGTTGTTCATCAATGTGCTGAATACGGGCTTTTGTATGGGCACGATCGGTTAGGATACGTACCTGTGAGCCGGTGTAAGAGCGAGCCTCGCAACCCAGCTTCTGCAATGCCATCGACAAGAGTGCAATGGTCACCTGTTCGCCGGTAGACAGAAGGACGTCCATTTCACGCTGGCCGGGCTCATCGGTAATGTTACTGGCCAGGCCAATCAAGCGGTTCGTTTCACCGCTCATGGCCGAAACCACCACAACGATGTCATGCCCCGCCTTGCGAAAACCAAAAACCTTCTGAGCAACCGCTTCGATACGCTCGGTAGTGCCTACCGAGGTGCCACCAAATTTCTGTACATACAGGGCCATAATATTCCCACTGTCTAGACCGGGATTCAGGGCGGAAGTTGCTCCGCCCGTCAAATCAATCGGGCGCGATTATAAACCCTCACCCGTAGCTAAAACATGCGTTACTGACTATTTTTTTCAACCCAGCCAGCAACACCCGCCAGAACCTCAGTAAGCCTGGAGGCATCGTTACCCCCGCCCTGGGCCATATCAGGACGACCACCGCCCTTACCGTCCAGCTGCGCGCAAAGGTGCTTCATAATGTCGCCGGCCTTGACTCTACCGGTCGCTGATTTGGTTACACCCGATACCAGTGTGACCTTGCCATCTTCAACGCTGGCCAAAACCACGACGCCCTCACCCAACTTGTTCTTCAGCTGGTCGGCCGTTTCCATCAGTGCCTGGCGGTCCGCCCCTGGCATTTCAGCGGCAACTACCTTTAAGCCCGCCACTTCAACTGCAGACGACACTAAGTCGCTGCCGGCCGAGCTGGCAAGTTTAGCCTTCAAACCGTCGTTTTCTTTCTCCAGCTGACGGTTACGATCCAGTGTCTGTTGCACTTTCTCGACCAGCGACTCACGGGAGCCTTTTACCAGCCTAGCCGCTTCACGCAAGGTACGTTCGGCGCTGTCTACCCATTCCAAAGCGCCAAAACCGGTGACCGCTTCAATGCGGCGAACGCCGGAAGCAATACCGCTTTCAGAGGTAATACGCAGTAGACCAATATCGCCGGTGCGATTGACATGGGTGCCACCGCAAAGCTCAACCGAGTAGCTGTCTGAACCCATACTCAGAACCCTGACGGAATCACCGTATTTTTCACCAAACAACGCCAGCGCGCCTTTAGCCTGGGCCTGTTCCATGTCTGTCACTTCTGTGGCTACCGGGGTGTTTTCCAGAATCTGCTGGTTAACCTGGTGTTCGATTTCCTGCAGTTGTGCGGTGCTGACGGCCTCGAGATGCGAGAAGTCAAAGCGCAGTTTGTCCGGATCTACCAGCGAGCCTTTCTGGCTAACGTGCTCGCCCAGAACCTTGCGCAAAGCCGCGTGCAATAGATGGGTGGCGGAGTGGTTACGTTTGGTGCGTTCACGGCGCTCATGGTCAATGCGCGCATCCACTTCCAGGCCCGGGAACAGTTCACCTTCAATCACCGTTCCGATATGAAGGTGGTTGTTGCCCTCTTTGCGGGTGTCGGTAACCTGAAAGCGGCCACCGCTCCAGGTCAACAGCCCGGTATCACCGACCTGGCCGCCAGACTCCGCGTAAAACGGCGTGCGCTCCAGCACAATGATGGCTTCGTCGCCGGCTTCAGCGTTTTTGTGTTCACTGCCGACAATCACCGAGCGAATGCGCTCATGGCCATCAATATTCTGGTAACCACTAAATTCGGTCACGCCCTCAAGCTTCAAGCTTTCCGCGTTATAGTCGATACCGAATTTGCTGGCCGCCCGGGCGCGCTCACGTTGGGCATCCATTGCTTTTTCATAGCCCTGATAATCCAGAGTCAAACCTCGCTCACGGGCGATGTCGTTGGTCAGGTCTACCGGGAAGCCATAAGTGTCGTACAGGGCGAAAACTGTTGCGCCCGGAATCACGTCGCCTTTAAGTTCGGCAATGTCCTGCTCTAACAGGCGCAGGCCGTTATCCAGGGTTTTTACAAACTGCTCTTCTTCTTGCAGCAATATTTTTTCGATCTGTTTGTGGCTGCTGACCAGCTGTGGGAAGGCTTCGCCCATCAACTCAACCAACGCACCCACTAACTTGTAGAAGAAGGGGCCGTTGGCTCCCAGCTTATTACCATGGCGGGCAGCGCGACGGATAATCCGGCGCAATACAAAGCCGCGGCCTTCGTTGGACGGCATAACGCCATCGGCAATCAGGAAGCAACAGGAACGGATGTGGTCTGCGACAACACGCAGCGAAGCTTCGGTGGTAGCAACGCCGCCGAGCACGGCAGAGGCCGCTTTCAGCAGATCCTGAAACAGGTCAATTTCATAGTTACTGTGCACGCCTTGCAATACCGCGGTCACTCGTTCCAGACCCATGCCAGTGTCTACCGACGGTTTGGGCAGGTTAAGCATTTCGCCGTCAGCGGTGCGGTTATACTGCATAAACACCACGTTCCAGATTTCTATGTAGCGGTCGCCGTCCTCGTCCGGGCTTCCCGGAGGGCCGCCGGCTACATCGGGGCCGTGGTCAAAAAATATTTCGGAACAAGGGCCGCAAGGGCCGGTATCGCCCATCTGCCAAAAATTATCTGAAGAGTAGCGGCCGCCGGCGTCGTCGCCGATACGGACAATGCGCTCGGCAGGCACGCCAATTTCCTGGTTCCAGATATCAAAGGCTTCGTCGTCTTCGGCGTATACCGTGATCCACAGTTTTGCTTTTGGCAGGTTCAGCCACTGCTCAGAGGTCAGGAAATTCCAGGCGAAATTGATGGCTTCGCGCTTGAAATAATCGCCAAAGCTGAAGTTGCCCAGCATTTCAAAAAACGTATGGTGGCGAGCAGTGTAACCAACGTTTTCAAGATCGTTGTGCTTGCCGCCGGCTCGTACGCATTTCTGCGAACTGGTGGCGCGAGTGTAGTCACGCTGCTCACGGCCCAGGAACAGGTCCTTGAACTGGTTCATGCCCGCGTTCGTAAATAGCAAAGTGGGATCATCTGCCGGCACCAGTGAACTGCTGGGAACAATGGCATGGCCCTGCTGTTTGAAGTATTCAAGAAACGCCTGTCGCAACTCTGCCGTTTTCATAGCCCTTTGATACCTTTCCATAAACCCGACAAAAACTGCGCCAGGTCCGCGATTGAATTCGGATGCTTACATGATTGTACAAATCGGCTACTCTAGCACACGCCGACATCCTGAAAAACGTGAAACATCACCGGAGACCGCATGCCCAAACGCTTTCACAATGCCGACGTGCTTTTGCCGCCAGCAACCGGACTGAAACGTGGCCTGGCCATTACTTACGATGCACTTATCAGCATTGCAGTGCTCCTGGTTGCCACCTGGATATACACCATAATCGCTGGTCAGCTGACCGGTTGGGAAAAATACGAACAAATGGCGGCAGCCGGGCAGATCGAAGGCGGACCGGGCCTGACGTTTACCCTGTTTCTGGTGCTGTACCTGTTTTTCGGCTACTTCTGGACCCGAGCGGGCCAAACACTTGGAATGCAGGTGTGGCGAGTGCGTATTCAGAATCTGGACGGCGTGTCGGTGAGCTGGAGCCAGGCTCTGCGCCGTTATGTGACGGCGGCCGCCGTTGTGTTTCTGGCATTACTGGCAGGCTTCTACTTGGGCGCTGTCAGCCTGCTATTTTCCGTTCCGGCGATCGTTGTTCTGTTCGTACCCATTAACGGGCTGTCGCTGACCGACCGAATGTCAGACAGCGTTGTCGTTGAGGTCGAAAAGAAAAAGCTGTGACTGCAAACCGGGGACAGATTTTAAATCTGTCCCCTATCAACACTAACCTGCACGACGCATTAGTAAAATACCAATGCCAGCGTTCACCGTGATAGGCACCAGTACCGCCAGAATGGGTTCGAAACCGTAGACCACGCTCATTGGCCCCAGCAAATCTTGCATGTACTTAAACGACAGGCCTACCAACAGACCGGTAAACACCCGAAAGCCCATAGTGACCGAGCGCAGAGGGCCAAAGATAAACGAAATTGCCACTAACACCATCACCGCGGTTCCCAGTGGCATTAATGTCTTCTTCCAGAACGCTAACCAATAGCGCGATGCGCTCAAGCCCTGCTCGTCCAGATAGCGGGCGTAGGTCAGCAGGCCAGTCATCGCCAGGTTCTCTGGCTTTACAATCAATACGCTCAGTACGCTGGGCGACAAACCAGACTCCCAGCGCAGCTGTTTGTGGGTCAACCGGGTGGTGCCTTGCTTTTCCAACTTGGTGGTTTGTACGTTTTCAAGAATCCAGTGATCGCCTTGGTAAATCGCTCGCTCGGCAAAACTGGCGGCTAACAACTGGCGCTGCTCGTTAAAGCGGAACATGGAAATGCCAAAAAGCACACCACTGGGCTGCACCGCATTCATGTGAATAAACACATTGCCTTCGCGATGCCACAAACCCGACGCCGCGGCCACGTTGCTACCTGCACCCAGCGCAACGGCTTTTTCACTTTGCGCCATGCGCTCCGCCGGCGGCGCCAGATATTCGCCAATGCCCACACCCAACAGCACCACAAACAGCGCTGGCTTCATGGCAGACCAGATAATGCGCTTTATGGAGACACCAGCGGCGCGAATAACCGTCAGCTCGGAAGAGCTGGCCATCGAACCCAATCCCACCAGGCAGCCCATAAAGGCGCCCAACGGCAAATAATCGTAAATTCGTCGCGGCAGCGTCAGGAACACATACCACAGGGCATCCAGGGTCTGATAGTTATTGGCTGTGTCGTCCAGCTCGGCGATAAACGCGAAAATCAAATCCAGCGACAGCACCACTACCATCACCAAAAACATGGCGCCGCCCACGGTTTTCATCACATAGCGGTCAATCTTACGCATGGGTAGGCTCCGCAAGCTCTGCACGCTGCAAGCGACGCTTGCGCAGCCAGGCAGGGCCGAATTGTAACCAAAGCCCCAGGGCCAGAAACAATCCGTGCACCCAGAACATGCCAATCCACTCTGGCACTTTGCCATCGGCCAGCGCATCACGAGCCACAATCAATAGGCCGAGATAGGTGATATACACCAACATCGCTGGCAACAGGTGGAAGAACCGGCCCTGACGCGGATTTACCCGGCTCAACCGAACCGCCAGCAGGGTCACCACCGGCACAATAAAGGGCAGCGAAAACCGCCAATGCAGCAGCGCTCGCTGTTGCGGGTCGTCCGATTTCATCAGCTGCCCGGTACTCAAGCCCTCTTCCAGCTCTTTTGTACCACTCTTGCCACTGACAATTTTGAGACCGTAAGCTTCGAATTCGGTGGTGTTGTAATCCAGCTGGCCGGCATTACCCGCGTAACGCCCGCCATCTTTCAAAATCAGAAAGCGGCTTCCTGTCTGGGCATCGACCAATTGGGTGCCCGTTTCGGCGGTGATGATGGTCAGGCCTTCGCCGTTCTTGCCAAACTCGGCGATAAACACACCCTGCAGCTCGCGCTTGTCGTCGCTCAGCCCTTCGGTGTAAGTCACCCGCCCGCCAGAGGTAAAGTCCTGAAAACGCCCTGGTGCCAAAAGCTCGAATTCAGTGGCCTTGCGCTGCTCGTTGAATATCTCCTCAACCTGTTTCATGCCCCAGGGCGACACATAAAGGCTCATGGCAGCCACCACCAACATGACGGGCAAACTGCCGATCAGGGTTTGGCGCAAAATATCGCCTTCGCTAACGCCGCAGGCAAGCAGCACGGTCATCTCGCTTTCCAGATACATGCGGCCATAAGCCAACAAAATGCCGATAAACAGACCCAAGGGCAAAATCAGCTCGAGAAAACCGGGAAACCGATAGGCCATCACCGAGAACAGCACGCCAGCAGAAATTTCACCTTCTGCCGCATTACCCAAATACTTTAAAAAACGCCCGCTCATGAACACCAACAGCAAAATGGCGGACACAGCAATCATGCTGATCATGATCTGACGGATGAGATAGCGAAAAATAATAGTCAAAGCAGTCTCTCTGGCCGAGCCGGTAACGGCGCCCATTGATGGAGGAAAACGCCAGCAGCGGCTATTCTAAGTAACCTTGCAGACGATTGACAGGACCGCGCCGCGCCCGGCAAACAAGTCACAAGTCCGCGCCAATGCTTGATAATTCGTCGCATTGCCCCAATATTACGATCTCTATCCAATTTGTTTGACCGAATGACCAACAGGAGTTGCCATGAATTTTACCTTAAGCAGCAAAGCCCTGGACACCCTCAGCGCTGACTGTCTTGTACTGGCGTTACCGCAGAAAGGCGAATGGCCCGCCAGCACCAGCGCCGCAGACAAGGCGCTGGACGGCCTGATTGGCAAACTGCAAAGCGCCGGCGACATCAGTGGTAAAAACGCATCGGTACAGACTGTTCCGCTGACCGACAGCCATTGGCAGCGCCTGTGCATTGTCGGCACCGGCGATGACGAAAGCCGCACACCGGCCAACTATCGCAAAGCTTTAATTGCTGCGGTAAACGCTCTGAAAGACGGCCCCTCAAAACACGCCATTGTGGCCCTGGCTGACACCCAGCTAACCGGCGACAGCGCTACGACGTCGGAAGAAGCGCGCCTGAGCCTGATCGGCCGCAGCCTGGAAGAGCACCTGTACACGTTTAACCAGTATAAAAGCGAGCAGCCTGCTGCGTGCAAGCTGAATAAAGTAACCGTAACAGCCTCTGCCGGCGGCAAAGCCGAGAAAGACGCCTTTAACTTGGGCTTGGCCACTGGCCGCGGCATGAACTTTACCCGCGACCTGGGCAATACACCGCCTAACATTTGCCACCCAGTCTGGCTGGCCGAACAGGCTATAAAGCTGGCCAAAGACCACGATTGCATCAAGACCGAAATTCTTGATGAAGAGCAGATGGCTGAACTGGGCATGAACACCATTCTGGCCGTGGGCAAAGGCAGCAGCCAGCCATCGCGCTTTATTATCATGGAATACCGCGGCGGCAACACCAAAGACAAACCCCACGTGTTGGTGGGTAAAGGCATCACCTTCGACAGCGGCGGCATTAGCATCAAGCCGGGTGAAGGCATGGACGAAATGAAATACGACATGGGTGGCTCGGCCGCGGTGTTCGGCGCCATGCAGGTGATCGCCGAAACCAAACCAAAAATTAACGTTGTAGCGGTCATCGCCGCCGCTGAAAACATGCCCGACGGCAGCGCCAGCCGCCCCGGTGACATTGTGACCACTATGTCTGGCCAGACCGTTGAAATCCTCAACACCGACGCCGAAGGCCGCCTTGTACTGTGCGACGCCTTGACCTACGTGAAGCGGTTTGACCCGGCTGCGGTTATTGACCTGGCTACCCTCACCGGCGCCTGCATCATCGCCCTGGGCCACCACGCTACCGGCTTACTGGCCAACAATGATGAATTGGCCAACGAACTGCTGGCCGCCGGCGACCGTGCCAACGACAAAGCCTGGCGCCTGCCGCTTTGGGAAGAGTACCAGAGCCAGCTCGACAGCAACTTTGCGGATATGGCAAACATCGGCGGACGTCCCGCTGGAACCATCACCGCGGCTTGTTTCCTGTCCCGCTACGCCAAAGATTACCGTTGGGCCCACCTGGACATCGCCGGTACTGCGTGGCATTCCGGTAAAGCCAAAGGCTCTTCAGGCCGCCCGGTGCCCATGCTGGTCGAATACCTGATGTCTCATGCCGGCAAATAAGCCGCCTGCTGTGCACACCACGGAAACCGGCAGCGCTGCTGCCGGTGCCGCCGTGCTCTCTAACGCACCCCAAACCAAACAGGAGGATAAAAACCAGCGCTATTGGTTCCATATCCTGCGCCAGGACACCCCCGCCGCACGCAATCTACACGCCGCCAAACTGGTCAATAAAGCCTGGCAGCAAGGGGACCGCGTGGGCATTGTGTGCGACACCCCAGAACACGCTCAGGAAATGGACGACCTGCTGTGGAACTTCAGCCCGGATGCCTTCATTCCCCACAGTGTAATTTCCGAAACCAACACACCCTACAAAGACCCCGTCGGCATTCTGCTACACCCGCCGGCAGCGGAAAACTGGGATACCGTGATTATTCTATGCGCTGAACTGCCGGCTCACGCTGATCAATTTAAGCGGCTTGCGTTGATTGCTCAGAATGATCCGGTGGTTTTGGATCAGGCTCGCGCGCACTTTAAACAGTTGAGGGCTTTGGGGATTGAGGCAAGAGTTCACGACCAGCGGCAGCGTTGAACCTGGTGGAGCGTCCTGATATGCCGCAACATTATGGAAAATGAAGATTTTTTACCCTACCAAAAATCATACTTTAAGGGTGGTGACGCTCATGGATGAACAACTCGTAGCCCAGAAACTGGAATCGCTTCGGCGTTGCATCCAGCGCGTAGATTCAAAGCTTCCTGACAGTGTGGAAACACTACTGACAGACCTTGATGCGCAAGACATCGTCTCACTGAACCTCGCGCGCGCCGTGCAAATGAGCGTAGACATGGCCTCCCAATGGCTCGCCGGACACAGCAAATCAACAGCACCCAAAACTATGGAGGAAGCCTTCGAAGCGCTGGCTAACTCTGGCATTATTGAGCCCGAACTTGCGGTCAAAATGCGAAAATTGGTTGGCTTGCGAAACCTGATAATTCACAACTACGACGACGTGAACTGGGAAATCGTCTTTGCAATTTGCCAGTACCACCTTAGTGATTTTAGAGCGTTTGCTAAGGTGTTTTCGGATCTTGTTGAGTGACCTTGGCGGCTCAGACTGGCCTGGCCTCGCTGATTACCGATGCCCGACAGAGCCAAGCGCTAGAATATTGGACACCTACCAATGAGCTTTAAGGAGATGCAGTTATTCGATAATTTCGATTAACTGCCAGCAGTGGCAAAACCTAAAACATCCAGCACTGCTATCAAAGGCACTCAGTACAAGTTCTTTTGGAATCCAACAAACACATCTCGTATGTTCGCCACCGGCCCAAGCTCCTGAACCGCGTCCCGAACCGGGTGATATTTCAATTCAATCAGCTGCGGCAGTTTGTCCGGGTTCAACTCAGTAACACCACGCTGAACATAATGGTCCAAAACAAACTCCAGAAACTCTTGCTGCCGGTAATCAAACTGACCGTAAATGCGTGCGCGATGAGTGTTCACACGCTCTAACCGTGTTATCGGCGACAAGTTGAAGGCAACATAAGCCAGCATCCAGGCCGCCAATTGGGGGGTTGGCAAGGATAATGTCGAAGCGATCCTTCTCCTGAATATCATTCAGATTTTCAGTGAGGCTGTTAGTGCGTACGATATTAGGCGTTTCGATACCGTGCAGAATCATATTCATGATTCCGATAATGTACGGCAGGCTCTTTTTCTCCTTGGCGTAGAAGGTGCGGGTTTATCACCTGAATCATGGCGCGAATCAGTGGGCGCGGCGTGAAGTATTCGCCACCGTTCCGCCCGGCGTTACCCATGTTTTTAATTTTAGTTTCGTAAAGGTGCGACAGCTAGTGCTTCTCGGCCTGGGAGCCAAAGCTGAGTTCGTCGATCAGTTCCAAGGCATCGCGCAGGCTGTATCCGCTGGCGAGTCGGTTACGAATTTCACCAAAGATTTCGCCGATTTTTTATTCAATAGTGTCTGTGCTGACTGCTCGTTCCTTGAAGCCGTGCAAATAGGGAAAAAGATCAAAGCTGAAAAACTGAATAAGATCGCTGCCTGTCAGGGCGTTGTCGTGGTCAAAGCCGGCCTCTTTCCAGAGGACGTTATCAATGTTTCTGAAAGTTTGTTCGAACATTTACGATTCCAGGTTTTTACTCTGTTTGATTGCTAAGCGGCATCTCCGCACTCATTCTTGCGCCACGATTTACAGCATCTTTTTCTACGTTTGCTCATATTGGTGATCGCTACTGAACTCAGTATAAACCGGACATGCGACGCATTGGGTCGCATCAGCCTAGAAGCTGGGGAGTAGAGTGTGGAGACAGGAGCGACCGTGCGTCTAAAGCACCTCCCTCAGTTCCTTTAATAACCGGGAAGCCCGATCGTTTAAGTCGGGTATCGCTTTAACCGCTGTTTGCCAGACAATATCCAGATCGATATCGAAATAGCCATGAGCAATTCTGTTACGCATACCGCGCATTTGCGACCAGGGAAGTTCATTATTCTTTGCGATAAAATCAGGATCGCTTGCCGCTATCTTTGTGGCAGCCTCACCAATTTCGATCAAACTCATAACGACCGCTTTTTGCGGTCCGAAGGTCAGCCTTAAATGCTTCTCTGGAGAAGCCGCCGGTGAAGCTCAAAATGTCGCCCGACGAGTTGACAATATGCTCAAGGTAATCCGCCGTTCTCAACACGTTCATACGGCTCGCGCTTCACTGATAACGGCTGCCCGAAACCGTGGAGGAAGGTCACCAGGTGTCAGAAGGTCCACTTTTACACCCAGCAGCACTTGCAGCTCGTCTTGAAGCCCGCCTAAATCAAATAGCGTTGCTTCCGGCAGGGTGTCGACGAGCAGATCAATGTCGCTAGCGTCTTTGTCTTCACCGTGTAAGACAGAACCAAACACCCGAATATTTGACACAGGATAGCGACTGGCTATCTCGCGAATCTCAACTTTATGCCTGTTGTAAATTTCTGACGCGTTGCCCATAACTCACCCCTAACCCTGCAACCAACTTTATTAAACGTACACCATAGCTCTTTCGTAAGGCTAACTCCAAAACCTTGCAATCGATGTTTTTACGATCTTTTTCAGATATGTCAGCCTAAGCGCTCTCATGGCCCGAGCACCGACGACCATGTATAATCATGCGTCTAAAATCTCCTCTCGAATTCACCAATACGGTCACCAGTAAAAACCCATGGAAAAAACCTACCAGCCAGAAAATATCGAGCGCCAGTGGTACGACAACTGGGAATCTAAAGGCTACTTCCGCCCCAGCGGTGAAGGCGAGTCTTACAGCATCGCCATCCCGCCGCCGAACGTGACCGGCAGCCTGCACATGGGCCATGCTTTCCAACACACCATTATGGACACCCTCACCCGCTACAAGCGCATGCAGGGCCACAACACCCTGTGGCAGGTGGGAAGTGACCACGCAGGCATTGCCACTCAAATGGTGGTTGAACGCAAACTGGCGGCGGAAGAAGGCAAAACCCGCCACGATCTGGGCCGCGACGAGTTCATTAAGCGGATATGGGAATGGAAGGAAGAGTCTGGCGGCACCATTACCGACCAAATGCGCCGGCTGGGTAACTCGGTGGATTGGGACACCGAGCGTTTTACGATGGACGACGGTTTCTATAAGGCCGTGCAGGAAGTGTTCGTGC
The DNA here is from genome assembly GCF_002563885.1 of Marinobacter sp. LV10MA510-1. GTDB lineage: Bacteria > Pseudomonadota > Gammaproteobacteria > Pseudomonadales > Oleiphilaceae > Marinobacter. The sequence goes on along the minus strand of NZ_PDJA01000001.1, from coordinate 398,747 downwards.
GCCTTTACGAAGACGGCCTGGTGTATCGCGGCAAGCGCCTGGTTAACTGGGACACAAAGCTGCACACCGCGATTTCCGATCTGGAAGTGGAAAACAAAGAAGAGAAAGGTTACTTCTGGCACCTGCGCTATCCGCTGGCTGACGGTGTTACTACGCAGGATGGTAAAGACTATCTGGTTGTTGCCACTACCCGTCCGGAAACCATGCTGGGTGATACTGCCGTAGCCGTTCATCCGGACGACGAGCGCTATCAGCATCTGATTGGCAAATTTATAGTGCTGCCTCTGGTGAATCGCCGCATTCCAATAATTGCCGACCACCACGCCGACCCAGAAAAAGGTTCTGGCTGCGTGAAGATTACTCCGGCTCACGACTTCAACGATTACGCCGTTGGCAAACGCAACAACCTGCCAATGATGAACGTGCTGACGCAAGACGCCAACATCCGCCAGCAAGCCGAAATATTCAACAGCGACGGCACTGAAAATACCGATCTGGACGCTTCGCTGCCCGCCGCTTACGCCGGGCTGACTCGGGAAGACGCGCGCAAGCAGATTGTGGCCGATATGGACGCGGCTGGCCTGGTTCAGCTGGTGGAAGACCACGTTCTGAGCGTGCCCCGTGGGGACCGTTCCGGCCTGATCATCGAGCCGATGCTGACCGATCAATGGTTTGCCGATGCCAAAACTCTGGCCAAGCCGGCGATTGAAGCGGTTGAAGACGGCCGTATCCAATTTGTGCCCAAGCAATACGAAAATATGTATTTTTCCTGGATGCGCGACATTCAGGACTGGTGTATCTCCCGCCAGCTGTGGTGGGGCCACCGAATTCCGGCCTGGTACGACGCTGAAGGCAATATTTACGTAGGCCGCAGCGAAGAGGAAGTGCGCCAGAAGCACAGCCTGGCAGCCGATTTTGCGCTAAAGCAGGACGACGACGTTCTGGACACCTGGTTCAGCTCTGCCCTTTGGACATTTGGCACTCTGGGCTGGCCGGAGACTACCGAGCGGCTGAAGACCTTTCACCCGACAGACGTTCTGGTGACAGGCTTTGACATCATTTTCTTCTGGGTTGCGCGGATGATCATGATGACCACGCACTTCATGAAAAATGAAGACGGCACACCCCAGGTTCCGTTCAAAACCGTTTACGTCACCGGTTTGATCCGCGACGAAAACGGCGAAAAAATGTCCAAATCCAAGGGCAACGTGATTGACCCGCTGGATATGATCGACGGCATCGACTTGGCCCCGCTGCTGGAAAAGCGCACGGGCAACCTGATGCAGCCGAAGCTGGCGAAGAAAATCGCCAAACAGACCGAGAAAGAGTTCCCCGAAGGTATCTCTGCCCACGGCACCGACGCCCTGCGTTTCACCCTGGCGGCCATGGCCACCACCGGCCGTGACATAAACTGGGACATGAAGCGTCTGGAAGGCTACCGCAACTTTTGCAACAAGCTGTGGAACGCCGCCCGTTACGTACTGATGAACACCGAGGGTGAAGACTGCGGCGTGAACGGCGAACCGGTGGAACTGTCGCTGGCCGACCGCTGGATTATCAGCGCCCTTCAGCAGTGCGAGCAGGATGTGGCCCGTCATTTGGACCAGTATCGCTTTGATCTGGCCTCACAGGCGCTGTACGAGTTTATCTGGAACGAATACTGCGACTGGTACCTGGAGTTGTCCAAGCCTTCACTGAGTGACGACAGCGCCAGTGCGGAAGCCAAGCGTGGCACCCGCCGTACACTGGTGCGCGTGCTGGAAACCGTTTTGCGTCTGGCGCACCCGATTATGCCGTTCATCACCGAGGAAATCTGGCAGCGCATTGCACCGCTGGCAGGCAAATCCGGTGACAGCATTATGCTGCAGCCGTTCCCGCAGGCTGATAGCAGCCGCCAGGATGCTCAGGCAGTTGCCGATATTGAATGGCTGAAAGGCGTGATTGTGGCGGTGCGTAATATTCGCGGTGAGATGAATATTTCTCCGGCGAAGAAGATTCCTGTTCTGTTCCGTGGCAATAGTGCAGACGGCCAGCGCAGGATGAATGAGAACCGTCAGTTCCTGAGTTCGCTGGCCAAGCTTGAGAGCCTGGAATGGTTTGAGGGTGATAATGCACCTATGTGCGCCACGCAACTGTTAGGCGATATGGAAGTGCTGGTGCCCATGGCCGGTCTGATTGACAAGGATGCAGAGCTTAAGCGCCTGGATAAGGAGCTGGAGCGTCTGGGCAAAGAGATTGGCCGGCTGGAAGGCAAGCTGGGCAATGAGAAGTTTACCGCCAAGGCACCGGCGGAGGTTGTTGCCAAGGAGCAGGAAAAGCTGACCGAGTTCCAGAGCAACGCGGCTCGACTGCAGCAGCAGCGTGCTGACATTGAGGCCATGTAGGCGTCAACTACCCCGCCCTAAAGGACGGAGCTTGTAGAAAACACCCTGCAAGCCAGGTTGACCAGGGAAAGCGGACACCAACCCGCTACGTTTATCACAGGTCGCTAAGACCCACCGCCGAATGCTTCCTCAGTTCGGCGCTCAAGCGGGAGCCGGTGGTAGACATTCCCGAGGGGAGACGAATTGCAAGATTCGCGTCACAAGGCCCGTAAGGGCATTCATTGAAAGGAAAACGATGTCGGTCTTCGTACTGGATAGACGCAAGCAACCACTAATGCCGTGCTCGGAAAAGCGCTCACGGCTTTTGCTCGGCCGTGGTCGAGCCTTGGTGGTGCGTGCGTATCCGTTTACGATCCGGCTGAAAGACCGTGCCGGTGGCATCACACAGCCGGTCCGTATCAAGATCGATCCCGGCAGCAAAACCAGCGGGATTGCAGTGGTTCGAGAAAGCGGCCAGAAGCAACACGTTCTGGCGTTAATGGAGTTGGCTCATCGCGGTCGCCAGATCAGCAAGTCTCTGGAGCAACGTCGGGCGTTTCGCCGGCGTCGTCGCAGCCAGCTCAGGTACCGGGCACCCAGATTCCTGAATCGAACCAAGCCCAGGGGCTGGCTGGCCCCGAGCCTGCAACACCGGGTGGATACCACGAAAAGCTTGGTGAATCGGCTTCGATCTTTGGTGCCGGTTGAATCTATCAGCCAGGAACTGGTTCGGTTTGATACGCAAAAGATGGAAAACCCGGAAGTCAGCGGTGTCGAATATCAGCAGGGCACCTTGCTCGGCTACGAGGTCCGCGAATACCTTCTGGAGAAGTGGGGGCGCGAATGCGCTTACTGCACCGGTAAAGACACCCCTCTTCAAATTGAGCATATCGACCCAAAAGCCAACGGTGGCTCGAACCGGGTCAGCAACCTGACATTGGCGTGCCGGCCATGCAATCAGGAGAAAGGCAGGCAGCCACTTGCTGATTTCTTTGCATCGTCCAAGCGGCTGAAAAACCACCAGGCCAGGCTGGATCGCATCCTCAAACAGTGCAAAAAGCCCTTAAGAGACGCTTCAGCGGTCAACTCCACCCGGTGGGCATTGCATCAGACACTGAAGCAAATGGGTCTGTCTGTTGAAGTGGGTACCGGCGGTCGCACGAAATTCAATCGGCAGAGACTGGAAATTCCTAAGACACACGCGCTGGATGCGGCTTGCGTCGGAGAAGTCGAGATCGTAGAGGGCTGGGATGTTCCAACCTTGGCGATCAAGGCCACCGGGCGTGGCAGCTATCAGCGTACCAGACTCACAAGATACGGTTTCCCTCGTGGCTATCTGATGCGCCAGAAGAAAGTCCAAGGGTTTCAGACTGGCGACATGGTGCGAGCCATTGTGCCGACAGGCACGAAAGCCGGCACCTGGTTGGGTCGTGTGGCGGTTCGTAAAACCGGCAGCTTCAATATCCAGACAAGTAGTGGTGCTATTCAAGGAATATCTCATCGCCACTGTGTTTTAACCCAGCGAGCGGATGGCTACGGCTATCACATCCAACCCAACCAACCCAAGGAGGAGGGAGACAGGGAACACGAGTCGCGCTGACGCACGACGCGCACTCCCTCCCCGACCTGAAGGACGGGGTATCCCGCGCAAAATGATGAATGTGGGTGTTAAGCGTTCCGGGGGTGGCGGGCAGATCGCCATTCTTGGAGCGGGTTCAATGGGGCGGCTATGGGCCGCCCTTTTGCCGTCTTCGCATTGTGGGTTTTTGCCTCGGCTCTCGGGGGATAGTTCCGAACTTGAGCTTGGGAGGAGCTTCAGTCGTCAGGAAGGCCTTCCCGAAACACGCTGTGAATACGTCCTTGTACGCTCTGCTTCGCCCTTCGGCACTAATGCTCCTGCGTCGCGCCAAAGGTCCGGGGCAAGCCGTCCATGGCTTGCCCGTGAAGTGCTTCGCACTCCACCCAACGCTGCGCAAGGTTTCGGGAAGGCCTTCCTGACGGCTTCGCCGGAATCTGTGCCTGGGCCGACGCGATCTCGTATTTCTCTGCCTTGGTTTCGTTCGGTTACTGACATCACTTTACTGCTTGTTACCACCAAAGCCGGGGATACGCTTTCGGCTCTGGAGAGCTGGCTGCCGTATATCGCTAAAGACACGCCGGTTGTTCTTTTCCAGAACGGTTTGGGCAGTCAGCAGGCAGTGGTCGAGCGCTGGCCGGATCGACCGATTTTGGCGGCTAGCACTACAGAGGGGGCGAATCGACCAGAGCCGGATGTGTTGGTGCATGCCGGCACCGGGGATACCTGGGTGGGCCCGCTTACCGACTCTGCTTCTGACTATACTGAATTGGTGGTTCAGCAGCTGGCACAATCTGGATTACAGGTGCATACCGAAAACAGTATTGTGCAGCGGCTGTGGCAAAAGCTGGTGGTCAACGCCGGAATTAATGCGTTTACCGCACTGCTGGACTGCCCGAATGGCGCCATAGTGGACGCACCGCTGTATCGACAGACGATTGACGAGTTATGCATTGAAATCGCTGCTTTACTGCAGGCCGATACCGGTGAGCGTGCTACCCCGCAAGCGCTGCGGGAGCGAATTGAAGCGATCGCGAAAAGCACGGCCAGTAATACCTCGTCGATGCGTGCGGATGCAAACGCAGGGCGTAAAACCGAGATCGATTTTATTAATGGTTACCTTGTGCAGTGTGGGCAGCGCCACAGGATTGCCACACCGGTAAACCAAATGCTGGTTCAGCGAGTACAAGCTCTTTAGAATTTCAACCAATCGGGCTAGCATTTCAACCAACTAGGCTAGCGTTTTAACCAATCAGGAGAATTCCATGGGCAACCGCCTGTCAAAAATCTACACCCGCACCGGAGACGATGGCTCTACCGGTCTGGCCGATGGTAACCGCATTGCCAAGAGCGCCCAGCGCGTTGAAGCCATGGGTACGGCGGATGAACTGAACTGTCACATGGGCCTGCTGGTTGAGATGCTGGACAGCGATGATGCGCTGTTTGAGCCCATGCGCCGCATTCAGCATCACCTGTTTGACCTGGGTGGTGAGTTTGCGATTCCGGGTAGCGTTGTGATCAGCGAGCAGCACATCAGCTGGCTAGAAGGCTTGTTGGATGAGTGGAACGAATCACTGCCGCCGTTGAAGAACTTTATTCTGCCCGGTGGCAGCCCGGCCGCAGCTCAGTGCCACATGGCCCGTGCCGTGTGCCGCCGTGCCGAGCGTGTTGTAGTGGCGCTAAGCCATGAAGACTCTATCAACCCGCTGGCGCGGCAGTACCTGAATCGCTTGTCTGACTTGCTGTTTGTAGCCTCACGGGTGCTGGCACGGCGCGAGGGCGCGGAGGAAATTTTGTGGGAGCAGAAAAAAGCCAGCCGCGATGAACTGCCCCCGCAGAAATAGCACTCTAAAAACAGCACCTCCTTTACAGGATTTTGTGCTCGCGCAGCTGCTCTAGTGCAGCTGCAACTTGCCCGCCCTGCTCGGGCAAATCCGCCAGGATTAGAGTCAGATCGCTGTGGCCAGTGTCGGTATCGGTCAGCACCAGCAGGCCGTTGGCTTTAAGTGCCAGAGCCAGCGGTGCTTTGACGCTTTCACTGTATTGCAGGTTGTCATGGTGCAGCGTTACGACGGCGCGGCCGTCATCAAACAGCACTTTTTCCAGGGTATGAACCAGCGTGCGGGCGGCGTTCGCCTCGCCTTTTATGTATATCACCGCGGCTTGCTGGCCAAAGCGTCGGGCTTTTTGCGCTGTGGTCACCTGTGCGATCTGGTGCAGCGTGTAGCCTTGTTGCTGCGAGCCGGGCAGAATCATACCCGCTGCCACTGTGGTGTGGGTTAGGCGATCCACCACAATAAACGACCCGGTGCTGCGAAATTCTTTGTAGTTATCCGCCAACACAGGCTGTTCCAGCGTTAGTTCGCAAAGACCGATTTCGTTCAGCGCCAGAGTATTGGCCTCGGTCTTGTGTAACGAGTTTACATCCACTCGATGGCGAACGGCGGTCACGGCTCCAGCCACGCGGCCGGTCAACAGTTTTATGTCGTACGTTTTTCCCTGTACCAGCGGCTGCTCGGCCATCCACACCAACGTGGCATCAAAGCGGTCCGTCGTTTGCGGTATCTGTTTGCTGTGCACCAGAATGTCGCCACGGGAAATATCAATCTGATCTTCCAGCGTCAACGTCACCGACATAGGCGGGAAGGCTTCGCTCAGCTCGCCGTCGTAGGTCACGATGGATTTCACCCTTGATGACTTACCGGACGGCAACACCGTTACGTCGTCACCCGGGCGAACCACCCCAGCGGTCAGGGTGCCGCAGTAACCGCGGAAGTCCCTGTTGGGGCGGTTCACGTACTGCACCGGAAAACGCAGCGTGTCGAAATTCTGATCGCGAACAATCTCCACACTTTCCAGAGTTTCCATCAGCGCTTGCCCCCGATACCAGGGCATGAACTCTGAACGATTAACCACGTTGTCGCCTTTTAGCGCCGACAAAGGCACAAACTGGATGTCTGGCAAGTCCAGCTGACTGGCAAACGCCGAATAATCAGCCTTGATCTGCTCGTAGCGCTCCTCGCTGTAATCTACTAAATCCATTTTGTTGATGGCCACTACCGTATGCTTCAGTCCCAGCAGCGACACAATGAAACTGTGGCGACGGGTTTGCACCTGCACGCCGTGGCGGGCGTCAATCAAAATAATGGCCAGGTCGCAGGTGGAGGCGCCGGTGGCCATATTGCGAGTGTACTGTTCGTGGCCCGGGGTGTCGGCGATGATGAATTTACGCCGAGCGGTCGAGAAATAACGATAGGCCACATCAATGGTGATGCCCTGCTCGCGCTCGGCCTGCAAGCCGTCCACCAGCAACGCCAAATCAAGCTCGTCACCAGCATTACCCACCCGTGCGCTGTCGTTGTGGAGCGCCTCCAGTTGGTCTTCATAAATCATTTTGGAGTCGTGCAGCAGCCGTCCAATCAGGGTAGATTTGCCGTCGTCTACGCTGCCGCACGTCAGAAAGCGCAGCAGTTCCTTGTTTTCGTGCTGGTGCAGGTAGGCTTCGATATCATCGGCAATCAAGTCAGACTGGTGGCTCATTAAAAGTATCCTTCCATTTTTTTCTTTTCCATAGAGCCTGCTCCATCGCGATCTATCGCCCGCCCCTGGCGCTCGGAGGTTCGTGTTAGCAGCATTTCCTGAATAATGTCCTGCAACGTATCGGCCTCGGAATCCACCGCTCCGGTTAACGGGTAACAGCCCAGAGTGCGGAACCTGACCTTACGCAGTTCCGGCTCTTCGCCCGGGTTCAGAGGCAGGCGCTCGTCGTCCACCATGATCATCATGCCATCGCGGGTAACCACTGGCCGCAGGGCTGCAAAGTACAAAGGCACAATCGGAATGCTTTCCAGAAAGATGTATTGCCAGATATCCAGTTCTGTCCAATTAGACAGCGGAAATACGCGAATGCTTTCGCCCTTGTTGATGCGGGTGTTAAACAGATTCCACAGCTCCGGCCGCTGATTTTTCGGGTCCCAGCGGTGATGCTTATCGCGGAATGAGAACACCCGCTCTTTGGCGCGGGATTTTTCTTCATCACGGCGGGCACCGCCGAAAGCAGCGTCAAAGCCATACTTGTTCAACGCCTGCTTCAGGCTCTGGGTTTTCATTATGTCGGTATGCGTGGCCGAGCCGTGGGAAAAAGGCCCGACCCCCATGTCTACGCCCTCCTGGTTGATGTGCACCAGCAGTTCCATGCCCGACTGCGCGGCCATGCGGTCGCGAAATTCGATCATTTCACGGAATTTCCAGGTGGTGTCTACGTGCAACAGTGGAAACGGCGGGGTGCCCGGAAAAAACGCTTTGCGGGCAAGGTGAAGCATGACCGCCGAGTCTTTTCCCACCGAGTACAGCATCACCGGATTGTCAAACTCCGCAGCGACTTCACGAATAATCTGGATGCTTTCAGCCTCCAGCTGCTTCAGGTGGGTAAGACGGCGTTCTGGCAAAGAAGTCATTAACGGCGGCCTGCGTAAATCAACGGTTTAGAAGGCCAGCGGATACCACCGGCCGAATGTGCCAAGCAGTATTACAAAGGAAAATAAGATTTTAAAAGAATAAATAAACGTTTATTTATTCTTTTTTAGAATAATGAAAGTTTTACCGAGGTAACCCTTAATATTCGATATATGAATATCAAAATCAATAAATATCATTATAAAGAATAAAGAGCATTGCGTATGATTGCTGTAGAAATTTACACAAGGCGGTGAAACAGTCATGTATCAGTACAATCAGATTGACCAGACACTGGTCGACGAACGGGTGGAGCAATTTCGCGACCAGACCCGCCGGTTTCTGAACGGCGAACTGCCGGAGGATGAATTTTCTGCGCTGCGGCTGATGAACGGCCTTTACATTCAGCGCCAGGCTCCCATGCTGCGTGTGGCTGTCCCTTACGGACTTTTATCGTCAACCCAGATGCGCAAATTGGCTCACGTTGCCCGCACTTACGACCGCGGCTATGGCCACTTCACCACTCGCACCAACATTCAGTTCAACTGGCCAGAGTTAGCTGCGGTACCCGATATTCTGGCGGAACTGGCGCAGGTGCAGATGCACGCCATTCAAACCTCGGGCAATTGCATTCGTAACACCACCACCGATCCCTACGCCGGTGTAGCGGAAAACGAACTTGAAGATCCGCGCCCCTACTGCGAAATTATCCGCCAGTGGTCCACCCTGCATCCAGAATTTGCTTACCTGCCGCGGAAATTCAAAATTGCCGTCACCGGCGCAACGGAAGACCGCGCAGCCTCTCAGGTGCACGATATTGGCCTGCAAATGGCGCAAAACGCCGATGGCGAAATAGGCTTTGAAGTGCTGGTCGGCGGAGGGCTGGGCCGCACGCCCATCATCGGCAAGAGTATTCGTAAGTTCCTGCCCAAACAGCATCTGTTGTCGTATCTGGACGCTATCTTGCGGGTGTACAACCTCAAGGGCCGCCGCGACAACAAGTATAAGGCGCGCATCAAGATTCTGGTGGAAGCTCTGGGCCCCGACGAATTCCGCCGCCTGGTCGAGGAGGAATGGGCCCACATCCGCGATGGCGAGTTGACACTCACCGATGCCGAAATTGCCCGTGCCAAATCGTTTTTCACCCTGCCTGATTACGATGCCAACGCCGCCAGCGCCGACGCCCACGCGTCTTTAAGTCATTCACTGGCAACCGACATTGAGTTCAACGCCTGGTACCGCCACAACACTCTGGCTCACCGGGTCGACGGTTACCGCATTGCCATTGTTTCGCTGAAACCGTATCTGGAAGCCCCTGGCGACATCACCGACAGCCAGATGGATGCGGTTGCAGACCTGGCTGATCGTTATAGCTTTGGCGAAACTCGCGCCACCCACCACCAGAATTTGGTGCTGACCGATGTGCGCGAGGGCGACCTTTACACAGTGTGGCAGGCGCTGGCGGCGAACAATCTGGCGCGTTCCAACATTGGCACGCTGACCGACATGATTGTGTGCCCGGGGTTTGATTTTTGCTCTCTCGCCAACGCCCGCACGTTGAACATTTCGGACCAGATTAATCAGCATTTTGACGATATGGATCATCTGTACGATCTGGGCGAAATCCGACTGAACATGTCTGGCTGCATCAACGCCTGTGCCCATCACCACGTCGCCGACATCGGCATTCTGGGCGTGGATAAAAAGGGCGAAGACTGGTATCAGATTTCACTCGGCGGGTCGTCCAAAGAAGACGCGCGTCTGGGCAAGATTCTGGGAAGGTCGGTACCGGCGAGCGACGTTGCTCTCACCGTGGAAAAAATTCTGGCCGTGTACGTTGACCAGCGCCGCGAAGACGAATCGTTTGCGCAGGTAGTGCTACGTGTGGGTATCAAACCTTTTAAGGAACGCGTGTATGCCACTGCTCATTAACCAGCGCATTGTGACCGAAGACCCCTGGCAATTACTGGACCAGGCGGCTCTCGACGAGGGATCACCATTACCCGAAAATGGGCCTGTTGCTGTGCCCCTCATTTGGTACCGGCAAAACCGGGAGGCACTACAGCTGCGCAACAGCCCTCTGGGCGTGATTGTGAATGGTGATGATAACCTGGCGGCGCTTTACGCCGACCACAGCCAACTCGACCTGATTGCCATCGAATTCCCGACGTTTCGCGATGGCCGCGGATTCAGCATCGCCCGCCAGTTGGTGCGTAGCGGTTTTAATCGGCAAATTCGAGCTCTTGGCCATGTTACCCGCGATCGCTTGGCGCTAATGCAAAGCTCCGGATTCAACGCCTTCGCCATCAATGACGAGAGTTTCCAAACCGATCATCTTCAGGCATTTTCCGAGATTAGCGTTAATTATCAGGGTACGACGGCGGATCCGCGGCCGGTTTTTCGTCGCTAAACACGGCTTTGATCGCCTTCAAACATTTTATTCGTCGCTGTTTACAGCGCTGATTTTTTTAGTCAAAGGACATCGACACCATGACGCTTGATGTGGCTACGGCCAACCAACAGCTTGCCAACAACCGGCCCCAGGAAATCATAACGTGGGCCTTAACGCAGGCGCACAATCCGGTCGTCACGACCAACTTCGGTCCTTACGAAGCCGTGATCCTGCACATGGCGGTTCAAGCCCGGCCGGACATTCAGGTGATATGGATCGATTCGGGTTACAACACCTCTGCCACTTATCGTTTTGCAGAAAAACTGATTGCTCAGCTGAAACTGAATGTGCGCACGTTTATACCGCAGCAAACCGCTGCCCGGCGCAACGTGCTGATGCAGGGCATACCTGAGATTGACCAGCCGCTCCACGAGGAATTTACCCGCCAAGTGAAGTTGGAACCCTTCGCCAGGGCCCTGGCAGAAATTAAGCCGGATGTGTGGTTTAACGCCATCCGCAAAGACCAAACCGATTTCCGCCAATCGCTGGACATCGTCTCCACCAGCAAAAGCGGCATTGTGAAAGTAGCACCTTTATTTAACCTGACCAGCGCCGACCTGGATGCCTACCTGGCCGCGCACCAGTTGCCCGACGAACACGATTATTTCGACCCCACCAAAGCGCTGGAAACCCGCGAGTGCGGGTTACACACTAAGCTCTGATACTGCTCATTCCGGGAGGCTGCCATGGATTTTTTACCACTGTTTTTCAATTTGAACGATCGCCAGGTGTTACTGGTGGGCGGTGGTGATATCGCCCTGCGCAAGGCTCGCCTGCTCAAACGCGCAGGTGTTGGCCTGACTGTGATTTCCCACGCCGTCGATGAGGAACTTCGGGCTCTGCTGACCGATGACCGAGACGAGATCATTTTGGGGGATTATCACAGCGACCTGCTGGAGGGGAAAACCCTGGTGGTCGCCGCCACCGACGACGCCGAGTTGCACCGTCAGGTTCACGCCGAGGCGGTAGCGCGAAATATCCCCATCAACGTGGTGGATACGCCCAAGCTATGCAGCTTCATATTTCCAGCCATCGTCGACCGCTCGCCCATTGTGATTGGCATTACCTCCGGCGGGCAGTCACCGGTGCTGGCGCGGCTATTAAGGGCTCGCCTGGAAACCCTGATCCCCAAGGGTTACAGCAGCCTGGGTGGTTTGGTCGGGCGCTTTCGCGATCGGGTTAAGGCGCGTTTCAATTCGCTGAATGACCGTCGTCAATTCTGGGAAAACGTGCTGGAAGGACAAATTGCCGAAAAGGTGTTTTCTGGTCGCCATGACGAAGCCGAATCCATGCTGGTGTCGGCCATCAACCGGGGCGACGCTGGCCATAAAACCGGCGAGGTGTATCTGGTCGGTGCTGGCCCGGGTGATCCGGAGCTGCTGACGTTTAAGGCGCTGCGTCTGATGCAGCAGGCTGACGTGGTGTTTTACGACAATCTGGTATCGCCAGGGGTGCTGGATTTGTGCCGGCGCGACGCCGACTTGATTTACGTCGGCAAGCGTCGAGATCATCACACGGTGCCGCAAGACGACATTAATGCTCTGCTGGTGAAACACGCCAAACTGGGGCGGCGGGTAGTGCGGCTTAAAGGCGGTGATCCGTTTATTTTCGGACGCGGCGGTGAAGAACTGGAAGAGCTCAAAGCCCATGGCATACCGTTCCAGGTGGTACCGGGCATTACCGCCGCCAGCGCGTGTTCGACCTACGCCGGCATCCCACTGACCCACCGTGGCTATGCCCAGTCAGTCAAGTTTGTGACCGGCCAGTTAAAAAACCGACAACAAGCCCTCGATTACAAAGAACTGATACAGCCCAATCAAACAGTCGTGTTCTATATGGGGCTGCACACACTGCCGCAACTCAGTGCCGGCCTGATGGCTCATGGCCGCGCGCCAGATACACCGATTGCCATTGTCTCCCGCGGTACCGCAGTCGATCAGAAAGTGCTGATTGGCACTTTGGCCGATATCGCCGCCAAACAGGAGCAGGCGCAACTGCCGGCGCCCGCGTTGATTATTGTGGGTAATGTAGTACGCCTGTACGACAAGCTGGCTTGGTTTGGTGAGACTGCGCCCAGTGACAATATTACCCACGCCTTGGGCATGGTGCGCAGCAAGGCCAGGTTCACTGAGGCGAACGTGGCCTGAGCCACTCTCACTCCTAGACCCGAAAGGCCTCTACCAGTTGCTGCAACGACGCCGTTAGCCGTGACATTTCCTGGGACGAGTCCAATGTGCCCCGGGCGTTTTGCGCCGTCGCCAAGCCCAGTTCGCCAATTTGCGCCACGCTGGTATTAACGTCACGGGCGACCGCCGATTGTTCCTCTGCTGCCTGGGCGATCTGTTGACTCATATCGACAATGGTCGAAATGCCGGCAGCAATGCGGTTCAGCGCCTCGGTCACCAGCGCAGATTTCTGCACGGTCGCCTCCGTCACCTGATGGCTGTTTGTCATCGCGGTGACCGCCCCTTTAACGCCACTCTGCAGACGCGAAATCATCTTTTCGATTTCTTCAGTGGATTTGTGAGTACGCTGAGACAATGACCGCACCTCGTCGGCTACGACCGCAAAACCACGACCCTGATCGCCGGCCCGAGCCGCTTCGATGGCCGCATTCAGAGCCAGCAGGTTGGTTTGTTCCGCGATAGCCTTGATTTCCACCAGCACCTTGCTGATGTCGCTGCTATCAGAGCTGACCCTCTGAATCGCGTCTACAGCGCCGGAAATTTCCGTCGCCAACTGGTGAATCGTCGTCACCGAGTTGGCCACAGTCTGGCGTCCGGTCTTGGTATCTTTTTCGGCAGCTCCGGCGCTATCAGCTACCCGATGGGCGCTCTCGGTCACTTCATTGACCGCACCCGTCATTTGACTCATAGCCTCTTGAATCTGCTCACTTTCGTGCATCTGCCGACTCACCGCATCGCTGGTCGCTACCGCCGTAGCATTTACCCGGCTCGCCTGCTGATCTACCTCTGCGGTGGTGTTACCCACCGAGCGGATCAGGCTGGCAATACGGTCAGTCATGCTGTTAAATTCGCCAGTCAGTTCACCCAGTTCATCACGATTGCTAAGTTCGATGCGAGCGGTCATATCACCCGATGCCACTTGCCGCGCAGAATCGGCAAAACGGTTGATGGCGGTGCGTACTGATATGAAAAATCCAATGTACAGATACACCACTAGAATCAGCACGCACAGCAGCGAAACGATAATCAACGTGCGTTGAGTGGTTTCGAAGTGAAGACGGTCGCCCAGATTTTGCAACAAACCATTAAATGCCACAGCGCCGAGGCGCTGATGGTCCAGCAAATACCCGCTCACAGCACTGTCATAGGTTTCCCAGCTCATCTCAAGGCGCACTGGCGTCAATACGTTGGCGTCCACAAAAGCTTGGGTTTGCAGCAGGCTGGTGCTGACTTTCTGTACACCGGCAGCGTGGGCTGCCAGCAAAGGCGCCGCTTCCTGCGCCACCGTCAACGCGGGACTGAGCAAAGAGGCCTGATTAGTCAAGTGATCGTAAATCCGATTCAGCTGATCGCCCAGATCATAACTTAATTGCCCTTCCAGCAACGCGTAAATGCCATAGGATCGAGCCTGGCCGATCGCACTGCGCGCCTCGGGCAAAGAGTCGCCCAATAACTTCAACAACACCAGATTTTCCCGCGAATCGGTTTGCGCCAGGCCCGACAGTTCAACGGTAGCGGGTAACAGGGTTGACGCTTTCTGCACAAACTCTTGGTTATAGGTGAACTGGGCGTCAAACCGGTTATTAATTACCTGCGTGGTACGCAGAGTATTCCAGGCCTCGCGCAATTGGTTGGCTTGGGCGGCCCATACTCCACCGCGATCAAACTCGGGAGCGACACTGTTCAAGCGAGCAATTGCGGCATCAACAGCCGCAGACGCTTGGTCTGCACGGGCATGCAGCTCCTTATCGTCGCTGAATGCCGCTACCGATTGATAATCGCGATAGTCAATAGCGCGGCGCAGGAGTTCATCGGCTTGCTCTAACTGTGTTAAGCCAGCCTTGCTGTTGGTCGTGATTGCCACGGAATGGTTAAGCTGAGTAATGACCAACCAGGACAGCCCGGCAATGGGCAGCAAAAAGAGGAAGCTAATGAGGCTGAATTTAAAAATCATTGGCAGCCGATTCATCAGCGCAATGGCTGGAGCAATCAATTTTTTCACATGTTTCGCCGTTTTATTAAATTCTGAATTTTTATTATTCAACTTGATTGCCGCCCAAAACCTTAAAAACCTTAGCTTTTTTTTGTTAGGAAATGTAACAGCATGCCCCACACTCGGCTAGGCCACGCCGGCGATCACCATCAATGCCAACAGACACAGCCACACCAGCATACTGCGATTAAGCAGGTCTCGAATGGCGTTCAGGCTGCGCTCGCCATAGCTCTGCCAGTCTTGCGGATGCAATGAGGCAAACCGGCCTGGGTCTAGCGCGTAACCGGTCAAAGCGCCATTGGCCGTAGCCATTAGCAGCTCCGACGCGGGCAATTGCCAGTGGCCCCGGGCTTGGCGCCGTTGCCGGAGCCAGCCGGCCAAATCACCGGCCAGGCCAAAGGTCAGCGCTAGCAGCCGCGCCGGCAACCAACCGCCCCATTCGCGCCAACGCTCACACTGGCTACATTTGCCAGATTGCGGCCAGCTCTGCCCCAATGCAACCAAGCCGCTCGCCAACACCGCGGCAGAAATGCCGCCCACCGCGTACCAGAACAGCACCATGAAATAACGCCAGAATACTTGCGCCATTAACGCTTCAGAGAGTGCCATCTGCATGGTTTCAGGCGATAGCGCTGCACCGCGCTGATGCGCCGGCAGCAGATGCTGGATATAGCGCCAGGCTGCCTGCATGTCACCACGGCGCCATGCCCGGGCGTAATGTGCCAGAGGCTGACGCCAGCCTGGCATCCCCAGCAACAGCAGAAGCAATAACAATTCGAGTAACCAACCCACCAAGAGCCAGTGGTGGTGGTGCCAGTAACTCTGCGCCAGCCACACCACGGCGGTCGGAATAGCCACCGCCAATAACGGCGCCAAAGCACTCGTCCTTTCAGGAAAACTTTGCGGCAGGCGTTGCCCCAAGCCTTCAAACCAGCGGCGCCATAGCTGATGGCCATCAAGCTGATCGCGACTATCCAGCCGTCGCCGCAGCAGGTAAGCCAGCATAAATACAAGCAGAGTCATAAACTGTCCTTTGTCGGTTTTGCCAGGCTTTGATGCAGCTGCGACCAGTCAAACGCCGGCCCTGGATCGGTTTTTCGCCCCGGCGCAATGTCGCTGTGGCCGGTAATCTCATCAACGCCAATTTTTGGCCAGGCCGCCATAATTTGCTGGCAAACAGCGGACAACGCCTGGTATTGACCCTTGGTGTAAGGCACATCGTCACTGCCTTCAAGCTCAATCCCAATGGAAAAATCGTTGCACTCGTCCTGGCCGCAAAAACGGGAACGGCCAGCGTGCCAGGCACGGTCCAGCAGGCTGACAAACTGAATAAGCGTGCCATCACGGCGTATCAGCAGATGGGCTGAAACAGTCATTTTGGCGATGGCCTGAAAATACGGGTGGGCCTTGATGTCTAGCCGGTTGCAGAAGAAATCTTCAATTTCAGGGCCCCCGAACTGACCTGGCGGCAAGCTGATGCAGTGCACAACAATCAGGCTTACTTGGCTGGCCGCGGGCCGCGCACCAAAATTAGGAGATGGTCGCCAGAGGGCTGCATTTATTCTGCCGTTTGCGCGCAGTGTGGCTGCCGCCTCAGAGGCATGGGTAAACACAGAGTGCGGGGTTTGAGGCAAGGCGGATCCTGATTCAGCGAAGTGGAGTACCTCCGATTGAATCACAAAGCATCACCGCGTGCCACGGCGCGCTGCAACCATCAAAAGCGGCGACTGGTGCGCAGGTTGTCAATAATCGACTCCAGAGCCCGGTCAAAAATCAAACCATCGTCCAGTATTTCAATATGCCCTTGGGCCATCATTTCTGCCAGATCATTGCGGCGGTACTCGGCGACTTTGGCACCGCTGCGATTTACAAATATGTACTTGTCTACCGCCCGAATAAACGCCGCCAGCTTACAGCGAATCTGACTGCCATCGCGATTCAGCTCAAGCCAGCAACCAACCCGCAAACCTTCGGCTTTGGCCAGCCATTCCTCGGCAACAACCGGCTCGGCTCTTGTAGGCCCTGCAATCTCCGACTCTGGCGCGCGGGCAATTACCGTCTCTTTGGGGGCATCTGTGGCAAATGGCAAAGCAGACGCCGGGTGACTGACGTCGGCTAAAACTTCTGTCGTTTCTGTCGTTTTTGTAGTGTCTAAAAGTGCAACACTCGCCCTAGCAGCAGGCGCTTCCCGGTTGTCATCAGTGCGAGCATGATCATTATCGGTGGATTCACTGGGCGCAATCACCAGGCGCTGAAACACGTCCAGGTGCGCCAATTCCAGATCACGGATAACCGCTTCTACCGACAAACCATCCCAGGCCACGCCTTCCAGAGCCCCCCGCAACTGCTTAATAACCTGCGGTATGGTTTGCTGCAACAACTCACGGGTCGTTGCTGTCAGGGGTACTGGGTCGATGGTCCAGATCAGCTGCTTGGTTAGCGTCTTGGCTCGCTGCCATGCCCTGCTTTCTGTGCTTTCATGAAGTGCCAGCCAATGCAAGTAGTGGCTCCAGGGGCCATTTAGAATATCCTGCACCGGCTCGGGTAACAGCCGACCATCCATTGCCTTATGCAGCAGCTCTTTGGCGTCTGCGGTTGCCTGTTCATGGCGCGCACGGCCTTCTTCTGCATCCCGCAGGCGCTGCTCTACCAAGTCACGGCGGCGCTGGTCCAGATCCGTAAACCGGTTGAAATCGTCCAGTAACTCGTTAAACAGCGATACGTCTGTGGAAAAATCTTCCAGTATCCGGTTTACTAATGCGCGGATTTTGTCCAGTAAGGGGTCGCGCTGGCCGAGGCGCTTTTCAGTCCAGCCAGTGGCGGCCAGTGCCATTCCGTTCAGCAACTTGCGTGCGGGGTGACCCCCGCGGTTAAAAAAGTTCTTGTCTGTTAACGCTACTTTCAGCATCGGTATCTGCAGCCGCCCCAACAGGCTTTTCATCACCGAATGCAAATGGCGGTCGTCCAGAATAAACTCGAACAACATAGCCACCAGATTGATAACGTCGTTGTCCACCTGGCCGGGCCGCAGTGACTGGCCAGACGAATTCTGTAACACCGGTTGCAGCTGCTGGCTCAGAGGTACCAGCGGCGCACCGGGGTCCTTGCCAAATACTGCCTGAACCTGGCTCAACCGCGTCAGAAGGGCGTCGGTTTGCAGCCATTGCCCGCTACTGGCAGGAGCCTGACCGTCGCTGTAAGCAGGCTGACCCTGGCGCAGCAGCGCGCTTAGTTGCGAAAAAGTAGCTGCAGAGACCTCTGCCTGAGGCTGCCCCACACCGTACCCATCTGCCTCTCGATACGCTGCGGATGGCGGCGGCACAGGCGCGCCTTGGCGGCTGCGGGCCGGTTGCACCGGGCTGACAGCTTTGCTGTCAGGCAGTACGCCTTCTTTAATCAGGGTTTGATTGGCGCCGTGGTACACATCGCCAAGGCTAGTTACCAGCAGTTGGTCAAACAGTTTCAGCACGATCAGCCGTGCTTTTATGTCAACATCAAGATTTTTGCTGGCCTCGGCCAGTCCACCGCACAGCACTTCCGGGCACAAGGGCATCTGGTCATCTTCCAGAGCAACGCCGGGGAGCAGATGGCGCACGCGCAAGCCCAGGTGACGTAATGCTTCGCTGTATTGGTAACGCAGTTTTGTGACCATATTATCGATGGCCACCTGCTGCTCAAGTTCGGCGTGATCCAGCAGGCTAAGGGAACCCTCATCAACGCTGTCGAGGCCTGGATTGGTGTTCTGTGGGCGGGCCTTGCCAATATCATTGAAGGCCTGACTAACGTGCTGCAACACCGCTACCGTCATCGACTTACGACGCAGCCGAAGCTCACGCATGGCGTCAAAATAGCGTGTTTGCTCCTGATCGGTGCCGGCACGATCGGCGAGTTCGAACAGGGCATCGTCAGCGCGGTCAAAAAATTGATCCAGTACGGTACGGATACTCTGGGCAGACGCGTCCATTAACAGGATTAACGCAGTCGGCAAAAAAAAGCGGGACGTCGAACCTTGTCCGGTGATGTTGACAACTTTTTTGTCCTGCACTGTATTTACCTCCTGTTCACCCCGAGCCACCTGCTCCCTGGCAGACCTAAAACCACTACCAGACCTTATCATAAAGCCTTCTTGCGTCAGTATGTGTCAGGATTTGTCATGTTTTGTAGACTCTTGAGCTGGATCACACCCGGTAACATGTGCGCGGCGGTTGGCGAACGCCGGCGGGCGCGATAAACTCCGCTTCTGCCTATTTGTGCCGCGTGCACCTAACTTCTCTGCCGTTACGGACACCACACTATGATCAGTGCCGAACTTCTGCGCCAGTCCAGAATTGAAACGGTTGCCCACAGTCTGCGCGAAGACATTGGCGACGGTGACATTACTGCACAACTTATCGCCGTCGACACCCGCGCCAGCGGCCGCGTGATTACCCGCGAACACGCCGTTATTGCCGGCCGCGAATGGGTAGCCGAAGTATTTCGCCAGGTTGACCGCGAGGTTATTCTGGATTGGCAGGTGGAAGACGGCCAGCATGTCGAACCCGGCCAACTGCTGTTCCGCATGAACGGTCTGGCCCGCAGCCTGCTAAGCGCCGAGCGTGCGGCTTTAAACTGGCTTCAAACCCTGTCTGCGGTCGCCACCCAAGCCGCTCGTTACGCGGCGCTGATCAGCCACACCCGCACGCAGTTGCTGGATACCCGAAAAACTCTGCCCGGCTTGCGCCTGGCGCAAAAATACGCGATCACCTGTGGCGGTTGCCGTAATCACCGTTTGGGATTGTGGGACGCTTTTCTGATCAAAGAAAACCACATTGCGGCCTGCGGCTCTATTGCCGCCGCTGTTCATGCAGCGCGGAAACTGGCGCCGGGTAAACCGGTAGAAGTGGAAACCGAAAATCTGAACGAACTGCAGCAGGCGCTGGATGCCGGTGCCGACATAATAATGCTTGACGAGTTTTCCCTGGCGGATATGCGCACAGCAGTGGCGCAAACTGCGGGCAAAGCACGCCTTGAGGCCTCTGGCGGTATTGACGACAGCACACTGGTGGCCATCGCCGAAACCGGTGTGGACTTTATATCTTTGGGTACGCTGACAAAAAACCTGCGGGCCGTAGATCTGTCCATGCGCCTCGACGCCTAAGCGGCTATGACATTTCGTGAACTGGCAACAACGCTCAGCCGGGCTTTGCGCCCAGCAGTTCGTCCAGGGCGGCCAGTTCACGGATCAACGCCTGGCCAGGATCCGAGCCGCTCCGATAGTGCTCTTCTGCCATCGGCGCCACGCCGCTGACCGTGGGTAACGGCTGATCGTCTTCAACCAGCTGTTTCAGACGCGGCAAAAGCACAAACTGCAACCACTGTTCAAAGCTCATGGTATCCAGGCAGAACGGTTCGCAGCTCAGGTACTTTCCCGCCGCCAGAGGCTCGTTTTGCCAACAATTCATCTGGCGCAGCTTAATTTCAATGGCCAGCAGGCGGTCGGCAACTTGGTGGGCATGGCCTAGGGTGTCGAGTGCGGGGTTCATTCTTGCGCCGTCAGCGCCGCGTCGGCAGCCAGTGGTTCGCCGTGAAGCAGCCGGTAAAGATCTTCAAACTGCTGGGTCAGCGGGTGTCGCGGTGCCATATGAATCAGCGGCTGATGACACTGGTGTGACTCTTTCATTTTCACCGAGCTGGACAAGCGTACCGACAGCACCGGCAAACCTTCCTGCTCCAATTCAGCCAACAGTTTGACCGGCAGGCTAGCGCGGGCCTGGAACTGATTGGCAACAATACCTTCAATGCTCAGCTCCGGGTTGTGGTCCTCCTGCAGCTCCTGAATTTCGTGAATGATGCCGTACAGCGCTTGGCGCGCGAAGTCATCGCAATCAAACGGAATGAGGCAACGCTGGGCGCCAATCAACGCCGAACGAGTGTAAAAATTCAGGGCCGGCGCGGTATCGATGTAAATGTCGTCGAAATGTTGATCCAGCTTTTTCAGGGCTTCACGCAGTTTGTAGATTTTGTGTTTGGCTTCAAGCTTGCGTTCAAGAAATTCCAACTCCGGACTTGAAGGCAACACCCACAGGTTCTCAAAAGGCGTTGCGTGCACAAACGACTCTTCCGGGCGCCGGTTGAACACCGTGAATGCCAAGGTCTGCTCCAACAAGTCAGCCGCGTTATTGTCAAGCTCCGCGGCAGGCCGACCCATCAGGTAATGGGTTGAATTACCCTGGGGGTCCAGATCAACCACTAAAGTGCGCTTGCCGCGAGCTGCACTGATTGCGGCCAGGTTGCAGGTAATACTGGACTTGCCGACACCGCCTTTCTGATTGAATACCACCCGTCTCATCGCTTGTCTCCTTACTTGTGTGTTGGCGTTCGCTCATAGCGGCCGCCGTTACCAGTTCATTACGGTTTTCACAAACGGAATGGTCAGCCGGCGCTGAGCCTGCAACGAATTTTCGTCCAGCGAGTCCAGAATGGCCAGCAAGTCACCCAGGCGCCGCGGAGCGCGGCGCAGAATAAATCCGGCAACGTCGTCAGCCATCACCAGGCCCCGCTGCTCTGCGCGGGCCATCAGAATGCGCTTGCGATCTGAATCCCGGTAAATGCCCAGCTGCAGAGTCAGGCCGTGGCTGAGACGGGAAGACAAGTCGGGCAAAATAAACGGTAAAGACGCGGGCACGTCTGACAAGCTCACAACCAGCTGGTGGCCGGCATCCAGCATACGGTTGTAAAGATGAAAAACCGCCTCTTCCCAGCCGTTCTGACCAGCGACGCTGTCAAGATCATCTAGGCACACCAGGTTAAATTGCTCCAGCCCAGTCAGCGCATCTGGTCCGAACGGCCCCAGCTCGGTAATGCTTATGCAAACTGCTGACAACGACTGGCTCTCAGCGTAGTGGCACAAGGCCTGTAACAGGTGGCTTTTGCCCGTATCGGAATCGCCACACAGCACCACCACTGGCACCGTTACCGGAGGCTGACACGCCTGCTGCAAACGCTCGGCCACGGCCGCGTTGCGCTCGCCGTGGAAGTTGTCGAAGCGGGCATCATCACGTAATTTTACACCCAGAATCAGCTGTGAATTTGTCACGACAACCTGGCCCTCCATGCCCGTAAGCTCCAAGCGAGCAGATAGTGCGCACCGCTAAGCACTGTGAATACAGCAACCAGCCAGACCAGCGCCGAGTTTATCCATGGCGGCGCCATGGTGATAACCTGCAACAGCATTGCCAGCAGCACTGCAAAAATCTGAATCGCGGTGTTGAATTTGCCCATCAGGCTCGGAGCCATTTCGAATCTGCCGATTCCGTAGTGAAATATCAGCGCGCCACAAACAATTAACAGATCGCGCCCCAGCACCAGCAAAAACAGCCACAAAGGAAACACTCCACCCAATGCCAGCATTAAATAGGCGGTAATGAGCAAAGCTTTGTCCGCTAGCGGATCGACAATGGCGCCAAAGCGGGAGCGCCAGTCAAAGCGGCGGGCCAGATACCCGTCCACGCCGTCAGTCACTGCTGCCAATGTAAAAATAATCAATGCCGTGGAATAGCTGCCTGCGTGCAACTCGATAGCGAAGGGAGCAATCAACGCAACACGCAGAAAGGTCAGGGCGTTCGGAATCCAGCGCCAATGATGCAAGCTCAAAGCGCCCTCCTCACATCGATCTTAACGCACCACCGCCGGGACCGGCGAAGGCTTCCAGCGATAGATCAGAACCGGATACAGCGCCTGCAAAGCCTGTTCCTCAGACGGTCCAACCGCTGCTGGCTGCGACACTAAGCGGGAATCCAGCATAATGTACTCACGCAGCTGGTCCAACTCACCAGAAAATGTCAGGCGGAGGGTTAGCTCACTGCCTTTCACTTCAACCGGTGCAGCGCTGTCAACAGCATTAATCTGCGCCAGGGCTCGGGTTACTTCGGCGTAGTCAGCCAGTCCGGTTACGCCCTGCAGCACTAAATCCACCGTGGGTTGCTTGCCCGCCTCGCCTCCGCTTGCTCCGTAACGGCTAACATAAAGTTCGGTCCAGCGATCGACTAGAGCCTGCGCCAGGGCCGCCGGCGAGTCAGCGCTCACCACTTGCTCCCCAGGGCTATCAGCGCTGAAGCCGTCCATCACCCAGCCTGCGCGCCACTGATCACCGCTGCGACTAACCCGCACCAGCGCCATCACATCACGACCAATATCATTGGAAGTGCTGCGTACACGGCTAACAAACTGGCCCCAGATATCCGACAGCAACTCGCGATTACCTGCCGCCCCCGCCACCGGTAAAACCAGCGGCAAGCCGCGTACCCGCGATGCGTTTTCAAGACCGGAGCGGAACTCCGCGCTGGCACCATCAAGAGGGCCGGTATCGGTAATCAATGCCCTTTCACCCTGCTCTTCAAGCGCAACCCAGGCCAATGTCAGTGGCCGGTTGGCGCCCCACACCGGCGCCTGAATTGAGGCTAGTGCCTGGGTAACCGCTACCGCGCCAAAGCTCATCTGCACCCGGCTTTCAGCGCCTGCACTTAGAACCTGGTACGACGTCAGCATGGACTCGGCTGTACCAAGCACCGCATCAATACCTTCGCGTTCCAATACTCCACGGCTGCCGGCAACGCGCACCAGCACCTCGCGCAGCCCTGCGCTGTAAGACGCCGATAACGCCTCTTGTCCAGAGCCTTGCAGAGCCACGTTGGCAGAGTAAAGATTGTTCACGGTTACCGCCTGAGCCTGAGCCGCCAGCAGCAACATTGCCGCCAGCGCCCAGCGCACAGCGGATTGCCTGACACGGGCCAGAGCGTTAACGACGCGGTTGCAGAAAAACTCTGACAACGCTTTGAATTCGATTGATCTTTGAACGTTAGACACGGAGCTTTTTTGAAATTCAGGCATGTAAAAACCCGGCTATTGCATGGATATCAAACAGGATACACCAAGCCCCCTGGCCTGAGTAGCGCTGCGCCGCACCAGCCTTGAGGCGGAATCGTGGCAATTACGGTTGGTACCCTTCACTGCACCTGCTAAAATCCGCGCCTTGACCCACTGGCCAACGGTTTACACCTCCATGAGCGAACACAAGCCCTCTTTGACTTACCGCGACGCAGGCGTTGATATTGACGCCGGCAATGAACTCGTCAACCGCATTAAAGCGACAGCGGCACGCACCCGTCGCCCGGAAGTGCTGGGCGGCCTGGGTGGGTTTGGTGCCATGGTTGCCATTCCTGCTGGCTATAAAGAGCCGGTTCTGGTGTCCGGCACCGACGGCGTAGGCACAAAATTGCGCCTGGCCATGCAGTTACAAAAACACGACACCATCGGCATCGACCTGGTCGCTATGTGCGTGAACGACCTGATTGTGGGTGGCGCCGAGCCCCTGTTCTTCCTGGACTATTACGCCACCGGCAAACTGAACGTAGAAGTCGCTGCCAGCGTGGTTGAAGGCATTGGCGAAGGCTGCGAGCTGGCCGGCTGCGCGCTGGTGGGTGGCGAAACCGCTGAGATGCCGGGCATGTACGAAGGTGACGACTACGACCTTGCCGGATTTTGTGTTGGCATAACCGAGCGCGCTGACATTATTGACGGCAGCCGCGTGCGCCCGGGTGATGCCCTGCTGGCGATTGGCTCTTCCGGCCCGCATTCCAACGGTTATTCGCTGATCCGCAAAATTCTGGAAGTCAGCAACGCCGATCTGAACCAGCCAATTGGCGATACCACCCTGGCCGAGGCC
The DNA here is from genome assembly GCF_002563885.1 of Marinobacter sp. LV10MA510-1. Classification (GTDB taxonomy): domain Bacteria; phylum Pseudomonadota; class Gammaproteobacteria; order Pseudomonadales; family Oleiphilaceae; genus Marinobacter. The sequence goes on along the minus strand of NZ_PDJA01000001.1, from coordinate 374,019 downwards.
CTGATGGCCCCGACACGCATCTATGTCAAAAATCTGCTGAAGCTGATTCGCGATATTGACGTACGCGCTCTGTCACACATTACCGGCGGTGGCCTCCCCGAGAACATACCCCGCGTGCTACCCAAAGGCACCGTAGCCACAATTGATACCGCCAGCTGGCAGCTACCGCCGGTGTTCCAATGGCTGAAAGACGCCGGCGGCGTGGCCACTGAGGAAATGTACCGCACGTTTAACTGCGGCATTGGCATGGTGCTCTGCGTCCCGCAGGACCAACTGTCGCTGACACTGGACACACTCAATGCCATGGGCGAAAAGGCATGGCATCTTGGTACGATTGAAGCCGCCTCGGACCGCCAGGCCGACAGCGTTGTAAGCTATCAGCCAGGGCTGCTGGCGAAATGAAAGCGAATCCGTCACCGCGCCCGAAGATTCTGATACTGGTATCGGGCCAGGGCAGCAACCTGCAGGCGCTGATCGAGTCCAGTCGCGAGCGTGACTACCCGGCTGACATAGTGGCGGTTGGCAGTAATCAGGCCAAGGCGCCAGCGTTGGCGAGAGCGGCCCATGCCAACATTCCCACCTTTGTGATTGAGCACGGCCACTACGGCAGTCGCGATGAATTCGACGGTGCTCTCATGCAGGAAATCCGCCGCCACAACCCGGATCTGATTGTGCTGGCCGGTTTTATGCGCATTCTGACGGAGGGTTTTGTGCGCGCCTTCCGCGGCCAGCTGCTGAACATTCACCCCTCGCTGCTGCCAAAATACACCGGCCTGAAGACCCACCAGCGCGCCCTGGATGCCGGTGACAAAATGCACGGCGCGTCTGTGCACTTTGTCACTGAAGAACTGGATGGCGGGCCGATTATTGCCCAGGCCCAGATCCCAGTGGGCCCGGACGATAACGCTGAAACCCTGGCGCTGAAGGTGCAGACTCAGGAGCATGTGCTTTATCCTATTGTGGTTCGTTGGTGCTGTGAAGGCCGCGTGCAACTGGGGGCTGAACGGGTTTTGTTTGATGGCCAGGCGCTGCCCGGGCCTTTGGTATTGCCCGCAAACTAATCGCCCGAACGCTGTACCTGAGGAGGCTGTCATGCAGAAAAAATCCCTGGCTGAATCCGCTTTTACGGGTTTATCCCTGCTGCTCAATTTGGCCTTGTCGGTGTGCCTGATTGTCTTTGTCGCGCCTGCGCTGGCTGACGTGGATGGCGAATCTTCAGGGGCCCCCAGGCTAACGCCTTTCGAGGCTTCTTTTTCCGCGTCTATCGAGCAGGGTATTACCTTGAGCGGCAGCGCAAAACGCATTCTGAGTGATCAGAATAACGGCGTTTGGCTTTATCGCACCTCGGTAAAATCGTTTGTAGCCGATATTGAAGAATCGGTGGTTCTAAAGTGGCAGGACGGTCAGGTCATTCCTTTGCGCTACCGCTATAAGCTCTCAGGTTTGCTGATTCGCGACCGTGAAGAATCCATCGACTTTGACTGGAAGCAAAATCTTGCGACCGGCCGCTATAAGGATAAAGCATTCGAAGTCGTCCTTAGCCCCGGCCTGCTGGACCCACTGGGCTATCAGTTGCAGTTGCACCAAGACATCAAGGCCGGAAAACGGGAAATGGAGTACCGCTACGTACGCCACGGCCGGCTGGACAAGGAAAAGTTTGCAGTTATTAACGAGGGGCCGATCGAAACACCTCAAGGCGAGATGAACGCTCTGACGGTGGAAAAACTGAGGGGCGAAGGCGCCAAGCGGGAGACACTGATGTGGTTCGCCCCGAAATTCGACCACATGTTGGTGCAATTGCTGCAAACCGAGCCTGATGGCAGCCGCTACGAGCTCAACCTGAAAAGCATAAAACAGCTCTAATATGGGCCTGGGCTGCGGGCATCAGTCCGCAGCTTCAGCTTCTACCCATACCGCTTTAACTTCTTCGGCAATAATTCGCAGCCCTTCTGCAACCCGTTCGTCGTCCTGGGAGTAGGTTACCCGAAGACACTCGTTGCGATGTTTCCAGCCGTCCTCAGGCAGTCCCGGGAAAAAGTAATGGCCAGACACCACCAGCACACCGCGAAGCTTCAAGTGCTGATACAGTTCCAGGCTGGTAATCGGTAAATCCGGAAACCACAGCCACAGGAACATCGCGCCCTCGGGTTTGTGGATATACCAGCGGCAAGGCGCATCGTCCATGGCCCCGGTGAACGCTGCCACGGCGCGCTGCATTTTGGCCTTGTAGAACGGGCATACCACGTCACGGCTTAGGGTCAAGATCTCCCCCGAGCGCACCAACGGCTCCGCCAGCATGGCACCAAAGCTCCCGGTAGCCAGATTCATGATCGCATTAATGCCCGCCAGCGCCTTGATGGTAGGTGCCGCAGCAATCACGATACCGGTGCGGGCCGCAGGCAAACCTAGCTTGGACAGGCTCAGGCACAGAATGATCTGTTCGTTCCAGATTGGTTTGGCTTCGGTAAACAACAGGCTGGGAAACGGTGTGCCGTAGGCGCCATCCACAATCAGCGGGATGTTTTGGCGCCGCGCCAGGGTTTCCAATTGCGCCAGCTCGTCGTCGGTGATCACGTTACCGGTGGGATTGGTTGGCCTGGACACACAAATAGCGCCGGTTTCGCCGGTCACTTCTACCGCGTCAAAATCAATCCGGTATTTGAACTCGTGGGCGTCGGTGAAGGAGATGTCAGGCTGTACTGCGTGAAACAGATCCGCGTCTATGCCGGCGTCGGCGTAACCGATGTATTCTGGCGCCAGCGGCAATAGAATGTGTTTGTGCACGCCATCGCCATAGTCGCCACCGAACATATTGAACAGCATAAAGAAGGCTGCCTGGCTGCCGTTGGTGAGCGCAATGTTCTCGCTGGTCAGGTCCCAGCCGTACTCACGGCTCAACAATTTGGCCAACGCGGCGATAAACTGCTTTTCGCCCTGAGGGGGATCATAAACGCCCACCAGACGACGCATATCGGCGTCACTCTGGCTGATCTGAACCAGAATCTCCCGAACCCGCTGCTGTATCTCAGGAATATGGCCGGGGTTGCCGCCGCCCATCATGATCAGGTCATCACCCGAGGCCATGGCATTGCCTAAATCGTCCATCAACGAGGTAATACCGGCATCCGCCGTAAATTTCTGGCCAAACGCAGAGAGTTTCATCAGATCCCGTCCGTTAATTGAACAGCGTTGGTTGAGCGGTTTTATTCGGTCAAGGTTATTCAGTCAATGTTAATCGGACAGTGAAATGCCCAGATTGCTAACGCCTTCATTTTCCGCGCGCTGCCGCAGGGTGTCGATAAATTCCTGCCGCGGCACACGCTGGCGCTTAAGCTCCAACACCAAATCACGCTGGAACAACTTATCCTCTTTCATCAGAGGATGCTGGTCCAGCAGGCGCACCAGCTCGTCTTCGCTTAGTTCTTCGGCTTCCGAAACCTCAACAAAACTCATCACGGTGGCCGTGGCAAGCTGTGAAGCCTCTGTCGCCCTATGCTTGCCAGGATTCAGCCGGTTCAACAGCGCCTGCTCCAGCAACTGACAGAAATCATACGCGGGGTAAACGCCGTAGGCGTCGTAATCCTCAACGTCTGGCGACAGCGCTTCCAGCTTGCGCAGCCACTGGGGAATGGCCGTCTCTATGGCCTCTGGCTTTAACAGATTCCATCCCGCATCCAGAATCTGGCGCATTTTGGCGCCGGTTTTCAGTTCCATGGCGTCGGCAAACAGGGCGTAATTGGGAAACGCCCGCTCGGCCAGCGATAGCAAAAACGCGCATTCGCGCCAGCCCTGTAGCTGCTGTACTGCTTTCAAAAACTGATTGGCGTTCATGTGCGCGGCAGCGTGACGCCGGTTTGGCCCAAATACTTGCCGTCCCGGTCCTTATAGCTGGTCTCACACACTTCGTCCGCCTCGAAAAACAGCATCTGCGCCACCCCTTCGTTGGCGTAAATTTTCGCCGGCAAGTTGGTGGTGTTGGAAAACTCCAATGTCACCTGGCCTTCCCACTCTGGCTCAAGCGGAGTGACGTTGACAATAATGCCGCAGCGGGCATAAGTGGACTTGCCCAGGCAGATGGTCAGCACACTGCGGGGAATGCGAAAATATTCCACAGTACGCGCCAGCGCAAACGAGTTGGGCGGGATAATACAGACGTCGCTGGTAATGTTAACAAAGCTGTTTTCGTCAAAATTCTTCGGGTCTACCGTGGCGGAATGCACGTTGGTGAAGATTTTGAACTCGTTGCTGCAACGCACGTCGTAGCCATAGCTGGAGGTACCGTAGGAAATGACCCGGCCCTTTTCCGATTCACGCACCTGGCCGGGCTCAAAGGGCTCGATCATGCTGTGTTGCTGCGCCATGCGGCGAATCCACTTGTCGGGTTTAATGCTCATGCTGGTTTCTCATATCCCGGAGTTATAAAGGGCGACAGTTTAACTGTTGGCCAGTTTTAGTGCGAATTCCAATGGCCGGTGACCGACACGCTGGAAATAGCGCCGCTTAAATTGCGTTCACGCTTTGACAACTCCGCCCCCACTCGGCGGGCAATGTCCAGATAGCGCCGCGCCACTTCCGAGTCCGGCTCTGCCGCCACCGTTGGTTTGCCGCCATCGGTTTGCTCGCGCACGGTTTTGTGCAGTGGCAACTGGCCCAGCAATACGGTGTCGTAGTCATCGGCAATGCGCGCTCCGCCATCGGCGCCGAACAGCGCTTCTTTATGGCCGCAGTTACTGCAGATGTGCACGCTCATATTTTCCACCACACCCAACACCGGTATGTCCATTTTGCGGAACATTTCGATACCGCGCTGGGCGTCCATCACGGCAATATTCTGCGGCGTAGTGACGATCACCGCGCCGGTTACCGGTACTTTTTGCGCCAGCGTCAACTGGATATCACCGGTGCCCGGCGGCATATCCACGATTAGATAGTCCAATTCGCCCCACAGAGTCTGCTGCAGCAGCTGCATAAGAACACCTGTGACCACTGGGCCACGCCAGATCATCGGGGTTTTGTCGTTAGCCAGATACGCCATGGAACTGGTTTTCAAACCGTGGGCTTCAATGGGAATAAAGTACTTTTGCTCCTGCACCTCCGGCTTCTGGCCATCCGGCACGCCCAGCATCATACCTACGCTGGGGCCGTAAATATCGGCATCCAGCACGCCCACCCGGGCGCCTTCGTGCTGCAGCGCCAGAGCCAGATTCACCGCAGTGGTGGATTTGCCCACGCCGCCTTTACCGGAAGCCACAGCAATAATGTTTTTAACCCCGGGAATCGATGGCAATTCTTTCTGGGTTTTGTAGGCGTGGATTTTTTGGGCCACGTGAATGTCCGAGCTTTCCAAACCTTCAACCGATTCCAGCGCATTCCCAACCAGCTGCCTCAAAGCCCCGGCTATGCCTTTGGACGGATAAGGCAACTCGACCATCAAGGTGACTTTGCCGCGCTTGTCCACGTCCAGCTTCTTTACCGCATCCAGCTCGTACAGGTCTTTTTCAAGGTACGGATCGCGGTATTCGCGAATGGCTGCTTCCAGGGCCTGGCGGGAAATCGTGGTCATAACATCACTCCGGGAGAGTTTAGGGGCAGCACAGAAAGAGTTCAAGCCAGTAATGCGGCACTTAAACGGGGTTTCGGATGAAAAAATTCTGCGTGGAAGGTATCATTTGTACCCAATTCTGGCCATACAGAATACTCGCGTTCCGTGCGCAAATCCGCGCGGGGGTGTTTTGTCGATTCGCGGCCTACATTCAATTCCAGCAAAGGTTCAAGCTCAACCATGACGCAAGCGAGTGCGAAGCAAAAACGGGACATTCTGGTCACCAGCGCCCTGCCCTATGCCAACGGCCCCATCCACCTGGGCCATTTGCTGGAATACATCCAGACTGATATATGGTCGCGTTACCAGAAACTGCGCGGCCATACTTGTTATTACGTTTGCGCCGACGATGCTCACGGCACCGCCATTATGCTCCGCGCCGAGCGGGAAGGTATTACCCCCGAGCAGTTGATTGACCGCATTCGCCAGGAACATCAGCAAGACTTTGGCGACTTCCTGATCCGATTTGACAATTACTACACCACCCATTCTGACGAGAACCGCCAGTTTTCAGAGTTTATCTACCGTCAACTGCAGCAGAACGAGCACATTGCGACTCGCACAATTACCCAATCGTTCGACCCTGAAAAAAACATGTTTCTGGCCGACCGGTTTATCAAGGGCACTTGCCCCAAGTGTAAAACCGACGATCAGTACGGCGATAACTGCGAAGTCTGTGGTGCCACCTACTCACCCACCGAGCTGATCAACCCTCGTTCGGCGGTGTCAGGCGCCACACCCATCGAAAAAGAATCCGAGCACTTTTTCTTCAAACTGCCGGATTTTGCCGACTTCCTGGCCAAATGGACTCGCAGCGGTACCCTGCAGCCGCAGGTAGCCAACAAGCTGGCTGAATGGCTGGACGCTGGCCTGCACGACTGGGACATCAGCCGTGACGCGCCCTACTTCGGCTTTGAAGTGCCCGACGCGCCGGGCAAATATTTTTATGTGTGGCTGGACGCACCCATCGGCTATTTAGCCAGCTTCAAAAACCTGTGCGTCCGCGAAGGCATCGATTTCGAACACTTCTGGAAAGCCGACTCCACCGCCGAGGTTTACCACTTCATCGGCAAGGACATCATCAATTTTCACGCCCTGTTCTGGCCGGCTATTCTGCACGACACCGGTTTCCGCACGCCCACCGCGGTTTGGGCGCACGGTTTTGTGACCGTTAATGGCAAAAAAATGTCCAAATCCCGCGGCACCTTTATCATGGCCCGCACCTATCTGGACTTCCTGAATCCGGAGTACCTGCGCTATTACTTTGCGGCCAAACTCACCGGCGGCGTTGATGACATGGATTTGAACCTGGACGATTTTGCCGCCCGGGTAAACTCGGATCTGGTGGGCAAGGTGGTTAACATAGCCAGCCGCAGCGCCGGCTTTATCAGCAAGCGTTTTGACGGCAAACTGGGACAAGTCACCGAGATCGACAAGCTCAACGAATTCATCAACGCCGGCGAAGAGCTGGCCGGTTACTACGAAAACCGCGAGTTCGGCCGCGCCATGCGCCGCATCATGGAACTGGCGGATATTGCCAATCAGTACGTCAACGACGAACAACCCTGGGTAGTGGCCAAGCAGGAAGGCGAAGACGAAAAGCTTCAGGCCATCTGCACCAACGCGCTGAACATGTTCCGCCTATTGATGACCTACCTTGCGCCGGTGCTGCCAAAAACCGCTGACGCCTCGGAAGCTTTCCTGAACGCCAAGCTCGATTGGAACAACCGCGCCGAGCTGCTGCAAGATCACGGCATCAACAAGTTTCAGCCGCTGATGAGCCGGGTGGACATGGCGCAGATCGAAAAAATGCTCGATGCCTCGAAAGAACAGCTGCCGGCGGCTGAAGCGCCGGCAGAAGCCGCGCCAGAAACACCACTGGAGCCCATTAGCCCGGAAATCGAGTTTGACGACTTCGCCAAGGTGGACCTGCGGGTGGTCAAAATCATCAAAGCCGAGCACGTACAGGGCGCCGACAAGCTGTTACGCCTGACACTTGACGTGGGACATGGCGAACGCAACGTGTTTGCTGGTATTAAGTCAGCCTACGCGCCCGAAGAACTGGAAGGCCGTTTAACCGTGATGGTCGCCAACCTGAAAGCCCGCAAAATGAAATTCGGCCTGTCCGAAGGCATGGTGCTGGCAGCTGGCCCCGGCGGCAAAGACATCTTTATTCTGTCGCCAGACTCCGGCGCCACACCCGGCATGCGGATAATGTAAGTGCTATTAAGTCGTAAGCCCTAAATTGTGAGCAGCCAGCGAGGCCCGAAACGAACATGACCGAGTACCTGCTGATATTGGTCAGTACCATACTGGTCAACAATTTCGTACTAGTTCAGTTTCTGGGCCTGTGCCCGTTTATGGGGGTGTCCGGCAAACTGGAAACCGCCATGGGCATGTCGCTGGCGACCACCTTTGTGCTGACATTGTCGTCGGTGTGCAGCTATCTGGCGTACACCTATTTATTAGAACCTTTGAATCTGGCGTTTTTGAAAACCATCACCTTCATTTTGGTGATAGCGGTGGTGGTGCAGTTCACTGAAATGGTGGTACGCAAAACCAGCCCCCTGCTGTACCGGGTGCTGGGCATTTTTCTGCCACTGATTACCACTAACTGTGCGGTGTTGGGTGTGGCCCTGCTAAACCTGAACCGCAACAACAATTTCGTCGAATCGTTGCTTTATGGGTTTGGTGCCGCACTTGGGTTTTCCCTGGTGCTGATTTTTTTTGCCGCCATGCGCGAGCGCATCGCGGTATCCGATGTGCCCGTTGCCTTTCGCGGCGCAGCCATCGGTATGGTGACCGCGGGGCTCATGGCCCTGGCGTTTTTAGGTTTTACCGGCCTGGTCAGCGTGTAACGGAGTCCTTGGCTTATGTGGACAAATATCGTCATCGCAGTTGCCGTTTTATTAGGCCTGGCCGCCGTGTTTGGGGCCCTGCTGGGCTTTGCCGCCGAGCGCTTCAAGGTAGAAGGCAACCCGCTGGTCGATCAGATAGATGCGCTTTTGCCGCAAACCCAGTGCGGCCAGTGTGGTTTTCCCGGCTGCCGACCCTATGCTGAAGCCATCAACAACGGCGAAGCCATCAACAAGTGCCCGCCGGGCGGTGAAGCCACCATCAACGCCCTAGCCGACCTGTTGGACGTAGAACCCCAACCTCTGGACGCCGAACACGGCGCTGCCCAAGCCAAGCGGGTAGCCGTGATTCGCGAAGACGAATGCATTGGCTGCACCAAGTGCATCCAGGCCTGCCCCGTAGACGCCATTTTGGGCGCCGCAAAACACATGCACACAGTGATAGAAAGCGAATGCACCGGCTGTGATTTGTGCGTGGAGCCCTGCCCGGTTGACTGTATCGACATGATCGTCATCGAACCGGACATCCGCAGCTGGACCTGGGCACCGCCTGTCGTACTGGATAAGGCACCAAATGAAATGCCCAGCGCTACCGATGCCCGCGTGATTGCCACCGACAGCCAGGCAGAAACCCGCGAAGCGAGCCTGTTATGACCCAGCTGTGGAACTTTGGCGGCGGCATACACCCGCCAGAAAATAAAAGCCAATCCAACAGTCGGCCCATCCGCCCCGCGGGCTTACCCGCGAAATTGATACTGCCGTTGCAACAGCACATTGGCGAGCCTGCGCGCTGTATTGTCGAGCCTGGGCAAAAGGTGCTGAAAGGTGAAGTCATCGCCCAGGTAGGCAACGGCATGGGCGTACCAGTGCACGCGCCCACGTCAGGCATCGTTGAGCGTATTTCCCTGGAGCCCGTGCCGCACCCGTCGGGTATGAGCGACACCTGCGTGGTGCTGATACCGGATGGCGAGGAGCGCTGGTGCGAGCTGGTGCCGCAGCCAGAATATCGCAAACTGGAGCGTGATCAGGTGCTGGCGCTGATTCGTCAGGCCGGCATTGTGGGCCTGGGCGGCGCCGGTTTTCCAACCAACATCAAACTGCGGCCGTCTGTAGACCGCAAAGTCGACACCCTGATTCTCAACGGCGCCGAATGCGAGCCCTACATTACCGCCGACGACATGACCATGCGCGAGAAAGCAGACCAGGTAATGACCGGGCTGCGCATAATGGCCTGGCTGCTGCGCCCGGAGCGGGTGGTGATCGGTATTGAAGAAAACAAACCCGAAGCCATTGCCGCCATGCGTCAAGCGGCAGAGGGCAGCAAAACCGAGATTGCGGTAATTCCTACCAAGTACCCTTCAGGCGGTGAGAAACAGCTGATCCAGATTCTGACCGGCCAGGAAGTACCCAGCGGCGGTATACCCGCCGATATCGGCGTGATGTGCCAGAACATCGGCACCGCGGTGGCCGTGGCCGATGCTATCTTGCAAGGCAAACCACTGATCTCTCGAGTAATAACGGCCACCGGCGAAGCCTTGGCCGAACCCGGCAACTTTGAGGTATTGATCGGCACCCCGGCCAGCCATTTGCTGGCCTGCGCCGGTGTGGACAAACAGCGCCTGTCGCGCCTGGTGCTAGGCGGCCCGATGATGGGTTATACGCTGCCAAGCCCGGGCATTCCGCTGATAAAAACCAGCAACTGCGTAATCGCCGCCAGCGCCAGCGAACTGCCCACACCAGCGCCGGAACAGCCGTGCATTCGCTGCGGCCATTGCGCCGAGGCCTGTCCAATGGAGCTTTTACCCCAGCAATTGTTCTGGCACGCCAAAGCCACAGAATTTGAGAAAGCAGAACACCTGAATCTGTTTGACTGCATTGAGTGCGGCGCGTGCTCCTACGTGTGCCCAAGTTCCATTCCTCTGGTGCAGTATTACCGCTTTGCCAAAGGTGAAATTCGCCTGCAGCGCGCCGAACAGCAAAAATCTGGCCGTGCTCGCGTGCGCTTTGAAGCTCGCCAGCAGCGCCTTGATCGCGAACAGCAGGAAAAAGATCAGCGCCGCAAGGACCGGGCACTGGCCGCGGTTGAAGCTCAGGAGCAGAAAACAGCCGACGCCCGGACCATGATTCAGAACGGCACGGTAGCCGACGAACGCGCGGGCAAATCTGCCCTGGTAGAGCAAGCTCTGGCCCGTAAAAAGGCCAAAGCCGCGGCTGCCAGCGCTGAGCGCATCAAGCCCTCAACACAATCTTCAACATTGCCATCAATAGAAGACACAGCGCCGCCTGAAACCTTCGCACCTGCAAATGCTGGCAAAATTCCTGCCATTGAGCCAGTGCCCAGCATAAAAGAACTGGAACAACAGCTGAGTCAGGCCCAAGCCAAACTGGAAAAAATGCAGAGCATGCTGGAAGACGCTCGCAGTGGCAAGGCGCCCAACGTAGACAAGCTCGAACGCGCCGTTGACAAAAATATCGAGCGGGTCAGGCGCGCACAGCGAGCGATTGATGACGCTCAAACGACTCCCCAACAGGCTTAAACTTCATGGCGCTTGTGCAACAGTCTTCCCCCCACGCCCATCGGGCCCGCCCAACGTCGCGGGTAATGCTGTGGGTGATTATCGCCGCAGTACCGGGGCTGCTGGCGCAAACGGTATTTTTTGGCTGGGGTAATCTGATCAACGTGGTCTGGTGCATCGCGCTGGCGCTGGCTACTGAAGCCGCCATTTTAAAATGGCGGAGCAAGCCCATCGGGTTTTTCCTGAAAGACAACACCGCGGCCGTAACCGGCCTGCTGCTGGGCCTGTCGCTGCCGCCATTTGCACCTTGGTGGGTTTCTGCGGTGGCGGTTTTTAGCGCCATTGTGGTGGCAAAACAGCTTTACGGCGGCCTGGGTTCCAATCCGTTCAACCCTGCCATGGTGGGTTACGCCCTGGTGCTGATTTCATTTCCGCTGGCGATGACCACCAACTGGGCCGCACCGGCCGGCCTATGGCAGGACGCACCCGGGTTTGGTGAAACCCTCAGCGCCATCGCCTCGGGCCAGCAAACCGCCGTTGATGGCTGGACCATGGCCACCCCGCTGGACGAATACAAACACAAGGTGGGCAGCCACACCGCCGCGGAAATTACGGCTCACCCCACGTTTGGCAGTTTTGTCGCTCGCGGCTGGGAATGGGTGAATGCTGCTTTCCTGGCAGGGGGCCTGGTGTTGTTGGCTCTGCGTATTATCAGCTGGCACATACCTGTCGGGTTTTTGGGTGGGCTGGTCGCCATGAGCCTGCTGTTTGGCACCAACGCCGATCAATATGCACCGCTGTCGCTGCACCTGCTGGCCGGTGGTACCATGCTGGGGGCATTCTTCATCGCCACCGATCCAGTATCGGCAGCCACCAGCCACCAAGGCAAACTGATTTATGCCGTGGGCATTGGCGTACTGATTTACCTGATACGCAGCTGGGGCAACTACCCAGACGCCGTAGCTTTCAGCGTGTTGCTAATGAACTTTGCGGTGCCGTTTATTGACTACTACACACCACCACGCACCTACGGTCATCACAAGGCCCGACGCGGTTTACCCACCCGGAAACAGGGCTGATTTTATGGCAACCATGGTTCAATCCATCAGTCGCAGCGCCATCGGCCTTGGCCTATTCGCGGTGATTACCGGTGGCACTATTGCCCTGACCCAGGCAGTCACCAAGGAGCGTATTGCCGAGCAGGCGGCGCGGGCCGAAGCCGCGGCGCTGTTCGAGATCATTCCTGAAAGCACCCATAGCAATGACATGCTGAATGACACCATCAGCCTGCCAGACGCTGCTGTTCTTCACAGTGGGGAAGCGCCCAACGCCTGGGTAGCCCGACAGCAAAGCGATCTGGTGGGCTTTATCATTCCCGTCACGGCCACCGACGGCTATTCTGGCGACATCAACCTGTTGGTGGGCATGACTCCGTCCGGCGAATTATTGGGTGTGCGGGTGACCGGCCACCATGAAACACCGGGGCTGGGGGATCGCATAGAAACCCGAAAATCGGATTGGGTTTACCAATTTAACGGCCGTTCACTGGCCAATACGCCGGGTAAACAGTGGAATGTAAAAAAGAACGGCGGCGAATTTGACCAGTTCACCGGCGCCACGATTACTCCCAGGGCGGTGGTCAAAGCGGTTCACAAAACCCTGGTGTACGTGCGCAAACACCAAGCCGAAATTCGCCAGAGCCTTGGCTTGCCCGTCGAGCGTGGCAACCGCAAACAACGCAATGCCGTTGCCAGTCATTTTTCCGAGCCGGAGCACTAATTGCCATGGCAACAAAAACATCACGCGAGGTTATTCGCGACGGTCTTTGGAGCAATAATCCTGCACTAGTGCAGGTGCTGGGGCTGTGCCCGTTGCTGGCGGTGACCAGCACCGTGGTAAACGCACTGGGGTTAGGCCTGGCCACACTGCTGGTATTGATGGGTTCGAATCTGGCGGTATCGCTGATACGAAACTTTGTCAACGAATCGGTTCGCCTGCCGGCGTTTGTGATGATCATCGCCTCGTTTGTAACCTGCGCCGAACTGCTGATGCAAGCATACACTTACGAGCTATATCAGATTCTGGGTATCTTCATCCCGTTGATTGTCACCAACTGTGCCATTCTGGGCCGCGCCGATGCCTTTGCCTCACGTAATCCGCCAGGGATCGCACTGCTCGACGGTGCCATGATGGGACTCGGTTTTATGGCGGTGCTGGTGCTGCTGGGCGCCATGCGCGAACTGGTTGGCCAGGGCACGCTGTTTGCGGACATGCACCTTCTGCTGGGGCCCATAGCCGCCGACTGGACACTGCGCCCGTTTGCAGATTACCCCAACATGCTGTTTATGATGTTGCCACCTGGCGCGTTTATAGGCTTGGGCCTGCTGATCGCACTGAAAAACGTGATCGACAGTCGCATTGAAGAAAAACGCAAAGCTGCGCAAGTTGAAACGGTCAGCGCCGGCAGTAAACGGGTGCGAGTTACCGGAACTATTTCTTAATGAACAAACAGAAACGCACAGAAATTTTCAGCCGTTTGCGGGAGGAAAACCCCAAGCCGGTCACCGAACTGAACTACAGTTCCGATTTTGAATTGCTGATTGCGGTGATTCTGTCGGCGCAGGCCACCGATGTGGGCGTGAACAAAGCCACCAATAAACTGTATCCGGTGGCGAACACCCCGGAGGCCATTTTTGCCTTGGGCGTGGATGGCCTTAAGGAATACATAAAAACCATTGGTCTGTTTAACAGCAAAGCCGAAAACGTGATAAAAACCTGCCGCGCGCTGATCGACCGCCACGCAAGCCAGGTACCGCGAACCCGGGAAGAACTGGAAGCATTACCCGGTGTTGGCCGCAAAACCGCCAATGTGGTGTTGAACACCGCTTTTGGTCAAATCGCCATGGCAGTAGACACCCACATATTTCGGGTATCAAATCGTACCGGTATTGCTCCGGGCAAGAACGTGCTGGAAGTTGAAAAGCGCCTGATAAAGCTGGTGCCTCAGGAGTTTTTGCTGGATGCCCATCACTGGCTTATTCTGCACGGGCGCTATACCTGCATCGCCCGTAAGCCTCGGTGCGGAGCCTGTCTTATTGAAGATTTGTGCGAGTTCAAGGATAAACGCGACTATCTATGATTACTGATTACTGATTACTGATTACTGATTACTGATTACTGATGCAGAATCAGGCTCGGCTGCCATCACCTGAGCGGCGCTGGCAGCCTTATTGCTACTGAAATAGAAGATTTCCGGTAAGCCCCTCTTTTTCCAGAATTTCGCGCAGCCTACGTAGAGCTTCCACCTGAATCTGGCGCACTCGTTCGCGGGTAAGCCCGATTTCCTGCCCGACTTCTTCCAGCGTACTAACAGGATAGCCACGCAGGCCAAAACGGCGGGCCAGCACTTCCTGCTGTTTTTCGCTGAGCTGGTCAATCCACTGTTGCAGGCAGGCCGAAATGTTGTTGTCCTGCAGCACATCGGCGGGGTCTGATGCACCTTCGTCGGCGACCGTATCCAGCAGGGATTTTTCACCGCCGGCGCCAATGGGCGTGTCCATGGAAGCAACGCGCTCGTTCAGCCCGAGCATACGCTTAACGTCTTTAACCGGTTTGTCGACCTTACGGGCAATTTCTTCAGCTGTGGGCTCGTGGTCCAGTTGCTGGGTCAGTTCGCGGGCTGCCCGCAGATACAGGTTGAGTTCTTTCACCACGTGAATAGGCAGGCGAATAGTGCGGGTCTGATTCATGATGCCGCGTTCGATGGTTTGGCGAATCCACCATGTAGCATAGGTAGAGAAGCGAAACCCGCGCTCTGGATCAAACTTCTCGACCGCGCGAATCAAACCAAGGTTACCCTCTTCAATCAAGTCGAGCAGGGTCAGGCCGCGATTCACATAGCGCCGAGCGATTTTTACAACCAGCCGCAAGTTGCTTTCAATCATGCGCTTACGACCTGATTCCTCGCCTTTTCGGGCCAGACGTGCAAAGTACACTTCTTCTTCAGGGGTAAGCAGAGGCGAAAAGCCTATTTCGTTGAGGTAAAGCTGTGTGGCGTCCAGCTGTTTGCTACTGCTGTAATAACGACTGCTCGCCGAACGACTTGCAGGTTTCGCAGCTGCTTTGATCGCAACCTTGCGCGGTGAGGCTGTATCCCCAGATCTTGGTATTTTCTTTTCAGCGTCTTCGGACTGTTCGACGCGATCGACAATCAAGTCTTCCTGATATTGTGACATTCTGTTTGCCCCGCCTCTAAATGATCCTGGACAGCGCCCGTGTTTTGTTTGTTAAGTCGGACGTGCCGTTCTATTCTCGTGGTCGTATTCAGGACATCTATTCATGGCCACCCTGGCCGCTATTGTTTCATTATTATTTTATGTGCGTGTACGTGCTTTTACGTAGTGTCACCTAGTCTACCGCGCTGGTAAATAATATGCTGGATTTACTGGGTTACCATTTTTTCGTATTTCAAAATGCAACATTGGCCGATCTGCGCCGCTGTTGCCCAATTCAGCAATTATCTGACCAGCCTGAACGTTCTCCCCTTCTTTGACCAGTATTTTACGATTGTGCCCATAAGCGCTGAGATACTGCTCGCTGTGATTAACGATGACAAGGTTGCCATAACCCAGTAAACCGCTGCCGGCATAGACCACACTTCCGCCAGCCGCCGCCCGTACAGAGTCGCCGGATTTTCCGGCAATATCAATCCCTTTGTTGACTTTCCCCGATGCTGAAAAGTTAGCAATTACAGTGCCAGAGTGAGGCCATCGCCATTTTATATCGGCAACGGTCTGGGTCTGCGACGCCAGAGGTGCGCTTGTGTCAGGCTTTCGGGTAATTGCAGGTTGCCTGGTGGGCTTGGGAGTTCGGGCGCTGCTGCTCGTTACCGCCGTTGCGTTGCGCTTGGCCCCAGCCCCTGCAACGGCTGTAGCGGGCGCTCGGCCACGCTTGTCAAGACGCAACACCTGGCCCGCTCGAATGGTCCAGGGTGCTCGCAAACCATTGGCGTTGCCCAACTCTCGATAATCGCGACCGTAGCGCCAGGCAATGCCGTACAGCGTTTCACCGGACTTGACCATGTGCTGGCCCCAATACACCGGGGGGTTATAAATATCGTCCTGGTAAAGCGCCGCTGTATTGCAACCGCTCAGCATCAACGTCAACCACAACAGGGTTGCGGCCGGATAGTTGAATAAAACGCGAGGCTGGAAAATCACGACATAGGTACCGATGCGGTTATGAAAAATTCAGCTCAACAATAATGCAAGCTCGCGCCGGTGTCTAAGTAGTTTCGGGATATTCGCTGTAAGCAACTCTTGTTGCGATGATTTTTCAAACTGGCGCAACAGGATTGACGGGCACTGGTGTTACCCGGGGGAACAGGGCTTCTTACATTTCGTAACATTCAAGAGCGCTTGCGCCCGGCAAAGCGCAACCCCAACCACTCCACCACCAGCACCATCAGAATGCCCGCCACGGCCATCAGCAAGGCCTGGAAAACGAGTGGATTCAGGTCGGTCAGTTCAGCAAACAGCGCCGGGCTAATGCTGATTTCGTGCACGGGCACCTGCTCTCCGGCGCTGTTGATCCGCCAGCTCAGAGTTTCTTTCCAGGGCCAAACCTTGTTCAGCGCGCCCAGCATAAATCCGATCAACAGTGCCAGAACACCGTCGTGAAAACGGTCAAAGGCCCAGGTGATGATACGAGCAATGGAAAAAAGACCCGCCGCGCAGCCGCCAACAAACAGTAACAACAACGCAACGTCAAAGCCTTTTATAGCACTGAGCACTGGCAGGTACATGCCCATGATGACCAGAATAAAACTGCCGGAAATGCCCGGTAGAATCATCGCACAAATAGCGATAGCTCCAGCGAACAGAAACATGAGCGCCGAAGGTTCGGCGGCCATAGCCGGCAAGCTGGTTATCCACCAGGCAAAGGCCGTCCCCGCCAATAAAGGCAGCACCAGGCGCCAATGATACTGGCGAACTTCACGCCCGACGTGCCACACAGAGGCCAGAATCAGTCCGAAGAAAAAACTCCACAGCAAGATCGGATAAGTGGCCAGTAAGTAGCTGATCGCCGATGCCATGGTGGCAATGCTCAGCACAATGCCACCCAGCAGGGTCAACAAAAAACTACCATCGCAAACCTGCCAGAAAACCGCAACGCGGCCCCGAATCAAGTCGGTCAAAAGCGCTTTAGGCACTGCATTTATCGCCGCCAGCAAGCGAAAATAGATGCCGGTAATAAACGCAATGGTGCCACCGGAAACGCCAGGAACTATGTCAGCCGCACCCATAGCCACACCGCGTAGAAAAACCGACGGCAACCCCTGGGAACGCAAACCTGCATTCTTTGCGTTAGCTTCGTTCGTCTGCGAAGTGAGCGACGTTTGGCTCATCAGCGCACCACTCCGCCCAGCAGAGGCACAAACTTGACCGCTTCCAGCTCGGTGCGCTCAAAACGATCGCCGCGGCGCACAATTTGCACCAGTCTCTGCCGCTCATCCCCCACCGGGGAGATCAGAACGCCGTTGTCTGCCAACTGCTGCAGCAACTCGGAGGGAACCTCTGTGGGTGCGGCGGTCACAATAATGCCGTCAAACGGGCCACGTTCGGGCCAGCCCATACCGCCGTCAGCGTGGCGCAGCACAGCATTACGACACTTTAAATCGCGCAGGCGCTCCCGTGCCCGGTCCTGAAGTGGTTTTATGCGTTCAACACTGAACACCTCGGTAAACAAACTGCACAGCACCGCGGTCTGGTAGCCAGAGCCGGTGCCCAATTCCAACACTTTCTTCGGTTGGTGGGCGAACAGCAATTCGGTCATACGGGCGACAATATAGGGTTGTGACAAGGTCTGGTTGTGGCCAATCGGCAAAGCGGTGTCTTCATAGGCCCGGTGCGCCAAGGCTTCATCGAGAAAAATATGGCGCGGAACTTCGGCTATAGCATCCAACACCTGGGATGACAAAATGCCTTTGTCTTTCAGGCGCCGAATCAGGCGCAGGCGGGTACGCCTGGACGTCATGCCTATGCCCTGCAGGTGCGCACTCATTGCGGTTTGCCCGAACTGTCTTCCAGGGCTTCAACCCAGTCACGCAGGCTAGACATCACTTGGTGCCGGGTCATGTCGATATGAACCGGCGTGATCGACACGTAGCCTTGGGAAATAGCGTGGAAGTCGGTGCCCGGGCCGGCATCACCACCGTTACCCGCAGCGCCTATCCAGTAGCGTTTCTTGCCACGGGGACAGGTCACAGACACCGCACCCTCGGCCCGTTCACGGTCGCCCAGGCGGGTTACGCGGAATCCCGCCAGTTCGCTCCAGGGCAAATCCGGTACATTCACATTCAGAATGGAACGCGGCCCAAGGTCCATTGGTTTGTGGAATTTCAGCAGTGTAGCAACCACCCGTGCGGCGGTGTCGTAATGAAACCGGCCGTTATTAACAAGCGAAACCGCAATCGCTGGAAGGCCTAAATGGCGGCCTTCGGTGGCTGCCGCAACGGTGCCGGAATAAATAATGTCGTCGCCCAGATTGGCGTGGGTGTTGATGCCCGACACGACCCGGTCAAAGGGTTGGTCAAACAAACCGTTTACCGCAAGATGGACACAGTCCGTTGGCGTGCCATCTACCGAGTAAAAGCCGTTAGGATGCTCTTCTACCGTCAAAGGGCGCTGCAGGGTCAGCGAATTACTAGCGCCGCTGTGGTCTCGATCAGGGGCCACCACGTGCAGTTCACCCAGGCCTTGCAGGCCTTCGTAAAGGGCGATTAACCCCGGCGAGTGCACGCCGTCATCGTTGGATAACAGTATTCGCACCTTGTACTCCATAGATTTGTTATTCGGTAAGCCGACTCAGGGCAAGATCCTGCAACGCAAAAACGTCTGCCAGCAGCGTTGTTGCGTACTGGCCGGCGCCCAGCGTAAATTCGATTACTAACGTGGCGCTGTCTTGCCATTCCCAATTCAGGTTTTGCGGTACCAACTGCAGGGGCCTGCGCGCAGGCTGCATGCGAGTGCTGGCAAAGAGCGCAGCTAACTGCGGATTGGCCGCCACGGTCGCACGCTCAAGCTGCTCCTGTTCGCCGGTCGCGCGGGTACCACCATCGCCCCACAACGGGCCCGTGACCCTCTGCTCATCCGGCTCGCCAGCCATCGGCTGGCACCAGCTACCCTTGTTGACACGCTCGGCCAGCACTTCATTAAAAAGCCATGAACGGGCAGCGGAAAAATACAATACATTTTTCGAATCCTGACTGCTACGGCCACCGCGACCACGGCCCTTACCACGGCCCTTGGTGGGGCGATTCAGCGAGCGCGGATTCAACAACAGCGCATGGTCCAGGTTGGCGCCGCTATGACCAAAGCGCTGGGGGCCAAAATAATTGGGCGCGCCAGATTCTGCCAAACGTTCCAGTGCCTGATCGATAGCGGTTCGATCGCCATCCACATTGCGCAAAATAATACGAAAGCCATTACCGCTGTGATTACCGCGTCGCAGCTTGCTCGCGCTGCGACAGCTGTCTATGACTGGCCAGTATTCGCTGACCCTGGCGATAAAATCTGCATCGCTGTCATTCTGGCCCGGGCGATAAAGGCTGAACCACTGCCATGTCACGGCATGGCGATCTTTGAGGCCACAAAAGCTCACGTCAAAGGGGCGTAAATCGGCCAACGCTGCCAGTTCACGGGCGACATATTCGGTATTGTCGCCGGTTTTTTGCAGCCGCAAGCAGAGGTGTTCGCCGGCATTGCCACTGCCGTTTTCGCCCTGAATGCTGGCCTTGTCCAGAACTTCACTAACCTGGAAGTCGTCTGCACCGTGTTTAAAATCGGCACTGGCCACGCATTTGCCGGTAGATAATGGCCATTGCAGACGCCAGTAATGGCCTTGCGCCGGATCTGGAGTGTCGTTTTGAAGGCCGTTTTGAGTATCGTTCATGAGTTTTGTGCTTGCAGCAGGCAAATCGCCTGGCAGGCAATGCCCTCCCCGCGGCCGGTGAAGCCCAGCTGCTCGCTGGTGGTGGCTTTCACACTGACCTGACCGGCGGTAATGTTCAGGTCTTCTGCAATATTCACACGCATGGCGTTGACGTGGGGCGCCATTTTGGGTGCCTGGGCGATGATGGTGACATCCACATTCACCACGCTGTAATTCAGTTCCTGAACCCGCTGCATGACGCGACGCAGCAGATCACGACTATCGGCACCGGCCCAGTCCGCGCTGGTGTCCGGAAACAGGTGGCCAATATCACCCAGCGCAAGAGCGCCAAGCAGCGCATCCGCCAACGCGTGCAGCAGCACGTCACCGTCCGAGTGAGCCTTTAAACCACGACTATAGGGAATACTGACACCCCCCAGAACAATCTTGTTGCCTTCACAAAAAGCGTGAACATCAAAGCCCTGACCAATTCGCATACTAATTCCGTTCGGATGACCAAATTATAACTGGCCAAGAATGAAGCCGGCCAGCGCCAAGTCCGCAGGCACGGTGATTTTGATATTATCGGGGCGACCTTCCACCAGCAGCGGCCTATGGCCGGACTGCTCCATCGCCGAAGCCTCGTCGGTTATTGCAAAACCCTGATTTAACGCCTTCTGTAAGGCGTCACACAACAGGCCGTAGCGAAACATTTGAGGAGTTAGCGCGCGCCACAGATGGCGGCGGTCAACGGTTGATGTGACCGTATCCGGCGCCTGGGGGCTTGCCATTTTGAGGGTGTCAGTAACCGGCGCGGCCAGCAGGCCGCCGGCATTGTGGGCACCCGCGTTTTCTAACAGCCGCTTTAGATCATCAGCCGCCACACAGGGGCGAGCCGCGTCATGTACCAACACCCAGTCGTCATTCTTGGCCTTTGGCGCCAATGCCTGTAACGCATTGAGTACCGAATTGGCACGTTCGTTACCGCCGGCGCAAGTTGCAATTCGACTGTCAGAGCTTGCGTTCGTGCCGGCCCACCAAATGTCGGTGGGGCTTAACGGCACTATACACCCTGCCGCCGGCATCGCAGTCAGCAAACGCCGCAGGGTTATATCCAATATGTATTCACCATCAACGCGCAGATACTGTTTTGGGCATTCAGCCGCCATACGTTGGCCAACACCGGCAGCGGGGACAATCAGCCAAAGGGGTGCTTCAGGCATGGGTGGGGACGCTGTGGTTTTGGAGCAGAGCGCTGAAGTTACTGGTCAACCACCAAAAAGAAAGTTTCATCATTACGGATCAGACCCAGATTGATACGCGCACGCTCTTCTACCGCACCCTGTTCATTGCGCAGATTACGCACTTCGGCGTACAGCCGCTCGTTACGTGTCGCCAGGGTGTCATTGCCCTGTTGCTGCTCTGCGATGGCCTGTTCCAGCGCCCAAACTTGGGCAAAACTGCCCTCACCGATCCACAAGCGTACCTGCAGTAACAAAACCAGCACAATAATGAAGGCCCAAATAAGTTTGATGGGCGAAAAAAAAGCGCTTGAAGACGGCTCGGCCATAACAGTTTCCGCGTTGCCAGTGGGCGTTGATTGTACGGTTGGCGTCCAGTGCTTATAAAACACTCAACAGCGATAGTATAGACCTTTATAAAGCGGAATAACAAATGCTGCTAACTAACTGTTAAAAAAGGCCATAGCGCCTGGCTTTCAAGCTTGGCACCATGACCTTTGCATTTCCACAGCCAGTAAAAGGGCCGACCTGAACGAGTTAGCGCTGGCCTTTGATCTCACGCAAACCGTTGTAGGCCGCCTTTTCGCCCAGCGTTTCTTCAATGCGCAGTAGCTGATTGTACTTGGCTACACGGTCAGAACGGCACAAAGAGCCAGTCTTGATTTGGCCGGCGCAGGTGGCAACTGCCAGATCCGCGATGGTGGTGTCTTCGGTTTCACCCGAACGGTGCGAGATCACCGCGGTAAATCCTGCGTCCTGGGCCATCTTGATGGCGTCCAGGGTTTCGCTCAGACTGCCAATCTGATTGAACTTGATCAGAATGGAGTTGGCCACGCCGGTGTCGATACCGCGCTTAAGGATTTTAGTGTTGGTGACGAACAAGTCATCGCCCACCAGCTGTACCTTGTCGCCAATTTTGTCGGTCAGTATTTTCCAGCCGTCCCAGTCGCTTTCGTCCATGCCGTCTTCAATCGACACTATCGGGTAGCGCTTAGCCAAGCCCGCCAGGTAATCGGCAAAGCCAGCAGAGTCAAAGCTCTTGCCTTCGCCAGCCAGCACATACTGGCCGTTTTTGTAGAATTCAGAGGCAGCGCAATCCAGAGCCAGGGTAATGTCGGTGCCCAACTTGTAACCGGCTTTTTCTACCGCTTCCTGAATCATTGCCAATGCAGCTTCGTTAGACGGCAGGTTGGGGGCAAACCCACCCTCGTCACCCACTGCGGTGCTCAAGCCCTGTGCCTGCAGCACTTTTTTCAGGCTGTGGAAAATCTCGGCACCAATGCGCAGAGCATCGGCGAAACTCTTGGCGGCCACAGGCTGCACCATGAATTCTTGAATATCGACGTTGTTGTCGGCGTGTTCGCCACCGTTCAAAATGTTCATCATCGGCACTGGCATGCTGTACTTGCCGGGGGTGCCGTTAATGTCCGCAATGTGCTCGTACAAAGGTTTGCCCAATGACGCCGCAGCGGCTTTGGCGGCGGCCAGTGACACCGCAAGAATGGCATTGGCGCCCAGGTTGGCTTTGTTCTCGGTACCGTCCAGCGCCAGCATGGTGTTGTCCAGGCCACGTTGGTCCGCGGCGTCTTTGCCCATCAGCGCATCGCGGATTTTGCCGTTAATGGCTTCAACGGCTTTGAGCACGCCTTTACCCAAGTAACGGGACGCATCGCCGTCACGCAGTTCCAGCGCTTCGCGGGAACCGGTGGAGGCGCCAGACGGTGCGCAGGCGCGGCCAAGAGTGCCATCTTT
This sequence comes from Marinobacter sp. LV10MA510-1, assembly GCF_002563885.1. Lineage (GTDB taxonomy): Bacteria > Pseudomonadota > Gammaproteobacteria > Pseudomonadales > Oleiphilaceae > Marinobacter. The sequence goes on along the minus strand of NZ_PDJA01000001.1, from coordinate 351,122 downwards.
AAGAATAACGTCTGCTTCAACGGTAGGGTTACCGCGGGAATCCAGAACTTCGCGGGCTTTGATGTTGGCAATTGTGGTCATTCTTCATGGTCTCCGGGTTTTTAGTCAGAATCGGGTGTAAGAGAGAGCGGGGAACGGCTTTGCGAAAAACGCTCGAGCCCCCTACGGGGCCGGACAGCAATCTTTGATTGCTGTCGTTCGGCTGCGCATGAAGCTTTGCTTCATTGACGCTTACCTCACCCATGGGGCGCTTAGGCTCCGCCATCCATGGCTACGCAAATTTTCGCTAAGCCGTTCCCCGCTCTCTCCCGTTGTTCGTACTCATACTGAAACACCGCCAATCAGGCGGTGTCGATGGGTTTAAAGCTTTTTACCAGGTCGTCGACGGCTTTCACTCTTTCCAAGAACGGCTCAAGCTGACTAAGTCGCAGCGCACAGGGTCCGTCGCACATCGCTTCGTCCGGATTTGGATGAGCTTCCAGGAAGAGACCGGCCAGGCCCTGGGACATGCCTGCCAGCGCCAGTTCCGTCACTTGCGCACGGCGGCCGCCAGCGGAATCGGCGCGTCCACCGGGCATTTGTAACGAGTGGGTTACGTCGAACATGACCGGCACGCTCATGGACTTCATGATGCCAAAGCCAAGCATGTCCACCACCAGGTTGTTGTAACCAAAGCTGCTGCCGCGCTCGCACAGAATGATCCGATCGTTACCGGCTTCCCCGAACTTGGCGATGATATGTTTCATCTCTTGCGGTGCCAGAAACTGGGCTTTCTTGATATTGATGACCGCGCCGGTTTTTGCCATGGCCACCACCAGATCGGTCTGGCGGCTCAAGAACGCGGGCAGCTGAATAATGTCGCACACCTCCGCTGCAGGAGCGGCCTGGGCGGCTTCGTGCACATCGGAAATAATCGGCACACCGAACCTAGCTTTAATATCCGCCAGTATCTGCAGGCCTTTGTCCAGCCCCGGCCCGCGAAACGAGTTTACCGAAGAGCGGTTGGCCTTATCGAAAGAGGCCTTGAACACGTAGGGTATACCCAGTTTACGGCACACCTCTACGTAAGTTTCAGCAACCTCTAACGCCAACTCGCGGGACTCCAGCACGTTCATGCCCGCAAACAGCACGAACGGCTTGTGATTGGCAATGTCGATATCAGCAACGGTAACGGTGCTTTGTGCCATGAATCAGTGCTCCTTGCGATGTGCCAGGGCGGCTTCTACAAAACCCTTGAACAACGGATGGCCATCGCGAGGTGTAGACGTGAATTCCGGGTGGAACTGACACGCCACAAACCAGGGATGGTCTTCCACTTCGACCACTTCCACCAGTTTGCCATCGGTAGAACGGCCAGACACTTTCAAGCCGGCTTCTTCAAGACACAGCAAAAAGTGGTTGTTCACTTCATAGCGGTGACGGTGACGTTCGCGAATCGTTTTGCGGCCGTAACAGTTGGCAATATTGGAACCCTCGACCAGAACGCAATCCTGGCCCCCCAAGCGCATGGTGCCGCCAAGGTCGGAGTTATCGGTACGCTCTTCGCGCTCGCCGCTGGCATCCAGCCATTCGGTGATCAAACCAACGACCGGTTCGGGGCTGTGGGGACGAAACTCGGTGCTGTGAGCGTCTGTCAGACCGGCCATGTTGCGAGCGTACTCAATCACCGCTACCTGCATACCCAGACAGATACCCAAGTAAGGCACTTTGTTCTCGCGGGCATACTGTACGGTGCGGATTTTGCCTTCCACGCCGCGCTCGCCAAAACCGCCAGGCACCAAAATAGCATCAACGTTTCCGAGCACGCCGGTGCCGTCACGCTCGATGTCTTCCGAGTCGATGTAGTTAATATTGACCTTGGTGCGGGTTTTGATTCCGGCGTGTAGCAGGGATTCAATCAACGACTTGTAAGCTTCCAGCAGCTCCATGTATTTGCCAACCATGGCAATGGTCACTTCGTGCTGCGGGTTCATCAGGGATTCAACCACTTTATCCCATTCGCTGAGGTCGGCTTCGCGGGCATCCAGGTTGAAACGCTCGATTACCAGCTGGTCCAGACCATGGTCGTGCAGCATACGCGGAATGACATAAATCGATTTGGCATCACGCAGGGGAATAACCGCACGCTCTTCAACGTTGGTAAACAGAGCAATCTTGCGTCGCGAACTGGCATCCACTTCGTGATCGGAGCGGCACAGCAGAATGTCTGGCTGCAGGCCAATGGAGCGCATCTCCTTCACCGAGTGTTGGGTCGGTTTGGTTTTAATTTCGCCGGCAGTAGCAATGTAGGGCACCAGGGTAAGGTGCATAAACAAAGCGCGACTGGAACCCACTTCCACTTTCAGCTGCCGGCAGGCTTCCAAAAACGGCAAGGATTCGATGTCGCCTACGGTGCCGCCCACTTCCACCAGCGCCACGTCTACGCCTGCGGCGCCTTCAATGACACGGCGTTTGATTTCATCGGTGATGTGTGGAATAACCTGCACGGTGCCGCCGAGATAATCGCCACGGCGTTCTTTACGAATCACTTCTTCGTAAACACGGCCGGCAGTAAAGTTGTTCCGCCGGGTCATCGGGGTGCGAATAAAGCGCTCGTAGTGGCCAAGATCCAGGTCGGTTTCAGCGCCGTCGTCGGTGACAAACACTTCACCGTGCTGGAACGGGCTCATTGTTCCCGGGTCAACGTTAATGTACGGGTCCAGCTTGAGGATGGTTACCTTCAGGCCGCGTGCCTCAAGGATCGCGGCCAGTGAGGCCGATGCGATTCCTTTCCCAAGTGAGGACACAACACCGCCGGTGACGAAAATATAACGCGTCATGCAGATTCCATGATTGTCAGGTTCTGTGGAGGGGGGAGATTGTCATCTCAAGATGGGACGTCAGACTACCAGAAAGCCCCAACCTGCTCAATCACAATCCCGCCCCACAATCAGCCGCCAGCCACTTGAGGGAGCGCTTCCACTGTATTTTTCTGAGCACCATAAAGAACCCACCGCAATTAACTCCTCCGCAGCGCCACAGCCCGCAAACACCAAGGGCAAACGGGATCTTTCCCAAGGTGGCACGGCCTGCTCCTGCAGCCATTTTTTCACGATTTTTGCCGGTCCTTTAGGGTAAAGGCGGATGCGTTCACCGCCCTGCCTCGTAGATACCCGTATTGGCGGCGGCCCAATTCCCTGCTCACTACCCTGATTGTGGTCGCTACTTTGCCGGGCTAACGCCAATGTCCACTCACCCCAACGCAGCGGCTGTTGCGGTAAAACCGGTTGCGAGCCTGCCGGCAAGGGGTTTTGCGCTACCACAAGATACAGTCTGTGTTGAAAGCGTCGAACGCTATAGCCCTGCCCCATCAGTTCTGGCTCACGATCTGCAGCGGCTTCCATTAACCCTGCCAGAGTCCGCTGCCAGTCTGCAGACACAGGCGCAGGTAAGCCGCAAGACTGGCACCACCAGCGCAGCAGGTTGCCCTGCTCCAGAGGCGACAGTTCAGCAAACGCACGCTGGTCCAGCGAATAAGGCTGGCTGTGCTGATAGACCCCATCACAGGCATGCCACTGAAGCTGCGCCAGCTTTTGGTTTAGCGTATGGCTGTCGGCACAGCCGCGGGCTGATGCCTCTACACGCCGTATGAACCATGGCCAGCGGGTTTTTAGCGGTGGAATCACGCTGTTGCGCAGGTAATTGCGATCAAAACGTTGGTCGCTGTTGCTGGGGTCTTCGATCCACGGCAGTCCGGCGCTCTCGGCCCAGGCTTCCAGCTGCGCACGGGAAAACTCAAGCAGCGGTCGCGCCAGAGCACCGGCACCCAAAGCGCGGGTGAAAGGCATGCCCGCCAGACCCGCCACGCCAGTGCCGCGAAACAAACGGAACAGCACGGTTTCCAGTTGATCGTCGCCGTGGTGGGCCAATAATAACAGCTCACCGGCACGCAGTTGTTGTTCAAACACACCGTAGCGGGCTTCGCGCGCAGCCTGCTCCAAGCCCCCGGCGCCCTCTGCCTCGACCGGCACCGTTACCGCAACAACCTGCAGGGGCACGCTAAGGCGCGCACAGGTTTCGCGGCAAAAGGTTTCCACGTCTGCAGCGTTAGGCTGTAACTGGTGATTGATGTGCAGCGCAGATAAGGCGACAGATGCGGGCGTGATTGCCGCGAACAGATGCAACAGTAAAGAAGAATCCAGACCGCCACTGAAGGCAATGCACAGGCGGTCGTGCTGGGGAAGCTGCCTGGCCAGATCGCGCAACGGCGATGGCCAGGCCGGGGCGCTTTGGCTAGCGCCCGCTGTCATAGTGGGTCAGGCGCTCATAGCGCCTTGCAACCAGTTCGTCCAGAGGCAAGCGGGTCAACTCGGCCAGGCCTTCTGCTAACGTAACCTTAAGCGAATTGGCCATATCCTGGGGTTTGCGATGGGCGCCACCCAGGGGTTCTTTTATCACATTATCAGCCAGACCCAGGTCTTTCAGGCGATCTGCCGTCACGCCCATGGCTGCAGCGGCTTCCGATGCGTAATCCGCACTTTTCCACAAAATGGACGCACAACCTTCCGGGGAAATAACCGCGTAGGTAGAATACTGCAGCATGTTCAGCTGATCGCACACACCAATAGCCAATGCTCCGCCAGAACCGCCCTCGCCGATAACAGTGGAAATAATTGGCGTTTTCAAACGCGACATAACCGCCAGATTGAACGCAATGGCTTCACTCTGCCCGCGCTCTTCCGCACCGATACCGGGATAAGCGCCCGGGGTGTCGATAAAGGTCAGAATCGGCATTTTGAAACGCTCGGCCATTTCCATCAGCCGCAAGGCTTTGCGGTAACCTTCCGGGCGCGGCATGCCAAAGTTACGCTTCACTTTCTCGCGCACTTCACGGCCTTTCTGGTGACCAAGCACCATGACCGGCATGTCATTAATACGGGCCGTGCCACCCACCATCGAATAGTCGTCAGCGTAGCGACGGTCACCGTGCAGCTCATCGAAATCGTCAAACAACATCTCTATGTAATCGAGCGTGTAGGGTCTGCGCGGGTGCCGCGCCAACCGCGTAACATCCCACGGTTTGAGGTCAGAGAAAATGCTCTCCGTCAGGCTAACGCTCTTTTTCTTGAGCCGGGCAATTTCATCGGTGATATTGATGTCAGTGTCGTTGCCCACCATCCGCAGCTCTTCGATTTTGGCTTCCAGATCGGCAATGGGCTGTTCGAAATCGAGATAATTAGGGTTCATGATGTTCCGTCATTTGAATTCGTGGCAGCCAAAGCCGCCAGGCCAGAATTTGTGTCCAAGATAACAGTGCAGTCGCCGAGCCTAAAGCGGACATTGGCCTGACTGCACCTACCTGACAAAATGGTAATCTTTACGATGCCACGCCCGCCTCGGCCAGCGCAGCAAACAAATAAGTATTGCCTTTAATCATAGACCAGTTCCACGCTACGGTCGCCCACCAAGTATTTCAGCTCCAGCAGCAGGCTGTCGTTGGGCTCTACCCGCCAGGATGAACCCAACTCAATACGAGTGCTGGCGGCCGGACTGGTGTACTCAATCCACACCGGGCTGCCCTCGCAGCGATGCGGGGCCAGCAATTGTTCCAGTGAATCCAGCAGGCCATTGCCAAGCTGGTTTTCATTCAGCTTCAACTGCAAACCGCGGCTGAACTGCTGGCGGGCGCTGGCTACATCCATCACCGAGTTAACCCGCATCTTCATCTGACCAGAGTAGTCATCGTGGCTGACCTGGCCTTCTACTACAATGACCTGATCTGACTGCAACAGTTCGCGGTTTTCAAAAAACGCTTCGGAAAACAGCGTCGCTTCGATGCGCCCGCTACGATCATCCAGAGTAATAAAGCACATGGTGGAACCGGTGCGCGTTTTCATGGTGCGCTGCGCCACCACCAGCCCGGCTACCCTTTGTGGCGATTTATTGGGTTTCAGGTCGGCGATGGAGGAGCGCACGAAGCGCCGAACTTCGCGCTCGTATTCATCAAACGGATGCCCGGTCAGATAGAGTCCAAGCGTGTCTTTTTCACCTTTAAGCCGTTGTTTTTCAGACCACTCACGAATGTCCGCAACATCGATATAGGCGTCTACGTCAGCGGCGGTTTCCAAGGTATCGCCAAACATGTCCACCATGCCGGCTGCTTCATTACGCGACTGCTGACCGGCCTGTAGTATGGCTTTTCCGATGCTGGCCATCAGCTGGGCTCGGCCGGCGCCTAATGTGTCCATAGCGCCAGCGCGAATCATCGCTTCTAGCGCCCGTTTGTTCACCTTTTTCAGATCAACCCGACGGCAAAAGTCAAACAGATCAGTGAACGGCCCATTTTCTTTGCGCGCTGTAACGATGCTGTCAATGGGGCCTTCACCAAGGCCTTTGATTGCGCCAAGGCCGTACACGACCTGGCCATCGTCATTGGCGGTGAAGGCGTATTCAGAGGTACTGACATCCGGCAGCACCAAATCCAGTTTCAAACTACGGCACTCCTCCACCAGCGTAACCACCTTGTCGGTGTTCTGCATATCGGCGGTGAGCACGGCAGCCATAAACTCAGCGGTGTAGTGAGCCTTTAACCAAAGAGTTTGATAAGACACCAGTGCATAAGCGGCGGAGTGGGATTTGTTGAAGCCGTAACCGGCAAACTTTTCCACCAGGTCAAAGATGTTTTCCGCCAGGGTCTTATCAATATTATTGCCGGCACAGCCATCCAGAAAAAACTGCTTCTGCTTGGCCATTTCTTCGGGTTTTTTCTTACCCATGGCGCGGCGCAGCATGTCCGCGTTACCCAGACTGTAGCCACCCATTACCTGGGCGATCTGCATAACCTGTTCCTGGTACAGGATAACGCCGTAAGTGGGCTCCAATACCGGCTTCAGGCCTTCATACTGATAATCCGGGTGCGGGAAAGACATCGGCTGCTTGCCATGCTTTCGGTCGATAAAGTCGTCTACCATGCCCGACTGCAAAGGGCCTGGGCGGAACAGCGCCACCAGGGCGATCATATCTTCCAGGGAATCCGGTTGCAGACGTCGGATAAGGTCCTTCATACCGCGGGATTCCAGCTGGAACACGGCGGTGGTTTCGGCCTTTTTCAGCATCACGAACGAGGCCGGGTCGTCCAGCGGAATCTCGCTGATGTCCACCGGCTTCAACCCGCGCTTTTCCCGCCGCGGATTGATCATTTTCAGCGCCCAATCGATGATGGTCAGCGTGCGCAGGCCGAGGAAGTCAAACTTCACCAGGCCGGCGTCTTCCACATCGTTTTTGTCGAACTGGGTTACCAGGCTGCCGCCGTCGTCGTCACAATACAGCGGCGAAAAGTCGGTGATTTTAGTCGGCGCAATCACCACACCGCCTGCGTGTTTGCCGGCGTTACGGCACACACCTTCAAGCTTGATGGCCATTTCCCAGATTTCCTGGGCTTCTTCGTCCTGAGCCAGAAATTCCTTAAGTGATGGTTCCTGCTCTACGGCCTTAGCCAGGGTCATACCCACTTCAAACGGGATCATCTTGGACAGTTTGTCCGCCAGCCCGTAAGACTTGCCCTGCACCCGCGCGACATCACGCACCACGGCTTTGGCTGCCATGGTACCGAACGTAATAATCTGCGATACCGCTTCGCGACCGTATTTTTCGGCCACATAGGCGATTACCCGATCGCGGCCTTCCATGCAGAAGTCGACGTCAAAGTCGGGCATGGAGACCCGCTCGGGGTTCAAAAAGCGTTCAAACAGCAGATCGTATTGCAGGGGATCCAGGTCCGTAATCAACTGGGCGTAGGCCACCAGGGAACCGGCACCGGAACCACGGCCCGGCCCCACCGGCACGCCGTTGTTCTTTGCCCACTTGATAAAGTCCATCACGATCAGAAAATAGCCGGGAAAACCCATCTGGATGATGATGTCCAGCTCAAACTTCAGCCGGTCGTAATAAGCCTGGCGCTTGTTGTCGTAATCCGGATCGTCTTTGGGCAGAGTTTTGGCCAGACGATCTTCCAGACCCTCTTCCGATACCTGGCGAAAGTAGTCGTCCATGGTCAGGCCTTCCGGCACCGGATAATTGGGCAGAAAATACTCTCCCATGCGCACGGTAACCGAGCAGCGGCGGGCAATGGCCAGGGTGTTTTCCACCGCTTCGGGAATGTCGGCAAACAGCTCGATCATTTCTTCAGAGCTGCGCAGGTGCTGTTGATCACTAAAGCGGCGGTCGCGGCGCGGATCGTCCAGAGTGCGGCTTTCGCCAATACACACGCGGGCTTCGTGAGCCTCGAAATCTTCCGCATAAATAAAGTGGACATCGTTGGTAGCCACCACTGGCAGACCCAACTCGGCCGCCAGTTCCACATTTAGATGCAAGCAGTCTTCATCACCCGCACGGCCAGTGCGCTGAAGCTCCAGATAAAAACTGCCGGGATACAGGTCACGCCAATAGCAGGCCCGGTCGCGGGCAAGTTTAGGTTTATCTGACAACATCGCCTTGGCAACATCGCCCATTTTGCCACCCGAGAGCATAATCAGGCCTTGACTTCGGGCTTCCAGCCATTCGCGCTTAATGATGGGCTTGCCAAAACGCTGACCCTCGGTATAACCCAGCGAAACAATTTCGGTCAGGTTCAGGTAGCCGTCGTTGTTACTGGCCAGCAGGGTTGTGCGAAACGGGCTTTCTGGCTCATCCGGGTTTTCCAGCCATAAATCGGCGCCAATAATAGGCTTCACCCCGGCGCCAAGCGCGGCTTTGTAAAATCGCACCAGCGAGAACATATTGGACTGTTCGGTGAGCCCTACCGCAGGCATACCAAGCTCCACCACCCGTTTGATCAACGGCTTTACCCGTACCAGGCCATCCACCAAGGAATGTTCAGAGTGAATGCGAAGATGTACAAAGGTCTGGGCAGTCATTGCAGATAATCCTGATTAAAGCGGAAATACGAATAAAACAAATAAAGCCGGCCGCTATCAACGGCCATTTACAGGCCGATGGCGACGCGAATACTGGCCTGGGTCTGCTCGCCAAATAGCACCTGCTGTAACTCGCCCTGTGGGTTTATAACCAGCGTAGCAGGCAGCGCAATGGGCGTTTGCCAGCCGAACTGCGGGCCCGGGTCCTGATTCAGCAGATCAAAGCCAATGCCCATGCGTTCGCCCAGCTGGCGCAGTTCGGCACCGCTGATACCATCAAAGTTAACGCCGAGCACGGTAATAGCCGGGTTCTGGCTCAAGGCATTCAGTTCGGGAATTTCCTTCAGGCAGGGCTTACACCATTCGGCCCAGTAATTCACCAATACCCATTGCCCGCGTAGCTCGTTCCAGGCCAATGGTGCACCTTCATTGCGCTCCAGCTCAATCTTGCTACAACCCGCCAGCGCAACCATCGCGGCAAACACACATGCAGCCGCCGCCAGGCGGCCAGTAATAAAGGCAAAACCGGTCACAGGGTATTGCAAGCAAAGTCCTCCTGTTAAACTATGCGACCGCGAATTTATATTCGCCCGCCACGTGCACATTATCAGGCAAGAAGATGACAGAACCTACCCGGATTTTCCACAATGATTGAGCACCCTATTGTGCAGGCAAATGGCAAAGCGGTCATCGGGCGACCTCCGGAAAACGTACTGACTATTCTGTAATTCAATTTTACCAAGCTGACATTTCGAGGATCTTTGCCATGACCGCACCGGCTCCCTACGTGCTGATTCTGTATTACAGCCGCACCGGCCAAACCGCCGACATGGCTAATCGCATTGCCCGCGGCGTTGCCCGGGTGAGCGGCATGCAGGCGCGAATTCGCAGCGTGCCGCCGGTAGCACCGGAAACAACCAGCGCAGTGCCACCGGTGCCCGATGAAGGCGCACCCTATGTTAGCAAAGACGATTTGGCTGCCTGCTCTGGTTTGGCCATTGGCAGCCCTACCCGCTTTGGCAATATGGCCGCGCCGTTAAAGTACTTTCTGGATACTACCGGTGATTTGTGGATTGCCGGCGCCTTGGCTGGCAAACCCGCCGGAGCCTTTACGTCAACAGGCAGCCTTCATGGCGGGCAGGAAACCACATTACTGTCGATGATGCTGCCACTGCTCCACCATGGCATGGTGCTGTGCGGTTTGCCCTACAGCGAGCCGGCTTTGGGTGCAACCACGACCGGCGGCACACCTTATGGCCCTAGTCATTTCGCCGGCACCGGTGAACAGCTGCCACTGAGCGAACACGAGCAGGTTCTTTGCCAAGCGTTTGGCGAGCGCCTGGCTCGCCTGGCGTTGAAGCTGGCCGACTAATCCGCTGTCGCGGAATCACCTTAAACAATTGCGGATTTCTGACATGTTGCGTAACCCGAAAGCACTCATAACGGCACGTATTACTCTGGCGCTCTATTTGGCCACTATGATTACCCTGGTGGTGACTGCTTTTTTCCCGGGGCCGGACGAAGGCGTCTCCATCACCATGATACTGGCGGTAAAACTGTTACCTCTGATCGGTTTTATTGTGCCGGTGTATCGCGGCAACAGTCGCGCCTATATCTGGTTATCCTTCGTTATCATTTTCTATTTCACCCAAGGCGTGGTGTCAGCCTGGCTCAGTGAGGGCGCCATCGGGCCGGTTATTACAACCGCGCTAACCTTCTTGCTGTTTACTGTGGCGATGATTCACCTTAAGGTAAATCGGCCCGAGACGGCCTGAGTGTTGCTGATAGCACACCGCTCTCCCCCCGATGACTGCAACGGACGCCCAGTTTATGGCTTCAGTGCCTCCCCGTGACAAACGCCCGCCGGCCAAAGTACAGAAGGCCAAGGTACCCCAGGCGCCGGCAAGAGCGACCTTGACCCTGCGGGATATTTGCACGGCTTTGGTCAGCAGCGGCGACATTCTGCAAACCGACGCAGAACGTGTGATGTCTGCCAATCTTGGCAGCGCCGGAGGCGACACAGTACCGCGCCACCCACTGGAACTGGTCGCTATTGCTGCTCTGAACAGTCAGCATTCTGGGCAAACCCTGAATCTGGAGCGGCTGACTCAATGGCTGGCCGACTGGGCCGGACAAGATTACTACCATATTGATCCGCTAAAAATTGACGCCGCGGCTATTGCGCGGGTGATGTCCTTCGCCTTCGCCCAGCGCCACGGCATTTTGGCAGTAGAAATCCATAATGACCAGGTGCTGATTGCCAGCGCCGAACCCTTTCGTTCGGAGTGGGAGCACAACCTGCGTCAGGCCGTGCACAAAGAGTTAAAACGGGTGGTCGTCAATCCCGAGGACTTACGCCGTTATACCCAGGAATTCTATCAGCTTGCCAGTTCAGTAGATAAAGCCAGCGGTGGCCAGGCTAAAGGAACGCTGGCGGGCCACCAGAACTTCGAGCAGTTACTGGATCTGGGAACCAGCGACAAGCCCGAAGCCAATGATCAACACGTGGTGAAAATTGTCGACTGGCTGCTGCAATACGCTTTTGAGCAGCGCGCATCTGACATTCACATAGAGCCGCGCCGCGGCATTACCCGGGTGCGCTTTCGCATTGATGGCGTGTTGCATTCGGTGTACGAATTTCCCGGCCACGTAGGCACTGCTGTAACCAGTCGCCTGAAGATACTGGGTAGGCTGAACGTGGCCGAAAAACGCCGGCCACAGGACGGGCGTATAAAAACCCGCAAGCCGGACAGTCAGGAAGTAGAACTGCGCCTGGCCACCTTGCCCACCGCCTTTGGCGAAAAAATGGTGCTGCGCATTTTTGACCCGGACGTGCTGCTGAAATCCTACGAGCAGCTGGGTTTTAGCCGTGAGGACCGCGAACGCTGGAACGGCATTACCAGCCGGCCCCACGGTATTGTGCTGGTAACCGGCCCTACCGGCTCGGGTAAAACTACCACCCTGTATTCCACACTCAAACAGCTTGCCACGCCAGAACTGAACGTATGCACCATTGAAGACCCCATTGAAATGGTGGAGCCGGCGTTTAACCAGATGCAAGTGCAGACCAACATCGATCTAACCTTCGCCGCAGGCGTTCGGGCACTGCTGCGACAGGATCCTGACATTATCATGATTGGCGAAATCCGTGATCTGGAAACCGCAGAAATGGCGGTACAGGCCGCTTTGACGGGCCACCTGGTTCTTAGCACCCTGCACACCAACGATGCCCCCAGTGCCATCACCCGACTGATGGAGCTGGGCATTCCCCCGTACCTGATTCGCGCGACGGTGCTGGGCATTATGGCTCAACGCCTGACCCGGAACCTCTGCCCCCATTGCAAAGTGGCCTGCGAGCCCGATGAACATGCATGGAAAACCCTGACCCAGCCCTGGCGTGCGCCTCTGCCAAAAGAATTCTATCAGCCGGCCGGATGCCTGGAATGCCGCCAGACCGGCTACATTGGCCGCTCGGGCGTTTATGAGATACTGGAGTTGTCCAACGCCATGGTGCGGCAAATCACCGAGGGCTGCGAACTGGAGCAATTGCGTGCGGACGCTTACAAAAGCGGCATGAAGTCATTGCGACTGAGTGGCGCGCAAAAGGTTGCCGCCGGGCTGACCAGCGTTGAAGAAATTCTGCGGGTGACGCCCGAAAGTCAGCGCTAGATACTATTTGTTAAGCGCTTTTCGTTAAGCACTTTGTTAAGCACTGTTCGTTCATCAATACGCTTTAAGCACCCGGGCGCAAGCCGCACTGCTCCAATAGCTGCTGCCAGCTTCGGGTGTGTTCGGCCAAGGCCTGGTCCAGATCACCCCACACGCTTGCGCTCTCAGCAACGGCCTCGGCGGGCAAGGCACGGGCCTTCCAGCGTTGGAAACTCTGCGGCATCACGGCGGTTTGAATCTGCGCCAGCTGCGCCAGGGGCTCCAGCAAATCAGTTCGGGCACGGCGCAATTCCGCCAGATACGGCTGCACCTTGCCAATGTAAACACTGAAAAACATATCATTTACGATAGTGGACTGATTGTTGGGCTTACCATTCAAGCACAGAGGGCGCTGCGCCAGCCGGCGTTGAATCAGCTCCGTGCCGTCATTCAGTCTCGCCGCCACTAGCAGGGCGCTGTTGATTAACTGACCGGCGTGATACTCGGCCTGCCAACGCTGTTGCACAGCCCCGGCAAAGTCCAGATTCTGATCCAATTCGCCATTAAGAAGACTCCGTGCCACGCGCTCTAACTGAACAGCTTCACGGGCGAGGTCCGACAGCGGATTTTCGGCAATCACTGGATAAAATCCCTTGCTGGTGGTAAACAGGTTCTCGACTTCCTCAACACCCCAGGTTGCGTTCCAAAGCGCGATTGGCAGGTTCTCGCGTTTACTACTGATGGCTTGCCGCAACATGTCCTGCAGATCTTTATCTCCATCATCATCAACGCTGCTTTGCAGGCATTTTTCAGCGCTGGCAATGAAACGCAGTTCGTACCTCAAACGGTTTAGCGGCTGCATAACCTTGCCCAAGATGGAATTTTTCTCACCGACGACAAATTGCAGATCACAGCCGTAGAGCGACAGAAAGTCCAGCATTCCGAGTTCCAGCTCGGGCATGTCCAAAACCCGTTCACGGCGGCGCGGTAAAATAGGCGCCGGGGCCGGCTCGCTGAACTGAGGGTCAGTATCCAACACCCGGCCCAGGCGCTCAACGTACTCATCCATCATGGGTCGCGCTTCATCAAACGGATTACAGGCAGCGAGAAAGATGGCTGCAAGCACCGTTAGAGAAGCCCTAACCGAGTTTTTTCCAACGATTCCAAAGGCCCGAGGCATTGTCATTACTTCACGACTTTTTCGCCGTCTTTGTTAACCCATATCGGGCGATCGCCATTACCCATCTTGCCGTTAGTGTCCCAGATTTCCCGATTCTCGGTGGTTTTTTCAATAGCGCCGTTATCTTCCCAAATGACGCGATCTGTGCAGCCTGCCAAGGCGATCAGTGAAACAATGACCAAAGCGGTCTTTTTTGTCAGCAGATAGGCCATACATTTCTCCGATTTCGATTCATAGTTGAGGTTGCCATCGGCGATGCTTAGTCGCGCCGGTCGTGGGCTTCCCGATTATTCTGTTTTTCGCGATCACTCTTGCGGATCATAACGTAAATGGCGCCGGTACTGCCGTGGTGCTTTTGTGTTGTATGAAACGCCAACACCGGCTCCAATTCCGGTAACCACTTGGCTAGGTAACTTTTGAGCCAGGCGATACCGTCGCGGTTGCGTTCGCCTTTACCGTGCAGAATCGTTACCGTTCGCAGGTCATAGCGCATACAGTCATTTACAAAACCAAACACTTGGCGTCGGGCTTCGTCTACCGTCATCCCGTGCAAGTCCAACTTGGCTTCGCTGGGGTAGTAACCCAGTCGCAGTTTGCGAAACACGCCGTTCTGAATGCCGGGGCGCTTCCAGCTCAGAATATCCTGAGCGGTCAAAGGCTCAACCATGTCCGCCGTTAGCGGGTTGGTGTCTTTCAGCGGCAACGCGATAGCTGCCCGCTGCCGTTCCACGTGGCCCGGCGTCAGTTCGCGAGGTACCACAACATCGGCTTTGTTTGGCCGTTTTATACGTTTCACATCGCCCATTTCGGCGAGAAAACTCAGTCGATCTTCTTTTGTAGTCATGACAGTATTATCAATGGTTCCTAATGCGGCGAACTTTACCATTGGCCTGCGATGCCATAAAGCAATCCGGCGGCGCCTGCACTAGACTGTAAGCAAATCCATCCGTCGTCGACAGAGTGAAACCGAACATGGCAGCAGCCTCTCAAGACCAGAATCGCCCGCAAAATACCCGGGCCGTTATGGCTTTTCTGCAAAATCATCCGCCTTTCTCCAATATGGACGAAGATCATCTGGCGCACTTTGCAGAGCACTCTGCGCTGCGTTTTTACGCTAATGACGAGGTGGTTCTGTCCGCGGACGACGGCGTCGTCAAACAATTTTACGTTGTAAAGCAGGGTCGGATCCGTGGTGAGCGACTGAATAGCAGGGACGATCGCATCGAAACCACTTTCGAGATTGGCCTTGGGGACTGCTTTCCACTGGCGGCACTGGTGGGTGAGCGGCCTACCCGCACCGTGCACCGGTCGGTGGGCGACACATTCTGTCTGAGCATTGAGCATGAAGCTTTTGTCACTCTGTTTACCCAAAGCGATACCTTCCGCGACTTTTGCCTGCGCGGCGTTAGCAGTCTGCTAGATCAGGTGAATCAGCGCATACAGTCCGGCGCCATGGCGTCGATTGGTTCGAGCTTTACGTTAGACTCGCCGCTGGAGCGCTTCGCACTGCGCAATCCTATTGTCTGCACACCCGACTTGCCGGTGCGCAAAGCTGTGGCGCGCATGCATGAAAACAGCGTAGGCAGCATTGTCATCACCGACGACAACCGACACCCGGTGGGTATTTTCACATTGCGCGACTTGCGCACACTGATTGCCGAAGAAAAGGCTCCCCTGAGCGCACCGATTCGGCACGTTATGACACCGAACCCCTGCTCATTGCTGGCAAAAGAAGATGCCTTTGCAGCCGCCATGCTGATGGCGGAGCATCACTTTGCCCACATTTGCGTGGTGGACGACGAGAACAAATTGATTGGCGTTGTGTCAGAACGGGACCTGTTTGCATTGCAGCGGGTAGATCTGGTCAACCTTGCACGCACCATTGGTACCGCCACCCACCTGCGCACCCTGGTAAGCCTGCGCGCGGATGTCTCGCGCCTGGTTGATTCCATGTTGGCCCATGGCGCCGATTCAGGCCAGATTGTAAAAATCATTACCACCCTGAACGACGTCACTGTGCGCCGCGTATTAGAACTGAACATCGCCAAAAACGATCCCGGCATAGCGTTTACCTGGCTGACGTTCGGCAGCGAGGGTCGCCAGGAGCAAACCCTGTTAACCGATCAGGACAACGGCATATTGTTCACCACGCCGGAGGGTATGACGGAAGATCAAGTGCGAGAGAAACTGCTGCCGTTCGCGCGCATCGTGAACGACGAGCTGGCAGAATGTGGTTTCACCCTGTGCAAGGGTAATATTATGGCCAGCAACCCGAAACTGTGCTTGAGTGGCGCCGAATGGGACGACTGGTTCGTGCACTTTATCGATGCTTCGACATCGCAGAACCTCATATATTCGTCGATCTTCCTCGATATGCGGGCGGTGTTCGGCCCTGGCGAACCTGTGCACGAGCTGTTCCAGACAGTTTTGATGCGTATCGGCAACAATTCGCTATTTCAAAAAATGCTGGCGGGCAACGCCTTTACCCGAAAACCGCCACTGACAATGTTCCGCAGCTTTCGCTATGTCAGCGATGGTAAAAACCGTGCGTTAGATCTGAAGCGCCAGGGCCTGGCGCCCTTCGTTGAATCAGTGCGGGTGTTTGCTCTGGCTAACGGCGTGGGAGCTGCGAACACCCTGGAGCGGATGGATGAACTGGCTCGCAAGGGCGTGTTTGACGCCAAAGACGCCAATGCCTGGAAAGAAGCCTACAGCCTGATACAGGCTATCCGTATGCGGGCGCACAATGAAATGTTGGAAAACAAAGAGCCGTTAACCAATTACATTGACCCAGATGATCTGAATCCGCTGGATCGACGAATTCTCCGCGAATCTTTCCGCCAGGCCCAGCGCCTGCAACAGAAGCTGGAACTGGCTTACCAGCTCTAGCCTCGGGGCCTGATTATGATCGACTTTCTGAAACAGTGGCTGGAGCGCAAAAAGCGTGGTGGTATAGACACCACTAACCTGCCAAACCCCAAAACAATTGGCGATCAGCCATTGATGACTTCGCGGTTAATCGTGCTTGATCTGGAAACTACAGGGTTGAACCCGGCCAAAGACCAGATGATCGCTATTGGCGCCGTCGCCATCAACAACAATGCTATACCCCTGGACGACCAGTTTGACCTGATTCTGCGTCGGCCCGAACTGGACATTCGTAAAACCGTACTGATACACGGCATCGGCCCGGAAGCGTTGACCGACGGCCACGAAACCGAAGATGCTCTGTTGCATCTTCTGGACTGGATGAATGGCGACCCCATTCTGGCCTATCATTCGGCCTTTGATCAGAAATTTCTGGAGAAAACCCTGCGCGCGGAACTCGGCTACGGCGAAAATCACATCTGGCTCGACGTTGCAGAGCTAATGCCCACTTTTTTCCCAAGCGCCAATACACAAGGTAAGGGCCTGGACAATTGGGCTGACACCTTCGGCTTGCACGCCAGTGCCCGCCATCATGCGGCAGCTGACGCCATGGTCACCGCAGAGCTCACGCTAATTGCTCTGAACAAGGCCGCGCAACAGGGCACTCTCACCCTGGTCCAGCTCAGCGACAAATTACGTTATCACCGTCGCCTGAGAAACATGCAACGGCTCTGACAACGCCACTTGTAGAGCCATGGTACGTACCGAGCTGAAGCGTCTGCGCCAGCTCTCAATTTCAACCGTAAACCCGTCAAAATCCAGAGTTTTAGACCTTTTGCCAATATCACTCGGGCTCGTATTGCACCAAAGTCAATAAGGTAATCCCGCTAACTCCACAATAATAACAGGAGTACTCTATGTCAGGTCATAGCGACAACGCTGAACAGTACTGGAAGGCGAATCTTCGCCTGATATTCGGGAGCCTGATCGTTTGGGCTCTGGTTTCTTATGGTTTCGCGATCTTCCTGCGGCCAATGCTGTCCAGCATTTCCATCGGCGGCACGGACCTGGGCTTCTGGTTCGCTCAACAGGGCTCGATTCTCACGTTTATTGCACTGATCTTCCACTACGCGTGGCGCATGAACAGGCTCGATAAACAATTCGGCGTGGACGAGGAATAATAATAATGAGTCAATTTGCCATTAACATCATTTTTGTAGGTGGATCATTCGCCATCTACATCCTTATCGCCATCTGGGCCAAGGCCGGAAGTACAAAAGACTTTTATGTTGCCGGTGGCGGCATTCACCCCATCACTAACGGTATGGCGATTGGTGCCGACTGGATGTCCGCAGCGTCCTTTATTTCCATGGCAGGTATTATCGCTGCCAGTGGCTATGCAAGCTCGGCTTACCTGATGGGTTGGACGGGTGGTTACGTTCTGCTGGCTATGCTTCTGGCACCTTACTTGCGCAAATTCGGCAAGTTTACGGTTCCGGAGTTTATCGGTGACCGTTTCTACAGCAGCAAAGCTCGTTTGGTAGCAGTTGTCTGCCTTATTGTAGCGTCTGTCACCTACGTTATCGGTCAGATGGCCGGTGCCGGTGTAGCCTTCTCTCGCTTCCTTGAAGTCGATTCCACAACAGGTCTGATAATCGCAGCTGTGGTTATTTTCATCTACTCCGTAGTTGGCGGCATGAAAGGTATCACCTACACGCAGGTTGCCCAGTACGTTGTGTTGATCCTTGCCTACACCATCCCAGCTGTATTCATCTCTTTACAGTTGACAGGCAACCCGGTTCCAGCGCTTGGTTTGTTCTCCACTCACATCGATTCCGGCATGCCGATTCTCGACAAGCTGAACCAGGTCGTCACTGACTTAGGCTTCACAGAATACACTGCAGATCTCGACAGCCACCTGAACATGGCGCTGTTTACCTTGACGCTGATGATTGGTACCGCTGGCCTGCCCCACGTTATCATCCGCTTCTTCACCGTTCCGAAGGTTGCAGATGCTCGCTGGTCTGCTGGCTGGGCCCTGGTGTTTATTGCGCTGCTGTACCTCACAGCGCCGGCGGTTGCGTCCATGGCTCGCCTGAACCTGATGAACACCATTTATCCCGATGGCACTGCTGCTGAGCCAATTCAGTACGATGACCGCCCGAACTGGGTCAGAGAGTGGGAAGTTACAGGTCTGATCAAGTTCACTGACAAAAACGAAGACGGCCGTATCCAGCTGTATAACGATGACTCATCTGCAGACGGCACGGCCTTCGAAGCTGAGGCAACGGCCCGTGGCTGGAAAGGCAATGAGCTTGAAGTAAACCGGGACATCCTGGTGCTTGCCAACCCGGAAATTGCCAACCTGCCTGGTTGGGTTATCGGGCTGATAGCCGCAGGTGGTCTTGCAGCTGCACTATCAACAGCCGCAGGCTTGCTCCTGGCGATCTCTTCAGCAATCAGTCACGACTTGATCAAAGGCTCGATTAATCCGGGTATTTCGGAGAAAGGCGAGTTGAGGGCAGCCCGTATATCGATGGCCGTTGCGATTGTTGTAGCGACATATCTTGGCGCCAACCCACCGGGATTCGCTGCACAGGTTGTTGCGCTGGCGTTTGGTATCGCAGCCGCATCCCTGTTCCCGACTCTGATGATGGGCATCTTCTCCAAGCGCGTTAACAATGTTGGCGCCATCGCGGGTATGCTGTCCGGCTTGGTGTTCACCCTGACGTACATCTTCGTGTACAAAGGATGGTTCTTCATACCAGGTACCGCCAACCTTGCTGACATTCCGGCGAACTGGGTATTCGGCATCTCTCCTTTGTCTATCGGTGCGATTGGTGCCGTCGTCAACTTTGCGGTAGCCTTCGCGGTATCCAATGTGACTGACGAGCCACCCGTTGAAATTCAGGAGCTGGTTGAGAGCGTTCGTTACCCACGCGGTGCCGGACAAGCTCAAGACCACTAAGCAACAACCCGGCCTGTTTCACTCATTGAGTTGACAGGTTGTTACTGAACGGGCTTCCTCTTAGAGGAGGCCCGTTCTTTTTTAAGGAAACACATTTATGTTCTGGACTTTTGTCGCCACCGTATTTTGTGGACTGGGCGCCGCCGGTATCGCTCTTGGAATCCGGGCCGTCACCCGCAATATGGCACCTAAATGGATTATTCCGGTATTTGCCGGCGCAGGTATGCTCGGCTATCTGATTTACGGCGAATACAGCTGGTTTGACCATAAGCAGTCACGCCTCCCTAATGAAGCTGTGGTCGTGAGCACAGAGAGCAAAGGGATATTCTGGCGTCCGTGGTCGTTGGTTTACCCCTATGTAACCGCGTTCTCCACTGTGGATAAGAACAGCATCGCCCGGGATACGAACAATCCGGATATAGTACGGTTCACACTTTACCGTTTTGAACAGAAAATCACTGACACGGTTGCACACCGGGTTCACATTATTAATTGCGGGACTCGCGAGGTTGTTCCTATCGGCTCTGATGGAACGCCAAGGGTCGACAACATGAAAGTTCTGGAAAGGAATGACCCACTTTTCTCCACCGTGTGTGCTGGCTAATATTCCGGTAACGGGCCTGGCAGCCTGATCACCTGACGGATATGCATTAATATGATTAGTGTCTGGTTGCTGGTTTTAATTTCCATCACCTACGTTTCCCTGCTGTTTGTGGTGGCCTGGGCAGGTGACCGCCATCCGGGGCTTTACCGGCATCGCTTAGCCAGAACTCACATCTATGCGCTGTCTCTGGCAGTGTACTTCTCTTCCTGGACCTTCTATGGCGCCGTTGGTCGTGCCACCCAGGAAGGTCTTGGATTTTTACCCATCTATCTTGGGCCGTTACTGGTGTTCGTGTTCGCCGCACCGCTGTTGCGCCGCATCATTCACATCAGCAAGCGCAACAGCAGCACCTCCATAGCCGACTTTATCGCTTCCCGCTACGGAAAATCCCAGTTGCTAGCAGCGATGATCGCCGCCTTTGCGTTAATCGGCAGCGTGCCCTACATCGCCTTGCAGTTAAAAGCCATTGCCATGGGCTTTGCGGTGCTGTCCAGCCCCCACGGCGGCGTACAGGAACTCAGTAACGCCGCCTGGAGCGATTCAGCTTGGTACATCACGTTGGCTCTGGCCCTGTTTACCATTTTATTCGGTACCCGCCATCTGGAATCAACAGAGCATCACCGCGGCATGATTCAAGCCGTTGCGTTTGAATCTGTGATCAAACTGGTGGCGTTTTCAGCGGTTGGGTTGTTTGTGCTGTTTGGCTTTTTCAATGGTTTTGGCGATCTCACACAGCGGGTGGCCGCGGCCGATCTCATCGGAGTGCTGACAACCCAAAACCTGAATCTGACCGCGTTTATTACCCAAACCCTGGTCGCCGGTGTGGCCATTGTCTGCCTGCCGCGGCAGTTCCACGTTATGGTGGTTGAAAACAGCGATCCCCGCGATTTCGAGACCGCACGCTGGGCTATGCCTGTTTATCTGATCATCGCCAGCGCTTTTGTACTGCCGATTGCCGCTGCCAGCTTGCTTGTGCCCGATAGTGCCAGCTACAACCCTGACATTATGACCCTTCAGTTGCCCATACTGGCCGGTAATACCTGGCTTGCAGTACTGGCGTTCCTGGGGGGAGGCTCCGCAGCGGCGGCGATGGTGATTGTGTGCTCGGTGGCGGTCGCCACCATGGTCAGCAACGAAATCATCATGCCGGCTTTGTTGAAATTCTTCCGTCCAAGAATGAATCGCAAGGCAGACCTGAGCTACCTGCTCCTTAGCATTCGCCGAATCGCTATCTTCGCTGTTTTACTAACAGCGTATGGCTTTTATCGGATGGCAGGGGAAGACACCAGTTTGACGGCCTTCGGACTACTGTCGTTCGCTGCTGCGGCGCAACTTGGACCGGCGTTGGTGGGCGGAATCGTCTGGCGCGGTGGCAACTATAACGGAGCGGTGTGGGGCCTCTTTATAGGTTTTATATTGTGGCTTTACACTCTACTCCTGCCCGCACTGGCATCTACTGGCTGGATCAATGACACACTTGTTCAACAGGGTCTCTGGGGCATGAGCTGGACCCGTCCCACCGCCCTGTTTGGCGCTGAACTGGACCAAATCAGCCACGGTATAATCTGGAGCCTGGGAGCCAATACTGCGATTTATATAATGCTGTCCTTAGTAACCCGCCAACGAGTGCGTGAAAAAATACAGATCGCCAGTTATTTTCAGGACACTCACGGACGCGGAGAAACCCCCCACCAGCAAACTTGGCAGGGTGAGATTCTGACCGCTGATCTGCAGGCTCTGGCAGATCGCTTCATGGGCGACGAGCGCGCAGAAACGGTATTTCGCAATTACGAGCGCCGCAATGCCATCCGCCTTTATCCACAGCGGCCTGCAACAACACATTTGATGAAGTACGTAGAGCGCCAGCTGGCATCGATTATCGGCGGCTCAACCGCGCGTGTGGTTTTGGAATCGACCCTGACGGGTCGCGACATGCAGATTGAAGACGTCGTCAGCATTGTGGATGAGGCCTCACAGGCAATGACGTTTAGCCGAGAGCTACTGCATTCCGCTATTGAAAACCTCAGTCTTGGCGTGTCAGTAGTAAATCACCAGCAGGAACTGGTGGTGTGGAATCATCTATACATCGAACTGTTCAATTACCCAAAGAGTTTTGTACGCCTGGGACGACCGGCGGCTGACCTGATTCGTTATACTCTGACTAACGCAAATCTTTCAGCCCGTAAAATCGATGAAATCGTTACTGAACGCATTGGCAGCATGACCCAAGGCCAACGTGTGTCCTATGAGCTCCAGCGGCCCGATGGCACGTTTATCCGCATTGAAGGCGCGCCGATTCCCGGCGGCGGCTATGTCACGACATTTCAGGACATAACGCCCATGCGTCGTACCGAACAGGCGCTAAAAGAAACCAATATCTACCTCGAACAACGGGTTAAAGAGCGAACCCAGGAACTGCAGGTGATCAACGAGCAGATGCTTAAAGCCACGTCTGTAGCCGAACAAGCCAATCACAGTAAAACACGCTTTCTCGCGTCAGCCAGCCACGATCTGCTGCAGCCCTTAAATGCCGCACGCCTATTCACCTCTGCCCTGCAAGGTAAAGCTCAAAGTGCCGAGTGTCAGCAATTGGTCGAACACATCGACAGCTCCCTGGGTGCGGCCGAAGAAATTATCAGTACGCTGCTGGATATCTCCAAATTGGATGCCGGTGCTCTGGAGCCGGATATCAGCGTGTTTCCGGTTAGCGATATCATCCGCCGGCTGGCAAACGATTTTTCTGCCATCGCCAAAGACCAGGACCTTGTATTGGATGTGGTACCCAGCTCCGCCTGGATCCGTTCAGATGCCAAGCTTCTGCGCCGGGTGATCCAGAATTTTCTGTCCAATGCCATACGCTATACACCCGAAGGCCGAATCCTGCTGGGCTGTCGTCGCCTGGATGGTTTCCTGCGCATTGAAGTCTGGGACACAGGGCCAGGCATTCCGGAGGATCAGCTAACCCAGATTTTTGAAGAGTTCCGCCGTTTCCAGCATGGGCGCGACAAGAAAGGTTTGGGCCTTGGCCTTGCCATCGTCGACCGCATCAGCGGTATGCTCAATCATCCGGTGACGGTTCAGTCGCGGCAGAGTCGTGGCAGCGTTTTCAGTATTACGGTGCCCAGAGTGGCCGCCGAGGAGCTAACACCCCTGCCGGTACAAGCTCATGGCCCGGCTCGGCGAGTATCCAGTCTGAAGGGCCGCCATCTGCTGTGTATTGATAACGATGCCGCTATTCTTCAGGGTATGGTGGCGCTGCTGAGCAACTGGCAATGCCAGATAACAGCCGCGGACAGCCTGGACGACGCCATGACAAAACTGGGTGTGGACATTCCCGACATTCTGCTGGCCGACTATCAGCTAGACGACGACCAGAACGGTCTGGACGCTATGGACACGCTGCGCGTAGCTCTGAAAAAGCGCCTGCCCGGCATTCTGATTACAGGCTATATGGCACAAGAGGTAAGAGATGACGCGACAGACCGCGGCTATCATGTGCTTTATAAACCCGTAAAACCGGCTGCTCTGCGCGCTATGGTGAATAAACTTTTAAAATAAGTCGGTAAGTGGCAACCACTCTACGCCCCGCTGCTTTCGGTAAACTGTACTATAATCGACGTTTTTCGCGATAATTTTCTGATCCAGAAAATCCACAGGGTTTGCTAACTGGTAGCCCCGGCCACGCACGGTGTGTATATCAAAACCTTCCTTCAACGCTCGCCGTACGATCTTCCATATCGCGGTGCGGCTGACGCCGAACTCAATGGCCAATGACTGTCCGGAATGGATCTTGCCGTCATTCAAACGGGTTATCAATACCTTGGCTTTCATTCAGGGGTGCCCGTGTCAATGACTAAGCGCTGGATTAAACACTAAATCCGCACGAATTCAAAGCCTACGCATGACTTTGGAATGGGTGAATCACCAAGCGGGGACAGGTTTCACTGGGGGACAGATTTGAAATCTGTCCCCTGCCCTGGAACCGGGGACCCAGCGGGGACAGGTTTCACCGGGGGACGGATTTGAAATCCGTCCCCTATTTCTGGCTGGTTTCGTTTTTTTCAGGCAAAAAAAAGCCCCGGTAGCGTGAGCTATCGGGGCATTTAGCAATAAGAGTCTGACGATGACCTACTCTCACATGGGCGAACCACACTACCATCGGCGCAGGCCTGTTTCACTTCTGAGTTCGAGATGGGATCAGGTGGTACCAGGCCGCTATGGTCGTCAGACAAAACGGTTGATCACTGGGGGATGAGATAGAACATTGGCTTGTTGGGCCGTGATATTGATTTTTTCGTCGTTATCCGTGTTGTGTCAAACCCAATTGTCTTGGGTGTTATATAGTCAAGCCGCACGAGCAATTAGTATCGGTTAGCTCAACGCCTCGCAGCGCTTACACACCCGACCTATCAACGTCCTGGTCTTGAACGGCTCTTCAGGGGCCTCTAGGGCCCAGGGAGATCTCATCTTGGAAGGGGCTTCCCGCTTAGATGCTTTCAGCGGTTATCCTATCCGAACATAGCTACCGGGCAATGCCACTGGCGTGACAACCCGAACACCAGAGGTTCGTCCACTCCGGTCCTCTCGTACTAGGAGCAGCTTTCCTCAAATCTCCAACGTCCACGGCAGATAGGGACCGAACTGTCTCACGACGTTCTAAACCCAGCTCGCGTACCACTTTAAATGGCGAACAGCCATACCCTTGGGACCGGCTTCAGCCCCAGGATGTGATGAGCCGACATCGAGGTGCCAAACACCGCCGTCGATGTGAACTCTTGGGCGGTATCAGCCTGTTATCCCCGGAGTACCTTTTATCCGTTGAGCGATGGCCCTTCCATACAGAACCACCGGATCACTATGACCTACTTTCGTACCTGCTCGACGTGTCTGTCTCGCAGTCAAGCGGGCTTGTGCCATTACACTAACCGTACGATGTCCGACCGTACTTAGCCCACCTTTGTGCTCCTCCGTTACGCTTTAGGAGGAGACCGCCCCAGTCAAACTACCCACCACACAGTGTCCTCATCCCCGATAAGGGGACCAAGTTAGAACCTCAAACATGCCAGGCTGGTATTTCAAGGTTGGCTCCACGCAAACTGGCGTTCACGCTTCAATGCCTCCCAGCTATCCTACACAAACATGTTCAAAGTTCACTGTGAAGCTATAGTAAAGGTTCACGGGGTCTTTCCGTCTAGCCGCGGATACACCGCATCTTCACGGCGATTTCAATTTCACTGAGTCTCGGGTAGAGACAGCGCCCCCATCGTTACGCCATTCGTGCAGGTCGGAACTTACCCGACAAGGAATTTCGCTACCTTAGGACCGTTATAGTTACGGCCGCCGTTTACCGGGGCTTCGATCAAGAGCTTCTCCGTGAGGATAACCCCATCAATTAACCTTCCGGCACCGGGCAGGCGTCACACCGTATACGTCCACTTTCGTGTTTGCACAGTGCTGTGTTTTTAATAAACAGTCGCAGGGGCCTGGTATCTTCGACTGGCTTCTGCTCAACCCGCAAGGGGTGTCACATACCACCAGCGTGCCTTCTCCCGAAGTTACGGCACCATTTTGCCTAGTTCCTTTACCCGAGTTCTCTCAAGCGCCTTGGTATTCTCTACCTGACCACCTGTGTCGGTTTGGGGTACGGTCTCAAATCACCTGAAGCTTAGAAGATTTTCCTGGAAGCATGGCATCAATAACTTCCCGCCACATGGGCAGTCGTCATCGCGTCTCAGAATTGAGGACCCGGATTTGCCTAAGTCCCCTCCCTACACGCTTAAACCGGGACGACCGTCGCCCGGCTTACCTAGCCTTCTCCGTCTCTCCATCGCAGTGATCCAAGGTACGGGAATATTAACCCGTCTCCCATCGATTACACCTTTCGGTCTCACCTTAGGGGCCGACTCACCCTGCGCCGATTAGCGTTGCGCAGGAACCCTTGGTCTTCCGGCGTGCGAGTTTTTCACTCGCATTGTCGTTACTCATGTCAGCATTCGCACTTCTGATACCTCCAGCAAGCTTCTCAACTCACCTTCGCAGGCTTACAGAACGCTCCCCTACCCCGCATACAAAGTATGCAGCCGCAGCTTCGGTATCCAGTTTGAGCCCCGTTACATCTTCCGCGCAGGCCGACTCGACTAGTGAGCTATTACGCTTTCTTTAAAGGATGGCTGCTTCTAAGCCAACCTCCTAGCTGTCTGAGCCTTCCCACATCGTTTCCCACTTAACTGGAATTTTGGGACCTTAGCTGGCGGTCTGGGTTGTTTCCCTCTTCACGACGGACGTTAGCACCCGCCGTGTGTCTCCCGGATAGTACTCACAGGTATTCGGAGTTTGCATCGGGTTGGTAAGTCGGGATGACCCCCTAGCCGAAACAGTGCTCTACCCCCTGTGGTATTCGTCCGAGGCGCTACCTAAATAGCTTTCGGGGAGAACCAGCTATCTCCGGGCTTGATTAGCCTTTCACTCCGATCCACAAGTCATCCCCTGGCTTTTCAACGACAGTGGGTTCGGTCCTCCAGTTGATGTTACTCAACCTTCAACCTGCTCATGGATAGATCGCCCGGTTTCGGGTCTATGCCCAGCGACTAATTCGCCCTATTCAGACTCGGTTTCCCTACGGCTCCCCTAAACGGTTAACCTCGCCACTGAACATAAGTCGCTGACCCATTATACAAAAGGTACGCCGTCACAGAACAAGTCTGCTCCGACTGCTTGTACGCATACGGTTTCAGGATCTATTTCACTCCCCTCACAGGGGTTCTTTTCGCCTTTCCCTCACGGTACTGGTTCACTATCGGTCAGTCAGGAGTATTTAGCCTTGGAGGATGGTCCCCCCATGTTCAGACAAGGTTTCTCGTGCCCCGTCCTACTCGATTTCACTAGACTCAGGTTTCGGATACAGGGCTATCACCCACTATGGCGGCACTTTCCAGAGCCTTCTCCTACCCGTTGTCTAGCTTAAGGGCTAGTCCCCGTTCGCTCGCCGCTACTTAGGGAATCTCGGTTGATTTCTTTTCCTCGGGGTACTTAGATGTTTCAGTTCTCCCGGTTCGCCTCTTACACCTATGTATTCAGTGTAAGATACCCAGCCTAAACTGGGTGGGTTTCCCCATTCAGAAATGTCCGGATCACAGCTCGTTTGCCAGCTCCCCGAACCTTATCGCAGGCTTCCACGTCTTTCATCGCCTCTGACTGCCTAGGCATCCACCGTATGCGCTTAGTTGCTTGACTATATAACCCCAAGACAACTGACTCTAAATAGAACCACGAAAAGACACCTTAGCCGAAGCCAAGACGTTCCAGGTGGAACTGATTAGAGATAGTCACTCGAAGTCATGCACAACCACTTCAACGACAACACCGGATAACGCTTGAAAAAATCGTTATCACTTGAACACGTCTCTCAAAGACCATAGAGAAACGTATTCGTGTTCTATCTCATCCAATTTGTTAAAGAGCAAATCTGACCCAGTGATCAGAAAGAAGGATTTCGGCTTTAACAACGCATAAAACGCCGTAAAAGAAACACTTTTTTCTGTACACTGACCGAAGTCAGGACATTCAGGGTAACCAAGTAACTCACAACATCTGCACATCTGTATAATGGTGGAGCTAAGCAGGATCGAACTGCTGACCTCCTGCGTGCAAGGCAGGCGCTCTCCCAGCTGAGCTATAGCCCCGGATGCTATCTCCGACTGACCCAATAGGATGGCGTCAAACTCGGAAATCGTTCAGATCAAGGCATCGGATGTCGCCGCATAGTTTACTATGCAAGTCATTCTATAACGCCGAGCTGGACGATTTTGGTGGGTCTGGGTGGAGTTGAACCACCGACCTCACCCTTATCAGGGGTGCGCTCTAACCAACTGAGCTACAGACCCGGTTTTGCTTGTCCAAACACAAAGGTCTGGTACAGCCGATACGGGCCTAAGACCCTTTGCTCTCTTTAATCAATCAACCAAGTAATTCGTGTGGACTCTGACCGAAGCGTTCGGCATCGTTTAAGGAGGTGATCCAGCCCCAGGTTCCCCTAGGGCTACCTTGTTACGACTTCACCCCAGTCATGAACCACACCGTGGTAATCGTCCTCCCGAAGGTTAGACTAACTACTTCTGGTGCAATCCACTCCCATGGTGTGACGGGCGGTGTGTACAAGGCCCGGGAACGTATTCACCGTGACATTCTGATTCACGATTACTAGCGATTCCGACTTCACGGAGTCGAGTTGCAGACTCCGATCCGGACTACGACGCGTTTTGTGAGATTGGCTCCCCCTCGCGGGTTTGCAGCCCTCTGTGCGCGCCATTGTAGCACGTGTGTAGCCCTGGCCGTAAGGGCCATGATGACCTGACGTCATCCCCACCTTCCTCCGGTTTGTCACCGGCAGTCTCCCTAGAGTTCTCAGCATTACCTGCTAGCAACTAGGGATAGGGGTTGCGCTCGTTACGGGACTTAACCCAACATCTCACGACACGAGCTGACGACGGCCATGCAGCACCTGTGTCAGAGTTCCCGAAGGCACCGATCCATCTCTGGAACGTTCTCTGCATGTCAAGGCCAGGTAAGGTTCTTCGCGTTGCGTCGAATTAAACCACATGCTCCACCGCTTGTGCGGGCCCCCGTCAATTCATTTGAGTTTTAACCTTGCGGCCGTACTCCCCAGGCGGTCAACTTAGTGCGTTAGCTGCGCCACTAAGGATTCAAGATCCCCAACGGCTAGTTGACATCGTTTACGGCGTGGACTACCAGGGTATCTAATCCTGTTTGCTCCCCACGCTTTCGCACCTCAGTGTCAGTGTTGGTCCAGGTAGCCGCCTTCGCCACTGGTGTTCCTTCCTATATCTACGCATTTCACCGCTACACAGGAAATTCCACTACCCTCTACCACACTCTAGCCATGCAGTTCGAAGTGCCGTTCCCAGGTTGAGCCCGGGGCTTTCACATCTCGCTTACATAACCACCTACGCGCGCTTTACGCCCAGTAATTCCGATTAACGCTTGCACCCTCCGTATTACCGCGGCTGCTGGCACGGAGTTAGCCGGTGCTTCTTCTGCGAGTGACGTCAATCCTCAAGCGTATTAAGCTTAAGGCCTTCCTCCTCGCTGAAAGTGCTTTACAACCCGAAAGCCTTCTTCACACACGCGGCATGGCTGGATCAGGCTTGCGCCCATTGTCCAATATTCCCCACTGCTGCCTCCCGTAGGAGTTCGGGCCGTGTCTCAGTCCCGATGTGGCTGATCATCCTCTCAGACCAGCTACGGATCGTTGCCTTGGTAGGCCATTACCCCACCAACAAGCTAATCCGACTTAGGCTCATCTAATAGCGCAAGGTCCTCTCCGAAGAGCGGATCCCCTGCTTTCCCCCGTAGGGCGTATGCGGTATTAATCCGAGTTTCCCCGGGCTATCCCCCACTACTAGGCAGATTCCTAAGCATTACTCACCCGTCCGCCGCTCGACGCCTGGTAGCAAGCTACCATCGTTTCCGCTCGACTTGCATGTGTTAAGCCTGCCGCCAGCGTTCAATCTGAGCCATGATCAAACTCTTCAGTTTAAATCATACAAGATCCGAAGATCTTAAATCTGCTCAAGACAAAAACTCAATTCTTGACGAGTCGTTGACTTGGTATTTCTTACCGAAATACTCCAGTCAGCGCCCACACGAATTACTTGGTTAATTTTTTAAAGAGCGTTTGAGCCGTGGCTCAATCAGGAGGCGAATTATACATCGTTTCGCTGCCCTGTCAACCGTTTATTTCGAGAAGCTTCAGAAGCATTTCCTTCCAAACCCCCCAACCTAACCGGCCGGTACTGCTTGATTCGAGAAGCGCATTCTACAGCGTATCCGAACCGTGTCAACCGTTTTCGCGTTCAAAGTTTAAATCACATTTCCTAAACTTTTCAACGTCTTACTAAACAGTTTCCGCTCGATTCCTGCCCCTCTAAAACCGGCTGTCCCTCAAGCGAGATGCGCATTCTACAGACTTCTCGGGACAGGTCAACAGCCAATCTGAACTTTATCAAAAAACCTCAAACTGACCTTGAGCCACCTGCCAAGTATCCATGAATGGCTATCTAAACTACCTGACGACTATAGCTAGTTCAGAGACACTTTAATAGCACTTGCGGCGTTTCTCGCTTTTTCCCGCGCAGCGTCAATAGAGCCAGCCAGCGCCAGTACAACGCCCATGCGACGCCGGCCACTCAGCTCCGGCTTACCAAACAGACGTAACTGTGTATCGGGCTCAGCCAGTGCCAGTTGCATACCACTGTATCGGATACGCTTCGAGTTACCTTCGGGCAGCACCACCGCCGATGCCGCAGGGCCGTATTGAAGTATAGAAGGAACCGGCAATCCGAGAATTGCCCGGGCATGCAACGCAAATTCAGAAAGGTCCTGACTGATCAGCGTTACCAAACCCGTATCGTGAGGCCGCGGCGACACTTCCGAAAACCAAACGTCGTCGCCCTTTACGAACAGCTCTACGCCATACACCCCCAAACCACCCAGGCTTTCAACCACGATACGGGCGACGCGAGCCGCTCTCTCAAACGCGAGATCCGACATCGGCTGAGGCTGCCAGGATTCGCGATAATCACCGTCCTCTTGACGATGGCCAATAGGATCGCAAAACGATATGCCATCACGGTGCTTCACCGTCAGCAGAGTGATCTCGTACTCGAAGTCCACAAAACCTTCAACAATCACCCTTCCTTTACCAGCACGACCGCCGCTTTGGGCATAATCCCACGCAGCCTCGATGTGCTCGGCGAGGGTTACCGTTGACTGCCCTTTACCAGACGAGCTCATTACCGGCTTTACCACGAGTGGCAATCCCACCTCTTCCACTGCCGCCAGGTACTCTTCTTTGGTACCTGCAAACCGAAAGGGCGACGTCGGCAGTTCCAGCTCTTCAGCCGCCAATCTACGAATGCCTTCCCGATTCATGGTTAGATGTACCGCTCTTGCCGAGGGAATCACCGTGAAACCTTCGTTTTCGAGCTTAACCAACTCTGCGGTAGCGATGGCTTCAATTTCCGGCACAATCAGGTTCGGCTTTTCAAGCTCGACAATCCGTCGTAATGCCTGAGCATCCAACATATCAATAACGTGACTGCGGTGGGCAACCTGCATAGCGGGTGCGTTGGCATAACGATCAACAGCGATAACCTCCACACCGAAACGCTGCAGCTCGATGACAACTTCTTTGCCCAACTCACCGGCACCGCAAAACAGAACTTTGAACGCGGTGTCTGTTAACGGTGTTCCCAAGGTGACGTCTGCTATTTTTTGTTCCATAACAATTCCATCGGATGATATTGAACGGCCAGCGGCCGGGTTCAGATTAAAGCCTTTTTCTCGCGCTCAGCAACCAGGCGCAAAACCTCACGCCGTTCATCGTTGTTCATTTGCATCCAACGCATAATTTCATCACTTGAACGATGGCAACCAATACACACGTCATCTTCATTAAGCGCGCAAATACTGACACAAGGCGACCTGACTTTATTAGCAACGCTCATCGCTCGGGCTCACAGGGTTGCAGGTTGTCCAGGTAGTGCGCAGCATTCTTGACGTAACTCAGCGCGGCCATTTCCAGCATCTTTTGCTGCTCCGGGCTTAATTGGCGCTTTACCCGCGCCGGCGAACCTATAACCATAGAGCCGTCAGGTATGACCATATGTTCCGGCACTAGCGTGTTCGCACCTATCAAGCAGTGCTTGCCAATTTTGGCACCGTTCAGCACAACTGCGTTGATGCCGATTAACGAATAATCGCCCACGTCACAGCCGTGCAGCATGGCTTTGTGCCCCACTGTCACCCCGCGGCCAATGTTTAACGGTAATCCTGGATCGGTATGCAATACGGCGCCATCCTGCACGTTGCTCTGCTCGCCAATCGTTATCAGCTCGTTATCACCGCGAATCACCACGTTGAACCACACGCTGGCTTTGTCTAATAAGCGAACACTGCCGATCACCGAGGCATTATCGGCAACAAAATGACCGCTTCCTTCTAGCACCGGAACTCTCTCGTTCAATTTGTAAAACATAATTTCCTCTTCAAGTCTGCCAACTCTGTTGGGCTCTCAAACCGATTAGCATCGTAATATTAACGCGAGGGAGGTCGTTCCAGATCAATACCGGCATCGTACACAGCGTTCATAAAATCGACCAGCACTACGGCTGACAAACCCCATATCTGGTATTTCTCCCAGCGGTAGCAGGGCACGTGAATGGTGCCGCCTATAAAAGGTAAGGCATCGGTGCGCTCACGGCGGTCTTCCAGCAACCAGGCTATAGGAACACGGAACACGCTCTCGATTTCTGCAGGATTGGGGCGCAGTGGATGGTCTTCGGGTACCACGCCTACGTATGGTGTTACAAGAATACGGGCATGAGATGTGACCTGGCTTAGCGCTGACACAATCTGCACCTGGTCTGGCGGCAAACCGATTTCCTCATGGGTCTCCCGAAGAGCCGTAACCATCAGGTTTTCGTCTTCTGGGTCGCGCCTGCCACCCGGGTATGCCACCTGGCCGCGATGGGTTTTAAGATGGGCAGATCGCAGGGTGAACAACATTTCCGGATTGCCGCTATTGTCGGTAATAGGCACCAAAATGCCAGCTTCAGGATAGTCCAGCGCAAGCTCGTTAGGCCGGTAGCCTGCCAACCGGGAATGTAACAGGTGCTTCAAAGTATCTCCTGGCATGATTCAATCAAAGGCGCCATGGCGCTAAGGTGGCTCAGATGGTTAAACTAACAGCCTTTAAGACATCTATTACCAGTATACGGGGAAAGCTATGAATTACTGCAGTGACTGTGGTGAACAGGTAGAACAGCGGGTCCCCGACGGCGACAATCGTCACCGCTATGTGTGCACCCACTGCAACACCATTCATTACCAGAACCCCCGTATTATCGCGGGCACGGTGCCGGTATGGGACAACCGTATTCTTCTGTGCCGCCGCGCCATCGAGCCTCGCTACGGTTACTGGACCCTGCCTGCAGGCTTTATGGAAAACCAGGAAACAACCATAGAAGCAGCGGCTCGCGAAACCCGCGAGGAAGCCCTGGCTGAAGTTCACATTGAAGGTCTTTACGCCGTGATTGATGTACCCCACATTGATCAGGTACACATATTTTACCGCGCCACTCTGATTGATGGTGAATATGGCGCCGGCGAAGAATCACTGGAAACACAATTGTTTGAGCTGTCAGACATCCCCTGGGACGAACTATCGTTTCCGACTGTGCGCAAAACCCTTGAGCTTTTTGTAAACGATATGAAACAGCAGACGTTCGGGGTTCACGTAGACAGTATTCGTCACTCTATGGCGAAATCCGAAAAAGCCTGATCAAAACTGCACCAGAGCAAACACTTCGTAGGCGGGCTCCTCATAGGGGTGCGTCGCCTTCAATGCAGCAATGGCACTTCTCACGCAGGCCTCAGCGCACACCAATTCCACTTTGTACTCTGCAACGGTTTTTAGAACACCCGCTTGACCGATAAACGGCTGACTTCCGTCCAGTGGTCGAAACTGCCCTCGCCCTGATATTTGCCAGGCACACTGATCATAATCGCCAATACGCCCCGCTCCAGCGTTAAACAGTGCATGTTTGGTTTCGTCAAGATGACTTTCTGGCACAAAGTAGCAAATCTTATACATAGTATCCCTCATAGACGGTCAAATTCTAAACACTTGAGAATTCAAAAAAGTTACCCACAGATTCTGTGGATAACTCTGGGGAAAGTTTTTAAGTAGCGCCCCAAAAACCCCGTCATTACTGCCTTTAAGACAGATTGGTGACAAAATCGCCGCCTAAAAATAATCGTTATTTATCAATAACTTGAATTTGTCTACTGAAATTATCACGGCAAATCATAGGGTTGTTTACAGAACATACAGTGAATGCCAGAAAATGTGCATAAAAATTCTCAGTCAAGAGTTTTTTTTGGAAATTATGCAGTTTTTTCTCTTGATATCCCCAAACAACACAAATTGCAGGCCAAAAAAACCGGGCATCCGCCAGCTCCTTTAACAGAGCTGACAAAAGCCCGGCTTTTACACCAATGACTTAGCCAAACCAACGCCGCGCATTACGGAACATCCGTAGCCACGGCGCGTCTTCGTCCCAACCTTTTGGTTGCCAGGAATGCTGTACCGCGCGGAATACACGCTCAGGGTGCGGCATCATGATCGTTACCCGGCCGTCACAGGTTGTCAAACCGTTCACGCCAGCCTCAGAACCGTTAGGATTGAAAGGATAACGTGTAGTAGCAGATCCATAATTGTCCACGTAACGCAAAGCGATTTGTTCGCTTTCTGCCAGCGATGCCAACGAGCCGTTGCCGCTCAATTCGATCCGGCCTTCGCCGTGCGCCACGGCAATGGGCATACGCGAACCCGCCATTCCTTCGAAGAAGGCCGACGGTGAAGGCAACACCTCCACCATCGCCAGACGCGCCTCGAACTGCTCTGACTGATTGCGAACAAAGCGCGGCCAACCTTCACTGCCAGGGATCAGCTCGTGCAAGCTGGACAGCATCTGGCAGCCGTTACACACGCCCAGAGCCAAGGTGTCCTGACGGTTAAAGAAAGCCGCAAACTGGTCACGCACGCGATCGTTAAACAGTATGGACTTGGCCCAGCCGCCGCCGGCACCCAAAACATCACCAAACGAAAATCCGCCACAAGCCACCAGACTGTTGAAGCCTTCCAATGACATTCGACCAGACAACAAATCGCTCATGTGTACGTCAACAGCGGTAAAACCGGCCCGGTCAAACGCCGCCGCCATCTCAACGTGGCCGTTTACGCCCTGCTCTCGTAACACGGCTACTTTGGGTCGCGCGCCAACGTTAATAAAAGGCACGCTGATGTCTTCATTGATGTCAAACGTGGTTACTACATGTAAGCCCGGGTCATTGGCGTCCTGAAGGTTGTCAAACTCTTCCCGCGCGCAGTCCTCGTTGTCGCGCAACGATTGAACACGGAAGCTGGTTTCGCTCCAAAGGCGCTGCAAATCGAGTACCGGCTCATCCACTACAAATTCGCCGTTGAAGCTCATCTGTACACGAGCCTCCGAAGTCGGCTCACCAATAACGATCGTATGGTTGCCTAATCCAGCGGCGGAGAACTGCTGCAGCACGAATTCGGTATCGTCCCGGCGCACCTGAATCACCGCACCCAATTCTTCGTTGAACAGTTCGCGGGCAAACTGAGAGGCATCTTCTGCCAATCCGTCCAGCTTGATGTCGATACCGGCACGACTGGCAAAGCACATTTCAACCAGAGTGACAAAAAGGCCGCCATCCGAGCGATCGTGGTACGCAAGCAATTTTCGATCAGCGTTCAGGCCCTGAATCACCGCGAAAAATGCTTTCATGTCTTCTGGGTCGTCCAGATCCGGCGCTACTGCGCCAACCTGGCCGTATACCTGGGCCAATGCAGAGCCGCCCAGGCGGTTCTGGCCCGCCGCAAGATCGACCAGAATAAGGTCGGTGGCGCCGACGTCCAGCTGAAGCTCCGGCGTTAACGTAAGCCCCACATCGGTAACCGGCGCAAAGCCGCTAACCACCAGTGACAGAGGCGCCGTAACGCTTTTCTGCTCACCACTGCTTTCTTCCCACACCGTTTTCATGGACATCGAATCTTTGCCCACGGGAATGGTAATACCCAACTCCGGGCAAAGCTCCATACCCACCGCACGCACGGTTTCATATAGATTTTCGTCTTCACCCGGGTGGCCAGCCGCGGCCATCCAGTTTGCGGATAAGCGCACATCTGACAGCTTGGCGATAGGCGCCGCAGCAAGATTGGTCAGCGTTTCACCCACCGCCATGCGTCCAGAAGCCGGCGCGTTGACTGCGGCAACCGGCGTGCGCTCGCCCATGGCCATAGCTTCGCCGCTGCGCACGTCAAAGGAACTGGCGGTTACCGCTACGTCTGCAACCGGAACCTGCCACGGCCCCACCATCTGATCCCGTGCTACAAGCCCGGTAATGGTGCGGTCGCCAATGGTGATCAAAAAACTCTTGGAACCCACCGACGGCAAACGCAACACGCGACGAATCGCTTCGTGCAGGTCCACCCGGGTTGAATCGAATAAGCGTTTGGTAAATGACGAGCGTGTGATGCTGCGATGCATACGCGGAGCCTTGCCAAAAAGCACGTCCATCGGCAAATCAACCGGCTTGTCATTAAAATATGAATCCGCCAACGCCAAATGGTGTTCTTCAGCGGCTGCGCCAATCACTGCGTACGGGCAACGTTCACGACGACAAAGCGCATCAAACAACTCCAGGTTTTCCGGCGCCACGGCCATAACGTAACGTTCCTGAGATTCGTTACACCAGATTTCCAGCGGCGACATACCCGGTTCGTCGCTAGGAATTTCGCGCAGCTCAAACTTACCGCCGCGACCACCGTCTTTAACCAGCTCCGGCATGGCGTTTGACAAACCACCGGCGCCAACATCGTGAATAAAGCAAATCGGATTGGTGTCGCCCATCTGCCAGCAGCGATCAATCACTTCCTGGCAACGACGTTCCATTTCCGGGTTGCCACGCTGTACCGAGGCAAAGTCCAGATTTTCATTGCTGGAGCCGGAATCCATAGAGGATGCAGCTCCGCCGCCCAGGCCAATCAGCATAGACGGGCCGCCCAGAACAATAAGCTTGGCGCCTACCGGAATGTGGCCCTTCTCTACGTGCTCGGCTCGAATGTTACCCAGGCCGCCGGCAATCATGATCGGCTTGTGGTAGCCACGCACTTCTTCGCCTGCAGGGCCTGCAACCTTGGCTTCAAATGTACGAAAGTAGCCGGTGAGGTTTGGTCGCCCAAATTCGTTATTAAAAGCCGCGCTGCCGATTGGACCTTCAATCATGATATCCAGCGCGGAGGCAATACGGTCTGGTTT
Source organism: Marinobacter sp. LV10MA510-1 (assembly GCF_002563885.1). Lineage (GTDB taxonomy): Bacteria > Pseudomonadota > Gammaproteobacteria > Pseudomonadales > Oleiphilaceae > Marinobacter. The sequence continues at coordinate 314,035 of NZ_PDJA01000001.1, read as the reverse complement.
GCCATAACCGATTTCCCAAGGCTGGATGTCGCCCGGTAAGTTCAGGTTAGAAACCGTAAATCCGCTTAAGCCAGCTTTTGGCTTGGAGCCACGACCGGTTGCGCCTTCATCACGGATTTCTCCACCGGCGCCCGTGGCCGCTCCGGAAAATGGCGCAATCGCCGTTGGGTGGTTGTGGGTTTCCACCTTCATCAGGATGTGTATATCTTCCTGATTGTAGCCGTAAACACCGGTGTTCGAATCCGGGAAGAAGCGGCCCCCACGACTGCCGGCAATAACAGAGGCGTTGTCTTTGTAAGCAGACAACACGCCTTCGCTGTTCATTTCGTAAGTGTTGCGAATCATCCCGAACAGCGATTTTTGCTGATTTTCGCCGTCGATGTCCCAAGACGCATTAAAGATCTTGTGGCGACAGTGCTCGGAGTTGGCCTGGGCGAACATCATCAGTTCAACGTCTGTGGGGTCACGCTTCAGATCAGAGAACGCAGCCACCAGGTAGTCAATCTCGTCGTCCGCCAGCGCCATGCCCAGGCGACGATTGGCGTCCACCAGTGCTTTGCGGCCGCCGGCAAGAATACCCACGCAACCCAACTCGCGGGGTTCGTCGTGGCTGAACAGCAGCTCGGCGCCGCCCATCTCGTGAAATACTTTTTCTGTCATGCGGTCGTGCAAAAGCGCCGCAATTTTTCCCCGCTGCTCCAAGCTTAACTTCTTGGCCGAACGCACATAGTAAGCAATACCCCGCTCAATACGCAGAATGTGACGCAAACCACAGTTGCGCACAATGTCGGTCGCCTTCGATGACCAGGGCGAAAGCGTGCCGGGGCGGGGAACCACCAGAAACAACACGCCTTCGGGCTGCTCTACGGGCACACTCGGGCCGTAACTCAACAGCCGATCAAGAATCGCCTGTTCCACGTCAGACAGGTCGCCATCCAAATCGGCAAAGTGCATGAACTCGGCGTACACATGGTCAATTTCGGGGACGCTGCCTTTCAGGCAGGCGTGCAGTTTGTTGAAACGAAAAGGTGAAAGCGCTGGTGCGCCGCGAAGTTCAAGCATGGTAGCAACCTGTATCGCGCGTAGCGGGGGTTTGAGAAGACATTTTGAAGGCAGCATCATACTCGAAAGCGCCTGCGGGATACAGCGATCCAGCACCTTAGTAAACAGCGACATCGAGGACGCCGCTGATCGCTCTTTTATTGACCAGACCGCGCACAACATAGATGATTGCAAGAATCTGTCTGCACCAAGACAGCCAATCGGAAATTAACCGCACACCCGCCTAAAACCCGACGGAGATAAGGCTTTTGCCGGCAAACACCCAGTTGCAGCTCGCTTCCCGGCGGGCGTTATCGTTGCCCAAGCGGGTCCGCAGGGGCTCAGCCATGGTAGCACTGCTGGCGTTTACCCTGGTTTTGAGTGCCTGCTCACGGCCAACAACTCTGCAGCAGATCAAAGCCGAAGGTGTACTGCATGTCATCACCCGGGTCGCCCCCTCTATTTATTACAAAGGTCGCGACGGCCCCACCGGCTATGACTACGAACTGGTTCAGCTGTTCGCAGAGCATCTGGGCGTAGAGCTTAGGATTCGCGTCGCCGAAGACAACACCGAAATTCTATCTGTGCTGGATCAAAACTTCGCTCACATAGGGTTAGCCGGGCTGTCAGGGCAAAAGCAGTTTCGGGGTCAGATGCGGGCACTGGCGACCGGTATAGAAGTAGAGTCAGTGGTGGTGTATCACCGCGATTCCGCCAAGCCCGACGCTCTTGCCGATTTGGCAGATAAACCATTGCACATAGTGGCCGACAGCAATCACGAGCCACAACTGGAAGAAGCGCAAATCGACGTCCCCCAGTTGTCCTGGCAGGTTCACACAGGCCTGGATGCCGCCGGTTTGCTGGCGCGGGTCGAGAGCGGTGAGCTGCCTTACGCGGTGGTGTCATCCAACGAGCTGGCGCTGAACCACGTGTTTTTTCCCGATGTAAAAGAAGCAATACCGTTGGGTCCACCCCGCGAGCTGGCATGGCTATTTCCTGCAATGCAGGATCGGTCATTGATTGATACTGCAGAGCAGTTTTTTGGAATGCTTGCCGAAGACGGCACCCTGGAGCAGATCACCGAGCGTTTTTACGGTCATCTGGACCGGCTGAACTACGTTGGCGCGCTAACATTTGTGCGCCATACCGAAAAACGCCTGCCAAAATATGAAAGTCTGTTTCGCTCTTACGCTGATCAATATGCCATGGACTGGAGGCTTCTGGCGGCCATTGGTTATCAGGAATCCCACTGGCGCCCCAAGGCAACCTCGCCCACCGGCGTGCGCGGACTGATGATGCTTACTCGCTCCACGGCAAAATACGTGGGTGTCAAAAATCGACTCAGCGCCGAGCAGAGCATTCGCGGCGGTGCCAAGTATTTAACAATTGTGCACGACCAGATTCCCGATCGTATTGAAGAGCCCGACCGCACCTGGTTTGCCCTGGCTTCTTACAACGTTGGATTTGGCCACCTAGAAGACGCACGTATACTGACCGAACAGGCTGGAAGGAACCCGGACCGCTGGCTGGATGTAAAAGAGTTCCTGCCGCTGCTAACGCAGAAAGAATGGTACAGCCAAACCAAGTATGGCTACGCCCGCGGCCATGAGCCGGTCATTTATGTGCAAAATATTCGCCGCTACTATGATGTACTGGTGCGCATGACCGAACCCGCCGTAACACCGGATACCCTGCTGGCAGATGACCCGTTAACACAGCTTGATAGCGCCGGCGAGGCGCTTGTAGCCTTGCCAGAAATCCAGGCCGCCTTACCAGACCAATTGACAGACGTGCCACCTACGCTCTGATCTTTCGGAGTCCAGGCCTGCAGCGCCTATGCCGGCTCGACTGCATCCATCGCGGCATTAATCTGTTCCTGGGTAAATCCGCGGCGCTGAAGGAAACGCATCTGGCGCAAGCGTTCTTCCAGCTGCCCGTGCAAATCTGATAACCCGAAGCGCTTACGGCGCAGTCGTACGGCCTGGTCAGACCAATCCTGCAAGCTCATTGCCTGCAGAGTGTCGGCATTTTCAACCACGCCACGCTGGTTCAATTCACCCGTTATGCGCAGCAGACCGTAACCCGCCTCAATACGCTGCCGCGCGTAGGCTTCGGCAAAGCGTTCATCGCTCAGCCAATCCTGCTCCTCGTAGTCATCCAGTACCGTTTCGATGACCGATTTTGGCAGCTGGCGCTGCAACAACTTACGGGTAAGTTCAAGCCGGCTGTGTTCACGCCGAGCCAGTAAGCGCAGCGCTACAGAGCGGGCTTTATAATCGTCATCCTGATCATTTTCGGATTTTGCCATGACATCTCTTTCCGCATCGCTTCACAAAACGCTAGACTAGTGCTCGCGTTCTATACGCCCGGTAGCTTCGTACCTAGAAATCCAAGCGTCCAGCGCCAACCTCAACTGGTGCTGAAGAACGGTAGCGGCACACTTTGCCCGACACCGCAGACTGGTATCAACCAGAAAGATACTTTAAGGAAAACACCCATGGCCGCATTTCTTCGCAGATTGTTCAAATCCCGCACAACACAGCTGAAAAAAACCGCACCGGCGGTCAATAAACAGCCTCAGCAGACGGACGCTGCCAAAACCGCAAAAGAAGATCGCGGCGCCCGGATTGCGAAGCAGCTGGAAGCCGTACAAGGTATGCCGGCGCAAACAAAACTGGCGGAGCTGGCCATTGGCGGGTTAACCGCTGAAGTTCGCAGCCGTGCCGCCAGCGGTTTGCGGGACGAAGCCTTACTGCATGACGTTATCCGCCAGGCCAAAGGCCGGGACAAAGGGGTTTTCCAGATAGTCCGCCAAGCACTTCAACAGCTGCGTGACGCCCAAGCTGCACAGAATGAACTGGAAGACAAACGGCAGCAGCTGATTCAGCAGGCGCAGGACCAGGCCCGCAGTGAAGACACCATCCTTTACGAGCCACGCCTGGACACGCTGCTCAAACAGTGGAAAAGCGTAGAGACTGGCGCCAGTAACGAGCAAATCACCGAATTTCTTAGCGCTACCCACCAGTGCCGTGAGCGAATTCGCGAGGTGCAACAACAGCAGCTACAAAGGCAACAACAACAAGAAAAACTCGACCAGCGTAAGCAAACCCTGGTGCTACTGGGCGAAACGCTGACGCAACTAAAAGCCGACGACATCAGCGAGCCGCCCACGTTGACAGCTCTTGACGCACTATTGAAAACCCAGCACAACCGCTGGATTGAAGCCAGTGAAAATACCGACGTAAGCGCGCCCGAGCAAACCCGTTACAACTCCACCAGCGCCGGTCTGCGGGACTACGTAGAGGCACATCAGCGGCTTATGCAGGCGCAAGAACAAATCGCCACGCTGTCGGTCAGCACAGCTCCAGGCGATGAAATCAAAGACGACGCAGAGCTTGGTGTTGAAACCGCAGACCAGGCCAAAACCCTGCTTGCCATATTGGAATGGCCAACGGTGTTTCCACTGCCTGAGCCCGTTATTGTGCTACAGGCACTGGCCAAACAGCGCAAGAAAGCAGAACCGGTCGAGCAGCCAGACCTGGCCCGCCAGAACAGCCTGTCAACAGATCTGGACAGGCTCCTCACGGAGCTCGATAGCGCCTTGGAGAACAAACAACTGAAGCCCGCCAAGCAGCTGCTAAAGAACGCCCAGCAAATTGCCAAAAAACTCGATTCCCGCCATCAGAAGCCATTTGCTGCGCGCATGCAATTGCTGCAAGGCCAGTTTAACGAACTCAGCGACTGGCAGGGCTTTGCCACCACACCCAAGCAGATCGCACTGTGCGAACAAATGGAACATCTGGCAGCGCAACCTATTGACCCAGAAGCCAAGGCAGCTCACATCAAAGAGCTGCAAGAAGAATGGAAAAGCCTGGGCGGCTCCTCTGACAGGTTGCTGTGGGCCCGCTTCAAGCAGGCATCCGATGCCGCCTACGAACCGTGCAAAGCTTATTTCGCCGCAAAATCCGATCTTAAGCACGCTAACCTGGCCACACGTCAATTGATCTGCCAGCAACTGCAGGAATTTATGGCACAGGCTGACTGGCCTAGTATTGACTGGAAAGTGGCCGAACGTATTCATCAAACTGCACGCCAGGAATGGAAGGCCGCATGGCCGGTAGAATTCCGCGACAATCGTCCGTTACAAAAACAGTTCGACGAGTTACTGAAACAGCTGGATGCCAAACTGAACAATGAGCGCCAGCGCAATGAAGCTCTGAAGCAGGCCATTGTTGCCAGCGCCGAAGAGCTAATGACCGCCGAACCCCTGGCCAACGCCATGGTGCAGGCCAAAGAGCTACAAGGCCATTGGCAGGCTATCGGGATTACCCGTCATCGCGAAGACCGCAAACTCTGGCAGGCATTCCGCCAGGCGTGCGACGCCATTTTTGCCCGCCGCGAACAGGAAAATAGCCTTCAAAAGCAAGCCGTTGTGGCAGCTGATGAACAAGTGAACATCATTTTGGAGTGCGCTGACCAGGCCCTGAGTGCAAGCACAAACAGCGATGAACTCAGCGCCATCTGGACCGAGCTGGCCGCGCACAGCCCCCAGGCGCTATCTGCCAGCACCCGCGACCGCTACAACGATGTGCGTCAGCGTTTGCACACGGCCAAACAGCGGCAGGAACTGGTCACTCGCCTGCAACAATGGACCGGATGCATTCAGGCCCGCGGCCAGGCCCCTATCGATAGAACCAACGTACCCCTGGAATGGACAAAATTTAATCAACTCGATCAGCCCATCGATTTCCAGGAACTGGCTATCCGTACCGAAATACTCGCCGACCAACCTTCACCCGTGGCAGACCAGCGCAAGCGCATGGAGATTCAGGTACAGCGCCTGGCGCAGAGCATTGGCGCTGCCGAACAATCGGCCAGCCCACTCACCGATGCTGAAAAACTGGTAGCATTATGGTGCCTGGCGCCGGCCTCCGTCGCGGCCTCCAAAGAGCTCGAACAACGCATGCTGAATGCGCTTGAAAGCTTGGTTTAAGGTTCCTGCGCAAGCAGACATAATCATCCGCATACACCTTTGCGCCGTAATAGTGATGAATAGATTGTCACCTGGCGCAAGGGTACATCTATAGCCAGGCGTGTAGCGCTTGCCTACAATCATAAAACGGGTCGCTGGTTGAACACCTTAGCCGCGACCACCAGCATTTAACTCGGTCAGGTAGGTTCTATGTCAATCGTGGAAAGACTGTGCTCACAGCGCGTAGCCCGCGGCAAGCCCGTAAAAGCGTTGGCGCTCGCGATTTCGCTTTCTGTGTCTTTCGGGGCCATCGCCAGCAGCGAGTCGCTTCAAAGCTACCAGCCGGTTGCGCCCACTATTGACCAGGCCCGAGCTAACATACTGATTGCGAGACAACTGCAGTTCACTCATTTTCGCGATTTGCGAGTCAGCGATGATTTGTCTGGCGACATCTTCGATACCTACCTGAAATACCTGGACGGCCAGAAAGTCTATCTGACCCAAGACGACCTGGACGGTTTCGTTGATATTCGAGATCACCTGGGTTCGGCCCTGCGCACCGGTAAACTGCAGCCCGGATTTGATATTTACAATCTGGTGCAAAAACGGATCATCGAGCGTCTGCATTTTGCTCTGAACCTTCTGGACCAAGGCGTTGGCACCTTAGATTTCAGCAGCAACGACAGCATATTGCTCGACCGCTCTGACAGCGATTGGGTCGCTAATAACGCGAAGCTAGACAAACTCTGGACCAAACGCATCAAAAACGCCGTGCTGGCTCAACGCCTGAACGGTAGTGACGATGACGCCATCACAGACACTTTGCGGCAGCGTTACGAAGACCAGCTCAAACGCGCTTACCAAGCCCGCAGCGAAGATGCGTTTCAAGCCTACATGAACGCCTTTGCCGGCATGTGGGACCCCCACACATCCTATTTTTCACCACGCACCTCTGAAAACTTCAATATTAATATGAGCCTTTCGCTCGAAGGCATAGGTGCCGTGCTGCAAGGTGATAACGAATACACCAAGGTGGTGCGACTGGTCCCTGGCGGACCGGCATTTCAGCAAGGCCAGCTGCAACCCGCAGACCGGATTGTGTCGGTCACCCAAGAAGGCGAAACGGCGGTCAATGTGATCGGCTGGCGCCTGGATGAAGTGGTCGATCTGATCCGCGGACCGCGCAATTCCATAGTCACACTGGAAGTCATTCCGTCTGGTGCGGCCGATGAAACCATCACCAAAGCCATCGCTATCAAGCGCGATCAGGTCAAGCTGGAAGAACAGAGCGCCAGTAAAAAAGTGATAGAGCTAGATCGCAACGGTGAAACCTATAAGGTCGGCGCCATCACTATCCCCACCTTCTACGCCGACTTCCAGGCCATGCAGGCCGGTGATCGCAACTACAAAAGCACCACCCGCGATGTGCGCAGGCTGCTGGAAGAACTTGAGGCTGAAGGCGTTGAAGGGTTGGTCATTGATTTGCGCAACAACGGCGGTGGTGCCCTGCACGAAGCCAACGATCTGGTGGGATTGTTTATAGACAGCGGCCCAACCGTGCAAATTCGCAACGCCAATAACGACGTGCAAATTCTGAACGATGAAGACCCAGATGTTGCTTTCAAAGGGCCGATGGTGGTGCTGGTAAATCGAATGAGTGCATCCGCGTCTGAAATCTTCGCGGGCGCTATCCAGGACTATGGCCGCGGCCTGGTTGTGGGTTCCCAAACCTTCGGTAAAGGCACAGTGCAGGCCGTTCGGCCACTGAATCACGGCCAGCTAAAAATCACGCAGTCCAAGTTCTACCGGGTTTCTGGCGGCTCAACCCAGCACAAGGGCGTTATGCCCGATATCGAAATTCCATCACGTATCGATAACAGTCTTATTGGGGAAGATGCGCTGGACCACGCCCTGCCCTGGGATCAAATTGATGCTGTCAGCCACACCCAGTATTTTGATTTCAGCAATATGATTGACGAGCTGCGCCTGCGCCACGACAAGCGCTTTGACGCCAGCCCCGAGTTCAGCCTGCTGCAACAGGAAATCGACTTTCTGAAGAAGCAACGCCAGCAGAACTCAGTCAGCCTGAATATGGACGAGCGCCAGCAACAACATAAAGAAATTGAACGCACCCGGCTGACCATTGCCAACGCGCGCCGTGAATTGCGCGGCGAAACGCCATTCGACACCATGGAAGAACTGGACGACTGGCAGGACCTGCAGGCTGCCGACCTGAACTCCAATGATGAAGAAACGGATTTCGTTATCCGCGAAGGCGGGCAAATTATGGCGGATATGCTTGAGCTGGACCGTCGTACCGCCGCGTTGCCGGCGATGGGCTCGCCCCTGACAGCCAAAGCACAAACTATACGGGCGTCAACCGAGCTCTAACCGGGCTAAAACCGAACGTATGCGCCGTGGCGGCTGCGATGGAATTCAGCGCCGCTGTCGCCTCGGCGCTGACACTTATTGCCGGCGCTTCCTTAGCGTCGCCCGCCCGAAAGGCTGATTCATGACGGCAGAGACCATTATCGCGGCGGATACCCGTATCAACGCCCGCTGGGTGATTCCCATCGAACCTGCGGATCAGGTTTGGCATCACCACGCGGTGATTGTGCAAGGCGGTCATATTGTTGCCGTATTGCCTCAGGCCGAGGCCGACACTCATTACCGTACTCGTGAAACCCTGAGTTTGCCACATCATGTGCTGATGCCTGGGCTAATCAATTTGCACGGCCATGCCGCCATGTCGCTATTCCGCGGCGTAGCTGACGATATACCGCTAATGACTTGGCTGAACGACCACATCTGGCCATTGGAAGGCGAATTTGTGTGCGAACAGTTTGTTGCCGATGGCACCCAATTGGCCATGGCGGAAATGCTGCGCACCGGCACCACCACATTTTCCGATATGTATTTTTTCCCGGAAATTGCCGCCCAATGCGCCGCTGATACCGGCATGCGGGCGCAAATCTGTTTTCCGCTGTTAGATTTTCCCACCTGCTGGGGTAGTGGCTCGGAAGAATACCTGCGCAAAGGCGAGCAGTTGATCAACGCCTGGCAGGGCGATGAATTCATTATGCCCGCCATAGGCCCCCATGCGCCCTACACCGCTAACGATGACACCCTGGCCGGCGCCGTCGCTCTGCAGAAAAAGACCGGCGTAAAATTACAGATTCATCTGCACGAAACCGCGCTGGAAGTGCAAAACGCCGAGCAGCACTCAGGCCAGCGCCCTGTCAGCAGAATGGCGCAGCTGGGCGTGCTGGGGCCAAACACCCAATGCGTACACATGACCCAAGTTGATGACAGCGACCTAGAACACCTGTTGCACAGCGGCGCCCACGTTGTTCACTGCCCGGAATCCAATATGAAACTGGCCAGCGGCCAATGCCCCGTGCAGCGTCTGAGCAAGGCCGGCGTTAATGTCGCCATAGGCACCGACGGCGCCGCCAGCAATAACGACCTTGACCTGTTCGGAGAGCTTCGTACTGCAGCAATGATGGCCAAACATCTGGCCGGTGACCCTGCCGCGCTTTCTGCCCACCAGGCACTGCGCATGGCCACCTTACAGGGCGCAAAGGCCCTGGGCCGGGGACAGGATCTTGGTTCACTGGAAGCCGGCAAGTGCGCCGATATCATCGCCGTTGATCTTAGCGACCCGTTTTTTCAGCCCGTGTACAACCCGGCTTCGCACCTGGTTTACAGCTTACACAGTCGCGCTGTAAGCCACAGCTGGATCAACGGAGTGCCTCAGGTACAAAATGGCGAACTCACACGTATTGATGTGCCCGACCTTATGCTGCGTGTGGCAGACTGGGCCGAACGCATTGGCCGTTATCAGGCCGGCTAAAAAAGCCAGCACGGCCAACTGTATGTAACCGAATTCAAATCGCATCACCAGGCAGGCAAACATGACGACTCCTAACCCAGGCCGTAATTCAGATCATCCTTCAAATCACTCCTCAGATTCCAGCGTGAACCACAATGTGGATCGTAACGAAATCGCCAAATTTGAGGCCCTGGCCAGCCGCTGGTGGGATCCCGGTAGCGAATTCAAACCCCTTCACGACATTAACCCGCTGCGCCTGAACTACATCGACGAACGCGTGTCCCTGCCTGGTAAAAAAGTCATCGACATTGGCTGCGGTGGCGGCTTGCTATCAGAAGGCATGGCCCGCCGTGGCGCCCACGTGACCGGTATCGATATGGGCGAAGCACCGCTAAGCGTGGCGCGCCTGCACGGGCTGGAAAGTGGCGTTCAAGTCGACTATCAGAAAATTACCGTGGAAGAGTTGGCCCGCGACCCACAGCACGCAGGCCAATACGACGTTGTTACCTGTCTCGAAATGCTTGAGCACGTGCCAGATCCGGGCTCGGTCATTCGCGCTTGCGCCAGTCTGCTAAAACCCGGCGGCCATCTGTTTGTGTCCACCATCAACCGCAACCCGAAATCGTTTCTGTTTGCCATTGTTGGCGCTGAATACATATTGAGCCTGCTGCCCAAAGGCACCCACGAATGGAAAAAGTTCATTCGCCCGTCGGAAATGTCAGACCACCTGCGCAGGGCCGGCCTGGATATTCGTGAACTGACCGGAATGACCTACAACCTGCTGACCAAGGTGTACAAACTTGGCCGCAATGTCGATGTCAATTATATGATGCATGCAAAGGATAGCCGTGAAGCCTGAACTGACTCCCTCAGCGGTACTGTTTGATCTGGACGGCACCTTGATTGACACCGCGCCGGATTTTGTCCGTGTTCTGAACCGGATGCGCATTGCCTACGGCCTTAACGAGTTGCCAGTACCGCACATTCGCTGCATGGTGTCGAACGGCGCCCGCGGCATGGTCCGCGTGGGATTTGGGCTGGAGCCGGACGATGACGGCTACCAACAGAAACACACCGAATTTCTAGACCTTTACGAACAGGGCATGACCATAGACACCTGCCTGTTTGAAGGTATGGACAGCTTGCTGCGCAATTTAGAGCAGCGTGCTATTCCCTGGGGCATAGTGACCAACAAACCGGTGCGCTTTGCTGCGCCCGTGGTGGCCGCCCTAGGGCTGGCGGAACGCTGTAGCACCTTGATTTGCCCCGACCACGTCAGCCAGCGCAAGCCTCACCCGGAACCCATGTTTCTGGCCTGCAAAGAAGTAAACGTAGAGCCGAAAACGGCTATTTACGTGGGCGATCACCAGCGCGACATAGACGCCGGCATTAACGCTGGAATGACCACCATTGCCGTGCGTTACGGTTATATCGAGGCGCCTGAAGAGGTGGATCTATGGGGTTCTCACTATACCGTCGATAGCGTCAGCGAACTCGCAAAGCTGTTACAATAGTTCCCACTAGTTACCCATACCGGCGGGTCAGCAACCTGTCGGCTTTTGCTGTGCACTTTTGCTCTAAACGGAGATAGGTCATGCAGAATTACCAGGCCCCCGCCGACTTACTGAAAGATCGCATTATTATGGTCACCGGCGCTGGCAGTGGTATTGGCCGCACAGCGGCTATCACCTACGCCGCCCACGGCGCAACGGTGATACTGGTCGGCCGCACCGTGTCGAAGCTGGAATCTGTTTACGACGAAATTGAAAACGCCGGTTATCCCAAGCCCGCCATAGTTCCCATGAACTTTGATGGCGCTGCCATGAAAGACTACGAAGAACTGGCGATGACCCTGGAAGACAATTTCGGCAAACTCGATGGCCTGCTGCACAACGCCGCTATTTTGGGCGATCGTAGCCCGGTGGAACTGTACAACCCGGAAAAATGGGCCAAGGTGATGCAAGTCAACAGCATGTCTCCGTTCCTGCTAAGCCGTGCAATGATACCGTTGCTGCGCAAGTCCGGAGATGCATCGATGATCTTTACCTCGTCTAGCGTAGGACGTTCCGCGCGGGCCTACTGGGGTGCTTATGCAATATCGAAATTTGCGATAGAAGGGTTAAGCCAGCTACTAGCCGACGAGCTCGATGACAAGCGGAATAACATTCGCGTTAACACCCTGAATCCGGGTGCTACCCGCACCAATATGCGAGCCCACGCATACCCGGCGGAAAACCCCCAGCAAAACCCGGCACCGGAAGAATTGATGCCCATCTACCTGTACCTGATGGGCCGCGACAGCGCAGGGGTTAACGGCCAACAGCTAGACGCCCAGCCGAAGTAATGGAGCTGTCGTTCTACACCACCGCTCAGTGCCACCTGTGTGAACTTGCAGAGGCGCTATTGGTCAACACTCCCACGTCACAGCCAATACCCGTGAACGTGGTGGATATTGCCCAATCAGAGCAACTGGTCGCCCGCTACGGCACTCGCATACCGGTTTTACGCCGCAGCGACACCGGCAATGAACTGAACTGGCCATTTACCCAAGACCAGCTCCTTAGCTTTTTACAATGAGGTTTGCCTGACATGCTGATGGTTATTTCCCCTGCGAAAACTCTGGATTATAAAAGCCCGCTGGCAACCGAACACCATACCCAGCCCGACTTTTTAGAGCCAGCACGGGAGCTGATTGACCAGCTTAAAGAACTGGAGCCGCACCAAGTCAGCAATCTAATGAGCATCAGCGACAAACTGGGACAACTGAATGCTGCACGCTTCAGCGACTGGAGTACGCCGTTTACGCCCAGCAATGCCCGCCAGGCCATTCTTGCATTCAAGGGTGATGTCTACACCGGGCTGGATGCCGAAAGCTTCAGTAACAGCGAGTTCCAGTTCGCGCAAAAGCACCTGCGCATGCTCTCCGGGCTTTACGGGGTGCTCAAACCGCTCGATCTGATGCAGCCCTACCGCCTGGAAATGGGTACGAAATTTGAAAACCAGCACGGTAAAGACCTGTATGCGTTCTGGGGCGACACCATCACTCAAGAGGTCAATCGCTTGCTAAGTGACGACGACGGCGTACTGGTGAATCTGGCGTCTAACGAATATTTCAAAGCAGTGCGCAAGAAAGACCTTGAGGGACGGCTGATCACCCCCAATTTTAAAGATCGGAAAAACGGACAATATAAAATCATCAGCTTTTACGCCAAAAAAGCCCGCGGTTTGATGTGCCGCTACGCCATACAAAATAGCATTACCAAGGCCGAAGACCTGAAAAAGTTCGATCTTGACGGCTACTACTTCAGCCCTGAGCAGTCTGACGCCAACAACTGGATCTTCCTGCGCGAAGAGCAAACCAAGGCCTGATTCTGCGGCCTAGCGGCCATAATCCAAATATTCTTTGCCCGGAGCGCTTTAAGCCGGAGCGAAACTTACTATTGCTGATTTTAAATCATCTAAGGAGCCTATTCATGAGCGAAGCGGTATTCTCACAAATTTCTATGGCTGTTCTGTTGACCGGGCTTGTGGTCTGGATGGGCTTTATTGTCTGGGATCTGGCCAAAAAATCCAAAGCGGGGAGATTCGGCACCTTCATGATGTTTACGATAATGGGTGCGGGCGTACTTGGCTTTGTGATCAAAACCGTGCTGGTTGAAGTCATCCAGATATAGCGGCGCTATCCTTTACAGTTGAACCTTTTACAGCTCAACGTCTGCTTTTTATCTTCTACCCCTGCACAATCTGATTTTGACTCAAGGATGCTTCCAGTATGTGGTTTCGCAATGCCCGTGTTTTTCGTTTTACCAAGCCCTTCGATATCACCACAGATGAACTGGAAGAAAAGCTCCAGGCCGACACATTCAAGCCCTGCGGGCCTCAGGAAACCACTCGCCAGGGCTGGGTAGCGCCCTTGGGCAAACACGGTGAAACACTGGTGCACAGCGCCAATGGCTATCACCTGATTGCACTGCGCCGGGAAGACAAAATTTTGCCCAGCTCGGTGATTAAGGAACTGGTGGAAGAGCGCGCCGAAGCCATTGAGATTGATCAGGGCCGAAAAGTACGCCGCAAGGAAAAAGACGAGCTGAAAGAGCAGGTCATGCTGGAAATGCTGCCCCAGGCGTTTTCCAAAAACCGTCGCAGTTTTGCCTATCTGGCACCGAAAGATGGCGTAATGGTGGTGGATGCAGGCTCGGCCAAACAGGCCGAAGAAATCGCCTCGGCGCTGCGCAAAAGCATCGGCTCTTTGCCCGTGCGGCCACCCGCCGTGGAACAGGCGCCCATCTTTACCTTTACTGGCTGGCTGGACGAATCCATTGATTTGCCAGCGCAAATTGTGCTGGGCGATGAATGCGAGCTGAAAGACCCGGCGGAAGACGGTGGCGTTGTGCGTTGCAAAGGTATGAACTTGCAGGCTGATGAAATCCAAAACCACCTTCAAGCCGGCATGCAAGTCACCAAACTTGCCATTACCTGGGACGACAACGTGTCGTTCGTGCTCGACGAAGAGCTGGGCATTCGCCGCCTGAAGTTCGGCGAAACCCTTCAGGAACAGCTGGAAAACGTTGACGCTGACGACGCCCTGGCAAAATTCGACGCCAGTTTTAGCTTGATGACCCTGGAACTCGAAAAGCTGATTCCAGGGCTGCTCGAAGCCCTGGGCGGCGAAGACCGTTCGGCTTTAATCGATGGCGAAGACCGCCCTGCCCCGTTCAGCGAGTAACCCCACAGCGGGCGGCGTGATTTGAAGATCAGTGGCCGCCCTTGTTTAACCTTTCTCTCTGCCAGTCTTTTTCAGGTTCGTTCAATACCAGGCTCAGGTCCATCACTTCCTCATCCTGATTGAACTTGATGTGGAAGCCCAGATGCTCGGCCAGGTTCAGCATGGGCCGGTTGTCTGGCAGTACATCCCCCACCATTTCCGCAGTGCCACGGGCCCGGCAGTAGTCGATCATTTTCCCCATCAGGGTCTTGCCCAAACCTTCGCCCTTCATTTTGTCGTGCACCATCACCGCAAACTCACAGCGCAAATTGTCGGCGTCTGTCCAGGTGCGCACGGTGCCCAGGGTTTCCTCGCCTTCGCCGTCTTCGCGGGGCGCGTTGGCAATGAACACCATCTCGCGGTCGTAATCGATCTGCACCATCTGCGCCACGTCTTCGCGGGAAAAATGCTTGCGATACTGGAAGAACCGATAGCGAATAGATTCTGGTGACTGAAGTTCGTGAAACGCCCGGTGGGCAGGCTCGTCTTCTGCAAGTACCGGCCGAATAATCACACGGCGGCCGGATCTTGGCAGCACTATCCACTCCTCAAACTCCCGCGGATAAGGCTGAATGATCGGTTTACCTGGTTTGTCAGACAGGTTGATTGCCACATTAACGGCCACCGCGCCTTCGTCGTTAAACAACAGCGGCGAAATTTCCAGCCCCTGAATCTCCGGAATGTCGATCACAATTTGCGACAGAGTCACCAGAGTTTCCGACACAGCGCGAATATCGTGCTCCGGTTTTAGACTGTGCTCTTTCAAAAGCTTATACATATAGGTGCGCCGCAAAAGCTCCCGCGCCAGCACCATATTCAACGGCGGAAATGCAATCTGCCTGTCGGTCATAACGTTAATCTGGGCGCCCGCAGCACCGCACACGACCAAGGGGCCGAACAGCGCATCACGGGTGATGCCCACGCTGAACTCAATCCCGCCCACATGCTGATAGGAGAACTGCACCGCAAAACCCAGGAAACCGCTTTCCGGGAAATGCTTGCCGTATTCCTCCAACAAGCTTTGACAGCCCTCAATAATGGCTGCCTCGCTGTTAAGTTTGGGCATGGTGCAGTTGTAGCGTTTCTGATTGGGACTGTAGGACTGAAACGGATGGCAGGCCTGCTCGTGCACCAGCGTAATATCCATGGGCCGGCGTTCTACCGAAAATGCCCCCAGTACCTCATCCACATCGTCACAAAATATCGTGTCTATGGCGCGAATGTTGTAATCACTCAGCACGCCACGCGCTTCTTCATTGGTTAAATAATGACGCCCGGCACGCAACGCGTTCACGATCACCCGGCGGGTCTTGCTGTGGTCTGACAAATGATCGGTAAACGACTCCGGGGTCTCTGCCAGCAGGCGCTGCACCCGCTGATGACGTACGTGCTGCATGAACGCCATCACCGCTTTTTCCGGGTTAAAAAACGACGGCACGCCGGCTCGATAGAACTCCTCGCGGGAATCCATCACCGTGCTCTGGCCCAGCCAGCAGGTAAACACGTTCAACCGTGTGCCCTTAATGGCCTGGATCACCGAGTTGGCAATTTCGCGGCTGTCGCCGGTCAGGCTTGGCGAGTACATCACCAACACATTCGCAAGCTCCGGTTCTTTCGACAAAATCTTCAGTACTTTGGCGTAAAGCTCTGGCGACGCGTTGTAGCCAAGGTCGATAGGATTGCGGCGCGTCCAGTAGGGTGGCAATAGCTCAGCCAGTGCCTCAATGGCCGATTCCGACAGAGTAGCCAGTTCCCCCCCGAGATACGCCAAACGGTCTACCGCCAGCACGCCCGGCCCAACACCGTTGGACATCATAACCAGGGATTCGCGGCGCAAGGGCTTCATACGAGTCAGCGTTTCCAGAGCATCAAACATCTGCCCCAGGCCGTCTACCCGCAGCACACCGGCGCGTTTGAGCATGGCATCGTAGATAGGGTCGCTGTGTTTGATGCCGGCCGGCAGTTCGTGAACGAACCATTCCGATTCCGGCACCCGGCCAGACTTCAAGGCAATAACCGGTTTTGTGCGCGACGCTACCCGCACCGATGACATAAAACGGCGCGGGTTAGGCACGTTCTCAAGATGCAGTAAAATGGCGCGAGTGCGGGTGTCTTGGGCCAGGTAATCGATAAGATCGTCATGGTCGATGTCCATACCATCGCCCAAGGTTAAAAAATACGAAAAGCCGACACCACGGGCAAAGGCCCAATCCAGCACCGCGCTGGCAATGGTGCCCGACTGCCCAACAAACGCCACCCGGCCCGGAATGGCCCCCATGTGGGCGTAGGTGGCGTTCAACTTACGTGCCGGCACCATCAGCCCGATGGTGTTGGGCCCTAGCACCCGAATTCCGCTTTCACGAGCGGCGTCCCGTACCGAATACATCAATGGCCGGCCGGTTTTGCTGTGGCTGCGCGACATACCACCGGTCATCACAATGGCGGTACGCGCACCGGCCTTGCCCAAGCGCCGAATCATTTTCGGTACGGTTTTCGGCGGCGTACAAATAATCGCCAGTTCTGGTACGAACGGCATGTCGGCAACGCTTTTAGCGCAGGCCACGCCGTGCACGTTGTCGTAATCGCTCGGGTTCAGAACCAGCAGCTTGCCAGGGTAATCGCCGCCCAGCAGGTTGCGCAAAACCATACCGCCCAGGTTGTCAGCCCGTTCAGAAGCACCCACCACCACTATAGACTCAGGATTAAACAGGCTTTCCAGGTATCGAGTGCTCAAGCGCAGGCTCCTTAGTAATCGGGATCACAAGAATCAGTGTATCTTAGGCGCTGTTTAATTGATGTAAAACGTCAATTGGCGCAATTTTGACCAGGATTAAGGTTAGACCAAAGAAAAACCGCAACCGATTTTTTCCTGATATGATAAAAAAAATACAATAAACCAGCGGGGCAGCCAACGTATTATGACCACGGCCTTTTTTTCCCACGACGACTGTAACAAACACAACATGGGTCCAGAGCACCCAGAACGCCCTGAGCGCATGGCCGCCATTCAGAGTTACCTGGCAGACACCGCGCTCAACCAGGATCTTGACTACGTTCGCCCGGATGAAATTACCCGCGATCAACTGCTGATTGTTCACCCGGAAAGCTATCTAAAGCAGCTCGACATGATGCAGCCAACCCGTGGCCGCGTGTTCACCGACCCAGACACCGCGATGATGCCCGATACCCTGCGCGCTGCGCGCCTGGCGGCCGGCGCCAACATTCAGGCGGTTGATATGGTGATGAGCAGCCAGGTCACCAATGCGTTCGTGTGCGCCCGCCCACCTGGCCATCACGCCGAGCGCAGCAAATCCATGGGTTTCTGTTTTTACAACAACGTGGCCCTGGCGGCCATGCGTGCACTGAGCTTCCATCGCCTGGAACGGGTTGCGATTATTGATTTTGACGTTCACCAGGGCAACGGCACCGTAGACATCGTCGGCGGTGATGAACGCATTCTTATGTGCTCAAGTTTCCAGCATCCGTTTTACCCGCACACCCATGTGCACCGCCAGGCTGAAAATATCATTAATATTCCACTGCCGGCGGATTGTTCAGCACTGGATTATCGCAAGGCCGTGGAAGCTGGCTGGCTGAAACGGCTACAGAAGTTCAAGCCACAACTGGTACTGATTTCCGCAGGATTTGATGCCCACAAGCTGGACCCGATGGGCGAGTTCAATTTGGAAACCGAGGATTTTCGCTGGTTGACCGAAATGCTGGCCAGCGTTGCCAAAGACCACGCCAACGACCGGATTATCTCGTCGCTGGAAGGTGGGTATCATCTAAAGGCCCTGGCGGAAAGCGTAGCCACCCATCTGGAGGTGCTGCACGCCGTAAAATGAATCAGAGCAAGCCTTGCGCGCCGCTGTTGACCGCCGCCATTAGCCTGCTTAATTAACCGGCCATCAACCAGCACCCGGCTCAGATATGGCGGTGGCCTGCTGCCATTGTGTGCTATCGCCCTCACGCTCCATGCGAATAACAACGCGCCGGTTTTGCGCCGGGTTTCCGGAAGCCGCGAATTGGTCACCGTGGGCGCGCACTATAATTCTGCTTTCCTCAACACCCTGGCTTTTCAGGTAGCCCGCCACCGCATCGGCGCGATCTTGCGCCAGCTTCCGGTTGTCAATCCGGCTCCCCCTTCTGTCGGTATGACCGTCCACCAATACCCTAGTCACCGTTGAATCGGCCAGTACATAGGCCACAACCTGATCCAGGCTGCGCCTGTCGGCATCGTTCAACGCCACACTGGCCGAAGAAAACAGAATACGGGAACCCTGCAACTGATCAAAATTAGCCGACAACAGATTACCTGCACAGGCGCGATAACCTTGAAATGGCGAAGCGAAGTTGACATTCGATACGTGCACCCGCACCGGTTGAGAATTGAACCAGGACTGCCGGGTAAGCGTTGGGGAAAGGCCATCCAGCAAGCCATAGGCAACCTGCATACTCTGGACAGCGCTTAATACGACCGCACTGCGGCCTTCCGGAACCGTCACCAGGCCCAGCGGTCTCGGCGCAACACCAGGGCGCCAGCTTGGCGCCTCAACCACCAGCATTCCCCTTCCAGGGCGCATCAGCGGCGTGTCGGGTTCCAGCGAAAAAAACAGGTTTTCACCCGCGCGATGGCGGAAGGTTGCGCGACCGTAGCCGGGCACCTGGTGTACTAGGGCACACTCAAAGACCGACTCCGTCAAATACCACTGGCTGTTTTCGATGCCCGCGCCAAAGCTGGATGCCAGCGCAGGCGCGCTCAGTAACGGGCAAACCACCAGGGCTGCCGGCAAACAACGGCTTAACAATTGCATTCGCAACGTCATCGATCACTACCTTTAGATGTCTTCGTGGCCACACAGGGTGGCCGTTCAACGCTCGGTTACCTAAGGTATCGGCCAGTCCCTTTGCATCTTTAGGTCGCCGTCCATTTTTATAGCGCCGCCGTTGCCATCGCAGCCCGTTGAGTAAAACAAACCCCACAACCTTCTGTTATACTTTTGCAGATTTTTCGGCGCCGCCGCGTATCTTTCGCGCATTGCATTTTTCACCTTTTGCATCTTTCACGTTTTTAAAACGCATCGGTTTTTTAATGAGTGGCTCGCAATCATGACCCAGCAACTAACGATTACCCGCCCCGACGACTGGCATCTGCACGTCCGTGACGGCGCCATATTGAATGACGTGGTACCCGCGACCGCTGCGGTATTCGGCCGCGCCATTATCATGCCCAATCTGGTACCGCCGGTGACCACTGCCGACCAGGCATTGGCCTACCGCAAGCGTATTCGTAACGCGGCCGGCAACAGCCATTTCGAACCGCTGATGACCTTGTATCTGACCGAAACCACTACGCCAGAGTGCGTGCGACAAGCCAGGGCCCAGGGCGTAGTGGCTGCCAAGCTTTACCCGGCCGGAGCGACCACCAACTCGGATTCCGGCGTAACCGATGTGGCCAATATCTTTCCAGCACTGGAGGCCATGGCCAATTGCGGCATGCTGCTGCTGGTACACGGCGAAGTGACCGATGCCGACATCGACATTTTTGATCGTGAAAAAGTATTTCTGGAGCGGGTTCTGGCGCCTACACTGGCGGCGTTTCCCACCTTGAAAGTGGTTTTAGAACACATCACCACCGCAGATTCCGCCGACTTCGTGCGTCAGCACCAAGGCGACAATCTGGCGGCCACCATCACCCCCCAGCATCTGATGTACAATCGTAACCACATGCTGGCTGGCGGTATAAGGCCTCACTTGTTCTGCCTGCCTATTCTTAAGCGCAATCGCCATCAACAGGCGCTGCGTGAAGCAGTGGCCAGCGGCGACAAACGGTTTTTTCTGGGTACCGATTCCGCGCCCCACGCCAAAGACCGCAAAGAAACGGCGTGCGGCTGCGCCGGCTGCTACTCGGCGTTTGGTGCTATCAGCCTGTACGCACAAGTATTTGAAGAATTGGGCGTACTGGAAAAATTCGAAGCTTTCGCCAGTTTCAACGGTGCCGATTTTTATGGCCTGCCCCGTAACACAGACACCATAACCCTGGTACGCGAGCCCTGGACCATGCCGGATGAGCTGCCGCTAGCCGGTGGCAGCATCGTGCCATTGAACGCCGGTGAAACCATTTACTGGCGCCTGGCGTAATCCTTTATTACATTACCTTTTCACATAGCGCCATCGTTGGAGTTTGAGTGACCGAAGAAAACAGCCAAACGCACCCCATGTCCCGTCGCTTTCGCGGGTTTCTTCCTGTTGTGGTAGATGTTGAAACGGCCGGATTCAACCCCGCCAAAGACGCCTTGCTGGAAATAGCAGCGGTGATGGTCACCATGGACGAAAACGGCTTTCTGCACCGTGGCGAAACTTACCTGCAGCAGATAGACCCGTTTGAAGGCGCTAACTTCGAGCAGTCATCGCTGGACTTTACCGGCATAGATCCGTGGGACCCAGAGCGTGAGGCTGTGCCGGAACGCGAAGGCCTGAGTGAAATATTCAGTCCGATACGCAAAGCGATGAAGGCCTTTGACTGCAAACGTGCAGTTCTTGTGGGGCACAACGCCACGTTCGACCACAACTTTGTGTTCGCCGCCAGCATGCGTGCAGACATCAAACGCAACCCGTTTCATCCGTTCTCGACGTTTGATACCGCCACCCTGGCCGGCCTGGCTTATGGCCACACTGTGTTGGCCCAGGCCTGCAAACTGGCCCGCATCCCGTTTGACAGTAAAGAAGCGCACTCCGCGGCCTACGACGCGGAAAAAACCGCAGACCTTTTTTGCAGTATCGTTAATCGCTGGCAGGAACTTGGGGGCTTTCCACCCCCGCCTTTCGAATAGTGTTGTTGCAGAATTAAAAAATTGCAGAATGAAAAGCTGCGGTATAAAAAAAGCGGCGATGCTCATGCACCGCCGCTTTTTTGTTACCCGTATAATGTCTGCTACCAGTGAATGCCCCGCATAATTGCTGCAAATGCCACCTGGTCGGCGGATGCACCCTTTTCCGCGCTTACCTCTTTGCCTTTTTTAGGCATCGAATCCGGGAACATCTTGTAGCCGGTATTCATTAGAATTTCACTCGCCTTGGGTGCCACCGAGTTTAGTACCTGAGCAAACACGCCAAGCCGCGTCGCAATGCGCTTGGGCCGGTAAACAATCGCATTCACCACCATGTCCGCTGCCTCTTCCGGGCTCAGTGTGGGCACAGAATCGTAGATTTTAGTGGGCGCTATCATCGGCGTTTTCACCAACGGCATGTTGATGGTGGTAAAACAAACGTGCCGGTCTGACCACTCCGCCGCGGCGCAACGGCTGAACGAATCCAGTGCCGCTTTAGAAGCGACATAGGCCGAAAAGCGCGGCGCGTTTGTCAGCACACCAATAGACGAAATATTGATGATGTGGCCACGGCGACGTTCTAACATGGCCGGCGCAAAGCCCATGATCAAACGCAACGAACCAAAATAGTTCAGCTGCATGGTGCGTTCAAAATCGTGAAAACGATCAAAGGACTTGTCCAGTGAGCGGCGTATGGAGCGGCCGGCATTGTTTATCAGCACATCCACCGCACCGTGGTTCTCGCTAACGGTTTGAATAAACCGGTCACAGGCGTCCATGTTCGCAAAGTCACACTGATAAGCATGTACATCGGCGCCTCGCGCGTTCAATTGCGCGCTCACTTGGTCCAGGGTTTCCTGGGTGCGCGCTCCAATCACCAGAATCGCACCCGCGGCCGCAAGCTTCTCCGCTGTCGCCAGACCAATACCGGAGGTGGCGCCGGTTACCACGCACACTTTACCTTCCACCGTGCCGCGCAGAGTGCGGTCTTTGAACAGGTCCGGGTCCAGATTGCGCTCCCAGTAATCCCAGATCACCGGTGCGTAGTCTGGCAGGCGGGGCACTTCTATGCCGGTGCCCTGCAACACGCGCTCGGTTTCGCGGGCATCAAAGCGGGTGGGATAATTGATAAAAGACAGCACCGATGCAGGAATACCCAGATCATCCAGCAGAGCGCGACTCATACGCTTCACCGGCGGCAAATTCTTCAGGCTCTGGCGAATAAACGGTGGCACAAATCCGAACATGCGCGAATCAATACGCATGCCCATTTTGGGTGCATGGCCCGCCTCACAAAACATATTGAGTATTTCACCCACCTTGTACGGGTCAGAATCCACCAGATGGAAACACTTGCCGTCTTCGCCTGGCAGGTGGGCAATATGGTCCAACGCATCCGCCACAAAATTCACCGGCACAATGTTCAGACGGCCGCCTTCAAGGCCTATGGTGGGCACCCACTGGGGCAGCGCGCCGCGAATTTTCTGAATCATTTTGAAGAAGTAATAAGGCCCGTCTACCTTGTCCATTTCACCGGTAGCGGAGTCGCCAATCACCATCCCCGGGCGGTAAATGCGGAACGGCACCTTGCATTCGTCGCGTACCACCCGCTCAGACTCGTGTTTGGTGCTGAAGTAAGGGTGGTCCAGCTTACCGGCTTCGGCAAACATGTCTTCACGGAAAGTGCCTTTAAACAGACCGGCTACCGCGATGGACGACACGTGATGAAAAATTCCGGCGCCAAGTGCCTCGGCTGCGGCCACGGCAGCGTGAGTGCCATCAATGTTGGCGGCTTGCTGTGATTCTTCACTGGCCGACATATCGTAAATGGCCGCCAGGTGAAAAAAGTGATCAATCTTTCCGCTCAGCTGCTTCAATGTTTTTTTATCAAGGCCAAGGCCCGGGGCCGTCAAATCGCCTACCACCGCCTTGATCTGTTTTTCATCAGCGCCCAGCTTCTCCCGCAGGTCCGCCAGCTTTTGCACCGACTGCTCACGCACGAGCACATGAACGATGGCGCCGCGCGCCAGCAACCTGGCTATCAAAAACCGACCGATAAACCCGGTGCCGCCTGTTACAAAATAATTCATGCATTATCCGCCCTAATGGTTACGTTATTGTAAAAATAAGTTATAGCAGTATTTGCGTATAAAGACCCAAGGCATTGAGGTTTTAGCAACCCGCGGCCATCAATGCGATAATCGGGAACTTTCGACGCACACCCGCGTCTGTTATCCATCGTATCTGTTGTTTGGAATAACTTCATGTCCCAGAAAAACCCCAACGCCGAGCGCTACATTGCCATCGCACGCGCCTGCCTGAAAGCCATCAACGACACCGCCGCCAAAGCGGGCGATCGGGAGCAAAAAATTCAGGCCGTTTACGAAGCCATAGACACCGCTTTTCAGGCCGAATTCAAAAGCCAGCGACAGACTGTTGCGGTTATGGCAACAGTACTGGAACGCATTGCTTCTGGCGAGCTCAGCGCAGACAAAGCCGCTGACCTGGCGCGAAAAACCTTAAATCAGCAACCCCAGACCCACGGCAAAACAAGGATGCACTGAAATGATGCCTACCCTGATGCGGCTACCACGCCGAAACCGATTCTGGCCAGCAGCCCTGACCTTCTTATGTCTGTTATTCGCCAGTTCATTCAGCCTTGCCGCCCAGGAACCAACAAAAAGCCCCAACGACGCCAACCTGTATCGTTATTTGCAATTAGATAACGGCCTGCGAGTGTTATTGGTGTCAGACAAAAGTGCAGACAAAGCCGCTGCGTCTTTGAATGTAGCCGTTGGCAGCGGTGACGACCCCGCCGATCGTGAGGGCCTGTCTCACTTCCTGGAACACATGCTGTTTCTGGGCACCGAGAAATATCCTGAACCCGGCGAGTACCAGCAGTTCATCGCCAGCCACGGCGGCAGCCACAACGCTTTCACCGCGTTTCAGGACACCAACTACTTTTTTGACATACAGGCCGAATTTCTAGAGCCGGCTCTGGACCGTTTCGCCCAGCAATTCTCCGCGCCCCTGTTCACCGCTGAACTGGTAGATCGCGAACGCAACGCGGTGCATTCCGAATACAGTTCCAAACTCAAGGAAGACGGCCGCCGCTTTTTTTCAGTTCGCAAAGCGGTTACGCCTGCCGAGCACGCCTTTCACCAGTTTGCCGTGGGTAATCTGACCACACTGGAAAACAGCGAACAACGGCCGTTGCGTGAAGACCTGGTCAAATTTTGGCAGCAACATTACTCTGCCAACTTAATGAACCTGGCAGTTTACGGGCCGCAATCACTGGATCGCCTGGAACAACTTGTGCGCGGCCGCTTTGACGCCATCGAAGACCGCAAACTGATGCAGAAGCGCCACCGCGCGCCTTTGGTTGATCGTGAGCAACTACCCACAAAAGTGACCGTGGCGTCGCTGAAAGACATCCGCAACATGTCCCTGGTATTCCCTATTGCCTCACAGCAGGACCAATTCCGCACCAAGCCCGCGCGCTACGTGACCAACCTGTTGGGCCATGAGGGCCCGGGCAGCCTGTTTGACGTGCTGAAACGCGCGGGACTGGCCGAAAGCCTGTCGGCGGGCCTGGGAATGGACACCGGCGATGGCGCCACACTGGAAATCTCCATGGCCCTTACCAAACAAGGCCTGGAGCAGCAAGACACCATTCTTCCGCTGGTGTTCGCCTACATCGACAAAGTGCGCGACAACGGCCTCAGTGAGCAACGTTTTGAAGAAATGCGCAAATTGGCCGACATTGATTTCCGCTTTAACGAAAAAAGCGACCCCGTACATCAGGTAATGCGCCTGGCCGGGCAACTGCAACACTATCCGGCAGCCGACATACTGCGCGCGCCGTGGTTGCTGGAAAGCTATGCGCCCGACCAGTACCGCGAGATTCTTGAGCAACTCACTCCAGATAACCTGCTGCTGTTTGTGCTGCAACCCGAACCCGATCTGGGCGAGGCTCGCGCTACCCAGTGGTATAACGCCCAGTGGCAGCAGGAGCCCTTGAGTGCTCAACAATTGAACCAACCCGCCAACGCCGCCCTGGCTAGCCAGCTTGCGCTACCGCAAGCCAACCCCTTCATACCGGAAAACCTTGCCATGCTCAGTGGCAACACCATGAACCAGCCCGAACAACTGTTGAGTGCTGGTGGCGATGATAGTGCCAATAATAGTGCCAATAATAGTGGCGGAATTGAACTCTGGTACGCTCAGGATACCCGTTTCGGCACCCCCAAAGCCAACGTATACCTGAGCCTGCGCACGCCCCTGGCACAGGAGTCCGCCCGCAACGCGGTGCTGCTGCGACTGCTGACCGACGCCCTGAATACCAACCTGAACGCCTGGGCCTATTCCGCGCGCTTGGCCGGGCTGGACTACAGCATTTACCCCCATCTACGTGGATTAACACTGAGGGTGGGTGGCTACAGCGACCAAACAAGCACGCTGCTACGCCAGATTCTGCAACAGGTAGCTAACCCGGAACTGACCCAACAACGCTTTGACATCGCGCGCCAGAACCTTGTGGACAGCCTGGTGAATCAATCCCGTAATCGCCCTAGCGAACAGATTGCCGACTATATTCAAACCGCACTTCTTGAGAGCGCCTGGCAGACCGAAGACAAGCTAAAAGCCGCTCAAGAAGTCACCCTGAATGACCTTCAAGCCTTCCAGCAACAGCTAATGACCGGCCTGGACCCTGTCATGCTGGTTCACGGCAACCTCAGCGCCGCGTCTGCGCTGAACATGGCCCAACAGGCACGGGGTCTGATCATGGCCAACAGCCAGTACACGAACGTAGAACGCAGCCGCATACGCCAGATTCCCGCAGGCGAAACCCGCGTGAATATGGACATAAGCCACCCGGATACCGGCTACACCTTGTACCTGCAAGGCCCGAGTACCAGCCTGGCAGAGCGCGCGCAATATCGGCTACTCACTCAAATTATCCGTAGCCCGTTCTACGAGAACATTCGCACCCAGCGCCAACTGGGCTACATTGTGTACGCAACGTCATTTGAAATGCTGGAAACCCCGGCGATCGCATTAGTCGTGCAATCTCCAGACACTCGCCCGCAGGCTATCAATGCCGCTGTGGACGAGTTTATGGAAAGCTTTGCCAGTACCCTGGCAAGTCTTGGGAGCAAGGATTTGGAGCAGGAAAAGCAGGCCGTTATCAGCGGCATACTGGAGCAAGACCGCCAGCTGGGCGATATCTCCGGGCGCTTCTGGCATGAAATTGATCGCGGCAACAGCAACTTCGACTCCCGCGAGCAATTGGTTACGGCGATTGAAAATGTCAGCCTGGCGCAATTGCAAAGCACTTTCCACACCGCCCTGGAACAACGTGAGCGGGCGTTACTGGTCACCTCGGAAGGCCAGATTACAGACGTAAGCGCAGACGTAGATTCAGAAGCAGACAAGACCGCGTCAGCAAATCACGACAATGCAGACGAACAAATGCAAAAACTCAGAGCCCAGCCGCCGGTCACCGAGGGCTAACAGCTCTTTATCTGAGAGAAGCCGCGGGCGCTTGTACTAAAACTGGCAGCGATTTCAGCCAACAAACTCACGCTGAAATCGCTGCCAGTCTTCAGCTTCATCCACATCCCAGCGCATGGGTAACAAACCAACGCTCAGCCCCGCACTTTCGAGTTTCTCGCAGGTTTGCCGCAGAACATGCTCGCTACCCCAGTGAATGCCATCCAACATGCCAGGCACCACTTTGCGCGCGCCAATCAACACATAGCCGCCGTCTTCCGATGGCCCCAACACCACATCAACGTGAAACAGTTTGTCAGCCGCCAGAAGAACATAATCGGCATCTACTGACGGGCAATCGCTGCCTACAATCATAGCGACTGTGTTGCTACACAAAGCACCGCTCAAAGCCGCGGCCATGCGATCACCAAGATTGCCGTCGCTCTGGAAACGTTGCTGCACGGAGTGCTGTTGCAATGTTTTCAACACTTGAGCTGCTTCTGCCGGGGGCGCACGATCACAGTCCCACCACAGCTGCAGTGGTAAAGCCGTCGCCAACAAATTATCCAGCACCGCCAGAGTTAACTGGCAGTGCGCCGCCAGAGCCCCCTGCTCGCCCAGTGCGGGTATTAAACGAGTTTTTACCTTGCCGGCTTCAGGCCATTTGGCGAACTGCATTACCAGCGGCTGGGCAGAGTTGTTTTCATTATTAGGCATTACGGACATCCGATCGGTAGGTTTGGGCCAAAGATTCAGCAGACTCACCGCGCCAATAGCGCCAGCGCAGCCGCCACATCAGCAAAATCGTTGCCCAGGCGCCTTGTTGTTGCCAGCGCCGGCTGTCTGTAATTACCGGGCTTGCTATGCAGAAAGAGCGCGACACATCACGCAGGCGCCGCGACAACTCGATATCTTCCATTAACGGCTGGAGTGCAAAACCGCCGAGGGCTTCAAAAGTATCGCGGCGCACAAACATCGCCTGATCGCCGGTACAGATACCGGTCAACCGCGAACGCTTATTCATAAACCAGGAAATCACACGAAACAACGGTCGCGAGCCACTTAAACGCACATCGAATCGCCCCCACACGTTCGGCCTTGGCCAAAACGCCTGCAATTGCTGCAAGGCATCCGCAGGCAACTGCGTATCGGCATGCAGAAACACCAACACCTCACCCTGGGCGACCGCAGCACCCGCGTTCATCTGCGCCGAGCGCCCCAACTCCAAACTCACCAGCTGGTCACAGCCAAACCGAGCCAAGTCTTGCGTGCCATCGGTGCTGCCGCCATCTGCCACAATCACCTCGTGGCCTTCAGCCCGCAGCGGCTGCAGCGACTGCAACAAAGCGCCAATCGCAGCAGCCTCATTCCACACCGGCACGATCACACTCAACCTTACATCCGCTTTCAAATCCGTCATCACAGTATTGATCGCACCGCTTCCAAAAATAAACAACCCGCGCAAAGCCTTGAGCCACACGCCTCAGCCCGTTATCATACCGCCCTTCTTGGCATTATGCCTTCGTAGCTCATCTGGATAGAGCGTCCCCCTCCTAAGGGGAAGGTAGCAGGTTCGAGTCCTGCCGAGGGCACCATTTGCAAATTCGCTAAAAACGACACCGCCCCATAATTGCCTGTTCTTAATCAAGTTAAGTGCCCCTAGGGGCTGTTGACAATTGCTCGTAAGTCTTTTGAAAGGTAAGAGCAAGCTCGTATAATGAAGTTCCGAAACAATAATCATACGAGCCCGCAATGCCCAGATTCATGCTCACAGAGGAGCTGTGGTCCAAGCTAAGAGAAATATTGCTTCAATTCAGTCTGTATAACAAGGTAGGTCTGTGCAAAACAGTCGAAGGCATTCTGTTCAGAATGCGTACTGGCATACCCTGGAGAGATCTGCCAGAGCATTTCGGCGAGTGGAATTCCATCTACAAGGCGTTCAATCACTGGTCGAAAAAAGGCATCTGGAAAAAGCTCTTCAACGTGCTGAAAACAGACTCCGATCTGGAATGGGTCTTCATTGATGGCAGCTATGTGAAAGCACACCAGCACAGTGCCGGAGCCGCGGGTGGCTACGACGAGAATATCGGTAAAAGCAGGGCTGGCAACACCTCCAAGGTCCATCTGGCCATCAATGCTTACGGTCTGCCACACGTATTCACCATCACAGGCGGGCACATCAATGACTGTACAGAAGCGCCCGCGCTCATCAAAAAAGTTGAAGGTGCACAGATACTCATAGCCGATAAAGGATACGACAGTCAGACGATACGCGCTGAGGCAGAAGCCCTCGAAATGAGCGTTATTATCCCCAGAAGGAAAAACTCGATAAAGGGAAACAAGGGGCTCGACTGGCATTTGTATAAGCTCAGACACCTGGTCG
This sequence comes from Marinobacter sp. LV10MA510-1, assembly GCF_002563885.1. Taxonomy (GTDB): domain Bacteria; phylum Pseudomonadota; class Gammaproteobacteria; order Pseudomonadales; family Oleiphilaceae; genus Marinobacter. The sequence continues at coordinate 284,719 of NZ_PDJA01000001.1, read as the reverse complement.
AGAATGCGTTTGCCAGGCTCAAGCAGTATCGGGCCGTCGCCACCCGATATGACAAACTGACTCGTAACTATGAGAGCATTGTGTCATTGGCTTGTGCATTTCTCTGGCTGCCGATGTGAATTGTCAACAGCCCCTAGCAAATCCTAGCATTTTCTTTGAACGCTTCAACGCTAGCTGGCTATACACGCTTTTTGTGGCTACTAGACATTTGCGCCAAACCGGGTAGCTAAAACCGAGGCGTTACTCAGTGCGCCGCGCTCTAAACAAACTTACCGACAACCAATTGACATCCTCCCCCACCAAACGCCTAACCGGCTTTTTGGAAGGGGATTCCTACCTCTAGGCGCTTATGCCCAAGCGCGAGAATGTTCCTGGCCGCATTGGAATCGCGGTTGTGAGTAACACCGCACTCACAGGTCCATTCTCTTATTCCAAAGCCTGCTCTACCTTTCGGACTGTTGGGGCTCAAAGAGCCACAACACGAGCAAGTCTGGGTGGTGTACCGTTCATCAACTTCCAGAAAAACCCCGCCTGCGCTCTCGCATTTGTATAACAACCGGGTTTTCAATGTGGACCAGCCAGCGTCGAGCACCGACTTGGCCATAGTGGTTTTTGCCAGGCCGGAGCTGGACACATTGCCGACAACGATCAGGCCGTTGTTATTGACCAGCTCACGACTGAATTTGTGCAAGGCATCGTGCCGCCGATTGCGAATCTTGGCGTGAATCGCCTTCACCCGCTGCTTGTTTCTCGCCCGCTGGGCTACCGCCAGCTTTTCTTCCTGATCTCGATAAAAGCGACCCGCTTGTAGCGGCTCGCCGGAACTGGGCGTGGCCGTGGTCTTCAGGCCGAGATCCAAACCCACGCTGCCGGTACCGCACCGGCGATCGGGTTTTACCGAGACAACCACGCAGAAATACCACCGACCTCGGGCGTCCTCAGAAAAGCAGCCAGAGCGGAATTTGTACTGAGACAAACCGTAACTGTCCCAGACCCGATAATGCTGACCGTGGAACCGAACCTGCCCGTTGCTCCAAACCGCGGCGCCGGTGTTCACTGGCACCCAGCCGAGCGACCGGCGAACCCCGTGGGTTTTACGCCACGCGAGTTTGGATTTTCGGAACTGCTTGCGGCGTGTGACGTATTCCTGGGCAACGACCTGAAGTGTTTGGCTGTGAAGGCCTAGAAGCTTGCCGGCACCCTTGGTATAAGGATGAAGATCGAAGGCCGACAGAAACTGTCCTCTCTCCCGAATGCTGCGATGACTGAGTTCATTCACAAAATTCCACACACTGTTAACAGCCGCGGCCTGACGGCGCAGCACATTAGCGTGTTTGTCCCAAACTCGGACTTTGAGGGTTTTGGTGAACTCAGTCATACTGTATATAACCACAGTGTTTCTGCTAAGACAAGACCTCTGTCGAGGTCACGCTATCCATCCCCACCCAAATGTTAGGGAAGTCGCTCCCGCTCCACTTGAGTCAATTGGATGGGGTATTTCGCGACTACGTTGATAAATAAAGCGTTATATAAAGGCTACCACCATCTTAAGTTTGGCGCTGACCTGTCCGATCAGACTGCGACGGGCGAGCTGAACGATTTTTTTTTAATTTATACGATTTCCAGTAATGCTTAACTTAGCTCTGATTCATTCTAATAGAGGGGCTTATTTACGCTGTCGCATAAAATATGCGTATATATATGCGCTCAGCGCATAAATTAACGCGTGCGCTCGTAAATCGCTCCTTTGCGCTCGCCAGCCTGCTTAATCCAGTCTTTTTTCTTCAGCTTCGCTAATAGCCTATAAGCCTGGTCTGGGCTGATATGACAAAGTTCAATCACATCCGCTCGCTTTACGCTACCGTGGGTATCGATAAAGCTCAGCACCATTTGTTCTTGCTGGATGGGGTCAAAACCGACTTGGCGCACATAGGCCGCTTTCTGGCCAGCGCCCTGATACACCTTCGCGCTCATGGTGTAAGTGCGGCCTTTGCCCGTGCTATGGGCTTCCACCATGCCGGCCTCCACCAGCTTTTCCAAGGTGCCCCGAACCACAGTTTCTGGCTTTTGCACGGATCTAGCTAAGTCCATTGTTCTCAACCGCCGCTCATTACGCAGCCGAGACAGAATTATTAAACTGTCGATGGGCATGGCGGTGCCGGTTTGTTCCTCGCGTTGAACGATCATGCGCAGAAAATCGGCGTCTGCATCCGCAGCGCTCATGCGCACGGCGACGGTATAAGCGGACGACATGGAGTAATCCGGGGCGGTGCGCCCATAACGGAGCATGCCCTCAAAGATCCGATCAATGCCCCTACCGGTGCGCTCGGCCAGGCCGATGCGTTTGATGATGTCAGCTAATAACGGATTGCGCGACCGGGGGTCGGCTACCAGCAGGTTATCCAGGTTAACGCCTTCTACGAAGCCGCCGGGGTTGCTGATGCTCAGGCCATCGTCATCCAGCCTCACGTGTACCGCACCCAGCGCGCTGTAATCGCGATGCACAAGCGCGTTTACAAAAGCCTCGCGGAAAGCTCGCCGATCAAAATTGGGGATGGGCACGCGGAACAAGCCAATCTGAATTTCTTCCTCCTCAACCCGGGCCCGGAATAGCAGCTCGACCTCCTCAAAGGTCTCCAGCAGTGGCTTGCGGTAGAACTCGTTGACCAGCACATCGGTGCCACGCAGCACTTGAAATGCCACCTCATGGGACGGCAGGTGTTGACGCAGCTGCATTTCATTGCCCAGCAGCAGCAAACCCGCCACTGTCGGGTAACGCTTGCCGCTTACCGTCACAGTCAGCCCCAGAGCAGCGTCCAGCTCTTCATCCGCCAGCGGCAGCAGGCTTTGGTCGCCACCGTATTTCTTGATGGCGTTGCGGATGCGGATACGCTGAATAGGGTCCAGGTCTTCAACCGCTAAGTTTTCCAGCGGCAGCGCGGAGGGGTCGGTGACGCCAAGGCTGGATTGGCGCTGCACAAATTCGTGGGGGTAGAAAGGTACTGCCTCTGGGCTGCCGTCCATTTTCAGGCGGCGCCTTTGCAACAAACCGTCTGAAGTGGACACCAACTGTCGAGACTTGGGTACGTGAATTCTGGCAATTAACTGCCCTTCTAGCTCGACGGACTCAACACGAACAGCCATCGACGGGATGGTTTTGTTGGCGATCAGAGCGGGCAGCCCGGTCACGTTTCGGTGGTTGGCATGCAGGCCAGTAATAGAGCAGTCGTCTTCTACGCCCAAGAACAGGTCGCCCCTTCCGTGTTGGCAAGGGACACGACAGCCGCGACCAGATCCCGATCAGGCAGGCTTCTTACGTCGCTCTTGAACTCGACAGTCAGATTTTCACCTCGGTGAATCAGTTCAAGAATATCTCGCTCTGCGCTATTCATAGCCACCCTTTAAATTTACCACTCAATATCTGCGGCTTGCGGCTTTGCTGGATTTTTTGCAGCAAAGCTTTACACAGGAACGCTAAGTAACGATCTACATCATTTTCATCGGCCGGCCAGAAGAATCGATTCACGATAATAAAGGCTGCCAGAGGTGAAAGAGATTCGATACCTGTTACTGCCTTCCATTCTATTTGCGCGCTCTTGTGTACTCCACTCAAAAGATGGTCAATATTTGAGCGGATCGACTCTAAACTTTACACAAAATAGCCCGAATTTCCGACAACCCCAATGTAACGATGCGAGTAGCAAACCTCAAATTATTCCCCGACTTACTTATGCGCATGCCAGGTTTTACCGGGTCAACCGCTACCAAATGGCGCAATCGACCAGCTCAAACAGCGTGCCGTGCCCAGTTAGTGGTTTTTCTGGCGCAAGAGCGCTAGCGCCGCCCATGGCCCAGATATAAGCGCCTCAATCAAAGTAGAGTCATCGCCCGGCAAGCTTCGTTCGTAATCTCCTGGACATCAACAAAACGACACACTCATGACCCCATTACGAATTGATCAGAAGCATAAGGACAATCTCGCGAGGACCGGCGTAAGCCGCCAATTCCAGCAAGAGCTGCGCTGCAGTCACGCGGGCGAAACCGGTGCTGTATGGATATATCGTGGCATTCTGGCCGCAAGGCCGACCGGTGCACTACTGGAGTTCGCGAAAGAACATCTGCAGACCGAACAGCAACACCTAGGTATGTTCGATGACATCAGTGTTTGCTACCGCCGCAGCCTTATATTGCCGCTATGGCGATTTGCAGGGTTTCTGACTGGATTTTTGCCTTCTTTAGCGGGCAAAAACGCCGTTTTTGCCACCATTGAAGCCGTCGAAACGTTTGTTGATCTGCATTATCAGGCCCAGATCCAATCACTCAGCACGTGCGCTCATCGCGAGGCCGAACAGGCGGTACTGGATCTGTTTGAAACCTGCCGTCTAGATGAGGTGGCACACAGAGATGACGCAGCCCAAAGGCGTACCGGGAAACCGACGGCCAGCATGAACCTTTGGACGACCACGGTGGGCGGAGGCTCCCGGGGCGCCGTCAGGTTGGCGCGATTTCTTTAGGTGGAAGATCAGCGGGGTAATCAATATCCAATGCCACTCCAGGATCATCAACGTCCACCCAGATGCAGTGTTGGATACGATGTTTAAACAACTCACGCGCCCCTTCCTCTCCTTTTACCTGTTGCAACTCTGACCAAAAATTGCGGCCAAAGATAACCGGGTGCCCTGCCTGGCCTTTATACCGTGGACGGACAATGTTTTCTGCTGTCGCGACAGCGATTAAGTTCTGGCATGTTGCGGGCAACAACCAGGGCATATCGCCCAGAAAAATGGCTGCCGCAAGTCCGTGAGCATCTTGAAGCACCTGAAAGGCATCGGCAAGACTACTGCCCAAGCCACAGTCGGCATGAGGGGCTCGCAGGATCTGCACTTGTTGTAAATACGTCGGAGATAACAACGCCTTCGGGTCATCTTCTGCTTTCAGTACTACATAAGTATGCGAAAAGTTAGGAAGCACGGCAGACAGGGTCTGGCTCAACAAAGTCTCGCCGTCCGCGAAAGGTGTCAGGCGTTTATCAGAACCAAATCGTTTTGAACGGCCCGCGGCCAGCACAATGGCAATCACATCGTCATTGGCTACCCCTATAGGCGTCTCCATATTATTTATCCCGGCCATAATAAATCCGAACAATGTCGGCCATCACGGCCAGCGCGATCTCGGCGGGTGTTTTACTGCCAATATTCAGCCCTATCGGCATGTGAATGCGGGCTACTTCCTGTTGGCTAAGCCCTCCGGATCGGCGTAATCGCTCAGCCCGGGTTGCCGAGGTTTTCTCAGAGCCCATAACTCCAATATAAAAAGCAGGCGTTTTTACCGCATCAATCATCGCTAAATCGTCAATGCGCGGATCATGGGATAAAGCCACGATAGCCGTTTCGGCATGGCAGCCATGCCGCGCAAGGTATAAAGACGCTAACACCGGCTGAACATTCACACCTGAAACATCAAACGTAGACAACACATCTTCCCTGGGGTCACAAACAACCACCTCAAAACCCAATGTTTTGGCAAAATCCGCACAGGCTACTGATACTGGCGAAATACCCGCAATCACCAGTCGGCGCACCGGGCCGATTCTGACTCGCACAATGGCCCCCGACCTCTCTACTCGGGGACCCTCGCCCGTGTCTGGCAGAAGGCTGACGTCTGACGTGTCCAGGTTGACTGTTCGCATGCAACGCTGCTGCCCAAGCAACGATTGTTGCAGTTGATACAACTGTTGCTGGTGTTCTTCGGAGGGCCGCAAGCGCTCAACCAGAACCTCAAGTACGCCACCGCAAGGCAGCTTTAAACGCTCTTTGTCTGCCTCATTATCACCGTAACAAATAATCTCGCTGGGTGAAGAAAACCGTCCGGCCTGCAGCTGTCCTAAAAAGTCTTCTTCCACACAACCGCCAGAAAGCGAACCCACATGTCGGCCATCTTCACGGGCCACCAGCATGGCGCCCGGAGCGCGGGGAGAGGAGCCATAAGTCGCCAGTACGGTGCACAGCCAAACAGTGTTTCCGCACTTACTCCAGTTAAAAGCATGATCAATGACATCAAGATCAAGGTGCTGCATGATTACCCTGTTTTTCCGGTTTAACTGCGCCGCTTAGGCTTTGCTGTGCAGGTGATTTAAAACGGTAATCTATCACCATGCCGTCAAAGCGCTGGTCACACGGATGCTATTCGTCCCGATTAAACATGTTGGGATTTCCTTTTACAAAATCCTGTATCCAGCGCTCCAGAAACGATTCGTTCTTGCCGGTTCTAACATACCGATAGCCCAAAATCGAGATGACCAGCGCACCCAAGGTATCTACGATCAGGTCCCACATGGTGTCGGTCAGGCCCGAGGGGTCGCCCAGCATGGGTTTTTGCATATTCATACCAAACAAGGTGTCCATGGCAAATTCAAAGATTTCCCACAGGGCGCCGATGGCTACGGCGAACAGAAAAGCAAAAAAGGCGACGAACCCGGGACGCATGTGCAGATTAATGTCTTCCACTTCGTTCATGACGTGCACCAGCAAAAAGCCGACAATGCCGAGCAAGAAGCCGGAACAGGTATGCAAGGCAATATCCCACCACCAATAGCGGGTGTAGTAATCGCGTACTTCCCCTAAAAACAGCGACGCGAACACAAATATGATGGCGAGAAGCACAAATTCAGGCGGTATAAAAACGCGAAAAAAGCGACCGATAAGCAGTGGCGCCAGAGTAATCAGCAAAATGCCGATGGTAAGCACCATGGCCATCCACTGCTGCTGCCAGATGGCGGCCACTACTTCGGCAACCAGAATAATCTGGAGAAAAATTGTCAGGCGTCGGTGAATCAGTCGCTTTTGCATTAAAAACCTTGAAAATTATGACTTTTTAACCGCGATGAGATCAATTCGCGGTCACTAATTGCAGAATTTCCTGATCAATGGCTTGCGCATCTACTAGGTCCGAAAACCACACGTGCTCGCTTTGGCCGTGCAACAAGCCCAGAAGAACGCCCAGCACAGCCCCGCGGTGAACATTGTCGCCACCCACGTGAGTGTTGGCCAGCAATGCTTGTTGGGGTTGATCGCGGTAGCGGCACAAGAAGTACAACAACGCGGGCCAGGAATCGGAAATATAGCACGCGGGGGATAGCATGCGGCCCACCACGTCGGAATCTGGCGCCTGCTTTTCAATCGCGGCCAATAGCGCTTTGCACGTACGCGCCGCAACAGATTGCAGCAGTTGCTCATTGGTGGGCTGTTCACCGTCCGGCCTCAGCAACAGCTGCGCTATCAGGCTTACGTAAGCATCACAGACCCACCCCAGCTCGTCGCTGGGGTGGGTTAGAAACAAGTGTTCCCGACATTGTGCTTGCACTTGCTCTACTGGCAGGTCTTTTAACAGGCTTTGCAGCGCCAGCGGCGCGATGGTGACCAAGCCGCCAACCGATGCGGTGTCGTGGGTTACTGCTCCGCATTTGCGCGGTGGCAATCCCTGAGCGTAGTTGTGAAAAAATCCGCGATGGTAGGATTCAGCGTAAGTGTCCGGATGTTGTGGCACATCCGCAGTCATGAAATCGATATAGCGAGCGGCAAAATCGTCCACGCTGTAGACACTGCCCTGCGTTTTACCGTCATTCTCTGAGCCACTTGCGACACCCTCTGCATGGCCACGGCTCTGTTCAGCCTCTGCCAAGGTGCGCATCAGCAGTCTGGCACAGTGGGCGTTCAGGGTATTATCGCCCGCAGCCATGCCCACATGATAATGCACGTTCGCGCGATCCCAGTGTTGGCGACGGCCTTTCAGGATGACGTCACCCACCACATCTGGCGCAGCCTTGGCCGAGGCTTTGCGGCCACCCTGAGCGGTAGAGTGCAGAGACATAATAGACGACGGATGCCATTCTGGCGGCGCCTCAAAAGCGCCAACGCCGTTTGGAAACGCAGCAAAGATATCGCCCACCCGGTAATACCAGTGCACAGGCATGGCCAGGGAGTCAGCCACAAACAAATTTTGAAGTGCCGCGCGGGCGCGTTCTTGCGTCAGAGAAAGCTGGGGTGAGGTCATAAAATCGGGTTCCTTCAGTTAGGTGCCATTGCTGTGAAAAAGATAAGTGGCATTGTTGTAGAGTGCGCATAGTGCTTTTACGCCCTTCGCTCTGCGATGTATCTTTACACATTGGTCAGATCGCTTTATTCCCAACGCTCACAAGGACACGCCATGCATCCGGAGAAGCCTTTTTCGCAAGCCTGCGAAAACAACAAATGGCCAATACTCGACGTGCTGCGACGGGTTTTCAAAACACCAGCCAACGTTTTGGAGATAGGCAGCGGGACCGGGCAACACGCAGTGCACTTCGCCACTCACCTGCCCCATCTTTATTGGCAAACCAGTGACCACCCCAGTCATTACCAACTGTGCCAGCCCTGGCTGGACGATGCCAGGCTGCCCAATATTGGAAATCCCATCGCACTGAACGTTAGTCAGGAGCCTTGGCCGGTGCCGGAATTTAACGGTGTGTTCTCGGCCAACACCGCCCACATTATGGCCTGGCACGAAGTCGAAGCGATGTTTGCGGGCGTGGGCAAAGGCCTGGCGGATTCAGCCCCATTGGGGAACGAAGAACGCGGGCAGTTCTGTCTTTACGGCCCGTTCAAATACAACGGCGATTTTACCAGCGCCAGCAATCAGAGTTTTGACCAGCACCTTCGAAGCCACGCGGCGCACATGGGCATTCGCAATATTGAGACCTTGATCGAACTGGCACAAAGCCACGGTATGGTTCTGGCGCAAGACCACACCATGCCCGCCAACAATCAGCTGTTGGTGTGGCACACAACCACTAAAACAGAAGCACTTTAAAGCCGATCAGAATGAGCACAACGCCTCCCAAGAACTCGGCTTTGCTTTCCAGCCAGGTTCCACAATCAGCGCCAACGAGGCGCTGCTCCTCATTCGTTTCGAGCCCAGGCCAATAGCAACGGCGAAGGCGTCCATGCTGAGCGCCAACGCTAGAATAATGAGTTCGATCATAATGTAGATATCTGAATTATTTCGCTGTGTTTTGGAGCCGAGCAATAAGCTACCGATATTTCCCGCAAAAACCAGTCACAAATTCAACCGTGCAAGGCTTGTGGAAATTGGCAAAAGGTTATAGATTGATTGAGAGCTTTTCTAGCCCAAAATTTCACTGTTTTCCCGCGTAAAAGGCCCTGTTGGGAGCAAATTCTTTCTAAAGTTGAACTATTCGTACTTTCACATCTTCCGCCAGGCTGATGTGTGGGGCTATTTTTTGTGCGTGTTACTGTTCGCTGAATCCGCTTTTTAACGCCGGGTTTGGCGTTTTATCTCTGCATTGCTTTACACTTTTTATTTTCTGGAGATTACGATGTCTGAATTGCCAGCGATTCTGGTTGCTGAAGAAGATTTTAACCGACTGTCTAGCATGATTGAAAAACAGGGTGACTCAGAAACCGCTGCCGCGCTGGATGAAGAGCTCAGCCGTTCAACCCTGGTGCCGCTGGCAGATATGCCCGACACAGTGGTTACCATGAACACAGCTGTGCGTTTTCAAGACGAAGACAGCAAAAAAGAGCACCAGTTAACCCTGGTCTACCCCCACGAAATGGGCGACGGCGAAGGTAAAATCTCCATTTTGGCCCCCGCGGGTTCGGCGCTGTTGGGTTTGAGCGTGGGCGAATCCATCGAATGGCCGGTGCGCGGTCGCAAAAACCTGCACTTGAAGATCATTTCGGTCCAGCGCCAGAAATAAGCCTGCCCCGCGCCTTACTAACCAGCGCCCGTTTATCGCCTAGGCTTTGTTGTGCAAGATGTCAGCAAACGCCTGGGCCGATGGCGACAAAGGGCGGTCACGGAATCGCAATTCACAAAGTGACCGGCTCAAATGTTCAGCACCGGGTAGTACCACTTCCTGTAACCGTTCTAATTCCAGCAGTTCGCTGACGACCACCCTGGGCAAGAGCGCAAACCCCATACCGTTGGTAACACACCGGGCGATACCCTCGTTTGACGCTATCTGCAAGGTGGTTTTTGGTAAAACGCCCAGGCTTGCGAGCAAGCGATCGCACACCGAGCGCGTGCCAGACCCCTCTTCCCGTTGAATCCAGCAGCCACTGTTCATTCGCTCCAGTACGCCTTCGCCCTGCGCCCACTCTGCACCGGACACCAGCAGTAAGCCTTCGTTACGCCAATGGCGACTTTCAATCCGTGGGTCTTCCACATCGCCTTCAACGATCGCCAGATCCAACTGGCAATCCAACAGCCACTCGCTGATTACCCGGGTGTTTGCTACGCGCACGTTCACTTTAATGCCGGGATACCGGCGCGCAAACCCGGCCATTGCCGCCGGCAGCCAATAACCGGCCACGGTGGTGCTCGCGCCCAACGTCAGGTTGCCAATGTGTGCGCCTACCCGAGCTTCTATGTCATCCACGGCGGCTTTTTCCAAGGCAAAAATACCGCGAGCGTGATCAAATACCGCGCTACCACCGGCGGTCAGCTGAATTTTTTGACCATGTTGGCTTTTGCGCGACTGGATACGGTCCACCAGCGTCAGCCCCAGCTGGCTTTCCAGCTCACGCACGCCCTGAGACACCGCAGGTTGGCTGATGTGCAAGACAGTCGCCGCGCCGGAAAAACTGCCCTCCTGCACCACCGTGTAAAAAATCCTCATCAGATGCAGATTCAGCACTATATAACCTCAGCTTATAAGCGTTTAATAAAAGCATATTCGATCACGTCATAACGTGGGCGTAAAGTAGCGCCATCTCAACGCTATCCGGAGAATGCAGGTGAATACTGCAGAGCAACACACAGCACTAACAGACACCAAAGATATAACAACAGGAACCCCCAAAAAGCAGATTTTGCCGGGCCTTGCGCTAGTGGCCCTAATGGCTGGCGCCGCGTTTGTTCTGGCCCAACAATCCTGGTTTCAGAGTATGAGCATGGGCCCGCTTACGCTGGCGATCGTTCTTGGCATTGTGGCGGGCAATACGGTGCTGCGCAATCAACCCGCTATTCTGGCCGATGGCATATTTTTGGCAAAGGGCTCGCTGCTAAGGCTCGGGATTATTCTTTACGGCTTTGGCATCACTTTTCAGCAAGTCAGCGCAGTTGGCGCTAACGGTGTGCTATTGGATGCCATCATGATTGCCTCTACCTTTGCGCTGGCGCAGCTGATTGGCCGGCGTTGGATGAAGATGGAAAAAGAAACGGCTATTTTAATCGGCGCAGGCGCTTCTATCTGTGGTGCGGCTGCAGTTTTGGCGACAGAGCCCGTGGTAAAAGGCAGAAGCGATCAGGTATCCGTTGCTATCGCAACGGTGGTGATTTTTGGCACCATCAGTATGTTTCTTTACCCATTGATGTATCCGCTACTGGGCATGACAGAACACCAGTATGGTATTTACGTGGGCTCGACCATTCATGAGGTTGCGCAGGTGGTTGCGGCGGGCCAAGCTATCAGCACTGAAGCGGCTAACAGCGCCATCATTGAAAAAATGGTACGGGTAATGATGCTGGCGCCTTTCCTGCTTATTCTGGCCAACGTACGCCTGCCAAATCGCAAAACAAACGCCGGCGGTGGCAAAAAGGAACGGCAGAAGCTGGTCATTCCCTGGTTCGCCGCTCTGTTCCTGGCGGCGGCTGCGGTTAACTCTGTGATTGCCATGCCCGCCATGGCCACCAATGTCATTCGCCATGTTGACCTGTTCCTGCTATCCATGGCGATGACTGCTCTGGGCCTGAGCACACAGGTGTCTGCGATACGCCGTGCCGGGCTGCGCCCGCTGATACTGGCGGGCTGTCTGTTTGCTTTCCTGACCGTTGGCGGCTATATCCTCAACCGCTTGCTGATCGGTTAAGTCATTCCTGACCTAGGCTAAATAGCCCCTGGCGTCAGCTTGAACTGATCAATTGTCTGGCGCAGGTTTTCGGCCATTACCAGCAATTCAGCCGCTATTTGCGCGGTTTGCTGAGCTTCTAGTGTGGTTTGCTCGGCAGACCGGCTGATTTCAATCACGTTCTGATTGATGGCATCAGACACGTTGCTTTGCTCGTTAGCCGCGCTTTCCATCTCTTGGTTCAGGCTGGTAATTTCACGGGTAGCCTGGGCAATAATTTTCAGCTCGGCCTGTACCTTCAAAATGGCATCTACCTGCTGGCTGGCCCGGTCTGACGCACCGCGCATAGTCGACAAGCAATCCGTAACCTCTTCTTTCAGGCCGTCAATCGTGTCGCGAATATCAGCCGTAGACACCTGGGTCCGCGACGCAAGAGCCCGCACTTCATCGGCAACCACAGAAAATCCGCGGCCGGCTTCGCCAGCTCGCGCTGCCTCAATGGCCGCGTTCAATGCCAGCAGATTGGTTTGATCAGCAATATTGGAAATGGTCTCCAGCATCGTCGTCATTTTCGCGGTGCGCTGGTTCAAAGCTTCAATACGCTGGGCACCGTTTTGCACCTCGGCATTTAATGCCTCAATGCCGCCAACCGCACTTTGCGCAAGCTCCTCGCCCAGCCCGGCTGCTTCGGCCGTAGCCGCCGATTTTTGCGTGGTGGTGATGGCGCTTTCCCGCACCTGCAGCGCTGATGCCGCCATTTCCGTGGTCGCACTGGCCACCTGGTCGGTGTTGTCGCGCTGGCTCAACACCTCCCGTTCGCTGGCGCCGGCCTTGCTGGCAATATCACGCGCGGCTTGTTCAACATGCTCGGCACTCAGCATAACCTGGTTCATGCTGTCTCGCATTTTACTGATCATGCGGTTGAACGCGCGGGACACTGAGCCAATTTCGTCGTTGCGCACCACATCCAGCTCAAGGGTCAGATCCGAGTTACTGGATATCTCATCCATGCGGTCCCGCAAGCGGCGCAAGCGCGAAAACACCAAGTGCCCCAACACCCATGCGGTAATCGCAAATACCCCCAAAAAGAGGCTTGCCTGAATGCCCGCGCTGGTTAGCAATTGCGCCTGCAACCGTGCATCGGTTTCAGCCAGGGAATATTCGATACGGATAGCTCCCAGCACATCACCTTCCTGAGCCTGGTGGCACCCCAGGCAATTCACACCCTGATAATCTGCCATCGCAACCACCGGCTCAATCAGTGTGTAGACCCGGCCGTTTTCGTTGCTGGAATAATGCTCAATACGCTCACCGGCCAGCGCTTTCTCGTCAAGCGGGCCACGCATTTGTTCTGCGCTGTTACCGCTGCCATAAATCCGGTTCAGGTGATCGCTGCGCACCACTCGCACGTTCAGCACGTCTTCCGGCGCCATCGTCTTCTCACGCAGAATTTCACGATTATTGATGGTGCCCGTCACCATCATGGTGTTGAGCGCATCAAAGTAAGATTTCGCCAAGCCGTCTACATATTTATGGCTGAATTCCTCCACGTGTTCACGCTGGGACTGTGCGCTAAAAAATACGGTGAACGCGAGCACCAGTGAAAACGCCGTCGCGAGTGCCAAAAGAAGCATAAAGCGAATGGAATAGTGTTTTTTCATAGTTAACCTGGCTTGTAGATGGCTTTGACGACAACGGGCATTCAAGCCGCAAAGACGCGGGGGCGCGAATCAGGAACTTCAACCGGCGCTGCTTGTTATAGGGTGACGGCCAAAAGACGGCGAACTTTACCGCAAAACCCCTTGGAGTTCATTGGATCCAAGTCAATTTGACGTGCGATCACGTCAAACGCGAGCTGGCCCGCTACTTGCTTAAATGATTACAGTGGCTACAAACCTCGTACGCCAAACTCGACACTGCTGCTGGAGGGCACCGTCATGTCACTACTGTCTACCCTGCTTCGTGCCGGCAGCGAATTACACACGGCGCTGGAAAAACGTCCACCTGCTCCGCCAGTTGGCAATGGCAGCCGTGCTCAGGGCAAAGCAGAGCTGCATGCGCAGCCCGGGGCAGACAGGTTCACCCCTTCCGGAAGCAAAGAAGACGACTCGACACGCAAGGTAAGCAAGCTCGCGATTACCGATTACAAAAAAAGCGTCGGGCAGGATCTTGCCTTTATCAGAGAAACACTGCGGCACAAAATTGCCGAGTACAACATGCCCCCGGCAACGGCGATTCACATCAAAAATGACGGGCAGGGAAACATCGCGGTCGAAGGCAAAGGCCAGAACCCGGCGTTTGCACGCATTGCTGGGGACCTGAACGTAAACACCGCGTTTCAGGATGCGTTCCGGCGCATGAGTGTGAACGAACCCACGCTGCACTTTATGGACAACGCTCTGAAGCTGGGACAGGCCTACGGCGTGAACAACTCGTTACTGAACACACTGGTCAGCGAGAACCAGCAGTTCAACGGCCTGCAAGACCTGGTGCACCGCTACGACTCGCTGCGCCGCAACGCCGGAGCCGTGTCAGCGGCCCCGGTCAACACCGCCCGCGATTACGCCTTAAGCTTCAACGCTCGGGCCTGATGTGGAATAAACTTACTCAAACGGCGACGGGTCGCCCTTGCCTACCCGTGTCACTTCCGGGCTGCCACTGGTGAAGTTGACCACCGTGGTGGCTTCCATGCCGCAGAAGCCACCGTCAATAATCAAATCCAGCTCGTGCTCCAGCGCATCGCGGATGTCTTCCGGATCAGTCATCGGCTCAGTTTCGCCGGGCAGTATCAACGTGCTGCTCATGATGGGTTCGCCCAACTCCCCCAAAAGTGCATGCACGATCACGTTGTCAGGAACACGTACGCCAATGGTACGGCGCTTGGGGTGCAACAAACGCCGCGGCACCTCGCTGGTGGCGTCCAGAATGAAGGTGTAAGCACCGGGCGTGTAGGTTTTCAGCAGGCGGTAGGTGGAGTTGTCGACCTTGGCGTAAGTGCCAATGTCTGACAAGTCTCTGCAGACCAAGGTAAAGTTGTGTTTGTCGTCCAACTTGCGAATGCGTTTGATGCGGTCAGAAGCAGATTTGTCACCCAAATGGCAGCCTAACGCATAGCCCGAGTCGGTCGGGTACGCAATAACGCCGCCTTTGCGAAGAATATCCACCGCCTGATTAATAAGGCGCTTTTGCGGATTATCCGGATGAACCTGAAAAAACTGACTCATGAATCAGCCCTCTTGTTAAAGCTTGCCCCGGGGTCGTTTTTCGAGCCGCCCAGACAGTTTGGGGAATCGGGTGTGGATTGATTTTGCGCAGCCCATTCCTCAGGCGTAAAGGGGTGCATGGCCAGCGCATGCACACCAGCGGCCAGTTCTGCAGCCAGCACTTGATAGATCGCCTGGTGGCGCTTCACCTTTGATTGCCCCACAAATGCCGGTGACACCAGGGTCACCTTGAAATGGGTTTCCGAATTGGGCGGCACGTTGTGCTTGTGGCTGTCGTTCTCGACTATCATCACCTGGGCATTAAAAGCCTGATGCAACTTTGCCTCAATTTTTTTCTGCACGTCCATTACACACTCACTCTTCGTTGCTTGTATATTAACAGTCTACTATATAGTAATCGCAAAACCCGACAACCTTGACAGCGTTGCGATGAAACGCCACATTCGCAGCGGGCACGGGTAGCGGGCCCCACCCCTGACACCCAGATTTTTGCCGGGGCGCTCTTTAATCTGCTCGCCAGCCACTCTTGAATTCACTCTTAAATTCACTCTTGAACTCACTCTTGAACTCAATCTTAAATTCGCACTCCACGTCAGTTTTAAGCCAAACGGGAACACCAATGCACCTTTATATCGCCGAAAAACCAAGCCTTGGCCGCGCCATAGCCGCTGCATTGCCCCAGCCCCAACAAAAAGGCCAGGGCTGGATTCGCTGCGGCAGCGGCAGCAGTGCGGTGACTGTCAGCTGGTGTATCGGCCATTTACTGGAGCCCGCCGAACCCGCCAGCTATAACCCGGCCTGGAAAAACTGGCGCGCCGACCAGTTGCCGATGTTTCCGGAAAAGTGGCAGCTCACTCCAAAAACCGGCGTTGCCGCCCAGCTTAAAGTACTGCAATCGCTGATCCGCAAAGCCAGTGAAATTACCCACGCAGGCGACCCGGACCGCGAAGGCCAGCTGCTGGTAGACGAGGTGATTCACTATGTGGGCACAGACGCACCGGTAAGGCGCCTGCTGATTAACGATTTAACCCCGGCCGCAGTAGCAAAAGCACTCAAACAGACCCGCGATAACCGTGACTTCCTCCGGCTGTCGGCTTCGGCCCTGGCGCGCCAGCGCGCAGACTGGCTTTACGGCTTGAATCTGACTCGCTTTTACACTCTGCTTTATCAAACAAAAGGCCAACAACAAGGCCAGCAGGGCGTTTACTCCGTTGGCCGAGTGCAAACCCCGGTACTGGGCCTGGTGGTTAAGCGCGACCAGCACATTGAGCAGTTTCAAGCTCAGGACTTTTTCCCGCTGGAAGCCCGTTTTCACGGCATGGAAGAAGACTCCGACACCCGCACTTTCAGCGCGCGCTGGGTACCAGGTGAAGATTACCGGCACCTGCTGGACAGCGAAAACCGCTTGCTGGACCGCAGCGCGGCTGAACAGGTCGCCACCGCAGTTGAAGGAAGGCCAGGCAAAATCTGCGAATCCCGCTTTCGCGACCGCTCAGAGACGCCGCCACTGCCCCTGTCGCTTTCTGCGTTGCAAATCGAAGCCGGCCGATTGTTCCGCATGGCCGCCAAAGAAGTACTGGATACCGCGCAAAGCCTGTATGAGCGCCACCAGTTAATCACCTACCCCAGGTCAGACAGCCGTTACCTGCCGCTGGAACATTACAACCAGCGTCAGCAAGTTATTAGCGCTATCGGCAAGGTCGATATCGACCTTGCCGAAGCCAGCAATACAGCCGATTTGCAACGAAAAACCGCAGCCTGGAATGATAAAAAAGTAGACGCCCACCACGCCATCATTCCCACTAACCGGAGTCGCGCAGGTGGTGCGTTATCTGGAAAAGAAGCCCAGATCTATAATTTAATCAGCCGCTACTACCTGATGCAATTTGCAGCAGATGCCATCCATCGCGAGGGCAAACTGGGCGTAGAGGTTGGCGACCACCTGTTCCGCACCTCAGAAACCGCTGTGTTACAGCCCGGCTGGAAAGCGCTTGAACTGAAACTGCGCGACGCCAAAGCCAAACCGGAAAAACCGGCACTGCCCAGGCTGGGCACCGGCGATCCGGTGCTGTGCGACGGCACCCAGGTGTTGCAGCAGCAAACCCAACCCCCAAAGCACTTTTCAGACGCAACACTGCTGGCCGCAATGACCAACATCGCGCGCTTCGTTGACGACCCGGAACTGCGAAAAACCCTGCGCGAGACCGATGGCCTGGGCACCGAAGCTACCCGTGCTGCCATTATGGAAACCCTGTTCAAACGCGACTACCTGTCCCGCGACGGCCGCCATATCCGCGCCAGCGACAAGGGTAAAACCTTGATAAACGCGCTGCCAGACTCTGTTAGCAAACCCGACCGCACCGCCGTTTGGGAAGCCACACTGGAAGCCATTCAGCGCGGCGAAGCCCAGCCGCGACAGTTTCTGGATTCCCTTAAACAGGAAATTCAGGGATTTATCGGGCACCCCGCGCCCCTGGCACCTGACGCTGCCGAGATAGCAACCAACCCGGATGCCCCCCATTGCCCCAAGTGCCGCGCCGGCATGGTTGAGCGCAAAGGCAAATTCGGTGCTTTTTACGCCTGCACCCGCTACCCGGGTTGCAAAGGCACCCGCCCGCTGGAAGACCACAGCCCGGAAGATGGCAGCAGCCAAAAACCGGTCCCCTGCCCATTCTGCTTTTCGCCCCTGGTCAGGCGTAAAAGTAAAAAAGGTTGGTTTTGGGGTTGCAGTTCTTTCCCCGCCTGCCGTCAAACAGTGAACGATGTAAACGGAAAACCCGACCTGCCGGTTAAAACGACTACAAAATGAAATGGAATCCGATGCCGAATTTTGCAACAATATGATTATGCGTATAAGTGTTAAAACGAACGTAACCGGGCGAACCCACGCTGAATAGCCACTTACTTGTTTCAGGAGAGCCAGATGCGCATTGCGCTGCTTGAAGATGAGCCGGAGCAATCCCAACATGTCCAGCGCATAATTTGCGAAAGCGGTCACAGCTGCGATGCTTTTGAAACAGGTCAATCTTTTCTGAGCTCTGTACTGCACAACAATTACGATTTACTGGTGCTGGATTGGCAGATTCCGGACAAGACCGGAATCGACGTGCTTAAAAACGTGCGCGCCCAGATTAATTGGCCGGTCCCCGTGCTGTTTCTAACCCAGCGCGACAGCGAAACCGACATTGTCAGCGCTCTGGACGCCGGCGCCGACGACTATATTGCCAAACCGGCGCGTGCAGCGGAACTAATAGCGCGCATCAACGCCCTGTCGCGGCGCAGCCAGTCTGCCCAAAACACCGCACAGTTGTGCTTTGGCCCTTTTGTTATCAATACTCAGCAGCGCAGCGTGGAGCTTCATGGCGAAGCACTGGTTCTCACCGACAAAGATTACGAGCTGATTCTTTTTCTGTTTCAGAATCAGGGCCGGCTGTTAACCCGCGAGGCCCTGCTAGAAAGGGTTTGGGGTCTTAACCGCAGCATCAACACCCGCACTGTCGACACGCATATGAGCCGATTGCGACGCCGTTTGGGACTTAACCCAGATAACGGATTTCGCATAAAAACCATTTATCAGCGCGGGTACCGACTGGAAGCGCTCAGCCAGCAAGCGTTAAGCCATAAATCCCCAGAACCAGACAAGGGCGTGAAGCAACCGCAAGTGAAGGCGGCCAATGGCAGATAAAGCACGGCCTAGCCGTACCCCGATAGTGCGTATTCTGACAGTGCGCATTTTGCCACTGTTCTTAATCGCACTGCTTCACAGCACGTCTGCACAGGCCCAATTGCCACTTGCGATGGGCTCGGGCGTGCACCTAAGCAGCTCGGGCATGGCACTCGCAGAATGGGTTTACACCCTACAAAAAGGCGATAGCGTTCAACAGTTGGCCACGCAATTGCTGGCACCACCCCACAACGCCCAGCAACTGCTAAAACACAACAGCCTGAACAACGCTCTGCTGCCAGTCGCAGGCGAGCAAGTGCGTATTCCTATGGACTGGCTTAAGCGCCAACCCCAGCCTGCCCGAGCGACCTCTGTATCTGGCCTGGTGCAACTGCTAACCGGCAACGGCCAGCGCCGGCCGCTGACCGTAAACACACTGATTCGCGCTGGCGACGAACTACTGTCCGGCTCCGGTAGCGCCACTATTACCCTCGCTGAAGGCTCTGAAATCCGGCTGTCACCCAATTCCAGACTGGCCTTTAGCCGCATGACCCAGTTTGGCAAACCGGGAATGATTGATACCCGCTTGCGGCTGAATCGTGGCGAGGTTTTCACCCGCGTAAAGGATGTGGTCAGCGGGGGCAGCCGTTTCGAAATCGAGACTCCTTCGGCAACGGCCGCGGTGGATGGCACTCAGTTTGCGATTCAGGCAAACGCCGGGGGCACGGGTTTGCAGGTGATGAATGGCCAGGTTAAATTTGGCCAACAGGGGCGCTCCGTAGAAGTGCCCGCAGGTTATGGCGCTCACGTTGCCGCACAGCCCGGCGGCGATGTTCGCCTGCACAAACTTGCACCGCCACCCATGGTTACCGGTCTGCCGGCCGTTCTGCGTAAGCTGCCCGCCGAACTGCAATGGCAAAGCCTTGCGAAAATGCACAAGCTGGATATTTTTGACACCGCCAGCGGGCGATGGGTAGACAGCCGCACACTGGCCGGTGACCGTTTTGACATAAGCCGGCTGAACAACGGCCGTTATGAAATTCAGCTTGCGGCGTTAGACTATCAAGGCATAAAAGGTTTGCCTGCGCTTGTGCCATTTAGCATTGACCTTCAAGCTCGCGCCGCCAAATTGTTGGAACCTGGCGACAGCGCAACCACCACCACAAATCAGCCCGAATTTAGCTGGAGCCTGAACGGCGACAGCGAAACCGCCCAAATTCAGATCTCAGCCACGGCGCAGTTCGAAAACCTGGTCGCAACCAGCGAGTGGGCACAACAAAGCGAGGCAAAACTGTCGCAATCGCTGTCTCCCGGCCAATATTACTGGCGGGTTAAAACCGAAGCCGGCGGCGACTCCAGCGCCACCAGCAACGTCCACAGCCTGATTATTGACGGCAGCTTGCCACCGGTAAACATTATCTCGGTTAACTACCTGGACCAACAGGTGCGGTTATTCTGGGAATCGGTGGAAACAGCCAGCAAGTATCGTATGCAGCTGTCTGCTGACCCTGATTTTTACCCGGTCATCAAGGAAGCAGACATACCGGGAAATACGGCAGGCTTGCGCCTGATTCCCGGAAAGCGGTATTTTGTGCGCCTAAAGGCACTCTCCGACGGGCCACTGGCCAGCCGCTGGGGTCCGGCAACGGAGCTATATATCGATTAACCGCTGAACAGACATTAGTGCAGGAAGCATGACTCGGGACTGGCTAAAAATCACAACAATGCCTTGGGCGCTTGGGCTCATTCTGCTGCCCCTGGCGTTCATCATAAAGCTCACCACCCTACCCGACCGCCTGGACAGCTGGTTGCTAAACCAGCTGGCACTGAATCCAGCCTGGAACACTGAGCGCAACCCTGCCATCGCCCTGATCCCTGAATGGAGCAGCGACGTTCTTGTGATAATCGTCGTTATCACGCTGGCACTCCCACGATTGCGAACGTCACTCAACATTGTTACCTGCATCGCCATTACACTGGCGCTTTTATTGCTGCATGTGGCGTTACTGTTCATCGGGCATGTTTGGCTGCCCATCACCAATGCCGCCATCATGCCATTGCTAGCAATGCCGGTAACCAGCGGTTTACGCCTCACTATAACCGGTCAGTTTTTGAACTTTCAGCTCGACAAGCTCTCTGACGGCCCTCACCTTGAACTGCCCGAAGCCGCCGACCTTTATCCGCCGTTACTGTTACAACAGTTGCAAACCCTGTTTCACCCAAGAGGCTGGTTACTCACAAACGGACACAGCAAGCTGACAGGTGAAAAGCTGGGCAGCGATGAAATCCCGGAAAACCTGGCCACAGGACGCTGGAGCTTCAACGACAATCGCGCGTGGATACGCTTACAAAGAGGCGATGATAACTACCACCTGGGTCTGATCCTGCCCGACGATCTCAACCGCGAAATGATCCAGCAATACCTACAGCGTTTAAATCTGGAAAACGGCGATTCAGCACATTTACACATTCTAAAGCGGAGCAGGCCCACCGAACTGTTTACCGCAAGGCTCGAGCGGGCGCAGCTGGCCAATCAAAAACTGGCGCGCCTGCACGGATTCATCCGCCACAGTTTTGAACACATGCCAGACGGTATTATCGTAACCGACCAACTGGGAATGATCCGCTTTGCCAACGGCCACATCGAACGCTGGTTTAGCGAGCCCATGCCCAGCCTTTTCGGTTTGTCTTTGACTCGCCTGCTGAACGGCCACGACCCAGAGCCCGCTGCGCCCTGGCACGAAATCGTATCTGACACACTGATTGTGAGGCAGGCACGCACCACAGATTTGAGCGTTCGCAGCCGTGATTTTCTCATTCACTTTGCGCCATTCCGCTTACCAGACAGCGATCAGCATGGAATTATCGCCAATATTTCCGATATTTCAGAATTGCGCGAACAGCAGCGACAGCACCGTGAAGCCATCGACTTTATCTCCCACGACGTACGTTCGCCACTGGTGTCACAACTGGCGCTGATTGAACAACTTAAACGCCGGGGGCCGGGACAAATCCAGCCCGCAGAACTGGACCAGCTGGGAAAACTGGCCCGCCGCAGCTATCACCTGGCGGAAGAGTTCGTGCAGCTGGCGCGGGCCGAGCAATTAACCGAAGCACGATTTTACGAATGCGAACTGCTGGCCATTGTCGAAAATGCCCGCGACAGCGTGATTGAACAGGCCATTGGCAAACGGATTCAGATTTATTTGCAGGGTACCGAAGACCTTTGGCTAAGGGGTAATCCGGAATTACTGGAGCGGGCTGTCATCAACCTGATTGGCAACGCCATCAAGTACAGCGAGGAAGGGTCGAAGATTGTTATTCAGGTATTCCGGGCGGGCCATCTGGCGTGCCTGGCCATTGCAGACGAGGGTAACGGCATTGACGCCAATGAACTTCCTGGCCTGTTTGATCGTTTTCAGCGCCAGAAAAGCAGCGAACTGTCTGGTAACTACGGTACCGGCCTGGGGTTGTTTGTCGTCAAAACCGTCATCGAAAAGCACCGCGGCAACATCAACGTAAACTCAACCCCTGGTATCGGCTCTACCTTTACCATCACATTGCCACTAACCAACCCTCTGCCCTGAAACACAAGGGGGTGATCGGCTAGCTGGGAATATTCTTGCTTACTACGTCTGAAGGCGAACTTAGCAGCCCATTGTCATCCCTGGCTTGAATGGTGAAGTACCAAGTGTCAGCAGACAGATGGCTAAGAAGCCGAAACCTGGCAAAGACCATTTGGCAATACGCTAAAACTGGACCCGCATGGGCTCGGAGCTGGAATCCGGCATACCGATCATTTCGTCAGTTCCGGTCGGCGGAATCAAGTCAAAATCCGCCACAATAAAATCACGCATTGCTTCACGTGCTGCGCTGGCACCTAAAAACATAATCACTTTGTCCTGATCATTCACCAGAACATAGCCTGAGCCCCCCATGTAAAAGCGGACCATGTAATAACGACCCTCCATGGACACGATCTCTACCAGGCTGATGGGTTCGTGCTTGCGGGATTTCAAATCGCTAAGTGTCATGTGCATTGGATTTATTCTCGCATTGGGTGTTTTAAATCTTACGCCAAGTTGTGATGTGCAGATCATTCCGCAGCCTGATAATAGTGATAGCATGCTAATCTAGGCAATCGGTTGAGTAACCATTGTCGTATACTTCGCGATTGGTATGAATTTTCGAGCGATTAGCAGCCGCATTACCAATCATTCATTTCTGGAAAGCACAATGTCTAAACATAATTGCCTATCCGCAATAATTCCGATGACATCCGACGCTAGATCCGATGTTCGAAAGCTGGGCAGCATTCTCATAGATGCCGGACCTGCCGCACTGTTAACCATAAATTTACGCGTTGGCATGCTGGCGACGCACGCTCCCTCAAATCCAAAAATGATTTTGGAAAATC
The DNA here is from genome assembly GCF_002563885.1 of Marinobacter sp. LV10MA510-1. Classification (GTDB taxonomy): domain Bacteria; phylum Pseudomonadota; class Gammaproteobacteria; order Pseudomonadales; family Oleiphilaceae; genus Marinobacter. The sequence goes on along the minus strand of NZ_PDJA01000001.1, from coordinate 261,565 downwards.
GCCGCATGGTCACTGAAAAACTCGCTGCGCTTTGGAACACGGGGCTTGAGGTGCAAATGGCGTGGTTAGGTATACTGTCCGGCGACCACACGCCTTGGTGGACAACCAGCTTGCGCATTCTTGAACCTCTTCATGAACGTACTATCGCTAACTCAAAACGCCTTTCTTAAGAGAGCTGATACAGGCTCAACGAGAGCGATTACCCCTCTCATCCAGCTTGGGCCTGCTCGCGGTATAACGCCCTACCCAAGGCCTGGAAGTAGTTTTCAAAAGCTTCGTTAATCGCTTCTCTGTGCTGGCCCCTTGGGTATAGCCCCGTCTTTGCCTCATCCGAATAAACAGTGCCACGTACCAGAAAGCTATTGCTGGGCTTGCTGTCTTCAACAAAAGCTTCAAAGGCCCGTGCGCAGAGCTCTTCGGGGCGAGCGTAATACAGTACTTTCAGTTTCTTGTCTGCTTGTTGCGAACACTGAAACTGATCACTGGGTTCAGTGCCGCTCTCGTTCAGTAAGATAGTGCGAAAGCAGTGATCGAGTCGGGCGTTTAACGGATGCTGTTTCTGTTTTTTACTATCAAGCCATGCGCTGGACGCAAAGCCATGCTTGACCGGGTTGTGGAAGGCCTTATTGCCCATATAGTGATCAAAGGCATGGAACCACTCATGAGCCAGACTGCCCGCACCGGCATTTTTGGCCAGCGCCAGTTGCCGTGTCGCCGGAATGTAGTGTGCGGCCACACCGGGCCTGCCACCAATGCCGTACTGAAGACTAAGCGTGCTCCGTAACGAGATCAGTAGCTCTGGGCTCTTGAGGATTGCCATTAAATCGCACAGCGCCTGGTAGAAACGCACCGCTGCAAAATCACGCTCTTCTGGCGTAACCCAGCGACCCACTTCAATACTGCGGAAATCAAACTGGCGTCTGATCGTGACGAACGATGTCGCGGTGGCGGTCATCATCATTTTCACCGATTACTGTTTATATGTGGATATGTTGGTATCTGCTGTTGGCGTATTTATACATTACTGTATAAAATACTGTATATCCAGTTTTCCCTGGAGTACGTCATGAAGCGAACAGACATCAACGCCATTGAACAGTTACTATTCTGCCTCCCTGTTGAACTCAAAAAATACCTCGCGAATCAAATTCTTGGCCAGATTAACGCTCAGGCTGACACCCTAATCGAAACGGCTAGACCTCATCCTTTATGCCCTCACTGCGGCAATGAACACCCCGTCAAATGGGGGCGTTCTGGTGGCTTGCAGCGGTATCGATGCCACAATCCAGTCTGCCACAAAACATTCAACACCCTCACCGGTACGCCCCTGGCCAAACTGCATCACCGTGATAAGTGGTTTGCGTATCTGGGCTGCATGCTGGATAGCTTAACGCTACGCATCACGGCGAAGCGCTTGGGCATCGATCTAAAAACCGCATTTCGCTGGCGGCACCGGTTTTTAGCCTCTGCCGCCAAAACCAATGCCAACGCCTTATCGGGGATCATTGAAGTCGATGAAACGTGGTTTCTCGAATCTTGTAAGGGAAAGCGTCGCCTCACGCATCGGATGGCACGGAAGCGCGGTGGGCAAGGCAGCAAAAAGAAGAAAGCGGATAAGGTTCAAGTCGTTATTGTTCGTGATCGCAACGGCCATATCAGTGATCTGGTAGGTCCGACGCTTAATAAATCAGCTGTCCACGCATTTCTGGAGCCGATCATAGACCATGATTCGATTTTGTGTTCGGACGGGCACAGCTGGTATAAAACCTTCTCTGCCGAGCATGACATCGCGCATCATCGACTGATCACACTCGATCATCAGCGAGTGATTGGCAAGGAATACCACATTCAGAACGTCAACGCTTATATCAGCCGACTGAAGGGTTGGATAGCGCGCTTTCGTGGCGTGGGTACAGCATATTTGCCTAACTACCTAGCTTGGCGGCGGCTTTTTGAAAACGGAGATTCATCAGAAGAGGCATGGCTTCGTTCTGCGATAGGAATAAAACAACAGCAGATACCAACATAGCCTTATTTATACAGTATCCTGAAGTGAAATAGCGGATGGGTCAAATCTGAAAATGAAAACCCGGTGAAGGTGGCCTACAACTAAAGTCGCTTTAAATTACCAATTTGGTCTTATGTACAGAACCATCGCTGTTTTGAGACTGTATCAGCAGAACAATAATACGAGGGTGAAGCAATGAATCAGCATCAAGGCGCGTGTTTTTGTGGCGTAGTCCAGTTTCAAGTCAGCGGCACTCCCGAAGCAATGGGCTTTTGCCACTGCGATTCCTGCCGGCGCTGGTCTGCAGGGCCGGTCAATGCGTTTTCGCTGTGGCCCGCGAACGTGCTTGAAGTGCTCTCGGGCGCTGATCAGGTCGCTGAATTTCATCTGACCGAGCAAAGTCACCGCAAATGGTGCAAGCAGTGCGGCGGCCATGTATTTACCGACCACCCTGCCTGGGGCCTGGTGGATGTATACGTTGCCAACCTGCCGGATCTGGAATTTGAACCGGCCCTGCATGTGCATTATCAAGAGTCGGTGTTACCGATTAAAGACGGCCTGCCCAAGATGAAAGACATGCCCGCTGAAATGGGTGGCTCCGGGGAAACCCTGCCTGAATAGCAGCGGCTCGTTCGTGGCACAAAGCCCGTGTTGTAAATCACCACGGGCATTGCGTTATTTCACAGACAGCAAACTCGTCAGCAATGCCCGCAAACGGTTGGGTTTTACCGGCTTGTTTAAAATCGGCACCTCCTGCGTTCGCATCAGCTTACGCAATTCATCGCCCCGGTCTGCGGTAATCAGGGCGGCTGGTACCGGCACGCCCAATAACGTCCGTATCGCTGAAATGGCCTGCCAGCCTGTTTTTTCATCATCCAGGTGGTAATCGGCGAGCACCGCTGCAGGTACGTTATTGGTCTGGCGCAGGTATTCCAGAGCCTGATGCTCGTCAGGACTGGTGATCACCAAACAGCCCCAGCGCTCTAGCAGCAGCTTCATGCTTGCGAGTATGGCCGGCTCGTTATCAATCACCATTATCCAAATGCCAGCGAAGCCGTGAACAAAGCTGGGCACAATTTCAGTGGCCGGCAACGCGGCTCGACGGGCTGATTGCATGTCCACCGGCAGCACCAGCGCAAACCGCGAACCTCTGCTCGGCCGCGAAACCACGTCTATCCGGTAGCCCAACACCGACACCATTCGCTCAACAATCGCCAGCCCCAGCCCGGCACCTTGGCGACCGCCGGTTCCTTGCGGCAACAATTGATGAAATTCGGTAAAAATATCCTTCAGCTTACTTTCGTCAATACCCACACCGGTATCCCACACTTCAATACGCAGGCTGTCGCGGCGGGCTCTCAGTGCCAGCAGAACACGGCCGCTGAGGGTGTAGCGAAAGGCGTTGCTCAGTAAATTACGAAGAATGCGGGTGAGCATACGCTGATCGGTTTTTACCAGCGCCGGAATAGTACGAACGTGGAACCGCACGCCGGCGTTGGTCGCCACCGCTTCGAATTCTTCACCCAGGCTTTTGGCCAGAGCAGCAACGTCGGTCAATAGCAGATCCGGTACCATGGCCTGCTGGTCCAGTTTTGAAATATCCAGCAAATCCGCCAGCAAGTCCTCGGCACCTTCAAGCGCGCGATGCACCTGGTGCACCATCCTCGCCTCTTCCGCCGGCAGCGCGCTTTCTTGCAGCGCCGATATGGTCAGGCGCGCGGCATTCAGGGGTTGCAGTAAATCGTGGCTGGCCGCTGCCAGATATTTGTCTTTGCTGCGGTTCGCATCGCGCGCGGCTTGGGCGGTGATAACCAGTTCGCGCTCGACTTTTTCCCGTTCGGCAATCTGAAAATGCAGCCCAACGTTGGCGTTCTGCAGCGCCTGGGTGCGCTCTTCTACCCGGCGCTCCAGGTCAGCATTAACCTGCACTAGCTTCTGCCGCGCCTGCACCCGCTCGGTTATATCTGCCACAAACGCCTCAACCACCTCTGGCCCCAGATCTGGCCGCCTAAGCAGGGTGATAGCGACATTAACCGGCGTCGCATCGGCGCGACGCAGGCGGGTTTCGCGAGCGCTCAGGCTGCCGCTATCTAATAGCTCCTGGCGCAATGCATCAAACTCATTGGCGCTGCAAAAAAGCTGTTCACGCAAGCGGATAACCCGGGATTGCAAGTCTTCAGCACTGAGGTAACCGCAGATTTTGGCCATGGCCGGGTTGCAAGCCAGAAAACCACCCCGTAAATCACCCTGAAAAATACCGTGGAGTGCCTTTTCAAACAGCCACTTATAGCGATTACGCTCCCGCTCTAACTCCTCCAGGCGCTCTTGCAGCGTGAGGTAATAGTTCTTGCGCACAGACTGGCGACCCAGCCCCAACAAATCACCCACCTCATAGCCACGGTCGTCATCAAAGGGCTTCTTCATACACAACCTGAACATCTCTGAGTGACGACTTGCGAGGATTGGTCAAAATACACGGGTCCTGCAATGCAAAGCCAGAGAGAGACGGAATATCAGACACCCTGACCCCCAACTCTGACAACTTGGCCTCTAGCCCCACGGTGCGCTTGAGCTGAATAATGCGACTCATCAAGCGTTTCTGAATTTCGGCCTGGCTCATGCCACGAGTGTCGATATTCATGGCTTCTGCAACACGACGAAAGCGCTCTTCCGCTGAGTGGAAATTGTAAGCCACCACGTGTTCTAACAGCACCGCGTTGCATAATCCATGGGGCAAATCCAGAAAACCACCCAGGCTGTGGGACATAGCGTGAACCGCACCCAGGATTGCGTTGGAAAACGCCAGACCGGCCTGCATGGACGCCAACATGATCTGCTCGCGCAAATACGCATCGGCGGTATTAGCCACCAAGGGTTCCAAATTGCGGTTAATCAGGCGGATCGCTTCCAGCGCGTGGGAATCGGTCAAGGGCCCGCTGCCCGTAGACACATAAGCCTCTATAGCATGCACCAAGGCGTCAACGCCGGTGCAGGCAGTCAGATAGCTGCTCATGGTTTCGGTCACTTCGGGATCGATCAGCGAAACATCCGGCACAATCGCTTTGCTGATGATGGAAAATTTGAAGCGGCGCGCAGGGTCCGAAATGATGGCGAACTGTGACACATCAGCCGAGGTTCCGGCCGTGGTCGGAATCAGTATCATCGGTGGCGGCGGGTTTACAATGGTGTCTACCCCTTCGAAATCCACAATGTGGCGGCCATCGCTGACCACAACGCCAATACCCTTGGCGCAGTCCATCGGACTGCCGCCGCCAATGGCCACAATCACATCGCACTCGGAAGATTTGTACAGTTCGGCACCGGCCATAACCTCATCAACACGGGGGTTTGCCGATACCCCGGTGTAAACCGTGGTACGTATGCCGGCATCGTTCAGCAAGGTAACGATTTCGCCCACCCAGCCGGCGGCCGCAACACCTGAGTCAGACACCAGAAACACATGTTTTGCGCCAAAATTACTGGCAAAGTTAGCGACAGACTTCCTTGATCCGGCTCCGAATACGATCTCTGGCGAGACAAATTTTCTTAAAGCGGATATGTCGTGACCCATGAACAAGCACTCGACGTTAAGTTTATTTTTGTACGCAATAGCCGAGAGTTTAACTCAAGCTTTCTATGCATTCATGGGTGTTTCGCCCTGCCGTTGATAAAAGCTGAAAAGTGCCTCTAGCATGGCCGCCTGATTCGCCTGTTGTAAAAAACCGTGGCCTTCGTTCTGAAACCAGTGAAGCTCTGGTTTGTGCCCGGCTTGCTCCATGGCCGCGACCATTATGCGGGTCTGTTCGGGCACCACCACTTTGTCTTGCCCACCCTGAAAAAAAATCACCGGCGCGGCCATTGCCGCCGCACGTAACCGGGGTGTACGGGCCTGCCAACGTTGTGGGTGACGGTCGGGACACCCCAACAACCAGTCCAGATAGCCGGATTCAAAGCGATGGGTCATACGCCGTAACTGCATAGGGTCAGTCACGCCGAACTGGCTGGCGCCGGCGCGGTAGCGCTGATCCTGGCTTAATGCCATCAACGCGGTATAGCCGCCAGAACTGCGGCCCTGAATAAACACCTGATTACCATCGGCCTGGCCAGCGCCAACCAGGGAATCTGCAGCCCGCGCCATGTCCTCCACATCAATCTCGCCCCAGCGCTCCGCCAGTGCAAGCCGGAATGCACGGCCATACCCGCTGCTACCGCGGTAATTGACTTCCGCCACGGCAAAGCCGCGCTGGCACCAGAACTGAATCAGGGGGTTGAATACCGGATAGGCCGCCGAGGTTGGCCCACCGTGGGCCACCAGAATCAGGGCCGGTGGCTTGGTGCCGGGTGTCAGAGGCACATATAAAAAGCCTTGGGGCGCGGTCGTTTCCTGGGCAAGGGCCGGAACTCGAAACGAGACTGGCTGCGCCAGACCGTGCCCGGGCAGCGCTGGTTCGCCACCAGCGACGACACTCGCCTCAGCACTTTGCGGGTCTATTTTTAGCACCGCATCCAGGCGGTCCGGGGAACGAGCAATGGCATAAAGAAAATCGCCACAGCTGCACACGCTGCGAAAATCGCTGAACGCCGGCGCAATCCGTGCAGGGTTTGGATGGCCAGGGCCCGACAACCACAACTCGCCACGGCCGAGGTGGTAATGAGCGCGAGCCCAACCTCCCCCCGGTAGCGGGCAGTGGTGAACTTCACCCAGTTGCCAGGGTGCATTGGCATGGTCGCATTCGGGCACCGCGGCTTTTGTCCAGATGCTCGCGGGGTTCCGGGTGTCGAGTTGCCAGGGTTGCCACCAGCCCTCATGGTCGGACAGCACCCAAAGGTCCTGCCCCGCAAACACCGGCTGCTGAATAGACGCTGGCTGGGGAGCAGTATGCACCCGAGAATTCTCCAGTTTGCCATCACCCGTTATGTTCGCCGTCCACACACGGGTTTGCAGCCAGGGCATATCGGGCAGTTGCCAGCTCACCCAGGCAATGTGCCGGCCGTCTGCCGACAACGCGGGCGCACTGTAAAAATCTTCGCCCTGGTGCAGCACCGTCAGCGTGCCATCGCGAGCCACCGCGACCAGTTGCTGGCGGCCATTCACCACGCCCTGCCCGGTTTCACGTACCGCCAGCACCCGTTGCCGCAATGGATCAGCCCGCAATCCGCCATAAGCGGCGGTATCGGTCGTCAGCACCTGGCTTTGCTCTGCACCCAAGGGGATAAAGTGAATGCGTTGATCGTCGCTAACGGCAAACACGCCATCCGGTGCGGCAGCCAGGACACCGCCCCCGTAGCCATTCACCCGACTGCGAAGATTGCGCAGATTGGTATCCAACGCCAACGCTACCCCTTGGTCATCCAGGTGCCATATCCGGCTGGCGCCGGTTTCGGGTTCGTTTTGCAGCCAGAATACGCCAGCGCCTGACGCCACCAAACCGCTGCGCTGGGTGTAGCCAGCGCAGGCTTCGGTGGCGCTCAGTAAGCCTTTGGCTGCGGGCTGACTAACTGCGGAAGAACATGCGGGAGTTGCCGGCGTTGCGATAGGTCAGTTCCTCAATGCCTGCTGTGGCATGGTCGGCGGCCTGGCGTGCAGCCAGGACGCGGTCGTGGTGGGCCGATTTGCTGCACACCGGGTCGGCGTTATCGGCGTTACCGGTCAGCAGGAAGGCCTGGCAGCGGCAGCCGCCAAAATCTTTTTCTTTTTCATCACAGGACTGACACGGCTCCGGCATCCAGCTATCGCCGCGGTAATGGTTGAAGCCCGGGCTGTCGTACCAGATGTGTTTCAGATCATTGTCGCGCACATTGGGAAAATCGATAGGCAACAAACGCGCGCTGTGGCATGGCAAGGCAGCACCGTCCGGTGCCACCGTCAAAAACAGACTGCCCCAACCGTTCATGCAGGCTTTAGGGCGCTCCTCGTAATAGTCGGGGGTAACAAAAATCAGCTTCATGGCCGAACCCTCGTCCAGCAGGCGCGCACGATACTGATTCACTTCCCGCTCAGCCTTCTCCAGCTGTGCCTTTGAAGGCATTAGCCCTTCGCGATTTTTAAAAGCCCAGCCGTAATACTGGCAGGTAGCCAGCTCGACAAAATCCGCCCCCAGGCGCTTACACAGCGCCATAATGTCGTTCATCTGATGAATGTTGTGGCGGTGGATCACGAAATTCAGAACCATGGGGTAGCCCGCTTCTTTCACCGCCCGCGCCATCGCCAATTTTTGTTCAAACGCTTTGCGCGAACCTGCCAAAGCGTTGTTCAGCTCCGGGTCTGAGGCCTGAAAACTCACCTGAATATGGTCCAGCCCGGCACCGGCGAACGCCTCTACTTTGGCGTTAGTCAGGCCCAGGCCAGACGTAATCAGATTGCTGTAGTAACCCAAGTGCCGCGCTTCAGCAATCAGCTCTTGAAGATCTTGACGCACCAGCGGCTCACCGCCGGAAAACCCTAGTTGGGCCGCGCCCATCTCCCGCCCCTGGCGTAGTACTTTCACCCAGTCTTCCGTGCTGAGTTCACGCTCGGTCTGTGCAAAATCCAATGGGTTTGAACAGTACGGGCACTGCAACGGGCAGCGGTAGGTCAGCTCCGCCAGCAACCATAACGGTGGCCCAATGGTGGCCGCTTTCTGGCCGGTCAGCGTGGATAAAGGCATATTCATGAAAGTTCAATCCAATGTTGTTCGCAGGCGTGTTGCAGAAACTCGTTAACATCGTCCGCCAGCGACCCGGCCTCGGGAAAGGCCTGTTCCAACGCACTAATAATGTCCTGCACGGAGCGCTGGCCGTCCACTTCGCGCAGAATAGCGCCGGCGCTTTCGTTAAGCTTCACCATGCCCTCGGGGTAGAGCAACACATAGCCGTTTTGTACCGGCTCCCACTGAAACCGGAAACCACGGCGGAAACGGGGTATGTTTCCATCTGTTCCCCCAACCTCTGCCGAGTCTGCCATCACAGACCCCTGTGCCAGACTTGCTGATCGGTAACCGTATGGAACGGCGGCGTTTTGTGACTGTAAGCCATAGTCAGGGCGTCTAACAGGCTCCAGAGAATATCCAGCTTAAACTGTAGAATTTCCAGGGCGCGAGCTTGATCGGCTGCGCTGGTGAAATATTCAAGCGTAATGGCTAGGCCATGCTCCACATCGCGGCGGGCTTCCGAAAGCCGCTTGCGGAAGTAGCTGTAGCCCGCCTCGTCAATCCACGGGTAATGTTCTGGCCAGCTGTCCAGACGAGACTGGTGAATTTCCGGCGCAAACAGCTCGGTCAGCGAAGAACAGGCGGCTTCTTGCCAAGTCGCGCGGCGGGCGAAATTCAGATAGGCGTCCACCGCAAACCGCACGCCGGGCAACACATGGCGCTGGTCGATCACTTCTTCGCGAGTCAGCCCGACAGCTTCTGCAAGGCACAGCCAGGCTTCAATGCCGCCCACATCGCCGTCGTGACCATCGTGGTCAAGAATACGCTGCAGCCATTGTTTGCGCACGCTGGCATCTGGGCAATTGGCCATAATCGCCGCGTCTTTGCGCGGAATCATCACCTGGTAATAATAGCGGTTGGCCACCCAGCCACGGATTTGTTCCGGGCTGCATTGCCCGCTGTACATGGCTTGGTGATAGGGGTGATGGATATGATAGAGCCGGCCCTTATTACGTAGCGCCTGTTCAAAGTCTGCGTGATTCAGGGTGGTTTTCACAATGGCGTTCATGGCGCCTCCGACAGATCAATGTGCATTCCGTCCCAGGCCACTTCAATTCCGTGCTGCGCCAGCTGCGCCCGCTCGGCGGAGTCCTCGTTCAGAATCGGATTGGTGTTGTTGATGTGTATCAGAATCTTGCGCCTGGCCGGCATAGTGTCCAGCACTTCAATCATGCCACCGGGGCCGCTTTGAGCTAGATGCCCCATGTCTTGACCGGTTTTTGTGCCGACGTGCTGGCGAATCATTTCGTCGTCATGCCATACCGTGCCATCAACCATCAACACATCAGCCTGGCGCATCCATTGAAGTATGTGCTCGTCAGGCTTGCCAAGCCCCGGTGCGTAAAGCACGGTGACCCCTGTGCGCGTGTCTTCAATGAACACGCCAATATTGTCACCGGGGTGCGGCTGGTCCCTGCGTGGCGAATAAGGCGGCGCATTGCTCAGCAAGGGAATAGCGGTGAGTTTCAGATGCGGCGCACAGGGAATAACAAAAGCTTGGGCGCCATCGCCAAGGGCAATTTCCTGCCAGTTCAGGCCGCCGTTCCAATGTTTCAACATAGGGAACAGCGGAAAGCCGGAACTAAGGTCTTCGTGCACCTGTGCGGTACACCAGATGTCCAGCGGCAGACCTTCACGCAGAGTCAACAGGCCGGTTGTGTGATCCACCTGGCTGTCAATCAACAGTACCGCTGCAATGCCTGTGTCGCGCAGCGCATGAGCCGGCTGCATGGCAGGAAACGACGCCAGCTGGGCGCGAATATCGGGAGAGGCGTTAAAGAGAATCCAGCGTTCGCCGTCTTCACTGACCGCGATGGATGACTGGGTGCGTGCGTGGGCGTTAACAGTGCCTTTTCGCAAACCGTCGCAATTTGTGCAGTTGCAGTTCCACTGGGGAAAACCGCCGCCTGCCGCTGAACCAAGAACCTGAATATACATAAGCAGAAGCTCCGGAAGTAAAACAGCCAACGCCGAGGCGCTGGCTACTTCAGACTTCAGCGGTTGGCGAAGTACATAGTAACTTCGAAACCGATACGCAGATCTTCATAAGCTGGCTTTGTCCACATAATGCATACCTCTTTTATAGTGATTGTTTGCGCATCAAGGGAATATCGGCGCTTTCACCTCTTCCCTAAAACCCATCGTAAAGGTAGCAGCAAATGACCAATATGGTACTTTCGCACTGTTTTTAGGGCACCTTGTGTTGTAAAGGCGGAGCCTCGCCAACATGCCCAAGCACGTTTTAGCGCGGCAAAACAAAAAAGGCCCACGGGGGGCCAAAGAAGAGCAACACATGACTGCCCCTCACAAAGAAAGATCCCCGGCAAACGCCGGGGCAAAAATAACACCCGATCAGTGTGCAAGCCCGGGGCTAGAAAAAGCCCAACGGGTTTACGTCGTAGCTGGTCAGCATGCACTTGGTCTGCTGGTAATGATCCAACGCCAATTTATGGGTTTCGCGACCAATACCGGACTTCTTATAACCACCAAAAGCTGCGTGGGCGGGATACGCGTGGAAGCAGTTCATCCATACCCGGCCGGCCTGAATGTTGCGGCCCATGCGGTAAGCAAGGTTGGTATCACGGGACCAGACACCGGCGCCCAAGCCAAACTGGGTATCGTTGGCGATGGCCAGCGCTTCTTCCTCGGTTTTGAAAGTAGTTACCCCCACAACCGGGCCGAAGATCTCTTCCTGGAACACCCGCATCTTGTTGTCGCCCTTAAACAGCGTGGGCTGGATGTAGAAGCCGTTAGCAAACTCGCCTTCCAGATGCTCGCGGCCGCCGCCGGTGAGCACTTCAGCGCCTTCTTGCTTGCCAATCTCAAGGTATGACAGAATCTTGTCGAATTGTTCTTTGCTGGCCTGGGCGCCCACCTGAACGTCGGTATCCAGCGGGTTACCGCGCTTGATTGCCTTGGTACGGGCAACCACTTTTTCCATAAACTCGTCGTACATGTCTTCCTGCACCAGGGCGCGGGACGGACAGGTACACACTTCACCCTGGTTGAAGAACGCCAAAACCAGGCCTTCAATGCACTTGTCGATGAATTCAGGCTCGGCTTTCATCACATCTGCGAAATAAATGTTTGGCGATTTTCCACCCAGTTCCACCGTGGACGGAATAAGGTTTTCAGCGGCGCATTTCAAAACGTGCGTGCCTACCGGTGTAGAGCCGGTAAAGGCGATTTTAGCAATGCGCTTGCTGGTCGCCAGTGCCTGGCCGGCTTCAATACCGTAACCGTTGACCACGTTAAGCACGCCCGGCGGCAGCAGGTCACCAATCAGTTCCATCAGTATCAGTATGCTCGCGGGCGTTTGCTCCGCCGGCTTTAATACCGTGCAGTTGCCGGCCGCAAGGCATGGGCCCAGCTTCCAGGCTGCCATTAGAATCGGGAAGTTCCAGGGAATGATTTGCCCCACCACACCCAAAGGCTCGTGGAAGTGATAAGCCACGGTGTTATGGTCGATTTCACCCATATGGCCTTCTTGGGCGCGAATACAACCGGCAAAATAACGGAAGTGGTCAGCGGCTAGTGGAATGTCAGCGTTCAGGGTTTCACGAACGGCTTTGCCATTGTCCCAGGTTTCTGCAACCGCCAGCAATTCCAGATTTTCTTCTATACGGTCCGCTATTTTCAACAGGATACGGGAACGTTCCTGCACCGACGTTCGGCCCCAGGCCGGCGCCGCTTTGTGCGCCGCGTCCAGTGCCAGCTCGATGTCTTCGGCTGTAGAACGGGGAATTTCACAAATCACGTTACCGGTAATCGGCGTGATATTATCAAAATACTGCCCTTTTACCGGGGCAACCCACTCGCCTCCAATGTAGTTTTCATAACGCGCTTTGAAAGAAACGACAGAGCCTTCCTTTCCTGGTTGTGCATAGATCATGGTTTCGACCTCTTTTTGTGTTTGTTGCTCGCCAACGTGGGCTTTCGTATTCACCCACCCAATGTAAATACTAAACCTTTATGGTTGAATGATGCGATAGGGGTGAAAAACTCATCCCTTAGTACTAGTCGGCGCCAGCCGGCTGATCATCAAATCCAGCCCTCTGGCGCCTGCTTTCATCGCATTCAGGAATCACTTGCTGGCGACACGATCCTTCGGCAGTTTGAAGGTCCAGACCATACCGCCCTGGTTGAAGTCTTTGACCACCTTAGCCACTTCGCCGCCCCACAACGGAACCGCTCCGCCCCAACCTGACGATACAGAAACGAACTGCTCGCCGTCCATCATCCAGGTCACCGGGGTGCCTACCACGCCTGAGCCGGTGTTGAATTTGTAGAGCTCTTCGCCGGTTTTGGCGTCAAACGCTTTCAAAAAGCCCTCCGGAGTACCGGTGAACACCAGGTTACCAGCGGTAGCCATTACCCCACCCCACAAAGGTGCCGGGTTCTCGTAACGCCACACTTCCTCGCCGGTTTTCGGATCCATAGCCCGCAAAACGCCAATGTAATCGTCATTTGTTGGTTTGATGGTGAAACCTGCGCCCAGATACGCTCCGCCTTTTTTGTAGGATACGGGCTCGTTCCAAATGTCCATTGACCACTCATTTGAGGGTACGTAGAACAGGCCGGTGTCTTGGCTGAACGCCATCGGCATCCAGTTTTTACCACCCAGGAAGGCCGGCTGCGCCAGAACCGTTTCGCCTTTCATGCCGTCGACTGAAGAAGGGTCACCCGGGCGCCCCGTCTCGGCATAAATCGGCCGGCCGGTTTTTGGATCAAGCCCGGTGGCCCAGGTAATTTTGTCCACAAACGGGAAGCCGCGAATGAAGTCGCCATTTTCACGATTCAAAACATAGAAAAAGCCGTTGCGGTCCGCGGTAGCCGCAGCCATCACGGTTTTACCATCTTCTTCGTAGTTGAATGAAATCAGCTCGTTAACACCATCGTAGTCCCAGCCGTCGTGGGGCGTGGTTTGGAAGTGCCACTTGATACTGCCGTCATCTGGATCAATGGCCAGGCGCGAAGAGGAGAACAGGTTATCCCCCGGTCGCAAGTGCGAGTTCCAAGGTGCCGGGTTGCCAGTACCAAAAAATAACGAATCGGTGTCGGAGTCATAAGTGCCGCCCAGCCACGGGGCCGCGCCGCCGTTCTTCCACATGTCGCCGGGCCAGGTTTTCCCTGCTTCGCCACCGGAAATACCGTTTTCAACGGGCTTGCCATCTTTATAGACATAGCCCATATGTCCTTCCACCGTAGGCCGGGTCCAAATCAGGTCGCCGGTTTCCGGATCGTAAGCTTCCACTTTACCCACTACGCCAAACTCACCGCCAGCCACGCCAGTAATCAGTTTTCCTTTCACCACAATCGGGGCAGCGGTGATGGCATAGCCGGCCTGATAATCCGCGACTGTTTTGATCCAAACCGGCTTGCCGGTGTCTTTGTTCAGCGCGACCAGCTTAGCGTCCAGAGTGCCGAAGTAGACTTTATCGCCGTAAAGCGCAACACCTCGGTTGACCACATCACAGCAGGGCATGATGCCATCTGGCAGGCGGGCATCGTATTGCCAGATTTCTAAGCCCGTTCTTGCATCAATCGCATAAACGCGGGAGTAGGAGGCGGTAACGTACATTACGCCATCCTTAATCATTGGCTGGGATTCCTGGCCGCGCATTTTTTCACTGCCAAAAGAAAACGCCCACGCGGGCTGTAAATAGCGGATGTTGTCAGTGTTCAAATCTTCAATGGTGCTGAATCGTTGCCCTTGAGTGCCCATGCCATAGCTGACAATGTCGCCTGGCGTGTTGGCATCGTTCAGAATGTCTTCGTCGGTTACCGCCTGGGCGCCGTAGGAAACGGCCAAAGCCAAGGCGCTGACTGCAATGCGAATGCCGAATCTATTCGATCTCATGGTTGCGCTCTCCGAGTCTCTTGTTATCAGTTTTCGGTGAATCGGGAAGTTTTCCCGCCTCTGTACAGATTCTTCGCTTTACCGGTGTAATCAACAATGATTCCCCGGGCGTGTTTTTCTCATCACTTGGTCGTACTACCCTCACAAAAGAACCCACGTCAAAGGCGTGGGTTTAAACAAAAATTGCGATGGTAGGTCATCTGCAACGGGCGTTAGGGTTTACCCTCGGCCTGCGCAATCGCCTCTTCGCTCAGGAACGCCCGATAATACTGGGGCACGCTGTAGCGCAGGTTAACGTCAGCAAACATCCCTTCCAACTCCCCCGATTTAACGATCTTGCCCACAATCTCTTCAAGGGCATAACCCAGTTGTCGATGTGTGCTTTTGATGGCCATTCCCACATCCCAAACCTGCTTGCCAATACTGGGGAAAGCATTGCCAGCCTGCCTGAACCCGCTGTTTTCGGCTTTCGATAACTCATGATCGATTTCAGCACGCATGCCCATAACGGCGCTGACGTCGCCATCGCGCATGGCACTGAACGCCTCGTGAACATTGGTGTAATGGCGAACCTGACCGCGAAGACGACCGTTCAGGCCAGAGGTCAGATAAAAGTCCGGCAAGGTGTCTATTTCCACGCCAATCGGGTGGTACTGGAACATAGCAATGGTTTCGACGGAGTCCATCTTTTGCGGGTTGTAAGCGATTTGCCAGGTTTCTTGCTGGTAAGGACCAAAAAGCACTACCTGCTCGTTCATGTACTCGCCGGTAGAATCCTGCATGTAGGCGTATTGTTTGTCGTAAGGCACCCGCATCATCACATCGGCCAGACGTTGCTTGGCCAGATAGTGCCCTTTCCACACGTTGTTGCGCAGGTCATCCCCGAGATTCTCATCCGGTACAATCCAATGCACTTTGAATTCCACACCCATAGCAGCAGCAATACGTTTGCCCAGTTCCACGTCTACACCCTGCGGTTCGCCATCCACCAAGTAAGAGTAAGGAGGGAAATTCTGGTACACCCCTACTTTCAGATAACCGGACTCCAGAATGATGTCGTAAGAACGTTCGGCGGGCCGGTTCAACAGCTCGTCACCGTCATTCATTTCCTGAGCCACGCCCGTTTGAAACACCAGCATCATTACCAAACATCGCAACAGCGCTTTCATTGTTTTCTCCCAAACGGCGAAAGGCCGGCACAATGCCAGCCCGGTAACGAACCGAAAATAATTTTGGCCAGCACCATTCACTCAGGCTTTGGCAAGGATTCAACATAGGTTCTGATGGCCCATATCGCGTTTTGATCCAACGTTTTTTTCCAAGACGGCATGCCTCGGTCGGTGCCATTCTGTACCCGGCCCATATAGTACTCATCGTCCCATGCTTCAAGTTCACGCAAATCTGGCGTTAAGCCGCCAGACATTGCCCGAATTCCGTGGCAAGCAGCACAGTTGCCCGCGTAGGCGCTTTCACCAATCTGCACAGCCAGAGCGTTCGCATCACCGTGGGAACCACCCTCACGGAACGGGTTTTCAAGCAGAAGATCGGCGCCTAATACCGGGAGGTTGCCGGTATCTACCGCTTGTGGGGTGACATTGCCGTGCGCCATCGCCAAACCCGCCGTGCCCAGTAAGACGGCCGCTGCCAGTGCTTTGAATGAAAAAGAGATTGCCATGATTCTTACCTCTGTTGATTCCCCGTGCGCTGGCTATTGGATTCATGAGACGCCAGTAACTGCAACCATTGTAAGAAACGTGTCAGCGAATCCGAATGCCACTTTGGAGGTTTCGGCTTAGTTCCTTGGTAGTAGACAGTCAGAGCGAAGGCCAAAGCACGACAACCTCAACAAGTCTGCTGAAACTGACCACTTATCAGCAACAAAGCGGACGTAAGGGCATTTTTCCCGAATTTTTATGGCTTTTTCCTGATTCTTGGGTGGGTTTTGCCGTCGCCGCGAGCGGCGCCTCAGGATAATACTCAGTGGGTCGACAGCAGCAACGAAGACATCACAACAAAAACGTGAGGAATACACATGAACATCACAAGCCAAAAACACCCACTGATCCGCGGAATGGGCCTGGCCCTTCTTCTGAGCTCAACAACCGGACTGGTTGCCACCCAAAGTCACGCTACTGGCGTTACCTGGGAAGACATCGCCAGCGATGCCGAAACCACCCACGACGTATTAGGCTACGGCATTGGCCCAAAGGCCCAGCGTTACAGCCCGATGGACACGTTGAATCGAAAAAACATAGAGCGTCTCGTGCCGGCCTGGTCTTTCTCGTTTGGTGACGAAAAACAGCGCGGACAGGAATCCCAGGCAATCATTCACGAGGGTATTATTTATATAACCGCCTCCTATTCGCGAATTTTCGCCCTGGATGCAAAAACCGGTAAACGCCTGTGGGAATACTCCCACCGCCTGCCTGAAGGCATTCGTCCATGCTGTGATGTAGTAAACCGCGGCGCCGCTATCTATGGCGACAAAGTATTTTTTGGCACGCTGGATGCCGGCGTTGTTGCCCTGAACAAAGACACCGGTAAAGTCGTGTGGCGCGAGAAGTTCGGCGATCACGAAGCCGGCTACACCATGACCGCCGCGCCAACGCTGGTGAAAGACCAGACAACCGGCAAGGTGTTGTTGATTCACGGCTCCTCTGGTGATGAATTCGGCATTGTCGGCAAGCTCTATGCCCGCGATCCGGAAACCGGCAAAGAAGTGTGGATGCGGCCTTTTGTAGAAGGTCACTACGGGCGGCTGAACGGCGAAAAGAGCACGCCCACCGGCGATGCCAGTGCACCCAGTTGGCCTGACGACCCTAGCACCGAAACCGGAAAGGTCGCGGCCTGGAGCCAAGGCGGTGGAGCACCCTGGCAGAGCGCCAGTTTTGATGCTGAAACCAACACCATCATCATTGGCGCCGGTAACCCGGCCCCGTGGAACACCTGGCACCGCACGTCTCCCGGCGGCGATCCGGCCGATTACGACAACCTGTACACCTCGGGCCAGATGGGCGTAGACCCAAGCACCGGTGAAGTGAAGTGGTTCTACCAACATACGCCTAATGATGCCTGGGATTTCTCCGGCAACAACGAACTGGTTCTGTTTGAATACACCGAAGACGGAGAAACGGTAAAAGCCACAGGCCACGCGGACCGCAACGGCTTCTTCTATGTGGTCGATCGAGCCAACGGCGAATTTAAAAAGGGCTTCCCGTTTGTCGACAACATCACCTGGGCCTCACACATCGGCGAGGATGGCCGCCCGGTGGAAAATAAAAACCAACGCCCACCGCCGGTAAAGGATGGCGAAACCCGCGGCGAATCCATTGAAGTGTCGCCGCCCTTCCTGGGTGGCAAGAACTGGAACCCGATGGCTTACAGCCCAGACACTGGCTTGTTTTACATTCCGGCTAACCACTGGAAAGAAGACTATTGGACTGAGGAAGTCACCTACAACAAAGGCGCTGCGTACCTGGGCCAGGGCTTCCGTATCAAGCGCATGTACGACGATCACGTCGGTATCTTGCGCGCTATGGACCCGGTCACTGGCGAGATTGAGTGGGAACACAAAGAAAATATGCCACTGTGGGGCGGTGTGCTCACCACCAAAGGCGGGCTGGTGTTTACCGGCACCGGCGATGGCTATCTGAAAGCGTTCAACTCGGAAAATGGCGAAGTGCTTTGGCAGTTCCAGACCGGCTCTGGAATTATTTCATCGCCTATCACTTGGGAAATGGACGGCGAACAATACGTTGGTGTGGCTTCCGGTTACGGCGGTGCTGTTCCCTTGTGGGGCGGCGATATGGCCGAGCTGACCAAGCCTATATC
This sequence comes from Marinobacter sp. LV10MA510-1, assembly GCF_002563885.1. Lineage (GTDB taxonomy): Bacteria > Pseudomonadota > Gammaproteobacteria > Pseudomonadales > Oleiphilaceae > Marinobacter. The sequence goes on along the minus strand of NZ_PDJA01000001.1, from coordinate 243,177 downwards.
CCAGGGCGGTTCGTTCTGGGTGTTCAAACTTCCCTCATGGGCACAGGCTTCGCGATAAGTTATCAGCCATTTGGGCCGGGTGTTTGCACTAGGCCCAAATCAATCCCTTTATTGTGGAGTCTGCCTCATGAAACCGTTTATCAGCGCTTCGCTTTTATTACTCACAGCACCGGTAATAGCCGGCGATTACATGGCGGGTGAAGACCAATCGCCGGTTATTAACGGCTGCGTACTGGAACCCCAAACACAATGCGTTGACGCAAATCTTCAAGGCGCCGATCTGTCGAACATGGACCTGCGCGGTGCCAATTTTAAAGGTGCCGACCTGAGCGGCGCCAATCTTAACCACACCAGCCTGCGTGCTGCGAACCTGGATAGTGCCAACCTTGACAACATTACGGGTTACCGGCTGCAGGCTTACCGGGCCAGCATGCGCGGTGCAAAAGTGCGAAACGCCAAACTCCAAGGCATGCAAGGCGAATATCTGTTTGCACAGGGCACAGACTTTAGCGGATCAGACCTGACCGGCGCCAATTTTGACTTTTCACGATTTGCCGGGGCCAAACTGCAAGGCAGCAACCTGTCTTTTAGCAGTTTTGAAATTGCCTGGTTGCCTAAAGCTGATTTTCAGGGTGCCAATTTGCGCGGTGCCAACCTACAGGAAGCAAAACTTGGCCTGGCCAACCTGACCGACAGCCGCATTCATTACGCTACCTTCGAGGGCACTTATATGGAGGGATGCACGGGCTGTCCGTTTGACTGGTAAAATCATTGACTTTGGCCAGCACCCCGCTGGCCATAGCGCACCAGGCCAGCGTCTACAGCCAGGTGAATCAGCTCCACAGAGGAGTTGACTTGTAGCTTGTTTTTCAGCAACGCCAAATGATTAGACACTGTTTTACTACTGATACAAAGCCGTTCAGCGATGCCCGCAATATTCTCGCCGCGGGCATACATCAGCAGCACCTCCATTTCCCGCTGGGTCATGTCTTTCAAGCGGTGATCCACAGGTCGCTCACGATTCATCGCCAAACGCGTGGCAATGGGGTGCTCAATATAAGGCTGACCCGCCGCCACCCGTTTGACCGCTTCGGCTAACTCCTCCGGCGCACAGCTTTTCGATACAAAACCCATGCCGCCCACATCCAACGCCTGGCGCACCATGGGCAGCTCATCGTGCATGGTAAAAAACAGAATAGCGGCACCGCGCCAACGCTGGCGAATGCGCCGCGCTACTTCAAGCCCGGAAATATCCGGCAGCCCCATATCCAGCAGCAGTACATCTGGCTGACATTGCCCATATTGACTCACCGCCTCCTGCCCGGTTTCCAGCTCGGTAATGGCAATGCCGGAAATCATCGAACGCAGCAGGTTCGCAATGCCCTGGCGAACCACCTGATGGTCATCTACAATCATCAGCTTCATAACATGCCTCCCGTGGCACAGGGTAAATTCAACGGCACTGTCAGTTGTATGCGTGTGCCCTCGCCTACCCGGCTCAGAAACTCTGCGCGACCGCCCATGCAGCGCGCCCGCTCGCGCATAGAGCGCAAACCAAGTCCGGCTTTTTCAGGAAAATTGTCGGCGCCCGCGCCGTTATCACACAGCTCAATGTGCAGCTCATCCGCATTTTGCTTGACCGCCAGAGTAGCTCGGGTTGCGTTGGCGTGACGCGATACGTTGTTTAGGGCTTCCTGTAAGAATCGATACAGGTGCGTTTGTTGTTCGCCGGACAGTTCTGCCAGTTGTTCATCCATGGTCAGCTGGCAGTCCAACCCGCTCAGGTGCTGCCACTGCTCGGCCAGGTGCTGAATAGCGCCCGCCAAGCCCAGCTGTTCCATCACCAGCGGGTGTAAATCCTGCAGTAAATGACGAAAGTGCTGTTGCACGGTTTCACAGTGCCCGGCCAGATCCCGCGCCTGCTGTTTCTGGCGCTCATTCAGTTCCGGATCATAAACCCAGCTTCTGGCCTGGGCACGAATACCCGTCAGGTACTGGCCAAGGTCATCGTGTAACACTCTGGCAATATGCTCACGTTCCCTGTCCTGCAGTTGCAACAACTCATTGAGCAGGCGGCTAACGGTTTTTTGCTCGTTTTCGAGCGCCGAAACCATCTGATTAAAGCGCTGCGCCAAAGTGTCCAGCTCGACAATACGCTGGCCAGGCAAACGCGACGCCAGGCAACCGTCGGCAACGGACGCCATGGCACCGGCCAGATTAGTCAACGGCCGCAGCCCCTGTTTTACCATCCAGAACAGCGCCAGGAAACATAGAAGCATACCCACAGTGTAAGAGGCGGATATCAACACAAAGCCTTCCCACACTTCTTCCACTTCGTCAGCCGGATCTATGCGCCAACCATTAACCACAGCATAAGCGCGGTCGCCGGTAACCGCATTGGCAAACCAGCGAGGTACTTCGTGGTCGACAGCCAACTCCGGGCCCTTAGCAGGGCGCATGTGGCGAAGACTTTGTACCACTTCTGGATGCACGTTTTCCGCTGCGCCCAGCGTTTTCGCAAGGCCGGATACCGCCGCCAACTCTCGCTCAATATCAAAGCGGGCCTGCTGCACATACAACACGCCACCCATGACATAAATAATCGTAAACAGCGTCAGCATCAGCAATGAAACTCTTCGGAAAGCCGTCATTGTTATTGTCCGCCTCAGGGCGTGGAAAGAACTTTCTACTATGCTAAACAGGCTGCCTGAGAGCGGAATAGTCCTTTAGTACTGGCAGTTTCCTACTTTCTGAATATTCCCGGGACTTTTACCCTTCACTAAGCTGGTTACACAATAAAAATCCGGAGAGCCTCATGTTTCGATCTGCATCCCTGACCGCCACGTTTCTATTGATCACCCTGGCTGCGATGCCTTCCGTTGCGGCAGACACTGTGGATGTAAAAGTCGGCTACGTGCAGTGGACGCCAGACTCAGGTCCAGTTCTGTCAAACGTGCTTCCCGAGCCAGCGGACGCTGGCCTGCGGGGTGCCGAACTTGCTATGGCTGACAACAGCACCACCGGAAAATTCATGGGCCATCGCTATGAACTGGCCACTCACGTGGCGGATTCGGAACAGGCCGCCATTCTTGCGTTTGAAAATCTCCAGCAAGAAGGTGTGCAATTGTTTGTGGTCAACGCACCCGCCAGCACACTGACCGCCATTATGGACAAAGCCGCGTCCGATACATTGGTGTTCAACGCAGGAGCTGCAGATGATGCACTGCGCACCAGCGAGTGCCACAACAACCTGCTGCACACCATTCCCAGCTACGCCATGCTGACAGATGCCCTTAGTCAATGGCTGCAAATGCGGCGCTGGAACGAGGTGTTCCTGATCACCGGCCCCACCGAGGCCGATGTGGCCTGGGCCAACGCCTTTCGCCGCTCAGCCAAGCGCTTTGGCATAGACATTATTGAAGACAAACCCTGGACCTTCGACGCCGATTTGCGCCGCACAGCCTCCAAAGAATTACCGCTGTTCACCCAGGCCAGAGAGTACGATGCGGTGGTGGTGGCCGACGTGCGCGGTGATTTTGGCGAGTACGTGCCGTTTAACACCTGGCTGCCAAGGCCGGTGGTAGGCACCCAAGGCATGTCGCCCGTAGCCTGGCACCGGGTGGTTGAAAGCTGGGGTGCGGCGCAATTGCAAAGCCGTTTTCAAGAATTGGCGGGCCGCGATATGAACAGCGCCGATTACGCAGTCTGGGCCGCCGTGCGCTCTGTGGGCACCGCCGTTACCCAGATCGGCCAGGCCGACGCCAGCAGCGTTCGCCAGCTTATCTTCAGTGACCGCTTTCAATTGGCGGCTTTTAAAGGCCGGAAGCTGAACTATCGTCAGTGGAATGGTCAGCTACGCCAGCCGATTCCGCTGGTGCACCCACGGGGGCTGGTGGCAACCGCACCGTTTGAAGGCTTTATTCACCCGCTAACAGAAATGGATACTCTCGGCTTTGATGAGCCGGAAAGCACGTGTCGTATTAACGGCTGATCGCCTGAGCGCTCGCCATTCAGAATAAAGAGGAGTTTTTCGATGAAATCGCTGCTCAGAAAAACGGCTTTGGCCACCCTGATCGGATTGTCCGCGCCCGCAATGGCAAGCTTGGCTTATGTGTCCAATGAAAAGGACAACACCCTGTCTGTTATTGACACAGAAACCATGGAGGTTGTTGACACCATTGATGTTGGCGCGCGGCCACGGGGCATTTTGTTGTCCAAGGATTTCACCAAGCTGTACATCTGCGCCAGCGACGACGATACCGTTCAGGTGCTAGACCTGGCTACCCGCAAGATTGTCGACACCCTGCCCTCAGGTGAAGACCCGGAGCAGTTCGCACTGCACCCTAACAACAAGCATCTGTACATCGCCAACGAAGACGACGCCATTGTGACCGTGGTGGATGTAACCACCAAAGTGGTTCTGGCCCAGATAGATGTCGGCATTGAACCCGAAGGCATGGCCGTAAGCCCGGATGGCAAGTGGGCTGTGAACACGTCAGAAACCACCAGCATGCTGCACTGGATCAACACCGAGACGTTTGAAATCGAAAAGAACATTGTGGTTGGCCAGCGCCCGCGCCACGTGGAATTCAGCGATGACAGCAAAATTGCCTGGGCCTCCGCCGAAATCGGCGGCTCCGTGCACATTATTGATGTGGACAAACTCGAGCAAATTCATGAAATGTCGTTCAAAGTGCCCGGCGTAAATCAAGACCGGGTGCAGCCCGTGGGGATTGAGCTAACATCTAATGGCAAATACGCTTTTGTCGCCCTGGGTCCCTCTAATCACGTGGCTGTGGTAGATGCCAAAACTTACGAAGTGCTGGACTACCTGCTGGTGGGCAGCCGAGTGTGGCAGCTGGATTTAAACAAAGACGAAACCCAGCTTTACACCACCAACGGTGTGTCTGGCGATGTGTCAGTGATTGATATTGAGGATATGAAAGTCATCAAATCCATCAAGGTAGGCCGCTACCCGTGGGGTGTGGTTATCGACCCAAACTCATGACATTGACAGCACGGAATATCGGTTTTTGCTACGGCAGAAAACCGGTACTGACCGACATCAGCTTTGCCCTCGACAGCGGGCGTTTCCACGCCCTACTGGGCCCCAATGGTGCTGGAAAGTCGACCCTTTTCGGCCTGCTGACCCGGCTATTGGCGCTGCAGCAAGGTGACATACTGTTCGCCGGGCAATCACTGAAAAAACACCCTGCCGAGGCCATGCGCCAGATTGGCGTGGTGTTTCAACAAAATGCGCTAGACCTTGATTTATCGGTGCGCCAGAACTTGATGTATCACAGCGCGCTGCATGGACTTTCGCGCAAACAGGCGCGGCTGCGGGGCGACCAGGAGCTGGAGCGCTTCGGTTTGCTGGACAGGGCCAACGACCCCGTAAGGGCGCTAAATGGAGGCCATAGGCGCCGGGTGGAAATTGCCCGCGCCTTGCTGCATCAACCGACACTGCTGCTGCTGGATGAACCCACCGCGGGGCTGGACATCGCCAGTCGCAAGGCTCTGAACGACCACGTTCGCCAACTGTGCGCTGACGACAATCTGACGGTGCTCTGGGCCACTCACTTGATTGAGGAGGTTGCAGCACAAGACCGGGTTATGATTTTACATCAGGGCAGACTGTTGGCAGATGGCCCCGGGCAAGAACTGTGCAGCCAAGCAGGCACTACTACCCTGGCTGAAACCTTTGAATTGCTCACCGGAGTTGGCTCATGAAACCCGCGGCCTACTGGCATTGCTTTGCCGGCATTCAAACCCGTGAATGGCTGCGCTTCTGGCAACAGCGCACCCGATTTGCCAGCGCGCTAGTTCGCCCGCTGCTCTGGCTGGTGGTGTTTGCCGCCGGTTTTCGCGCAGTCCTTGGTATTTCGATTATTCCGCCTTATCAAACCTACATCACCTACGAAACCTACATTGCACCCGGGTTGTGCGGCATGATCATTCTGTTTAACAGCATGCAGGGCGCGCTGTCGATGGTGTATGACCGCGAGCTAGGCAGCATGCGGGTGTTATTGATGAGCCCGCTGCCACGGCCCTTTCTGCTGGTCACAAAACTGTTGGCCATGGGCGTGGTGTCGGTCATTCAGGTGTATATCTTCCTGTTTATCGCTTTGTTAGTGGATGTAGAACCGCCTACATGGGGTTACCTTGCCGTACTGCCGGCGCTGATTTTGACAAGTTTGATGCTCGGCGCGCTGGGACTGTTAATAGCCACCTGGATCAAGCAGCTGGAAAACTTTGCCGGGGTGATGAACTTTGTCATTTTCCCGATGTTTTTTATGTCTTCAGCGCTCTATCCGCTGTGGCGCATGAACGAAGCCAGCCCCTGGCTGTATTGGGTGTGCCAGTTCAACCCGTTTACCCATGCGGTGGAAACCATTCGTTTCTCGCTGTACCTGCAGTGGAGTCCGTTAGCCTGGGGGGTGAGTGCGGGGGTTACCGTGGTACTGGTTATTCTGGCCACGGCGGGCTTTCGGCCACAGAGAACCAAAATATTGGGCACTAAGCCGTCCTGAATATTGGGCTGTATTCAACGCTTAATGCCCGGACTTTTCTCTAGCCCGCTCGTTCAGACTCTCTTAGTTTTCCTAACAGACGCTCAATCTGACCGGGCTCCTCAATCGAGCCATCCCACTGCAGTCGCGCCGGCTGGCCATCGAGATACCACAGTCGATTGGCCAGAGTTACGGCGTCTCCTCCATCGTGGGTCACGCAGATCATCGCCATGGCGGGATTGGCATCCAGAATTCCCACGATCAGCCGTTTAAGATCACCCGCCATAACCGGGTCAAGAGACGCAAAGGGTTCGTCTAACAGCAGCAACTCGGGCTTCACCGCCAGGCACCGAGCCAATGCGGCGCGACGGGCCATACCCAGAGATAGCTGATCTGGCAGATAATGGCCGTAACCGACCAAACCTACCCGGGCAAGGTAGTCGTCAGCCTCTGACGCCGAGGCCCCCACAAGTTCCAGATTGGCTCTCAGGCTGCGCCAGGGCAACAGGCGATGTTCCTGGAACAAATACCCCGTTCGAACCGATCGGCGGCCGATAATGGAGCTTTCCGGCACCTTCGAATCCAGGCCGGCAATGGCGTTCAGCAAGGTGGTTTTGCCGATGCCGGAGGGGCCAAGCAGGCAAATGCGATCGCCGGGCTTCACCACCGTGGTGATTTCGCCCAACACCGGCTGAGCAAAATCGCGGCCAGCAATGCGCAGCTCAAGCATGAGCCTGCTCCGGCTGGCGCCAGCGGCTGGATCGGCGCTCTAACGGCTGCAGAATGGCGAGCTCTATCAGCTGGACCACGGCAATAAACGCCAGGCTATAGGCAAGAATAGTGGCCACGTCGAAAATCTGGAAAGCCATCTGGAGCTGAAAACCCACCCCGCTGGAGCGGCCGAGCAATTCCACCACCAGCACGATTTTCCAGATAAGGGCCAGGCCACCCCTGGTGGCAGCCATCAGGTAGGGAAACAGTTGCGGCACCCATACGTCCCGAAACCGCTGCCAACGGCTGAACCGATACACCGTGGCCATGTCCTCCAGCCGGAAGTCCAGGCTGCGGGCGCCTTCACGCACCGTCACCGCAACATTGGGAACCTTGTTGATGACCACAGCCATGATCGCTGCCGACTCAACAAGGCCAAACCAGACGTACATCAGAATGATGGTAACCAGAGCAGGCAGGTTCAGCAGCAGAACCAGTAACGGATCAAAAAGAGCATTGATGAACGTTGACCGGCCCATCACCACGCCGATCAGAATTCCAAGCGACATCGCCAGAAAAAATGCCAGCACCACCCGGCGCAGGGTGGCTGACAGGTGATACCAAAGATCACCGGAACTGGCTTCCCGCATCAGGCTGTTTAGCACATCCGATGGCGATGGTAGCAGCGGTGACTGAAGCAGCCACGACACCACCGCCCAAAGCACAAGCACCGATGGCAATACAATCCAGTAGGTCCATACCGGCGGCCGCCCCAGTTTCGAGGCGCCTCCGCCTTTGGTCATGGCTGCGGCCGGTAAAACAGTCGCGCGGGCATAAGCGAACCCGCGTCGGCAGCCGTCAGAACCAACAACTCCCTCAAGTCAGCAACGCGATCGTCCGTCAGAGGTTCCGGATTTCCGGCAATGAAGCCGTCGCGCAGGGCATCGAACACGCCAGCTTCCGGATTCTGTAAAAGTGGCCGTAGTCGCTCCCAGTCAGACGGCCGGGCTGCAAGCTCAGCTTTTGCTTCAGCAACCGAACCGGCAAAACGGTCAATCAACTCTTTGTGTTCGTTTGCCCATTTTTCCGGAAACACATACCCCAGCACGGGCAAATCAGGGTCCAGGTTCATAGCAATCAGCAAATCGGTCATACCAAAAGCCGAACGCCAGCCACTCTCGCCCCCGCCCTCTCCCTTCAGGCGCGCGGCAAAATGCCAGTAGGTAACGATGGCGTCCATTTGCCCCCGCTTAAGCCCCTGACTCAGCAGCGGCGGTGCGGCAAACTGGACCTCTGTCGAACCTGCAAGGTCGATACCCTGCTGGGAAGCCACCTTTTGTAGCAACACCCAGCCCTTGCTGTCCGGGCCTCCGGCTACGCCAATACGCAGCCCTTGAAGGTCGGCCAGGTTACGCACGCCAGAGCTTTCCGGCACCACAATGTCGCCAATCCGGGATGAAAAAGGTAGGTACAGATAGGGGCTGCCGGCCTGATACCGTGACTGAGTCCAAAGCAGATCGGCAACAGCAGCATTCGCTGAGCCACTGACAACGGCAAGGTGCGATGCCGAAAGGTTAGCAACCACCCTCAAAGCCAGGCGGTAGCCATGCTTGCGGTCCAGCTGCTGATGTACGATGTGGTCCAGCTCCCAGTGCGCCGTACCAAACTGCAACACACTAACCGACAGTTCCGGCAGTTCTGGGTCTGGCGTGTCTGACCCTGCCAGAGCAGTAGATCCAAAACACTGAATCGCAACCCACATAGCGATGCCAGCAAGGACAGGAAAACGTAAAATTCGTTGTGATTGATTCATTCCTACACAATACGAACCAAGGCGACGCGTAAGAATTGTACTTTAGTGTCTGTTTTTTGGTGCGATGGTCGCATTCAACGCAACCCCGATATAACGTGTAATAGACTTATTACAATAACAACCAGAGGTCCGCAGGCCGCACATTCGCCCGAAACCGGCTATGATAAGCCCGCAGCAATCCTCGATAATGAAAAAAACAGGTAGAAACGTTCATGGAGCCAGTCTACAAGATCCTGATTGCCGATGATCATCCATTGTTTCGCGAAGCGATTAGCAGTGTTATCGCATCAGGCTTTGAAGGCAGCGAGATCCTCGAAACCGACGATCTGGACAGTGCGCTGATAATTGCTAAGGAAAACGACGATCTCGATCTGATTCTGCTGGATCTGAATATGCCCGGCATGCACGGTCTGAACGGGCTGATTACCCTGCGCAACGAAGCGCCCACCATTCCGGTGGTGATTGTGTCAGCCGAGGAAGAAAAACAGGTAGTGCTGCAAGCCATTACCTACGGCGCCGTGGGCTTTATCACCAAATCTTCGCCCCGGGTTAAGATGACAGAAGCTATTCAACAAATACTCAACGGCAACGTGTATCTGCCCTCTGACATCATCCGTACCGGCAAAGAAAGCGCTGGGCGCCGCCGACGTAACGATGACAACCCGGTTTCCCCCGAGCTGCTCAACTCCCTGACCCGGCGCCAGTTACTGGTACTGGAGCGAATGTCCAAGGGTGAATCCAACAAGCAGATTGCCTACAACCTGAACATTGCCGAAACCACCGTTAAGGCTCACGTTTCTGCAATATTGCGCAAACTCAGCGTACACAACCGGGTGCAGGCTATTTTGTCCGCCAGCGATGTGGACTTCAGTCAATATTTGAAGCGCTAACTAACCACCCGCTTTACAGAGTTTACAGGGCCGGCATCGCTCCACTTGGGTGGTTGTTCAGCGCTTCATCCACTCTGGCCCGCCAATCAGATGGTTAAGCGTACTTCTGAGCTTCAATGGCTTGACCGGCTTGTTCATCAGCACGTAGCCCAAGTCACGAATTTGCTGCTTCAGTTCGTTGGTGTAGTTGGCGGTAATCATCACAACCGGAGCGGGGTAATGCCGTCGACCATTAACGCTGGCCACCACATCCACTCCGGTTTCGTCATTATCAAGGTGATAGTCCGCCAGTATCAGGTCCACCGGGCTGGTCACCGGATCAAGCTGGCGTTCCAGATCCGCCAGTGAAATGGCGCAGGTTACCCGGCAATCCCAGCCTTCCAATAGAGTTTTCATACCTTCGCAGATAGCGCGATCGTTATCGATCACCCAAATCCTTGCGCCTTCCATGCCGTGCCTCGCCGCCACGTGCTGCACTTCTGTTGCTGCACACCTGGGCTGCAATTGCCCCAAGGGCACCCGCACACTGAACACCGACCCTTTGCCTTCCACCGACGACACCGTAATATCGTGATCTAACATCCGCGCAATTTTATCCACAATGGCAAGGCCCAGGCCCAAACCTTTGTCGGGGCGTGATCCCTCCGGGCGAATTCGTTTGAATTCCTGGAAAATTTCGCCGAGTTTATCGTGCGGGATGCCAGGCCCGGTGTCCCAAACTTGCACCAGCACGTGCCCCGCTTGCCGCCTGCAGCCCAGCAAAATACGGCCACTGTTAGTGTAGCGGATTGCGTTAGTCAGAAAATTTCGCAGAATGCGGGCCAACAGCTGGGAGTCGGACTCCACGATGGCCGAAGACGGCACAAAATCCAGAATAAGATCTACAGCAATGGCCATTTGCTGGCATTCACGGGCGATATTATTCAACAAATCACGCAGATCAAACGCGGTCACGTCTGGTTTTATGACACCGGCATCCAGCTTGGAAATATCCACCAGAGTGCCCAGCAGATTTTCCACATCATCCAAAGAGGTACTGACCGAACGCACCAGGCCCTCGGCTCTTGGGCCAAAGGATTGCTCTAATAAAGCACTGGTAAATAGCCTGGCGGCATTCAGGGGTTGCAGTAAATCGTGGCTGACCGCGGCCAAAAACTTGGTTTTTGACAGGTTAGCCTGCTCTGCTTCCTGCTTCGCTACCGTCAGGGCCGATGTGCGTTCCTTGATGCGGCGCTCAAGATCATCATAGGCCTGCTCTAGTGCAAGTGCGGTTTTACGGCGTTCAGTAATATCGCGAATGAGCACAAAAAAGCCGACAACATCGCCTTGTTCATCAAAGTTCGGCACGTAAGAACGCAGCATATGCCGGACTTGACCTTCCTCACCGATTTCTTCAAATTCGAAGTTAACGTTATGACCCGCCAGCACCTCTAACATCTGCGGTAGCAGGCGCTGATAGAACTCGTCGGAATGCACGTGGTCAAGGCGCTTGCCCAGAGGCGACTCGCCGTTGCGGCCATACCAGGCTTCGTAAACCTGGTTACAGAACTGAATGGTCAAGTCAGCGCCCACATAGGCAATCAACGCCGGCACGTGGTCGGTCACCACACGAATCCAGCGCTCACTCTCTTCAAGCGCTTTTATTCGGCGCGCCATTTCGCTGTTTTTTACATCGGTGATATCGGAATAGAGCACCACCAGACCGCCCTCTCGGGTGGGTCTTTCGGTCATTTGCACCCATCGATCATTTGAAAGCAGAAACACCACGCCGTCTGAATCGGGCTCGCGGTGTTCCTCCACAATCAAACCCGACGCGAACGCCAGCTCTCGAACGGTTTCGATACTGGTGCCCGCAGTAGGCATGGCAACACCGGCATGGCGCCAGTAACTGCGAAAGCGACTGTTGCTCTGAACCAGCAGATGGCGATGGTCAAACAACACAAAACCATCAGCGATGCTTTCAATAGCGTCGCTAAGACGTTGGCGGGTTGTTTCAGCTTCCTCACGGGCGCGGTTCAGCGCCTTATTACTGCCACGGAGTTCGTCCATGGCGTCACTCAACGCTTCTGTGCGTTCACGCACTTGTTCCGCAAGCACCACCGAGTGCTCAAACGCAGCGTAAGGTTCAGGTTTGTGGGCCGTTCCAGATTCCACCCTGACAATCAGCGCATCACGAATTTTGCGCAGGCGCCCATTTTCAGCTTCCAGCAGATCAATACGGCGAATCAGCGCTGCGCTCGGGTGTGCCTGATCGTTACAAGGAACCGGTGTCAGGCTGACCAATAACCACCCCCGTAAATGTCTGGTTAATGTGCATACCGTTAAACTGCTCGCCATAGCTATTAAAACCAACCACCTTGTGCTGCCGTAAAAACACCGATACTTCTTCTGATTTACCGGTGACTTCGGCTTCAAGGCGGCGTAGAAAACAATCACAGCCGATGGTGATTAATGGCGGCCCAACAATGTTTTCAGAGATTTCAAGCTGTTCACGCACGCTGTCTAGCAGCGACTGCGGCTCCATCGACGTCATTACAATCCCGGTCTCGACTGCGCAATAAAACGTCAGGCTTTTATCCGGATTAACGCATTGAATGGAGCGCACAAAATAGTGACCTCCGACTTTCACGCCCAGTGGGCGTAGCGCAAATACCGTGCGGTCTAGCTCGCTGGCAGCAACGCCAACCGCACGCGCGTAAGCATCTGCGGCGGGCTCTGCGTTCAACTCATACACCGTTCTGCTGTTTGAACAGGCCCGCGTGACAACCAGTTTTTCCCGCCCTTCTGTCATGTGATGGCTGGAAAATACACGGAAATCTAACGGCGTATTCACCAACATCACCGTGGCTGCGCCAGCATGGAAACGGCCGTCGTGAAATACATGGGTGTTAGCAAGGCGCTCATCATCGCCAGCCGACCCACCGAATTGCGGAATGCTGCCGAGCGCCGCATTCAGCGTGGCAAGTACCAACTCTTCACGGCTTGAAAGCCCATCCAATAGGGTGATGGCAAACGTATTGCCTTTGATGGGTGCCAGGCGCGCGTTACGACAATTCGTTAGCAGGCCGTCAATAACATTTTGCGCATCAAGGAGCGAAAACCGGTCCATTTCACGAATCAGCGCGCAGTCGATCGCGAAAAAGCGGCTATCGAAGCCGATGGCGGTGATGCACCCGCGATCATAACCACGGGTGGTAATTTCACCTGCCGAGGTACAACCTGACAGGCGCACATTCGGAAACACCTGCTGCAAAGCCGGCCCAAGCCTCTCCAAGTCATACTCTGCGGAACAGAAAAACAGGACACAGCCCAAGTGCGAGTGGCTAAGTTGACTGGCCAGACTGTTCGCTGCCAAAAACGGCTCGCGAAGGCAGGTACTGGCTACACCAACAGCGGGCTGAGTCGTTACTGACTGCATAGGGAGTAATTCCGCAGAAAAAGATCTTCTCCAATATTCTACGGACTGCGGGCGGTTCGCCAATGCAACTTCAGTGCTTTTTATAGGCGCACCAAAATGTTCGTAAGCCATTGATTAGAAAACTCCTTTATCAATGCCAAACAGCAAGGTCGGTACACCCATCAGAAAACCAGCACTTTAGTTCTAGCCGGCAAAGCAAACAAGGCGGCAAAGCCATGGCTTCACCGCTTGTGATAACGCTTCGTCAGAACATTACAATCGCGCCAAGGGCGATGGTGTCGGCGTCGATGGTGGTAGCACCGGTCGTGCGATTCTGCTGTTCGAACATGTTGTATTCCGCCACCAGCTTGAAATTGCTGTTCACATCGTGGAAGAAGCCTAAGGTGGTGCTCTCGGTTTCAAAGTCCAGAATTTCGGCATCCGTATCGCCGTAAGACAGCACCAGTCGGTTAGCGCCAAAAGCGTAGGCGCCCTGCACTAAAAATCCGTCGGCATCGTCTTCGGTCACCGCCGTGTTGCCAATCAACACCGGATTATCACCCTTTGACGTAAAGCCAGACGCCGCTAGAGTCAGCCCCGCAACGGTTGCTTTAAGGCCGTAACCAACGCCAGTGCTGTCGACGGTGGTGCTACCATTTTTCGCAGATTGATAACGGCCATTCACCCAGCCGGTCAGCGCTACGTTGCTCAAAGTGGTGGCATAAGTCACCTCAGATTCAAAGCGCGGTGCAGCGTTTTCATCAGCTGCGGTACCGGTCACCGTGTCTGCAGGATCCAGAACACCAACAGCAATGTTAAAACCGGACATTTCCGGAGCGCGGTAGGTTATCTGGGCTGACGGCGTCGGGTACGGGTAGCCGGCGCGAATATTTCCGAATGACACACCGCCCGCAACGCCCGGAGAGCCGAAGCCCATCAGGATTTCATCCAGAAAAATGTTAGAACGGGCGTACAGACCAAAATCTTTACCAATCAACACCTGGCCAAAACTGCCATCAACGGTGGCGTAGAACTGACGCACATCAATAGCCGTATCAGTTGCTAAGCCGTCGTCCAAGCTGTCGTTGATCGACGTCCAGAATGACGAACGACCACCCAGAGTCAGATCGCCCATCTCTTTGCTGAAGTTAAAGCCGATGGTGTTGGGCAAGAAACCCATTTTCACGCGGGAGTCGCGGGTATTGTTTACATTGTTGTCACGATTTACGTAAAAGGCGTTGAAATAACCATCAACAGAAAAAGAAGTGCCGTCTTCGTTATACAACTCCACCGCCCCATTCGCCGCCGCACTGGCTCCCATTGCAGCCGCCATCACAATGACCAGGCCTGACCGTCTGATTTTATTATTGTTCATAATTCCCCCGGGGTATGTTTGGACATTCAGAACGAGGCGCTGATTTAGCGGCGCCGCAAGCGAGATCTTTCGCTTGAGCTCCATAATCGGCGAACGCTGATAACCGAGGTATCCGCCGGGGGAGTCGGTTTCATGCTTATTTGGGAGGGCTTAGAAATCTGCACTTTGGGATAAGAGCATTTCGACCAGTACACACGAGCCCCAAAAAAAAGCCCCCGAAGGGGCAAAGAGCCGTTAAATAAGTCTGTCGCGACTTTCACCACCATGGGACGTTTTACCCCAGGGTTTCCTCTTTGCTTAAAATCATTTTGTCAGACACAACTTGCCAGTATACAGGCAAGTAAAATCCTGCATTTGCAAATGTCGGAAGCAGTGAGGGCGGCGCCTGTGACTGGCCGGGGTAACCGAGAAGTCGTGCAGGAGGCCTTTCAAAAGCCAACAGGTGCAGGGCATGGAAATTGAGTGCCAGAGGCGGAAAGCCGATAATCGAAGGCTGCGGTATCGCGTCCCCGGAAGAGGATGTCCCCTCGGTTGATTCCACCGTTCCCTGCCAGCCGCCCAGCGTAACGTCGGTTACGACCGGTTTGCCCTGTTCTGGAAGGGCGACGGATACCCATGTCCAGACAACAAAAATCAATCCAAGCAATGCAACAAAATCGCCTGTCAAACTGACCTTTTGTTCGGAGCGACTGGTCATCATTTCACCATTAGTTGCCTGACCAACATCTTAGGAATTCTTGATCATAACTCCAGCAGCAGGTAACCATGCAAGCCTTAAGACCCAAGGTAGAAAAATTATCCCGTAAAAGTAGTCGTAAAGTAGCAGATGGCTGGCTCTGAGGTCGCATTGAGCCAGAACGCAAATCCAATAGCATAGGAGTTATCACCAGAAAAATAACAGGAGTAACCCATGATCGGGCGCATCACGCTCCTTATTATTTGCTTTGTTGCCTGTTTTTCCGTAGCTCAGGCCGAACTCGCCGAAGACAAAAAGGCACTGATACAGGAACTGTTTCCGTCGGCAACGGTTATTGAAGATAAATTAGCAGACTTTTCGGTGTATCCCGTTTACCAGCTGCAAGAGCTACTGGGCTATGCCTACGAGTCCATTGACTTAAGCAGGCTGCAGGGATTCGCCGGCCAGCCCATCAGCATGCTGGTAGGCATGGACACCCGTGGCCGCTTTACCGGCGTAAAAGTGCTGAATCATCACGAACCGGTGTTCTTACACGGCCTGGGAGAAGAACCGCTGTTCGACTTTGTTAATCAATACAAAGGGCAGTCACTGCGGGAACAGATCATTATAAACACATCCAATACCGGCCGGCCGGGACGGACCAGTGACGGAAACACGGTGTATTTTGACGGTGTCAGCAAAGCCACCGTCTCTGTGCTAATCATCAATGACACTCTACTTTCATCGGCCTTAAAAGTAGCCCGCAACAAACTGGCGGGTTTTGTACAGGCCGCACAAACACGGGCAAAACCAGACTTCTTTGAAAGGCTCAGCTGGCAACAGCTGCTTGAACGCGGCTACATTGGCCATTGGCGGCTAAGCCGAGAGGCCATCGAATCTGAGCTTGGCCGCCCACTTGCGGATTATCCCCAAGATTTTGAGGGGACTGATGACGAACCCTTCACCGAGCTGTTCTTCGGCTATATCAACGCCCCTATGGTAGGCCGCAACCTGCTGGGAGACGAGGGCTATCGAAAGCTAATGGCTTATATAGACCCGGGCGCGCAGGTGATGCTGGTGCTGTCCGGCGGAGCCTTTCCCCATGTATCCGAAAGTTTTATACCCGGCAGCAATCCAGAGCGGATTAGCCTGACTCAGAACGGGCTGTCCGTCGAAATGCGCGACCTGAACCTATCCAACCAAGGTCTGGAACTTCAGGCCGCCGGCATGCCGGATCTGTCGGCACGGAACTTCTTCCGTATGGGTGGAAGCGCCGGTTTTAGCCCCGGTGCCGATGCCACGTTGAATTTTCACATCGAACTTGCCCGTAACCATCTGGTGCGAGACAGCATCATTATGGATGTGCCTGTTCGCTTCAACGCGGATCTGTTTGAAACGGTAGAACCTGCTCCGTCGTTTATGGATGACCGCGAGCCTATATGGATTGGCCTGTGGAAGCAGCGCTGGTGGCAAATCGCCGTTTTGTTAACGGCGCTCACGGTATTGACGGTTTTTTTCGCTCGCCAAAAAACATTAAGCCGCCACCCAAAACTGGTACACCGGTTTCGCTGGGGGTTTCTGTTTTTCACCCTGTTTTACATTGGCTTTTTTGCTCAGGGCCAGTTGTCGGTGGTTAATATCTACACGCTTTTTCTGGCGATCTGGGATGGTTTTTCTCTCAATGTGTTTCTACTCGACCCCGTTATTTTCATTCTATGGGTGTATACCTTTATCAGCCTGTTCATTTGGGGCCGCGGCCTGTTCTGTGGGTGGTTGTGCCCGTTTGGCGCACTTCAGGAGATGGCCGCTTGGCTGGGCAAAAAGCTTCGCCTGCGCCAGATCAAAGTACCAGAGCGTTGGCATCGCCGCCTGATTTTGATCAAGTACCCTATTCTGATCGGCTTGCTGGGCACGGCTTTTTACTCTCTTACGCTGGCGGAAAAGCTGGTCGAAGTGGAACCCTTCAAAACCAGCATCACCCTGCTTTTTGTGCGTCATTGGCCGTTTGTGGTTTACGCCGTCGGGCTGCTGGTGATCGGGATGTTTATCAACAAATTCTATTGCCGCTACCTATGCCCATTGGGCGCCGGATTGGCGATCATCGGCCGGCTAAGGCTGTTCAGCTGGCTGGACCGGGTGGAGTTGTGCGGCACCCCTTGCCAGCATTGCAAGAACGCCTGCGGCATTAACGCCATTCGCAAAGACGGAAGGATTGATTACGACGAATGCATTCAATGCCTGGAATGCGTGGTGATACTCAACGACGAAGACCAGTGCGTAGACAAGCGCCTACAGAATAAAAAACGCCAACGCCAGGCCAACATACTGGCCACCGACGCTGGCAATCCTTAACAGGCCGGGGAAGGCCTGAATGCTATGAATCAACTTCATTGCGGGTCTGGGTTTTTCAGGCAATAGATCTGTCTTACATACTCATTACCGACCAGCGATTAACCACTGACGGCTATCGCCGTCGCTTCGCGTTTGCTCGCAAGCCAGTTAGCAGAAATGACAAACACCATCACCACCACACCGGCAATCTCAGTCATCAGACTGGGGTAAAACACACCAAAAATTCCCGCAGTAATAGCCAGACGAGGCAGCCAGGACATACTGGTAAACAAATACCCTTCCAAGGCTGCCGCAAAGGCACCCAATGCAAGAATGGCAATGATTGCGTTCCAAGCCACCAACAGTACGGGGCCGCCCATGATGATTTCTGGATTAAAAACCATAAACAGCGGAATCAAGTAAAGCCCCTTGGCAAACTTCCACGCCTGGAAGCTCGTTTCCATCGGTTTACTGCCCGCAATTGCCGCCCCGGCAAATCCTGCCAGGGCTATTGGCGGCGTTACGTTGGAGTCTTGGGAGTACCAGAACACCACCAAGTGCGCGACCAGCAGTGGCACACCGAACTCAGCCGTCAATGCAGGCCCGACAAGCACAATCAATACGATATAGCTGGCGGTTACCGGCAGCCCCATACCCAGAACCAGGCTGGCCAACAACACCATCACCAACGCTAGAACAAGGTTACCACCAGAGAAGGCCAGCATCATGGCGGAGAATTTCAGGCCTAAACCGGTCAGGCCAACCACCCCGACGATAATCCCGGCAACAGCGCACGCCATAGACACCGCCACCGCGTTGCGCGCACCTAGCTCCAGGCCTTCTACAAGCTTGGCCAAGCCGGCACGCATAATATCTTTGACGGCTGTAACTGTCACCGGTTGCCCCTGCCGGGGCGCCAGCACAAAAAACCACAGCGAGTAGCGCAACACGGCTACCGCCACTATTGTCACCACCGCATAGAAGCCCACCCGCATCGGCGACATACTCATCGCCAGTAGCCAAACCAGCATGGCCAGCGGAAGCAGAAAGTGCCAGCCATCCCTCATTACCTGACGCATCTGCGGCAGTTCTTCTTTAGGCAGCCCTTGCATGCCCTGCTTGAGAGCAATGATGTGCACAAACAGATAAACCGTGGCGAAATACATAATCGCCGGCAAAATACTAACCTTAACGATCTCCAGGTACGGTGTATTGGTGTACTCGGCGATCAAAAAGGCACCTGCGCCCATCAACGGCGGCATAATCTGCCCGCCGGTAGAGGCCGCGGCTTCGATACCACCTGCCTGTTTGGCCTGATAACCCAGCCGCTTCATTAGCGGAATGGTAAAGGCGCCCGTAGTGACCACGTTGGCAATGGCACTACCGGAAATAGACCCCATGCCCGCCGAGGCTAACACCGCCGCCTTGGCGGGCCCACCGCGCTGGCGGCCGGTGGCGGCGTAAGCCATATCGATAAAGAATTTACCGGCACCGGTGCACTCCAGAAAGGCTCCAAACAGTACAAAAATAAAGATAAAGGTCGCCGCCACGCCCAGCGGCAAGCCAAAGA
The DNA here is from genome assembly GCF_002563885.1 of Marinobacter sp. LV10MA510-1. Taxonomy (GTDB): domain Bacteria; phylum Pseudomonadota; class Gammaproteobacteria; order Pseudomonadales; family Oleiphilaceae; genus Marinobacter. The sequence continues at coordinate 223,905 of NZ_PDJA01000001.1, read as the reverse complement.
TACCTTCTTGCCCAAGATAAAGCTGGCCGGCAACACGATCAATGTTATAGCCGCGATGCTCCAGAATTCCCGGCATCCATTGGCCCAACCAAGGCAGCTCGCCTCGCGGGCCGGCAAACGCGTACACAATCGCCAGCAGGCCAATCACAGTCATTCCAAAACCCACTGCACGGCGACTGGCTTCCAGCACGGTCACCGTGGCAATACAGCCAACCAGAATGTCGGTATTGTTCCAAAAACCCGCACGGCTGAAAATCTCGTCCAGATTAAGCACCAGATAGCCGCCCGTCAGTAAGGCACCGGCTAAAAATAGCGCGTCCAGGCCCCATCCTATTACCCCGCGTTTACGGGTTGGGCCGAAGACTGGAAACATTAAAAATGCCAACACCATGATGAGTGCCAGGTGGATGCTGCGCTGATAAAAAAGCCCTAAGGGCTGAAGACCGGCGGAATAAAGCTGAAACAGGGAAAGACCCACCGCCACAAAGGTGATGGCCCATAACACCGTGCGGGGTTGCACCACATTTGCCTTCGGCACTATGGTCGGCGGTTGCTTGGATTCGTTCATGAAGTCCTCATCAGACGTTGTCTGGCTTACTTATAATTCACGCTGGGCGATGCGGGTTTGATCAGTTGAATAGTCACGCGTTGCCCCGAAGCTTGATCACTCAAACTGACTTCCCAACGGCTATCGCCTGCCAGCCATACCACACGGTGATTCACCGCATCAGCGCCCACACGCAAAACGTATCGGTTATTGACCACTGGTTCGTCAATTTCATTGATCCAGTAGCCGCCTTCGCCGTCAGAAACTTGCTCGCCCCGCCCTACTGTATGGCCTAAGCCAGCTGCAAAATCGGGCTGATGGCTTCGTTCTAACTGCATCACACCGGCAACGTTTCGATAGCAATCCAGTACGGCAAACTTTTTCACCGAGTGGTTCCACTCAATGCACCAGCGCATTCCAGGTAGGACAGCAATATCGACCAGCATTTCGCCTTGATCAGTAACAACTTGAAGGCGGTCAGACGAAATCGCCGGAGCGGGGGGTGCCCCGGCTCCGGCGAGCGGCAAACACATCAGCAGCAAAGCAGCCTGCAAACGCCTGGCGATTGCAAAGCGTGACGGAGCAGTGCCGCATTGCCTTTCCATCACTATTTAACCACTCACCGCCTAAGGGCGCAGACGATCCGGAATAACAGCGCCAACCTCTTCAAAGTAACGCAGCGCACCCGGGTGCAAAGGCACCGGCGTGGAGTCCATGGTGAATTTCACAGTGGTGTCATTCGCTGCGGGGTGAACAGCAATCAGCTCATCCGTATTTTCAAACAGCAATCGCGTCAGCTTATAGGCTAACTCTTCGTCCATATCCGCATTAACAACCAGCACATTCGGAATGCCGATGGTCTGAACCGCTTCATCCATACCGTCGTACATGCCGGCTGCCAGCTCAAACGGAGCAAAAACCGCTACTTCTTTCTGTGCATTGGCGACTTCTTCAGCAGAAAGGCTGATCAGGCGAATATCCCGTGTTGCGGCAAGGTTAAGAATGGAGCTGGTGGGCGGGCCAACACTCCAGAAACCGGCGTCAATATCGCCATCACGGATTGCATCCGCAGTTTCATTGAAGTTAAGACGCTGCGGCTCGAAATCGCTGTAGCTAATGCCATTCGCTTCCAGCAACGCCCGCACGTTGAGCTCTGTGCCACTGCCTGGCGCGCCTACTGACACCCTTTTACCTGCCATATCCGCAATCGACTTAATATCAGATTCCGCCAGAGTCACCAACTGCACAGCATTGGGGTAAACCGAGGCCAGCGCACGGATATTTTTGATCTGCCGGTCTTCAAAATTTTCAGTGCCGGTATACGCTTGATAGACCGTGTCTGCCAGGGCGAGCGCAAGGTCCGCGTCGCCGCGCATGATCAGACCCATATTTTCAACCGAGGCGCCGGTTACTTCAGCAGTCGCCTTGGCGCCTTCAATATGAGTATTGATCATTTCGGCGAAACCACCACCGATCGGATAGTAAACGCCGCCGGTGCCGCCGGTTGCGATTGAAAGTTGTTGTGCGCTCAAGGGGAGCGCAACAGCCAGCATGGATACGGCAACTGCATATTTTAAAATTCGCATGAACGTTTCCTCCGCCCTATTGGACTTATAGTTATGATTGACGATAAAGAAGATGTTAAATTCTCGGCTTCTGCTCGCCATCAACGGGTACGTAGAAGCAACGATTGAGAAACTAGCACGTCTTGGGTGCCGATGTCTCGTAACAACGGATCGCACTATTATTCGAAAGATCAGGAAATAATAACCGCGATGGCACACAACCAAACAATAAAAGGACTCTGAGATGAAACTCGCGTGTACCCTTCCCCTGCTCATCGGTTCGCTAGCGGTGCTATCCGGCTGCACCACCACCAATACCAAGGCTAACGCCAGTCAAGCGGCGACCACCGAAAGCAGCCAAACGTTGGTTCAGCTTGGCCCCCGGCCTTACTACCTGATCAACGACATGGACGCCGGCACACTGAAAAGCACGCTGCAGGCTTGTGAAACAAAGCTGTTGGCACCGTCAGATTTCTCTATTGCCCACCGCGGTGCGCCCTTACAGTTTCCTGAACATACCCGCGAATCCTATGTAGCAGCCGCCAGAATGGGGGCCGGTATCATCGAGTGCGACGTCGCCTTTACCAAAGACCGGGAATTAGTCTGCCGTCACGCCCAGAATGATCTGCACACCACCACCAACATCGTGGCCGTGCCGGAGTTAAACGCCAAATGCACCCAGCCCTTTGAGCCCGCCGACCCGGCCACCAGCACACCTGCCCGGGCTGAATGCCGCACCAGCGACATTACACTGGCTGAATTCAAGTCACTCCGAGGAAAAATGGACGCGTTTGACCCTGAAGCCACAACACCCGAAGCGTATCTTGGCGGCACCGCCGATTGGCGTACGGACCTGTATTCAACTCGGGGCACCCTGTTGAGTCATCGCGAAAGTATCGAACTGTTCAAGGAGCTCGGCGTCAAGTTCACTCCAGAACTGAAAACACCGGTAGTTGATATGCCTTTTAGAGGGGGCTATTCACAACGGGATCATGCCCGCCAGATGATCAATGAATACATCGAGGCCGGTGTCAGCCCCAAAGACGTTTGGCCACAGTCCTTCCTGCTGGATGACGTTATCTTCTGGGTCAATCAGATGCCCGAATTTGGTCGCCAGGCCGTATTTCTGGATGAGAAACCGAACGAGCCGAATAACGTATCAATGGCGTACATGGAAGATTTAGCCCGGCAAGGGGTTCCCATTCTGGCACCAGCACTTTGGAAAATGCTGACTTTAGATGACAACCAACAGATCGTACCGTCCGAGTACGCAATCAATGCCAAAGCTGCAGGCCTTAATCTGATTGCCTGGTCAGTAGAGCGCAGCGGGCCGCTCAATAACGGCGGTGGCTGGTACCATCAAAGCATCACCGATGCCATTAACAATGATGGTGACACCTTCACAGTGATTGATGTGCTGGCTCAGGATGTGGGTGTAATCGGGATTTTCTCGGACTGGCCTGCTACCACTACCTACTACGCCAACTGCATGGGGCTTTAAAAGCGGTTCTTTCAGTGAACTAAGGGGTACCCATCATTAGAGCTCTTGTACCTTAGCTCACTGTGTGGTGTTCAACTGAATCTGGTCACAACTTAAGAGACACGTTGACTGCTTCAGTTGAGCCAGATCTGGTTGGCAACAAGATTGTTACCAACTCAACCTGCTGGTTCCCTTTAACGACGGTAAATTTACCCTGCGGTTTATCCCAACTTACACTAGGGAATTGACGCTTCAGCTGTTTCCCCTCTATCTGGAGCCACAACCATCACCGCGTATGCAGATTACCTGTTGGGCTCAGCATATTGAACGCAGGACTCTGCGGCGCAGCGATTTCCCGGAAGGCCGTAAAGCCTAAGATCCAAGCACGTTGGTGAGTCGCTTTGTGGCTGCGTCATTCAGCCAGCTGGACCACTCGTCGCTGTTGTTGCTCAGAAAGTAAACCGCAGCTTCTTCGGCGGAGGCGTTATTCTCATCCATCCAGGCCAGCAGAGCGCTCATAGTATTGGTCTTGAAGGTCATTTTGCTCAGCATCTCAACGACTTCCGGCTCGCGCTCACCGAAGCTGGTGGTGACCGCGGTCAGGATAGTGGCCGCAGGAAAATCGGAAACGCCGGGGTTGTCGGCATCCTGGGTCTGATTACGGGTATGAACGTCTGCCTTGTACTCGCCCAGGCTTACACGCGTCATGTCGTACTTGCCAAGTGGCACAGTCGGACCCCAGTAGTAACCAAACCAGGGCTCTTCGCTTTGGACAGCGGATGCCATGGAGGTCGCCAGGGTTTCACCAGAACCGTGGTCGAATATCTCGATACCTGAGGCTTCCAGGTCCAGAGCGCGGATCAGGTTGTCACTTTGGACACGGCAGCCCCAACCGCTCGGGCAGTTGTTAAAGAGGCTGTCTACCAAGTCCGGATTCGCCATAATGCCTTCAATGGTTTTCAATTCCGGGTGTTTTTCGGCCAGATACGTGGGAATCCACCAGCCTTCGATACCACCCGGGTCCAGTACTTCGGCCACGCGTTTGATCTTGCCTTGCTCTTCCAGTTGCAGGAGCGCCTCGCTGACAGCGTTCAGCCACAGCTCGGTTACAATATCCGGTTTGCCGTTTTCGGCGACCGATGTGACGGCAGGAACCGTGTCAGAAGGAATCACCGATACGTCACAGCCGTAACCCTGTTCCATAATGAATTCGGCGACGCGTGTTACGACAGTACTCGAGGCCCAGTTCATTTTGGTGATGGATACTTCACCGCATTCGGCGGAAGCGAGCGAGGGTGCAGACAGGGCGCACAAAAGCGCCACGGGCATTAATTTTCGCATGGTTGGTACTCCATTTTGGATTTGAACGTACGCGGCGCGGGGGCCGCTGAGGAGGTCCGGAAGACCTCCCGAGAGGTGAATACGCGCTATTGGCGCGTGTTCAAGGGAAAAGACAAGCGTTGAAACCTCGGTTACTACTTACCCTAACGGTAACGATTTGAGCAGGAGTTACAAGCAATTCATGATAAATGTCGCTGAAAAGTCTATATCAGGGCCGTATTTCTTGCCGGATTGAGCGGCCGTTGCAGCTTGACGCGTCCGCGTTTGCACGTCAGGCTTTTGAGCGTTTAACCACCGACCTATCGGGTCACAGGGGGCCCAATCCACGCCGAGTACATACGTTTATATCTGAGAAGGCGCTCCAACTGCGCTCGCGCTGCTGGCCACCGAATTCCTGTGTCGGAATCGAATCGGTCAAATCGATTTTGTATATTTTGATTTGTTTATTGCATGAAACGAATGGAACCCATCGAATTTTGGCTTAATTTGCCAGGCTGCGCTATATTCTATGCATGCGCATCGAATATAGGTTTTATGATGAAAATGACCGTGTCTAGCGTTGAGCAGGCTGGAATGCTTGTCCGGGCAGTGCGAAAAAGCCAATCCCTGAGGCAAGATGACCTGGCAGGAAGTGCCGGTGTCGGTCACGTCTTCGTGCGTGATGCCGAGCGAGGTAAGGAGACCATTGAATTCGGTCGTTTTCTACGCTTACTCGACGAGTTAGGAATCCGCGTGACGTTCGACATACCCGAGTCAGCTTTGCTGCAATACGAACAACTGAAAGCGACGGGAATGAAGCGACTCCCACCTCGCGAAAGAAAACGAGAAGCAGAGGATTCAAGCCCAATCTCATCGAGCCGTAAAACATGAGAAGCCTGGTGGTTTATCACAACGGAGCAACGGTAGGCCTCCTGTCTGAGCAAGAAAACATCTGGGAATTTTCATACGCTGACGACTGGTTGTCATTCGTGGATGGGTTCGATCTTTCTCCGGCACTATCTAGAGATGAAAAAACCATCAAAGATGGCTCATCAACGCGCCCCGTCCAGTGGTACTTTGACAACCTTCTGCCAGAAGAGACTTTGCGCCAGGTCGTCGCAAAAGAAGCAGGGCTGAAGTGGGAAGATTCCTTTGGTCTTTTGGAGTACTACGGCGCCGAGTCTGCCGGCGCTCTGGTTTTACTCGAACACGAATGTTCGTTAGATCTTCCAACTGGGCGCAGGAAGCTAACCAACAACCAGCTGAGTCAACGAATCGGAAATCTTTCCAGATCCTCTCTACAGAAAGACTCTCCAAAGCGGATGTCGCTGGCCGGCGCTCAACACAAGATGTTGATCGTTCTGGACGGGGACGAAATCTATGAGCCGGAAGCGGGCACGCCGTCCACACATATTCTGAAGCCCAATCATCCGGGGCCAGACTATCCAGCCTCGGTAATGAATGAATATTTTATTATGCGACTTGCTCGGGAAATGAAGCTGGATGTCCCTGATGTCAGCATGCGTTATGTGCCCGAACCTGTGTACATCATTGAGCGGTTTGATCGGTGGTCCGATGTGGCGGGCGTGGTTCATCGCATTCATGTGATCGACACTTGCCAGCTCTTAAACAGAGACAGGACCTTCAAATACACCGGCGCAAATACAGAGTCCCTCAATAAAGCAATTTTGAAATGCCGAGGCAAAGCTGTTGCTCGTTTGGGATTATTCCGTTGGTTAATTTTTAATGTTCTGACGGGCAACGGTGACAATCATCTGAAGAACATATCGTTCATTGTTGATTGGGAAGGCATTCGTGTGGCCCCCGCTTATGATCTTTTGGCGACAGCTGTTTATGAGACGAGAGCCCTTGCCTCAGAAAATGCACGATGGCCGTCATCTGAACTGGCGCTTCAAATCAGTGACGATTCCAAGAGCTTCGGCGCAGTCACTTTCAAAGATCTGGTGAGTGCCGGTCTGGCACTGGGGTTGGCGAAGGGTACCGTGTCGCGGGAAATTACCCGTCAGCTTGATACCATCCTTCCAACTGCCCACAACCTTTATAAAAGAATTTGTGAGGAGCATGGGAGATTGGTTGAGAAGTCGCCCGATCCGGCCGAGGCCAAAAAGCATTGGGGCATCGAGCAGAAGCTGATTCTATCTATCCTGCATATTGTCCTAAACGACATGGAACAGAGCCTTCGCGCTAGTGCTGCGCTTGAAAACACATCTTCCACCTTACGTTGGCACAGATGACAACATCACTTACTCATTTGCAGCGGCTTGAAGCAGAAAGCATTCAGATTATGCGCGAAGTGGTCGCCGAAACTGAAAACCCGGTTATGCTGTATTCCGTGGGCAAAGACTCGGCGGTTATGCTGCACCTGGCGCGCAAAGCATTTGCGCCTTCGCCACCGCCGTTCCCGCTGATGCATATTGATACGCGCTGGAAGTTTCGGGCCATGTATGAATTCCGCGACAAGATGGCGGAACAAATGGGTATGGACCTGCTGGTGCACATCAACCCGGAAGGCATTGAAAAAGACATCAACCCGTTTGCCCACGGCTCGGCCATACATACCGATATCATGAAAACTGAGTGTCTAAAGCAGGCTCTGGATAAATACGGTTTTGATGCGGCCTTCGGCGGTGCCCGCCGCGATGAAGAAAAGTCCCGAGCCAAAGAGCGCATTTTTTCGTTCAGAACAGCGCAACACCGCTGGGATCCAAAAAACCAGCGCCCTATATGTACCACTTGGCCGTCACAAAGCTTTTCTAAAAGCCAAAAAAAAGACAGATCAGTTGGTAACTGATCTGTCTTTTTACTATATGGTAGCGGGAGCAGGATTCGAACCTACGACCTTCGGGTTATGAGCCCGACGAGCTACCAGACTGCTCCATCCCGCATCAAACTGGTATTGGTGAAGCGCTTTTCAAGCTCGCCTCAATCAATGTGCGCGTATACTAATACCCGACTGGTGGGTTGTCAACGCCTTATACAAACAAATCGTCTTGTGCGTCGGGATTAAAGTCGCCGACGGTGTTCAGAGCTTCTCTGACCGGGCGAAACGAGCGGCGATGCTGGGATGTGGCGCCCAGGCGTGCCAGCGCTTCCATGTGGGTCGCGGTTGGGTAGCCTTTGTGTTGGGCCAGGCCGTATCCCGGGTAAAGCTGGTCTAACGTCTGCAGTTCGCGATCCCGGGTTACTTTCGCCAGAATCGATGCGGCGCTTATGGCGGCTATTCGCATATCGCCTTTCACCACGGCCGCAGCGGGCCAGCGCCAATCAGGGCAGCGGTTGCCATCTACCAACACATACTCAGGTTGCGGGCTCAGCCCCTCAACGGCGCGGGTCATGGCCACCATGGTGGCCTGGAAGATGTTCAAGCGATCAATCTCATCGGCTTCGCAGCGCCCAAGGCTCCAAGCGGTGGCTTTTTCAATGATTTCGTCGAACAGTTGGTTGCGCTTTTTTTCGCTAAGCTTTTTCGAATCGGCCAGGCCTTTTATGGGCCGAGCCGGGTCCAGGATCACCGCAGCGGTGACGACCGCGCCGATCAGGGGGCCACGCCCTACTTCGTCAACGCCGGCCAGAAGTTCGCCCTGGTAGTCACACACAAACGGAAGAAAGGGGGTTTTAATAGCCATAATCAGAGGCCCCTGCAGTTTCAAGTTTCAAGCAATCGCGCCTTGTCGTCGTAGTCACCTGCCAGCAAAGCCGCAATGGCCGTGGCCGCCTGCTCATCAGCGTTCTGCCGCAGGGTCAGGTGAAGCTCGGTGAAGGCTTCAATCAGCTGCTCGCGCTCTGAGGTGTCTTCAAGCTGGCTGAGTACGGCTGCTCCCAAGGCTTCCGGCGTAGCGGCGTCTTGCAGCAGTTCTGGCACCAGTTCCTGGCGAGCGAGTAAGTTAGGTAAAGCGATGTGGGGTATCTGCACCATGCGCGACAGTATTTTGTAGCTGAAGTCACTAAGTCGGTAACCCACCACCATGGGCTTTTTCAGCAGCATGGCTTCCAGGGTCGCGGTGCCAGAAGCCAGTAAAACCACATCAGAGGCCGCCATGACTTCCCGGGAACGGCCTTTCACAATGGTCACCGGCAAGCTCAGCGCCAGAGCTTCAGTGATGCCACGAATCTGCTTTTCGCGCTCACGGTTGGCACAAGGGATTACCAGTTGCAAATCGGGAATGCGCTGCTGCAGCCAGCGCGCAGCCTCTAAAAAAAGTGTACCCAAACGCTCCACTTCTCCCCCACGGCTCCCTGGCAATATGGCCAGAACGGGCTTGGCGAGTTCCAGCCCCAAGTCTGCCCGTGCCTGGGCGGTATCTGGCCGCATGGGTATACGGTCTGCCAGAGGATGGCCAACAAAGGCCACAGGTATATTATGCTGGTGATAAATGTCGGTTTCGAACGGAAACAGGGTCAGCATTAAGTCGACGGATTTGGCGATCTTGAAGATGCGCTTTTTACGCCAGGCCCACACCGATGGGCTGACGTAATGCACCGCCGGTATGCCTGCCTCGCGGCAGCGGCGTTCTACCGCCAAAGTGAAATCCGGGGAATCGATACCGATGACCACTGCAGGAGGCGTAGTCAGGAAGAAATCCAGTAGGCGGCGGCGAATGCGCACCAGCTCACCAATACGACCCAGCACTTCCACCAGACCCATCACGCTCAAGCGTTCCATGGGCACCAGGGACTGGAAGCCTTCGGCCATCATTTCTTCGCCGCCAATACCGGCAAAGCGGGCGTTGGGGTAGCGTTTGCGCAGGGAGCGAATCAATCCTGCACCTAGGATATCACCAGAGGCTTCACCGGCAATGATGCCAAAGGTGATGCAGGATTCGGGATTTTGCAATGTCAGCCTACCCGTTCAGCGAATGATGCCGCGATCGGCCCGGCGTAGCGATTCAATCAACGGTGTAATTTCTGGCACGTCGGCAAAGTCGGTTTCCAGCGCCTTGATGGCTTGCTCGGTGGTTAACCCCTGGCGATAAATCACCTTATAGGCTCTACGCAAACTGGCCAGGATGTCTTTACCAAAACCGCGACGTTTCAGGCCTTCCACATTCATGCCGTAGGGCTGCGCAGACTGGCCGCTGGCCATAACGTAAGCGGGTATGTCTTTCAGCACGATACTGCCGCCAGCCGCCATGCTGTGGGCGCCAATGTGGCAGAATTGATGCACCATGGTACCGCCACCCAGTATGGCGTAGTCGTCCAGGGTCACGTGGCCCGCCAGAGTAGTGCAGTTGGCCAAAATGATGTTATCCCCCAGCACGCAGTCGTGGGCAACATGCACATACGCCATCAGCAGGTTGTCGTTGCCGATGCGGGTTTCACCCTGGTCTTGCACGGTGCCGCGATGCACGGTGCAGTTTTCACGAATGGTGTTGTTGTCGCCAATCACCAGGCGGGTGGGCTCGCCAGCGTACTTTTTGTCTTGGCATTCTTCGCCAACACTGGAAAACTGGAAGATTCGATTATTGCGACCAATAACGGTCGGTCCTTTGATGACCACGTGGGACATGATTTCGGTGCCTTCCCCGATTTCAACACCCGGGCCTATGTAGCTCCAGGGGCCAACGGTCACGTTATCTGCAAGCTTGGCTGAGGCATCAACAATCGCCTGGGGATGCACTCCGGACCAATCACGTGGCGCCATCAAATTTCTCGCTCCGCGGTCAGGATTTCTGCGATACAGACCACTTCGTTATTAACCAGGGCGCGGCACTCGAATTTCCAGATGCCACGCTTGGTCGACATAACTTCAGACTCCATGCATAGCTGGTCGCCTGGCAGCACCGGGCGCTTGAAACGCACTTTGCTGGCACCCGCCAGATACTGAACCAGCCCATCAGTCGGTTTGCGGCCTACCGTGACAAAACCCAGAATACCGGACAACTGGGCCATGGCTTCTATAATCAACACGCCCGGCATAATCGGGTTGTCAGGAAAATGGCCTGCAAAATACTGCTCGTTAAACGAGATGTTTTTGTAGCCCTTGATGAACTTGCCGCTTTCAATGTTAGTTACCCGGTCCACCAGCAAAAACGGGTAGCGGTGAGGCAAGTATTCAAGAATTTCTTTAATATACATCATGTTGATCGGCCTCAGCCCTCTGATTTCTTTTCCAATTCTTTTAGCCGTCTGGCCATGGCGTCCAGCTGACGGAAACGCACTGCGTTTTTGCGCCATTGCCGGTTGGTTTCTGCGCTGGTTCCAGACGAATACACGCCAGGTTCGCTGATGTCACCGGTGACCAGTGTCATACCCGTGAGCTGCACGCCATCGCTGATGGTCAGATGTCCGGCTACGCCGGCCGCACCGCCGAATACGCAGTGGCTGCCAATGCGGGTGCTGCCGGAAATACCCACTTTAGCGGCCATCGCGCTGTGATCGCCTATGTGAACGTTGTGGGCGATCTGGATCAGGTTATCAAGTTTTACGCCATCGCCAATCACCGTGTCGTCCAGCGCTCCGCGGTCAATGGTGGTGTTAGCGCCCACTTCTACATCATTACCCAGAACTACCCGGCCAATCTGTGCAATGCGGTGCCAAACACCCCGCTCGTTGGCAAAACCGAAGCCGTCCGAACCAATCACCGCGCCGCTGAGAATGTGGCAACGCTGCCCTATAACCACGTCGTGAGCCAAAGTCACCCGAGGTCGCAGAAGGCTGTCGCGCCCAATACGGGTGCGGGCGCCAATCACGCAGCCGTGGCCAACAACCACGCCTTCGCCAATGTCTACATCCGCTTCAATAACTACTTGAGCACCAATACTGGCCCCGACCCCTATGCCGGCGGAAGGGTCAATCACCGCGCTGGGATGAACGCCGGTGGGCGCTTTCGGCGCAGTATCAAACCAATGGCTCAAACGGGCGTAGCCCAGATAGGGATTATCCATCACTAGCGCGCTGCAGGTGGCCAACGCCGCAAATTCAGGCGAAACAATAATGGCACCAGCCTGGCTGGTGGCAACGTGTTTGCCGTAAGACGGGTTCGCCAGGAAACTGATTTGCTCGGGGCCTGCGCACTGCAAGGTGGCCAATCCGGTGATGCGCTGTTGCGGATCACCCCTCAGGTCTGCGCCCAGCTCGCGGGCGATATCACCCAGCAGATAAGACGGTGCTGTCATCGCAGGTCTCCCGGCACTACGCCTTCAAGGTAAGGGTTCATAGCAACCCGACTTAACGGTTCAGTTTCTCCAGGAGCTTCTCGGTCAAGTTCAGATCCGGTATCACGTAAACCACCGCTTCGCTCGGTAAAATCAGGTCAAGGTCGTTTTCGTCCAGCAGTTCTTTTACCGCGACATCCACCTGCGGGCGGGCCGCTTCAAGAAACGCCTGCTTGCGCTGTGACACGGTGGTATCCAGGCGTTGCTTCAAGGCATTGAACTGTTGCACGGTCTGTTGAAATTCGCCGGCCAGCTTATCCCGCTCACTGTCGTTCATCATGGCGCCGTCTTTTTGCAGGCGGTCCTGCATCGCCCGCGCCTTTTCCTGCGCTTCACGAACCGCCACTTCGTCGCCGGCGAAATCCTGCTGCAATTTTTCGCTAAAGGTTTTTGCGCTGCTTGAAGCAAACAAGGCCTGTCGCAGGTCTACCACACCAATACGAGTTTCAGCCATGGCGGGAAACGACAGTGCCATTATGGCCGCAGCCACAATCAGGGTTATGCGGGACATCGATTTTCTCCTTGTTGCAGTTTTGTGGTAAATCTTGTGTGAAAACACGCTAGAACGTCTGGCGCTAGAAAGTCTGGCCCAGTGAGAACTGGAACACTTGGGTATCGTCGCCGGGTTTGTCGTTCAACGGTTTAGCCAGGCTGAACGCCAAAGGACCCACCGCAGTAATCCACTGGAAGCCAATACCCGCAGAAAAGCGCACTTCACCCAATTCCGGACCAAAATCGCGGTCGGTATCAAATACCTGCCCACCATCAAGAAATATCGAGGTACGCATAGACCGGGTATCACCAGCAAAAGGCGTCGGCAGTATCAACTCTACGCCAGCCTCAGTCAGCAGGTTACCACCGAACGGATCGGGATCAGAAAAATCTCGGAGACCCCCATTGGACGTTCCGCGGGGCGTTTCGCGGGGCCCAAGCGAGTTGGCGCGGAAACCGCGAACCGAACCGAAACCACCGGAATAATAATGCTCGTAAAACGGCATGACCGTTCGATCGCCATAGCCGTCACCGTAACCGATTTCGGTGCGGGTGCGCAGAACCCAATTCTGGGAGTCAGTCAACGGGAAGTAGAAGTCGGTTTTGTGCCCAACCTTATAGAAGGTCAGATCACTACCCGGCACCGCGACGTCCAGCGACAACGACTGGCTATAGCCGTCCGAAGGAAGAATACCGCGGTTCAGGGTGCTTTGGCGCCAGCTGCCAAAAAGGAAAAAGTTATTGAAGGCGTCACCCTCTTCGTCAATAAAATCGCTCACTTCCTGGGCGCTGAAGATGCCTTCTTTCACTTTTGACAGGGTGTAACCGGCGCCGAAGTTCAAGCGCGTAATGTTATCAATGGGGTAGCCGAAGGTGACGCGCGTACCATACTCATCCAGCAAGTAAGATGAGATATCTTCTTCTTCGTAGTCCGTTTCACGGGCAAACACACTGAAACCGCGGCTGACACCGTCAACGGTGTAGTACGGATCGAGGTAAGACACGTTGGCGCTCTTGACAGAGTCGCTGAAGTTCACCCCAAACGATACTCGCTTACCGGTTCCGAAAAAGTTATTTTCAGACACGCTGGCGCCAAGGATAATGCCAGAATCCTGAGAGAAGCCAACAGAGGCGGACAGGCTGCCGGTGGGCTGCTCTTCAACGCTGTAGTTTACATCGACCAGATCATCTGTGCCGGGTACCGGCACGGTCTCCACATTCACGCCTTTAAAAAAGCCCAGGCGCTCAAGCTGGACTTTGGAGTATTCAATCCGGTCAGAAGAAGCAATGCCCCCTTCCATCTGGGTCATTTCCTGGCGCAGCACATCGTCGCGAGTGGACACGTTGCCAGAGAAATTTACCCGGCGCACGTAGGCGCGCTTGCCCGGCTCAACAAAGAAGGTCACCGCTGCAGTGCCGTCTTCGGACGTTTCAGGCACCGCGTTCACATCGGCAAACGCGTAACCTTCGCGACCCAGGCGGAATGACAAACTTTCGGAAATAGCGGTCATCTGGGCCCGTGAAAACACGTCACCCACTGTTACCGGGATCAGATCACGCAATTCCTGCTCCGGCACAATAAGGTTGCCCCGCAGGCGAATGTCAGACAGCGTGTACTGGCGGCCTTCGTTCAGTGCGATAACGATGAACACCTTTTGTTTGTCTGGCGATATGGACACTTGGCTGGACTCGACGTTGAAATCGAGGTAACCACGGTCCAGGTAAAAAGAGCGCAGGGTTTCCAGATCGCCACTCAAACGCTCACGGGCGTATTTATCAGAGTTAGTGAGGGAGTTCCACCAGCCAGTGCTTTGCAGCTCAAGCAAGTCTTTTAGCTCTTCATCGCTAAACTCCTGGTTGCCGACCAGATTAATGTGATGAATCGCGGCAACACTGCCCTCGTTGATATCCAGACTGACGTCAACACGGTTACTGGGTAGCTCATTGGCCGTTGCTTTCACACGGGCGTTGTACCGGCCCTGACCAATGTAAGAGCGCAGAATTTCCAGCTCTAGCCGTTCGAGTGTTGCACGGCGGAATACCTGGCCTTCTTCGAGGCCTGCGCCCGAAAGCGCGCCTGTAAGAATATCGGTTTCTATATTCTTGTTGCCGTCAATGTTGATAGCGCTGATCGACGGGCGCTCGCGCACAGTCAAAATCAGTGCACCGGAATCGCGGCTTGCCTGGATATCGGTGAACAGACCGGTGCCGAACAGCGATTTTATGGCCGCTGCCAGTTCGGTGCCGTCAACCTGTTCGCCAATATTGATCGGGAAGGAACCAAAAACCGTACCCGCAGATACGCGCTGAAGGCCTTCCACTTCAATGTCAGATACCGTGAATGTGTCCGCAAGCGCGGGCTTTATACCGAGTGTGGCCACTGTCAAGCCAACGGCTAAACCTAGAAGAGTAAGTCTCATTCAAATATTTCGCCTGGTTAATGCGCTAAGGAGCCGCAATTCTCACAACCGCATAAGGTCGTTGTAAAGAGCAAACACCATTAAAGTCAGTATCAAAGCCATACCAATTCTTAATCCAACGGCCTGTATTTGCTCAGACACCGGCTTACGACGGATCGCCTCGATTGTGTAGTACAAAATATGGCCCCCATCAAGTACCGGCACCGGCAGCAGATTCAGCACACCAAGGCTGACACTCAGGTAGGCCAGAAACCGCACAAAGTCTTCAAATCCGGAACTCACGCTGGCTTCGGCAACACGGGCAATGGTAATGGGCCCACTCAGATTGCTGGGCGACAACAATCCGGTCAGCATTTTTTTGATGGCCACCAGCGTCAAGCGAGTATCGGCCCAGGTTTCTTCAACCGCAATCGGAAATGCCGCCAGCGGGCCATAACTGATTTCGCGCAGGCTGCCTTCCGGCCATTCCGGCACCTGCACACCGGCCCCAATCAAGCCAATTATTTCACCATCGTCTGTAGTTTTTGCCGCTGGAACAATACTCAGCTCGCGCTCGGCGCCTTCGCGTTCAAAACGCAGCACCAGGCTTTGCTCTGGCGATTGTCGAACGCGCTCAACCAGGCCAAACCAGTTCTCAATCGGCTCGCCATCTACCGCGATTATTCGGTCGCCCGGTTGAAGTCCGGCAGCGCTGGCGCGGCCATCTGCGGAGATCATCCCCAACACCGGCGGTATAGCCGGGCGATCGGGCACAATACCAAATTCGCTGAGCGGATCGGGCGTATCGGTGCTCAGCTTCCATCCGCCCAGCTCGCCCTGAAATAAGCCCTGGCCCTGGCCGCTGGTTACGGCGAAGGTCACTGTACCATGTTCGCCGGCACGCTCCAGCAGGCGCATGTTAACGCTGCGCCAAGAGCTGACACCGTGACCGTCAACTTCCGTCAATTCCATACCAGGCGCAAGGCCGACACGTTCGGCCACCGAGCCCGGTGCTACCGAGCCGATAATAGGCGCAACCGTGGTCACGCCGACCACCGCCAGCAGCCAATAGGCAGCAATGGCGAATATAAAGTTGGCCGCGGGTCCGGCCGCCGCTATGGCAATGCGCTGATACGGCGACTTCGAGGTAAACGCCTGATCGCTCAGCTCCGGCGGCACCGTCCCCTCACGGGCGTCCAGCATTTTTACATAGCCACCCAATGGAATCGCAGCCACAGCAAACTCAGTGCCGTGGCGGTCATACCAGGACCATATAGGTTTACCGAAACCGACCGAAAAGCGTAGGACCTTTACGCCAAAACGGCGGGCTACCCAGAAATGCCCGTATTCATGAATGGTCACCAGAATGCCCAGCGTTAACGCCAGCGAAAGAATGGTCTCAATGATCTGCATAGCGCCTCTTGGAATAATGACTGCCGCAGCGACAGCAAAAACACGACTCTGACTTCAGCATGCCAGCTCAGCCACCCGGGCGCTGGCAAACTGCCGCGCTTCAGAATCTTTGCTAAAAATAATGTCAAAACTGTCTGCCGGAACGGCAGCAACAGCGGCCAGGGTTTGGTCTATAATAACGGGGATGTCAGTAAAGCGAACCCTGCCCCGCAAAAAAGCTTCCACCGCGACCTCGTTGGCGGCGTTGAGCACTGCCGGTGCGGTACCACCCGTTTTAAAGGCTTCTGCGGCCAAGCGCAAACACGGAAAGCGCTCGGTATCCGGACGCTCGAAGTGAAATCGGCCAATCGCAAACAGGTCTAACGGTGCTACGCCAGCTTCGATACGCTC
This sequence comes from Marinobacter sp. LV10MA510-1, assembly GCF_002563885.1. Lineage (GTDB taxonomy): Bacteria > Pseudomonadota > Gammaproteobacteria > Pseudomonadales > Oleiphilaceae > Marinobacter. Next base: position 207,124 of record NZ_PDJA01000001.1, on the reverse strand, counting down.
TGGCCAGGCCAGGCCGTTGGCTATCGGCGTGCGCATGTCCGGACTGCCCATCTGCGCCAGCACAGAGCCGTCAGCGTATTCCACCATAGAGTGGATGATACTCTCCGGATGAACGTGTACTTCAATTTTTTCCGGCGAGATATTGAACAACCAGCAAGCCTCGATCAGCTCCAGCCCCTTATTCATGAGGGTGGCAGAGTCAACAGAAATTTTTCTACCCATGGACCAATTGGGGTGAGCACAGGCCTGGTCAGGCGTTACCTGTGCCATATCTGCGGCTGGCATTTCGCGGAAAGGCCCGCCCGAAGCGGTCAGCAAAATACGGGTAATCCCTGCGGCATCGGGCTGGCGAATACGGCCCGCCGGCATGCACTGGAAGATGGCGTTGTGCTCGGAGTCAATGGGCAGCAATTCCGCGCCCGACTCGTCCACAGCGTCCATGAACAGACGCCCGGACATGACTAGCGCTTCTTTGTTCGCCAGTAAAACCCGCTTCCCAGCGCGCACTGCGGCCAGAGTTGACGGCAAACCCGCCGCACCCACAATGGCCGCCATCACCGTATCAACCGCCGGGTTTGTCGCCGCTTCACTCAGACCAGCCTCACCGGCCAACACTTGAATATTCGGCAAGTCACGCAATGCTTCACGCAGCTTTTCAGCCGCCACCCCATCGGCCATTACGGCAATGGCCGGTTCAAACTCGCGGCATAAAGCCGCCATCGACTCAACACTTGAACAGGCCGTCAGAGCGTAAACTGAAAAACGCTGAGGGTGACGACGCACCACATCCAGCGTACTCAAACCAATAGAGCCGGTGGCTCCCAGCACAGATAGGTAGCGGCGTTGCATCAAGATAAGGGCCCAACATTTAGCCAACCAAGTTGAATAACGAGCAGAGTAAATATCGGTATGGCCGCGGTCAGACTGTCTATACGGTCCATAATACCGCCGTGCCCAGGCAGCAGCCGACTGCTGTCTTTAATGCCGCGAAAGCGCTTAAACATGCTCTCGAACAAGTCGCCAAGCACCGACACCGCGGCGGTAACCACGGAAATAATAATCAGGGCAACGGTTTGCCCAGCCCCGGCGCCAAGTGTCTGGCCAACCACCAATGAAAAAACCGCAACCGCCGTCAAACCGCCCCACACGCCGGCCCAGGACTTACCCGGACTGACCCGCGGCGCTAGCTTGGCCTTGCCAAATTTCCGACCAGAAAAATAAGCGCCGATATCGGCTACCCACACCAGCGCAAACACATACAGAATCAACAACAGGTTGTTATCGGTCAGCGCAAATTTGAACTCTCCGCTGCGCAAATAATTCAAACCAACCCAGGCGGGCACCAACACCAACAAGCCCATGGCCGCTCGTGCCGGAACCGAGCCCCAACGGGCAGAACCTTTTGGATAATAAGCCACCAGCCCAAAGCCGGCCAGCCACCAAAACAACGCTAACCAGAGCACACCCTGCGCTGTTATCGCGTATAAAGCCGCCAATACCAGCAATACAGCCGCGCTGTAGCAAACACGGGTGGGCTGCGTTGTCAGCCCCGCCATATTGGCCCATTCCCAGGCTCCCAAAGCAATCAATGCGGCGGTAAAAATTGCAAAACCCACAGGCGGCAGGAAAAAAACGCCACCAATAGCAATGGGCGCCAGAATCAGCGCAGTAATTATCCGGGTTTTAAGCACAGTGAACCTGCTCTTGTTGTGTTATCAGAGCGACGATCGGGCCGCGACCTGGTCATCCGTCTGGCCAAAACGTCTTTGCCTTGCGGCATAAGCGGCCAACGCTTCCTGCATCTGCGGTTGCTTGAAGTCCGGCCAAAACACCGGCGAGAAATAAAATTCCGTATACGCCAGGTGCCACAACATAAAATTGCTGATGCGCTGTTCGCCGGCGGTACGAATCATCAGGTCTGGCATGGGCAAATCACCCAGGCTCAGGTGGCTTTGAATCAGGTCTTCGGTAATGTCCGATGGCAGCAACTGGCCGCTAGCGACTTTTGCAGCAATTTTTCGGGTGGCTTCGGTAATGTCCCACTGGCCGCCGTAATTGGCGGCGATCACCAGGGTCATCGCCGTGTTGTTGGCGGTGAGTGTTTCGGCTTTCGCCATCAAGTCTTGTAACAGGGGGCTGAAAGCCGAGCGTTCACCAATCAGGCGAAGGCAAATATTGTTGCGATGCAGTTTGCGCACTTCGCGCTCCAGTGCGAACACAAACAGCTTCATCAATGCAGAGACTTCGTCTTGTGGGCGGCGCCAGTTTTCACTGGAAAACGCAAACAGGGTAACTACCTTTACACCCTCGCGGGCACAGGTTTCTACCACAGCGCGAACGGCATCCACACCGGCCTTGTGACCGGCCACGCCTTTAAGACGCCGGGCCTTGGCCCAACGATTGTTACCGTCCATGATAACGGCAACATGTTTCGGCCGGCTTGGTGCCGATTCCGGAATTGCTGCGGAAACAGTTGCGGTCATAACATCCCCTGTGCGGCCGCCGCGCCTTATGGCAGCCGTGAGTGTTGTATGCTCAAAATGCCGGCATCAAACCGCCATCAAATCCTCTTCTTTGGCTTTCAATAACTTTTCGACTTCCGCTATAAAGCGGTCAGTCAGCTTTTGCACTTCCTCCTCACCACGGCGCTCGTCGTCTTCGCTGATGTCTTTGTCTTTCAGCAGCTCTTTTAACGTGCTGTTGGCATCGCGACGGGCGTTGCGGACTGAAACCCGGCCGTGTTCGGCGTCAGCTCGAGCCTGCTTGACCATGTTTTTACGGGTTTCTTCGGTCAGCATCGGCATAGGCAACCGAATAAGGTCACCGCTGGTAGACGGATTAAGTCCCAGGTCGGAGGTCATGATGGCCTTTTCAATCTGCGGAACCAGGTTTTTTTCCCAAGGTGACACCGTCAATGTACGGCTGTCTTCCACGTTTACCGAGGCTACCTGCCTCAACGGCGTTTCCTGGCCGTAATAATTCACCATCACGCTATCCAGAATGGAAGGATGCGCACGGCCGGTTCGGATTTTGTTAAACGCTGACGCCAGAGCTTCAATACTCTTGGTCATTTTAGTTTCAGCTTCCGTTTTGATCTCGTTTATCACTTGCCAATCCTCAATTTGTTCGTAAAACCGGACCCTGCCGGATTATTCAATCAACTATCTAATCGATCGGTCAATCGGCTATTCAATAAGAGTACCGACTTTTTCGCCCGTCACGATGCGGGTCAGAACCCCGGGGCTATTCATATCAAATACCCGCAGCGGCATGCCGTGGTCGCGGGCCAGGCAGATGGCCGTCAGGTCCATCACGCCCAGTTTTTTATCCAGTACTTCATCATAGGTCAGGGAATCGTATTTTACCGCTGTGCTGTCCAGGTAGGGATCGGCTGAATACACGCCGTCTACCTTGGTGCCCTTAAGTACCGCGTCGGCTTCAATTTCGATACCGCGCAGACAGGCCGCAGAATCGGTGGTAAAAAAGGGGTTACCGGTACCCGCACAGAAAATAACCACGTCGCCGTCTTTCAGATCGCGCACGGCGCTGCGGCGATCGTAATGTTCCACAATACCACTCATGGGAATGGCAGACATCACACGGGTGCGGATGTTGGAACGCTCCAGAGCGTCACGCATGGCCAGGCCGTTCATTACGGTGGCCAGCATGCCCATATGGTCGCCGCTAACGCGGTCCATGCCGGCCGCGCTCAGGGCTTCGCCGCGGAACAGGTTACCGCCACCAATCACCAGGCCAACCTGCACACCAATACCGATCAGCGCACCAATTTCCAGCGCCATGCGGTCCAGAACTTTGGGGTCAATACCAAAACCAAGATCACCCATCAGGGCCTCACCGCTGAGCTTTAGCAGGATACGCTTGTATCTGGGCTGAGTTTTGGACGTTGTCGACATGCGGATCCCCTTCTGGTCTATTGGCTGCGGCGCAAAGCGGCGGCGCGATGCGGCAGGCTTGTATTTGACATAACCCTCGGCAAAAAAGGGGCATCTCAGATACAAGCCCGCCACGAGAGCCGGAAAACCGGCTAACGTGGCAGACTTGAACGAAGCCGCCGATCAATCAGGCAGCTTCAGAAGCTGAAATCAGCCTTTGTTGATACCGGATGCAGCAGCAACCTCGGCAGCAAAGTCGACTTCTTCCCGCTCGATGCCTTCGCCTACTTCAACGCGAAGGAAACCAATCAGCTCGCCACCGGCCGCTGCAACCAGCTGGCCCACGGTTTGCTCCGGGTTTTTAACGAACGGCTGTTCGATCAGGCTGTTTTCAGCCAAGTATTTCTTGATGCGACCGCCCATCATTTTTTCAACGATTTCAGCCGGCTTGCCTGCCATATCCGGCTGCGCCTTGATGATCGCCTTTTCTTGCTCCAGCTCTTCAGCCGGCATATCTTCAGGCTTGGCGATGCGCGGGTTTACCGCAGCAACGTGCATGGCGATATCACGGGCCAGCTCTGCGTCACCTGCGGTCAAAGCAACCACGGCAGCAATCTTGTTGGTGCTGTGAACGTAGCCGCCCACAACCGCGCCTTCAATGCGCACAATACGACGTACGCTGATGTTCTCGCCGATTTTCTGGACCAGCGCTTCACGCTTGGCTTCCAGATCGCCCGCCATCAACAGAGCAACGTCGGTTTCGTTCTTGGCGAACGCAACGTCTAGCACCTCGTTGGCAAAGTTGATGAAGTTATCATCACGAGCAACAAAATCGGTTTCGGAGTTCACTTCCAGAATCAGGCCCACGGTGTGGTCGTCTGAAATCTTGATCAGTGAAACGCCTTCAGCGGCGGTACGGCCGGCTTTTTTAGCAGCCTTCAGGCCAGATGATTTGCGCAGCTCTTCAATCGCGGCGTCTACACTGCCTTCCGATTCAACCAAAGCTTTTTTGCATTCCATCATGCCAAGGCCGGTGCGCTCACGCAGCTCTTTGACCATTGCAGCGGTAATAGCAGCCATGTTGGGTCCTCTTAATATTTCCGAATTCGGTAGGAAAACCTGCCCGGAACCTGTCCGGGCACGCTTTGAATCTCAGAGCAAATCTAGCGTTGCTCTCAAGCTTCTCTCTAAAGCCTTATTCTGCAGCAGGCGCTGCGCTTGGAGCTTCTTCGCTAACTTCAACAAACTCGTCTGCGCCAGCGTTGGCCGATTCCAGGCAGGTGTCAGCAACCGCTTTCACGTAAATCTGGATAGCACGGATAGCGTCATCGTTACCCGGAATGACGTAGTCAACGCCGTCAGGGTTACTGTTGGTGTCAACCACACCAATAACAGGAATGCCCAACTTGTTGGCTTCTTTAATAGCAATACGCTCGTGGTCAACGTCTATCACGAACAAGGCATCGGGCAGGCCGCCCATATCCTTGATACCGCCAATGGAACGCTCAAGCTTGTCCATTTCGCGGCTGCGCTCAAGTGCTTCTTTCTTGGTCAGCTTGTCGAAAGTACCGTCTTTGCTATGGCCTTGCAGTTCACGGTAGCGGTGAATCGACTGACGAATGGTTTTGTAGTTGGTCAGCATGCCGCCCAACCAGCGGTGGTTCACAAAAGGCTGACCTGAACGCTCTGCTTCTTCTTTAATGATTTTCGCAGCGGCGCGCTTGGTACCTACGAACAGAATCTTGTTCTTGTTCTCGGTTAGCTGCGCAACGAATTTAAGAGCATCGTTCATAGCTGGAACGGTCTGTTCCAGGTTGATGATGTGAATCTTGTTACGGGCGCCGAAGATGTACTTCGACATTTTTGGGTTCCAGTAGCGAGTCTGGTGTCCAAAGTGAGCACCTGCTTTAAGCAGGTCACGCATATGTACTTGAGCCATTATAGTTACCTTGTAACTTCGGGTTAGACCTCCACGAATCCGATTGCACCAACCTATGTGCGATTTTCAACAACCGCAGGCACCCTGGAGCAACGTGTCGACCCGTGTGTGAATTTGCTGGATTTGTTTCCAGCGGTCGCGTTTATATCATATTTATGGTGCGTAATGCCATTAGTTTTGTACCGGAGCTGCTTGTCCTCTGAAGTTGTACCTTATGGCCATGGGCCTTAAAATAGACGCTCGATTCATTTCTTTTAATAGGAAAGCTGATGCAGGTCACCATCAAGACCCCGGAAGACATAGCAAAAATGCGCGTAGCCGGACGGCTGGCCGCGGAAGTTCTGGAGATGATCGACGAGCACGTCAAACCCGGCGTGACCACCGAACATCTGAACCGGCTCTGCCACGACTTCATTGTGAACGAGCAGCAGGCTATCCCTGCGCCGCTGAACTACAATGGCTTTCCAAAATCCATTTGCACCTCGGTAAACCACGTGGTTTGCCACGGCATTCCCACCGAGCAGAAAGTGCTGAAAGACGGCGACATCATCAATATTGATATCACCGTCATAAAAGATGGCTACCACGGCGACACCAGCAAGATGTGGGCGGTGGGCAAACCCAAGCCCGGTACCGAGCGGCTAATCCAGATTACCCAGGAATGCCTGTATAAAGGTATAGACCTGGTTAAGCCCGGGGCCCGCCTGGGCGATATCGGCCACGTAATCCAGCAGCACGCTGAAAAGCACCGGTTTTCGGTGGTGCGCGACTATTGTGGCCACGGCATTGGCCAGGTGTTTCATGAAGAGCCCCAGGTAATGCATTACGGCAAACCCGGCACTGGTCTGGAACTCAAGGAAGGAATGATTTTCACCATCGAGCCGATGATCAATCAGGGCAAGTACCACACCAAACTGCTGCCAGACGAATGGACTGCGGTTACCAAAGACCGCAAGCTGTCAGCGCAGTGGGAACACACCATTCTGGTGACTGCTGACGGTCATGAAGTGTTGACCAAACGCAAAGAAGAGTCGCTCTAAATGGCACCGGGCGAGCTGGAACACCGCATTAGCCATGACGCTTCACCGGTTTCCGCCGCCCGCACGCTGTTACAGGAGCGACAGCAGGCAGACGCAGCCGCTTTTGAACAGGGCGCAGATGTTCGAGCGCTGGTAAAAGCGCGCTCTGACACGGTCGATACGGTATTGCGCCATATCTGGAATCGCTATCCATTAGCGCAATCCAACAACGTGGCGCTGATTGCCGTAGGCGGTTACGGCCGCGGCGAGCTGCACCCCTATTCCGATATTGACCTGCTGATTCTGACCCGCACGGGTACCGACCCCCAATGGCGCGACGACCTTGGCGCGTTCATTACCCTGTTGTGGGACTTGAAGCTGGATATTGGCCACAGCGTGCGCAGCATTAACGAAAGCACAGATGCCGCTCGGGGCGACATCACCATTCTGACCAACCTGCTGGAAACCCGCACCATCGCCGGGCCAGACGATTTACGCAGGGAGCTGTCAGAGCTGGCGTTCTCGGATGAAATAAGCACCGACCGCGAGTATTTCATTGCCAAGCGTGCCGAACAGGAAGAGCGCCACACCAAGTACAGCAACACCGAATACAATCTGGAACCCAATATTAAAGGCGCCCCCGGCGCGTTGCGCGACATCCAGACCATTGGCTGGATTACCAAACGTCATTTCGGTTTGCACAGCACTGCTGACCTGACCCAGTTCAGCGTATTGACCGACGACGAGTACCAGGTCCTGCGCAAGGGTGAAACCCTGCTGTGGCAGTTGCGATACGGGCTGCAGCTGTTGGCTAAGCGCAATGAAAACCGTCTGCTCTTTGATCACCAGCGCGGCCTGGCCAGCATGCTGGGCTATCAGGATGAAGGTGGGCGCCTGGGCGTTGAAATGATGATGCAGTCCTACTATCGCGCAGTGCTGGCTCTGGCCGAGCTAACCGACGTGATTCTGCAACATTATGACGAGGCCATTCTGGGCAGCGGGCAGGAAGATATTATCCAGCCCATCAACAAGCGCTTCCAGACTCGCAATCACTACATTGAAGCCATCAACAACCAGGTATTCGCCTACGCGCCCTTCGCGATTATGGAACTGTTTGTGCTGATGGCGCAGAATCCGGCCATTCGCGGCATTCGCGCCACCACCATTCGTTCACTGCGGGCTCACCGCCACCTGATTGACGACGCCTTCCGCTCGGACCTGGCGGTGACCTCGCTGTTTATGGAGCTGCTGCGCACGCCAGACAAGCTCGACCAGACTCTGGTTACCATGAAGAAATACAGCGTTCTAGGCCACTATCTGCCGGAATTTGGCCGCATTATAGGGCAGATGCAGCACGACCTGTTCCATATTTACACAGTAGACGCGCATACCATGGGCGTTATCCGCAACATGGTGCGCCTGCACAACGCCGCCAGTAGTGAAGACTACCCTCTGGCCTCAAGGCTGATTCATCGCTTGCCAAAATTGGAGACCCTGTTTATTGCCGGGCTCTATCACGATGTGGCCAAAGGCCGCGGTGGCGATCATTCAGAGCTGGGCGCGATTGACGCCGAAGCCTTCTGCAAGCGCCACCACCTGAGCGATCGCGACACCCAGCTGGCGTCCTGGCTGGTGGAAAATCATCTGCTGATGTCCATGACGGCCCAGCGCAAAGACATTTCCGACCCGGACATCATCCACGAATTCGCCCGCGCCGTGCTGAGTCAGGCGCACCTGGATTACCTGTACATTCTGACCGTGTGCGACATCAGCGCCACCAATCCGAAACTTTGGAACACCTGGCGTGCATCGCTGTTAAGGCAGCTGTATGTCGAAACTGAAAGAGCCCTGCGCCGCGGCACCGACACCCGCATAGATCGCCAGGAGTGGGTAAACGCTACGCAATCCGAGGCCCGCGAGATTTTACGCGCCCAGCATTTCAGCGACGCCCAGATTGATAACCTATGGAACACGGTGGACGAAGATTATTTTCTTCAGGACTCCACCATCGACATCGCCTGGCAAACCGCGGCCATTATCCGCCACGGGGATGATGCCGACCCGCTGGTGCTTATTCGTGATACCCGCGGTGGCCCGACTGACGGTTATTCACAGATTATCATTTATATGAAAAACCGCACCGCTTCGTTTGCCGCCACAACGGCGGTGCTGGAGCAGTTAAATCTGAACATTGTGGATGCCCGTATTAGCTCTAGTGACGGGCCTCGGTCTATCAGCTCCTACGTGGTACTGGACGACCACGGCCAACCCTTGGGCATAGATCCGGATCGCAAAGAACGGGTAAGAAGGCGGCTGATTGAAGAACTGGACGACCCCGAGGACTACCCGGACATTATCCACAGGCGCACGCCAAGGCAGTTGAAGCACTTTGCTTTTCCTACCGAGGTACTGCTGTCTAACGACCGCTTTAACCTGCGCACCGTGGTGGAAGTGGTCACCCCCGACCGCCCCGGCCTGCTGGCTCGTATCGGTCAGATTCTTTTGGAACACCGGGTACGCCTGACAACCGCAAAAATTGCCACTTTAGGCGAACGGGTAGAAGACGTATTCTTTGTGACCGACGAAAACGGTGACGCGCTATTCGACCCCGCTGCCTGCCAGGCCTTGCAGGACGACTTGTGTAAAACTTTGGATAACATTCGATGAACCCCGATTTAGACCGACTTCACCCCTACCCGTTTGAAAAACTGGCACAGCTGAAAGCCGGCGTAACCGGGCCCGCACACCTGGCGCCCATCTCCCTCGGCATTGGTGAGCCCAAACACCCGGCCCCGGAGTTTGTAAAGCAGGTAGTAGCAGACAATCTGGCCCGGCTGGGCAACTACCCCACCACAAAAGGCACGGACGAGCTGCGCGAAGCCATCAGCCAGTGGGCCACAAAGCGCTTTACACTGGCACCGGGTTCGCTAACCGCAGCCCACAACATAGTGCCGGTGAACGGCACCCGTGAAGGCATTTTCTCGCTGGTGCAGGCGGTGGTCGACCGTAGTAAGGCTGCCACCGTGGTCAGCCCCAATCCGTTTTATCAGGTCTATGAAGGCGCGGCTTTCCTGGCCGATGCCACACCGGTTTACCTGGCCTGCGACGGCAGCAATAGCTTCATCCCGGATTTTAATGCGATTGACCCGCAGGTCTGGCAGCAGTGCCAGGTTTTGTTTTTATGCTCGCCGGGCAACCCCAGCGGGTCAGTGATTCCGCGCGCCACCCTGGCACGGGTGCTTGAATTGGCAGATGAGCACGACTTTATTGTAGCGTCCGATGAATGTTATACCGAGCTCTACCCGGATGAAGCCAACCCGCCTGAAGGCTTATTGCAAACCTGCGCAGCCATTGGCCGCAACGATTTTGCCCGCTGCGTGGTATTTCATAGCCTGTCTAAACGCAGCAATCTGCCAGGCCTGCGCTCTGGTTTTGTGGCCGGTGATGCGCACATTCTTGAAGGCTTTTTGAAATACCGTACCTACCACGGCTGCGCCATGCCCATCCACAACCAACTGGCCAGCATTGCCGCCTGGGGCGACGAAGAACACGTAAAAGAAAACCGTCGCGCTTACCGCGCCAAATTTGAAGCCGTAGTGCCACTTTTGCGCCAAGTGATGGACGTCGATTTTCCAGACGCCGGGTTCTATTTATGGCCACAAACTCCGGCGGGAATGAATGACGAACTTTTCGCCCGTGAGCTTTCGGCCCAACAGAATGTGCACGTGCTACCAGGGCGCTACCTGTCGCGCACAGTGGATGGCTATAATCCGGGTGAAAACCGCATACGTATGGCGCTCGTCGCGCCATTACAAGAATGCGTTGAAGCAGCGGAGCGCATCGTAGCGTTCGTAAGGGCAAATTCGTGATAAAACTGTACGGCATTCGCAACTGCGACACGGTGAAAAAAGCCCGAAAATGGCTAGGCGAGAACGGCATTGAATATCAATTTCATGATTTCAAAAAAGACGGATTGAGCAGCGAACTGCTCGCCACCTGGGAGCATTCGGCCGGCTGGGAGACCCTGCTAAACCGCCGCGGCACTACTTGGCGCAAACTGCCAGAAGACATTCGCGAGAATATTGATGCCGCTTCTGCCCGCCGCGTCATGTTGGACAACCCTTCCATCATCAAACGGCCCGTGGTGGAGTTTCAGGGCGCGGTGACGGTCGGTTTTAATGCCGATGACTGGGCAGCGCGCTTTAAGCAATGACATTGGCCTGACATCGCAAAACATAATTCACTGACAACACGATTCACTGATAACAAACAGGAACACGCGTCTAATGAGCTTTGCATTCGGTATTGGTATTGGCACACAGAACAATCAGGGCGAATGGCTGGAAGTTTTTTATCAACAGCCTTTGATGATCCCCGATAAAACGCTGCTAGACGTGGTTCGCAGCGCTCTGGACTTTCAAGGCGGCAATCAGGCCATCAGCGCCAACGCCGAGCAACTTAGCCAGCTGGCAAGCGGCCTGCGTCAAATCGGCCAGACCGATCAGGCCGCGCTAGCCGAAAAAGCCGCCCGCAGCGAACGCCCGGTTGTCGTCACCTTACTGGAAACCGACGATGCCGCCAGCAGCACGCCCGAGGTTTACCTTAAGCTGCAGCTGATATCCCACCGCCTGACAAAGCCCCACAGCCTGAAACTAGACGGCATATTTGGCCTGCTGCCAAATCTGGCCTGGACCAACGAAGGCGCCATTGACCTGGCCGAGCTTCCTGAGCGCCAGCTGCAAGCGCGCCTTGAAGGCCGCACTCTGGAAGTGAAATCGGTAGACAAATTCCCGCAGATGACCGACTACGTGGTGCCTCAGGGCGTGCGCATTGCCGATACTGCACGGGTTCGCCTGGGCGCCTATGTAGGCGAAGGCACCACAGTGATGCACGAAGGCTTTATCAACTTCAACGCCGGCACTGAAGGCACCAGCATGATCGAGGGCCGTATTTCAGCCGGCGTGATGGTTGGCAAAGGCTCTGACCTGGGCGGCGGCTGTTCCACCATGGGAACCTTGTCTGGCGGCGGCAACATCATTATTTCAGTGGGTGAAAACTGCCTGATTGGCGCCAACGCCGGTATTGGTATTCCCCTGGGCGACCGCTGCACCATAGAAGCCGGCCTGTACCTGACGTCCGGCACCAAAGTGGCACTGCTAGACGACGCAGGCAAACTGGTGGAAGTCATCAAAGCCCGCGATCTGGCCAACAAGTCAGACCTGCTGTTCCGTCGTAACAGTGAAAACGGTGCAGTGGAATGCAAAACTAACAAGTCGGCCATCGAGCTGAACCACGAACTGCACGCCAACAACTGATCGGGGCTTTTATGACTGCTTTACCAAATAAGGCCCTGTCACCGACCATCGAGCTGGCGATGAATCTAATTCGCCGGCGGTCGGTGACGCCCGACGACGCCGGCTGCCAGCCACTGATGATGTCGCGCCTTGCGCCTCTGGGCTTTGCTGAAGAAAACCTGCGCTTTGGCACCACAGACAATCTGTGGGCTCGAAAGGGTTTGGAAGGGCCGGTTCTGGCCTTCGCCGGGCACACCGACGTCGTACCCACGGGCCCGGAGAAAAACTGGGCAACCCCCCCGTTTGAGGCGGTTATAAAAGACGGCATGCTGCACGGCCGCGGCGCCGCTGATATGAAAGGCAGCCTTGCGGCTTTTGTTACCGCCTGCGAGCGCTTTGTGGGCAAGCACCCGAACCACCGCGGTTCCATTGCGTTGCTGATTACCAGCGACGAAGAAGGCCCCGCCGGCGATGGCACAGTAAAAGTGATTAAAACGCTGGAAGCCCGCAACGAGAAGATCGACTGGTGCCTGATCGGCGAGCCGTCCAGCACGGTTGAGGTGGGTGATGTGATCAAAAATGGCCGCCGCGGCTCACTGCACGGCTACCTGACGGTTCACGGCGTGCAAGGCCACGTGGCTTATCCGCACCTGGCCGAAAACCCGATACATAAAGTAGCACCGGCGCTGCACGATCTGGCGCAGGAATTCTGGGACAACGGCAACGATCATTTCCCGCCTACCACCTTCCAGATTACCAAGGTGGAGGCCGGCACCGGCAGTAATATCATTCCCGGCGAATGCCTGGTGCACTTCAATTTTCGCTACTGCACCGAAAACACCGCCGAAAGTCTGGCCGAGCGGGTAGTGGCGGTATTGCGGCGACACTCGCTGAATTACGACCTGCAGTGGCATTTGAGTGGCCGACCGTTCCTGACCGACAGAGGCGCGCTGGTGTCGGCGTCAAAAACGGCCATTGAAAGGGTCTGCGGCCGTGAAACCGAACTGTCTACATCTGGGGGCACGTCCGACGGTCGCTTTATCGCGCCTACGGGTGCTCAGGTAGTGGAACTGGGGCCCATAAACGCTACCATTCATAAAGTGAATGAATGCGTCAGCGCAGACGACCTGGACACCTTATCGCAGATTTACGAAGAAATTCTGGTGGAGCTTTTGGCCTGAAACGTACCTTGCCTGGCTCATACACGGGCCATGTAAAGCGTTAGCGCTCTGCTGCCTCAATAATGGGGCGGTGGGGTTTCTTCCTCTTCACTGCGAAGGTTAGAACCAGACACTTCTTTCAACTGCCTATGCAGTAACTGCTTGGCTTCCCACAGCTGACGCAGCTCCAGCTCCTGAGTCGCCATCTGCTCGCTCAGCGTGTTTATTACGTCGTCCTGAAACGCAATCCGCATTTCCAGCTCGTCAAGCCGGTGTTCAAGTGGTTTATCCGTCATGGTTTTAGTGAGTTCCTGCCGTTATCTGTTAAGATGCCGCCTTCATGCAGCCGGAAGTGTCATTTTACCCCATATCCGGTTATTTATCGTTAGCGTTATCATTCAGGAGATTTTCAATTCACATGCGTAATCCAGCCAAAGCGATCGTTGCTGCTTTATTGATCGCGATTCCCGCTCCCTTTGTTCTCGGTTTTTTGCTGGCTTCCTTTACCCCGGAGCTGTTCCAGATTCTTTCCCAGTCTGAAACCAGTTCCGTGGCCAACAGCACCCCCTTCGTTCTGGGCAGCGCCCAGGGTATCGCCGCTTACGTGATTGCCGTGGTGATATTTGCCATTGCCGGTTTTATCACCGTTGCGGTCAGCGCCAAACAACCGAAAGCTGCGCCCGCTAAAGCCGCCCAGCCTCGCGCACCTGCTGCGCCTCGTCGTGCCCCTGTACCGGCTCAAAAAAACGGTAACATGCACCACGACGACGATGACGACTTCGACGACAGCACTCCAGAGGGCGACGAAGAAGGCACCGTTAAATGGTTCAACGTGAAAAAAGGCTTTGGCTTTATTGTTCGCGACAGCGGTGATGAAATCTTTGTTCACTTCCGCGCTATTCGTGGCAGTGGTCGCCGCGTTTTGCGCCAAGGTCAACTTGTGCGCTTCAGCGTGATTGACGCCGACAAGGGCCTGCAGGCCGATAACGTGTCAATTCTCAGCGACTAACCCACACCAGGTTTTCATTCGCTGTTAGAAAAAAAGGGATGGAGCCACAAGCTCCATCCCTTTTTTAGTTTGATAATGTTATTAATTCCGCTCTTCTATTAATTCCGCTCTCAGTTAATTCCATATGGCCTGATGCTCACCACGCTCATCAATTCGCCACCATCTTTCTTCAGTGGCGTCGTCTCCTTCGGCCCAATTGCCCGGGCTGCAACGTAGCTCGCCACCGATGGCGCGCCAGGCACTTCGAGCGCAATCCAGATCGCTGTTCCAGGGCAGCAGTGGTCCCTCCATCACCAGACACGTGAAACGTTTGCCAAAAGCACCCGGATAAAGCGACAACGACAACGGGTTGCCATTGTAACTGGCGTGACCTTTCACAAAGCCGGTTATGACTTCGTCATCCAGCGACACCTGGCCTAATTGATCAGACAACCAGCGCGATACCGCCCCAGCTTCAAGGTCGCGTATATAAATTTCCAAATCCTGCACCCAAACAATCTCCCAACAATTTTAGAAGTGATGACAAGGGTTCAACACCTGCATCGTTGCGTCTAATGATGAACAGTGTGAACGCCCGCTGAATTCGCTGCAAGCCAACATTTCAGCTCGGCCTGCAAATCAGCAACGCCCAGCTTTCGCAAGCTTCCGCGCGCATCACGCTGGTGCCACTCGCCTGCTGCGACCTGTTGTTGCCAAACCAGCTTTTCCAACGCCAGATCCGGCTCGCCAATACTGCTCTGCCGCGCATGGGCCACCAGGCGCTGACACTCCAGAGTCTGGATTTGCGCCGCCAGAGCCGAAGCCTCGCTGCTGCCACGCAAGGCAAACAGATTCAAGCGTGCAGCCGCACGCTCCAACCACATCAGTAGCTTGCCCGGGCAGCACTCAAAGCGGTGACGCTGTGCGACAGCGAAATCAATCGCCGCCGGCTCCAGCTCTATATTCCACTGGCGCTCTATCGCCGGCTGATGGGCCACCACAATAGCGTGGAGCTGGCCGGCGCCACAGGGCGGCAGCATCACGCTGGTCAGCGAGCGACCCAGGCACAGCTGTAGTTGATCAACATGCTGCACCGTGGCTTTCATGCGCTCATCAGCCAGCAGCAGCATAGGCCCGCCCCAGGCAGCCAGCACATCGCCCACCGCACTGCCAGGCCGGCCCACCAGCCGCAAAAGATCCTGCGGCGCTAGGCCATCCATCACCAACAGAGGCCACCCTCCAGAGTGTTGAAGTGAGCGCAGCCTGTGCCGGGCGCCTTCGGCAACCGTCAGCACGTCTGACTCGCAGCGCAAATTCAGTCGCTTGTAATCGATACCCAGCAATGGCAATACACTTTCCAGCCAGCGGGTTTTACCACCGCCCCGAGGGCCTTTCACCCACAACAATGTTGCAGGGTTTGTGCTGACTTCTACCGCTACGGTATGCGCAAGCTCAATCCAGTCCACCTGCGCCATCATCGTGGGCACACCGCCGGCGTTAGACGCTGCCTTCATCGTCAGCTCGTCAACGCCGGCTGGCCAGGCTGACACCCGTTCCAACACCGCAACGTACGCTTTTTCCTGCAAGCGTTCTGTTTTGTGGGTAAGGGTTTGCAGCAGCACCGGCCAGTCTAACCAGGGCGCGTCGTTCAACTCGCGCGCTCTGGCAAACCAGTGCACCAACTGGCTAGACAGCAAACCTTCCACAGACACCCCGGTAACAATCGGCTGTTCGCACTGCACCGTGCGCGTCAACTCGTCGAGGTCGATGCTGCAGGTTGTCAAAAAATGGCTGAGGGTGTGGCAACTGTCGAGCAGAGCCAGCAAAAAATCTTCAACGGTAATCGCCGCTCCGCCGCGCTGTAATACCAGCACACGAGCATTTGCCAGCGCATTCTGGCACTGCGGTGCCAGGCATCCTTGCCAATCGTCCATTCTTACTCTCCTTGTATGCCAAGCGCAGGAGTCCATTCCCGCGCTGATTATTGTGCCCCTTACCAGCTGCCGCTGTTTTCCATACTGGCCCAAGGCTCACGAGGTGCAAGCGCCTCACCCTTCTGCAGCAGCTCAATAGAAATACCGTCGGGCGAGCGCACGAACGCCATATAGCCGTCACGGGGCGGGCGATTAATGGTGACGCCACCTGCTTGCAGGTGCTCGCACAACTGATAAATGTCGTCGACCCGATAGGCCAGATGACCGAAGTTTCGGCCGCCGCTGTACTCTTCCGGGTCCCAATTATAGGTCAGCTCCAACGACGGTGCGCGATCGGCTTTCACTCGATCTTCGTCGTCTCGCGCGGCAAGAAATACCAGGGTGAAACGGCCTTTTTCGCTGTCTTTTCGACTGACCTCTTTCATTCCCAGCAAGTCACAGAAAAAATGCAGGGTGTCATCCAGATTGCTCACCCGGATCATCGTGTGAAGGTATTGCATACTTTCTCCCGTTCTTTTCTATTGCTTAATGCAGCAAGTCTTCTCGGTTCGGCGGCCGCCCCGCAGAACACTCGCACCTTTATTAATAAACAGTTTACGGTATTCTGGGCGAATGGATGCAAACCTCGTCTCTCATTTAATCAACACTTACCGAACGCCGGCAATCAGGCATCTCGCATGGCTATGCCAAACCCCACAACTGATGAGTTCACCAATCACCTTTGCACCGGCACAGTATCTGCCCTCGGACTATACCGATATTCTTAAAGCCTGGGATCAGGAAACAGAAACTGCACCACCCATGCTGCTTGAACCACCACAGCGCAGATTAGGCTTCTATTTCGAGCGGCTGTATCAGGTTTTGCTGGAAGACTTGCTCGGCTGGCCCGTCCTGCTAAAAAACCAGCAGATCCAGTCACGCGGGCGCACCATTGGCGAACTGGATTTCGTGGTGCACAACCACGCAGACGACCGCATTGAGCACCACGAGATCGCTATCAAGTTTTATCTCGGCGTTTCAGAACTCACCGGCTCAACGCTCTGGTACGGCCCCAATG
The DNA here is from genome assembly GCF_002563885.1 of Marinobacter sp. LV10MA510-1. Classification (GTDB taxonomy): domain Bacteria; phylum Pseudomonadota; class Gammaproteobacteria; order Pseudomonadales; family Oleiphilaceae; genus Marinobacter. The sequence continues at coordinate 189,840 of NZ_PDJA01000001.1, read as the reverse complement.
CTCATGACCGGCTGGACATAAAAACAACCAGCCTGCTGGAACAACAGAGCCGCCGCACACAGCTACCGGAAACTCTTGCCCTGCTCACAGAATCTCATATAACAGGCCCACTGACTCCGCGAATATTTATGCCGGGGTATCTTTTCTACCCAGACGACCAGCCCGTGGTAACGCCGGATTATGTTCCAGCCGACCATTTGCGCGGGCGCTGGATGTACGCCCATGACGCAAGAGCCCTGAACACATCACATTGGGTTGTACTCAACAAACCTCACTGGATTGGCAACTGGTTTCAAAGCGAACAGCCGGATATCGAACATGTTCTGGAAGCGCTGGAACGTGTGGAAAGCAAAGTGATTCCGCAGCTGTTCGCCATAATGCGGCCAGATCACCAAACGGGAAACTGGCTGGAAGCAGACCGGGTGTTTGTTGTGCCGGAAACCTGGCCGTGAATGGCGGCATTCTCTCGCAAGAACTCGATATTCACGGCTTCAAAAGATAACCTCTGACAGTAACGCCTTATATATCGGCTTCAATGTGCAGAGGCTGAAGCGCTGCACATCTGGCACTGTTAATCGCTCACCACGTAATCGCTCACCACGGCCATCCATAGCCTGCTTTTCAATCAACGCCGCTGCATGAGCCGCCTCGGCCGGAATGTCGTCGCCACAGTCCGGATACGAGTATTCCGCTGCAAACAACTCCGGATAAGCTTCCCTTGCCGGCACAATGGGCACACAACCAGCCGCCACAGCCTCAAGCACCGCCAACCCCTGAAACTCATGTAACGCAGTTGAAAGAATCACGTCTGCACTCCCCAGCCACTCGTAATAACCGATGCGACTCGAGGCATATCCAAACTGCACAAGCCGATGGGCAAACTGTTGTTGGATAGTCGTCATGGCTTCGGGGACTTTGCGGAAACTTTCACCAAGGACACACACCTGAAAATTCACCGCTCTGCGCTCAAGTTCCTGCAGAATCGCAAGCAGTCGGTCAGGGCCCTTGTCGTATTCCCAGCGCGCCGCCCACACAATCCTTAGAGGTGATTCACCAGGCCCGAGCTCAAGGCCATTGCGCCATAAACGCTCGCCCGCCTCAGGGTTCTGGCGCTCCGCTTCGTTGAGGAACACATGGTCATCGATGGGGACCGGCAGAACCCGGGATTTCACGGCAATGAGTTCGAGGGTTCCATTCGGGACACCATCGGGCAATCGCCGGAAGAGTTGTTGAATACCCTCAAGAAAGCTTCGCCGATTCCAGTCGCTGTTGAACAGAATAGCCTCGGCCGCAATAGCGCTGTATAGGTTCACCATTTGGGGGTCAATGCTGTTGTGCTGCCCATCGGATGCCGGATAGGCAAACTGGTTTTCATGCATGTACAGAAGCGCCGGCGTATGGGCCAGGTTCGGATGAAAACCCCGGACGGACGCCAGGTCGACCATGGAAGTTACTAGCAGCAGGTCCCAACGCTCCTTCAACAGCGGTTCGTTCAGCCAGGTCAGCGCGTTACCTCGAATCCGCCAGCGGAAAAATCTCGGCGACAGGGCAAGCACATGCCATTCAAATTCCGGCTGGCTGAGCACCAACTGCTCTCTCCAGCGACGATGGCTGCCTGCGTCATAGGCCGAGAGCAGGAGTATTCTGGGTTTTCGAAGGGCAGGCGTTTTGGGCATGAAGGCATTTTGCCCTACTCGCGATTAGACAACCAGACACTCTGATACGGCTTCCGTGCGAGACAGCCCTTCCCGCTCAGTCAGGGCATCAATAGTTGGTTTAAAAGCACGGGAAGCCACGTTAAGATTCCTGTTGCTGATACGATGATGAACACACAATTTTATTTTTTCAGAATTCATGCCAGACGGGAGTATCAGTTTTATGAGTAGCAACGGTTTTCGCATAGAGCATCGCTACCTGGAACTCCCGGAGAGCTTCTTCACCCGCGTGCAACCCAGCCCGCTTAAAGACGCAAAAATGGTGTGTTTTAATCACGACCTGGCGCGGGAACTGGGTTTTCACAGTAACAACCCTGCCCAGTGGGAAAAGGTCGGTGGTGGCTCAGAGCTGCTGGACGGCATGGAACCGGTCGCCATGAAGTACACCGGCCACCAGTTCGGCATGTACAACCCGGATCTGGGCGACGGCCGCGGGCTGTTGCTATGGGAAACCATCGCGCCAAACGGTCAGCGCTGGGACTGGCACCTGAAAGGCGCGGGCATAACGCCCTACTCCCGCTTTGGCGACGGCCGCGCGGTGCTGCGCTCTACCATTCGTGAATACCTTTGCAGCGAAGCCATGCACGGGCTGGGCATTCCCACCACCCGCGCCCTGTTTATGGTAAAAGCCAAAGACCCGATACGCCGCGAATCCATTGAAACCGCCGCTGCGCTTATGCGGGTAGCCCACAGCCACATCCGGTTTGGCCACTTCGAATTTGCCGCTCATCACCAGGGGCCCGACACCGTAAAAACCCTGCTGGAGCACGTAATATCGCTGCATTTCCCGGAGCTGATCACACTGCCGGAACCCGAGCGCCATCAGCGCTGGCTCGAAACTGTGGTGGGCCGCACCGCGCGGCTGATCGCCGACTGGCAAACCGTGGGCTTCTGCCACGGTGTTATGAACAGCGATAACATGTCGATTATTGGCGATACCTTCGATTACGGCCCCTACGCCTTTATGGACAATTTTGACGCAGGCTACATCTGCAATCACACCGACGAGCGCGGCCGCTACGCCTACAACCGCCAGCCACAGATAGGCTTCGAAAACTGCCATTACCTGGCGCGGGCGTTGTTGCCGGTGATGGGTGAAGACGCCGTACACGACGGTTTGAAACACTATGAAAGCGCCTACAACATTCGTTTTTTGCAGAACATGCGGGACAAACTCGGGCTGCAGCAGGAAGATGACAGCGACATGAAGCTGATTATGGACACCTTCAGCATGTTGCACGAACAGAAGGTCGACTTCACCCGCTTCTTCCGCGGCCTGTCGACGCTGTATGGCCGCGGCCACGGGCCGGTGCGCGACCTGTTTACCGACCGCGCCATTGCAGATGCCTGGCTTGGCCGTTACGAACAGAGGCTGGAGCAGGAAACTCAGGCTCACGATGCCCGGGAATACGCCATGGGCCGGGTAAACCCGAAGTACATTTTGCGTAATTATTTGGCACAGCAGGTGATTCTGGAAGCGCAAAACGGGGATTATCAGCCGCTGGAGGAGCTGCTGGCGGTATTAAAGAAGCCGTTTGATGAACAAACCCAGTACGAAGAACGCTACGCTGCCCTGCCCCCGGATTGGGGCAAGGGCATGAGCATCAGCTGTTCGAGCTGAGCGTAACGCCGGGACAGATTTGAAATCTGTCCCGGGCCGAACGAAGGGGACGCAAAGGGGACGGGACTGGGGCGCGCAGGTCTAGGGGACAGATTTGAAATCTGTCCCCTTTTAGATTTCGACAGCCTTGGCGGCGATGATCTTCTTGTGCCACTCAGCCGGCCCTGTTTGGTGTACAGAAGATCCGCGGGAATCCACCGCAACCGTCACCGGCATGTCTTCCACGTCGAATTCGTAAATGGCTTCCATACCCAGTTCCGGGAAGGCCACCACTTCGGCGTGTTTGATGGCTTTTGACACCAGGTAGGCCGCACCGCCTACCGCCATCAGATACACCGCACCAAATTCGCGAATGGCATCAATTCCCGCCTGACCACGCTCGGCTTTACCTATCATGCCGGTCAGGCCGGTTTTTTCCAGCATGGTGTGGGTGAACTTATCCATGCGAGTCGCTGTGGTGGGGCCTGCGGGGCCAACTACTTCTTCGCGCACCGGGTCCACCGGGCCAACGTAGTAAATAAAGCGCCCTTTCATATCCACCGGCAGCTCTTCACCGTTGTTGATCATGTCCACCATTTTTTTGTGGGCGGCGTCACGGCCGGTGAGCATCTTGCCCGACAGCAGAACGGTTTCACCTGGCTGCCAGTCTTTAACGTCTTCCGGAGTCACTGTGTTCAGGTTCACCCGGCGCACGTTCTCACCCACTTCCCAGGTAATTTCCGGCCAGTCATCCAGGCTCGGCGGGGTTTGCAGTGACGGGCCATTGCCGTCCAGCACAAAGTGCGCATGGCGGGTGGCTGCGCAGTTAGGAATAATCGCCACCGGCTTGTTGGCCGCGTGGGTGGGGAAATCTTTTACTTTCACATCCAGCACCGTGGTCAGGCCGCCCAGGCCCTGGGCGCCAATGCCCAGCTCGTTCACTTTTTCGAACAGCTCCAAGCGAAGCTCTTCAGCGCGGTTTGATGCACCGCGGGCTTTCAGTTCTTGAATATCAATAGGTTCCAACAGCGCTTCTTTGGCCATCGCCATGGCTTTTTCAGCGGTACCGCCAATACCAATACCCAGCATGCCAGGCGGGCACCAACCTGCGCCCATTTGCGGGATCATCTTCAGTACCCAGTCCACCACCGAATCCGACGGGTTCAGCATGGCAAACTTGGACTTGGCTTCAGAACCACCGCCCTTGGCCGCCACGTGAATATCTACGGTGTTGCCCGGCACAATTTTGTAATGAATGATGGCGGGCGTGTTGTCTTTTGTGTTCTCGCGCTTGCCGTCCGGGTCGGCCAATATCGACGCACGCAGCATGTTGTCCGGATGGGTATAGGCGCGACGTACGCCTTCGTTGATGGCATCGTCCAGCGAGGTTTCAAAATCCCACTTCACGTTCATGCCGACATTCACAAACACCGTCACAATACCGGTATCCTGGCAGATCGGGCGGTGGCCTTCGGCGCACATCCGCGAGTTAATCAGAATCTGCGCCATAGCGTCTTTAGCCGCCTGAGATTCTTCTTTCTTATAGGCCTCGTACACCGCCTGAATAAAATCCTTCGGGTGATAGTAGGAAATAAACTGCAGCGCGTCGGCTACGCTTTCAATCAGGTCTTCCTGGCGGATCAGGGTGGTCATAGTCGCCTCATCAACGGTCGTTATAAGAGTATATTGGCAAATCGAAAGCCAAAGTTTACCAGAAATTCATCCACGCGCGGGATCCGACCGTCGGCCAATTCGTTGCGCCTGTTGATTACTCAAAAGCGCTAAAATTCGTGAAGAATGCGATGAAAAGCGGTTAAGATGCATTGCAAACTAACAAAGAAGTATCGGGAGACACCGTGACAGACCCTATTCTGATTGAGAAAAAGGACCAGGTTTTAATCGTTCGCCTGAATCGCCCGGAGCGCAAGAACGCCCTTACCCACGCTATGTACACCAGCATGGCCGACGCAATCGATCAGGCCGAAGCCGACAAGGACATTCGCTGCATTCTGTTTACCGGCAGCAATGAGTGTTTCACCGCCGGCAACGATCTCAACGATTTCACCAAGGGCTTGCCCGGTGATTTCCGCGAAACCCCGGTGGGCCGTTTCCTGTTTGTGCTGGTTAACGCTACCAAACCGGTGGTTGTGGCGGTTAACGGGCCGGCGGTAGGCATTGGCACGACTATGTTGCTGCACTGCGACATGGTGATGGCAGGCACCAACGCCGGTTTCCAAATGCCATTTGCCAGCCTTGGCCTTTGTCCCGAAGGTGGCTCAAGCATTTTACTGCCCATGTGGATTGGCCGCGTACGGGCTGCTGAACTGCTGATGCTGGGTGGTCGTTTTAGTGCGGAAGAGGCTTTACGCCTGGGTATCATCAATCGCGTGTGCGAACCTGAAGACACGGAAGCGGTAGCCTGGGAGGCCTGTCAGAAACTGGCGGCACAGGCACCAGCGGCCATTCGGGCTACCAAAGAGCTGCTAAAACGGCCAAATCGGGAAGCTCTGGAAGAAACCATGCGGGTAGAAGGCGCGCTGTTCGGCGAACGCCTGAAGTCGCCGGAGGCGGCCGAATCCTTTCGCGCCTTTATAGAAAAGCGTAAGCCAGACTTCTCACGCTTTAGCTGAGCCTGCTGAAACAGCGCTTAACCGGACACAGGTGGCAAGGCCGCCTGCTTGCCCACGGCCTGCAGGTTGCGGATAAGGCGCCCCAGTGTGCGGGCGATGTCTTCCGCCTGGCCTTGATTAGCGCCTAGCTGAAACAACCGCGAACCGTCCCTTGGGTCATACACCCAGCAAGTGGCCAGGCTTGGTTCGCAATCCCATTTTACCAACGGGCTAATGCCATAAACGTCAATCTGTTGGCTTTTGCGCAGCATAGTGCCTTGCTGACGGGTAATTTGCTGGACCAGCAGGCTGCTGTTGCGTTTTTCAACCTGGTAGCGAATGTCTGCTGGTTGATCCAACTGCACAAAGGTTTTGTCTTCGCGCCAACCTGACAACTGCAAAACACTGTTCAGGTGCATCAATAACGCCTGCTCCTCGCTGTCTGCCAAATACAGTTTTTTCAGATCAGCCGCACTTTGCCCTCCATCGGCTTCAATGGTGGCTATTCGCGGCTGCGACAACACGGCCGGATTATTGGTCACCGCTGCCACAGCGCGATCTTTGCGCAGATTCTCTATCTCCGTAATGCGCTCCAGCGACTGTGTGTAGTACTGGCCCTCTTTGCCTGCGCGGGTGACATACGCCTCAAGCGAGGCCTGGGCCTCGTTTAACGAAATGAGCGGAATTCCAATTCAAAATCTTTGATTTAGTGTTGGATGGATAGCGATTATTTGGGACGGTCTTGGCTTTCGATATGCACGCGAATTGCGACTTCTTTTCATCGAAAAATACGACTGTATAAACGATTGACACCAATTTGATCAGGTCGTAATATTATTAACATGGACAACGAGAAATCAACCCACATTCGCACCCAGCAAATCCTCATTCGGAGGAATCACGAGGCGTTTCGCGGGGCCAGCGTTTGCACTCAGATTGTTCGCCGAATTAAAAACGCCACCTCCTATGTAATGCAGCACCATCCTGACGGCAAAGATCAGATGCTGTCGCATCGCGACGCTGATAAATGGCTCAAGAGAAACAACCCGGAACTGTACACCAAGCTTCCGTCGGCCATTGCCCAGCGGAGCACGCAGATTGTCGGTCAGGAATGGAAGGCGTTTTTTGCCGCCTTAGCGGCTTTCAAGAAAACACCTTCAGCCTTCAAAGCTCGGCCTCAAAAACCACGTTACGCCCGCAAAGCGGCCACCGTACACATCGGTCGAAACGGCTTCAAGTTTGTCGACGGCACGTTGTATTTTGCCAACGGTGTATTGCCACCGATCAAAACGCAGTTTCGGTTTTCACAAAAATGGAACGCGTCTGTCGGCGACACCGTTGCGCTTGAAGTCAGAATTGTACCCAGGGGCAACTGCTTCATTATCGAAATCATCTACAACGAATCAAAAATTGTGGAGGCGGGCAACTTTTGCCGTCTTCTCGACCAATCCCGCAAGGCCGGGATCGATCTAGGCATCAACAACCTTATCGCACTCGCAACCGATCAGCCGGGCGTTCGCCCTGTTCTGATCAACGGTAAAGCGCTGAAATCGATCAATGCCTGGTACAACAAGCGTGTGGCCAAACTTCGCTCCCAAGGCAAATACGCCCACATTCGCGCCGTAACCAATAAACGCAATCACCGGATAAAAGACTTGCTGCACAGAGCGTCCAGCAAGGTTGCCTCTTATTGCCTGGAAAACAATATCGGCACACTGGTCATCGGTTATAACAAACACTGGAAGCAAGAGGTCAATATTGGCCGTGTGAATAATCAGAAATTTGTCGGTATTCCGCACTCAATTTTGATTTCTCAAATCCAATATAAGTGCCATGAGATGGGCATCACCACCGTTATTCAGGAAGAGTCGTACACCTCCAAAGCCTCCGCCTTGAATAATGATTTCATGCCGGTTTACGGCAACAATCCTGAAAACGTCGTACCACTGTTCAGCGGAAAGCGAATCCGCCGAGGGTTGTATCAAAGCAAACACGGGATCATAAACGCCGACATCAACGGCGCTCTTAATATCCTCAGAAAAGCAACGGGTGAGGCCTTAGGGCTAGCCTGTAAGGGGTGTGTATCCAACCCCATAATGATGGATCTGGTGCCACACAAATCCGTCGTTATTAGAAGGGAAAATACTGCGCATCAGAACGCCGCGTAGTAGGTTTACCCAGATGCCAACTCAAAATCTTCGATTTAGTGTTGGTAGTTCACACGGTGTTGCTGCCATAACTGTTTTCCTTAATGGATTCGCCGGCGTCCAGCTCAGTGAGCCCTGGGGTATCAGAGACGCTCTTGTTACGGCCAAGGGTGGGCTCTGAGTCAAAACCGGAATCAAGGTCGGAGTCGGTTTCAGGGTCAACCTCGGCCTGTTCGGTGACGGCCTTGGGCAGTTCTTTTTTCACCCGCACGCCCAATTCTACAAAGCGGTTGGCTTGTGAAATCAGGTTGCCGCGGCCGCGGGTCAGAGTATTCATCGCACTGTCGTAGCTGCCCTGAGCGGTGTGCAACTGGCCGCCAAGCCGCTCCATAGCCTCTACAAATACCCGCAATTTATCGTAAACAGCGCTCGCTCGTTCCGCAATCAGTCGAGCGTTCTGGCTCTGGCGCTCGTAACGCCAGATGTTTTCGATGGTGCGCAGAGTGGCCAACAAGGTGGTGGGCGTCACCACAATAATCTTACGCTCGAAGGCTTCTGAAAACAGGCTGTCGTCATGCTGAAAAGCCGCCACAAAAGCCGGTTCAATGGGCATAAACAACAGCACAAAATCCGGTGAACGCAAACCGTTGAGCTGGCTGTAATCTTTATCGCTCAGACTGCAAATGTGATTGCGCACGGCGTCCATATGCTGCTTCAGCGCCGCATCACGGGCGCTGCCTTCGTCGCTGATAACCCACTGCTGGTAAGCCACCAGCGACACCTTGGAATCTACCACCAGGTTGCGGCTATCCGGAAGATGCACCACTACGTCTGGCCGCAGCAGCTGATTATCGCTGTCGCGGTAGCTGCCCTGGGTTTCGTATTCAATACCTTTACGCAACCCAGACCTTTCCAGCACCCGCTCCAGAATCAACTCGCCCCAGTTACCCTGTATTTTTTTATCGCCTTTTAAAGCTCGCGTCAGATTGGAGGCTTCTTCGGTAATCTGGCGGTTAAGCTCCTGCAACGATTTTATTTCGCTGCGCAGCGCCTGGCGGTCGCGGGTTTCGGTGGTGTGTACCGTTTCCACGCGCTGTCGGAAATCGCTGAGTTGATCACGAAACGGTTTTAGCAGCGTATCCATACTGCTCTGGTTCTGCTGACTGAAGCGCTCGCTTTTCTGATCAAATATACGGTTCGCCAGATTCTCGAATTCCTGTTTTAACGCATCGCGGTTATGCTCCAGAAGCGCCAGTTTCTCCGCCGCCGACTGGCGCTCATGGGCCAGCATTATCTGCTGCTCTCTTAATGCCAGTTTCAAATCGTTGTAGTCGGCGAGCAGGTGGCGGTTATTTTGCCCGGCACGCAGCAGCAATCCGGCTAATATCAGTACCAGAATAGAAATCGCCGCCATCAGCGAGAGTACAAGCACGGGTTGGTCAGCCACCCATTGGCTGAAGGTTTCAAGCACGGGCGTTTACTCCTGCGGTATTATCATTGGTACAGTTCGCTGACAAGTTTAACCTATTCGTTTGCCATTGTTGCTGGCGGGGTACACGTTGCCTTAATCATCTGTAAACAAATCGCTACCGTGAGTTGCTGTATACTGCGCCGAAACACCATCACACAATCATTTCGTGCCGCTGACCTGTCAGTTCAGGCACTTTTTTGTCATTTCCTTCGGGGGTAGTTCATGGGTTTCAAGGGTTTCATGGGGTCAAAGCCTGGTGGCAACGTCCACTTGGCGCTGCCATTGTTGGTGATACTAACTAGCCTGGCCGGCTGTTCGGCAGATCAGTACTTTATGGTACCCAAATCCAATCTGGAAACCGTGAACACCTCGGTGCAAAACCAGCGGGCTACGCTGGTCACCATAGAGAACAACGCCAAGGTACGCTTCGAGCAAGCAATCAACGATCAAACCGCATCGACCGAAACCATTCTGCAAGCCATAAGCGCCCAAGTTAAAGCACCAGAATGCCCCCCCGTGCCGAAACAGCGGGCTTGCCCCGCGGCTACCGCAGCCAAGGCCGTGGCCAGTCAGCTCAAAGGCAAACTCATTGTGGGCGGAGTTGAAAAGTTCTTCCTGACCGCAGCGGAAACCGTTTACAACGCCCGTATCGATAGCGGCGCCGAAACTTCTTCTATTGACGCGCGAAATATTGTGCGATTCGAGCGCGACGGCAGCAACTGGGTACGCTTTGATGTGCCGGTTCCTGGAAATAAAGAGCCTGGTGACAAAGAGCCCGGCAGCGAAGAGCTGCTAACACTGGAAAAAGAAGTCTCGCGACGGGTGAGAATTCTTCAATCAAACGTCGAGGACCCTGAACGCCGGGTGGTGGTGGAATTGCAATTTGTTATAGGTAACCACACACAAGTGGCCGAATTCACCCTGACCGACCGTTCGCACCTTACCCATCAAGTGCTGATTGGCCGCAACGTACTGCGCGATGTGATGTTGATTGATGTCGGCAAAGAGTTTGCAACCGAACTGCCCGACACCATGGTCAACGGCGGTACATTATGAGTACCCGATCGCGCACGCCCTTTTACATCGCGATTTTTCTGATTATTGCCACCGGCATTTCCCTGGCCGTATGGCGCCACATTGAACTGGGGATTCCCTGGCTGACCGGCGAACAGCGGCCGGTGTGGATGGTCGAGGCGCGGGTGGATTTTGACGCCACAGGCGGCTCCGTAACAGCGGCACTGAACGTGCCCGATCAGCCCCCAGGTTTTCATACCCTGAGCGAACTAGCAGCCTCCCCTGGCTACGGTTTTTCTATTCTGGAACAAGGTGGCACGCGCCGCGCCGAGTGGACCAAGCGCGACGTTACCGGTCCACAAACGCTGTATTACAAAGTCCAGTTAATACCAGACCCAGACGTGCGCAGCTTACCCGCCAAAGTAAAACCGGTGGCGCGCACCGTGTTTTGGGAAGAACCCGAAGCCACCGCTGTTCGGGAAATACTGGAGCAGGCCAGGCAACGTTCCAGTAACCCACAAAGCATGACCCGTGAGCTGATCCGGCTGATGCAACCAGACACCGGCACCCAGAACACCACCCTTCTGATTGCCGGCGAAAACTATCTCGACCTACTGGTCGACATGCTGAACTTCTCTGGCATACCCGCTCGCGCCGCCGATGGCCTGAAGCTGGAAGATGCTCGCCGGCGCCAACCGCTGCTGGCGTTCCTGCAAATTCACACCGGCGAAAAATGGCTAACCTTTGACCCCCGCACCGCTGAACAGGGCGTGCCCGAAGATCTGTTGTTGTGGCGCCAGGGATCCGCGTCGCTGTTGGACGTAGTAGGCGGCGCCAACTCCGAAATCAGCTTCTCTATGCTGCGCCAGACCATTCCCGCCATCCAGCTGGCAGCCATGCAATCTAAAGAGACCGGCCTCGGCTTTCTGAGTTTTTACGAACTGCCGATTGAAGAACAGGGCATGTTCCGCATGCTGCTGCTTTTGCCTTTGGGGGCACTGGTGGTGGCCTTCATGCGCATGTTGATCGGTATTCGCACGTCCGGCACCTTCATGCCAGTACTGATTGCGGTAGCGTTTGTGCAGACCACTTTGATACCCGGGCTGGTGGCATTTTTGTCGGTGGTCGCCATTGGCCTGTTGATGCGCAGCTACCTTTCCAGCCTGAACCTGCTGCTGGTTTCGCGGATCTCGGCGTTGATCATCCTGGTGATATTCATTACCGCCGGTTTGAGCGTTGTAGGTTATCAGATGGGCTTTAATACCGGCATGACGGTGACTTTCTTCCCCATGGTTATTATCGCCTGGACTATTGAGCGAATGTCGATTTTGTGGGAAGAAGAAGGCGCGCGGGAAGTCATGAGACAAGGCTCAGGCAGTCTGTTTGTCGCCATTTGCGCCTACCTGTTGATGAGCGCACCTTTAGCCGGACACCTGACCTTCAACTTCCCCGAATTGCACCTGGTTATTCTGGGCCTGATTCTGCTAATGGGTAATTACACCGGCTACAAACTCAGCGAACTGCGCCGTTTCACACCGATGAAGGTGTACGACTAATATGGGCTGGATATCACCGTTTACGCTGAACCGCCTAGGCATGCTGAACATGAACCGGCGCAATGTAGACTATATTGCCCGCTACAACGATCGGTCCTCCTACCCTCTGGTCGACAACAAGCTTAAAACCAAATTGGTGGTGGCTGAATACGGTGTAAAAACACCGCGCCTTTTGCAGATTGTTAGCCAACAACACGAAATTTCCCACTTCCGTGAACTGTCTGCGGATTTGGCCGGCTTTGCCATAAAGCCTGCCAAGGGTTCTGGGGGTAAGGGCATCACCGTCGTCACCGGGCGCGATGGCGACGAATTCGTCAAAGCCTCCGGCGCCCGTATTGGCGTAGATGTACTTGAACGACACCTGACCAACATTCTGGCGGGGCTGTATTCGCTGGCAGGCGCCTCTGACGTGGCCATTGTCGAAAACCTGGTGCAGTCCACACCGGATCTGGCGCGCTATTCGTTTCAGGGCGTACCAGACATCCGCATTATTGTGTTTCAAGGCTACCCGGTAATGGCCATGCTGCGGCTTGCCACCAAAGCGTCAGACGGCAAGGCCAACCTACATCAGGGAGCTGTAGGCGTAGGACTAGACATCGGCACAGGGAAAAGTCTGAACGCGGTTCAGTTCAATCGCCCCATTCTTCTGCACCCGGACACCGGCTTATCTTTGGGCAATATCCATATTGTCGCCTGGGATGAAATGCTGGAAATGGCCTCCCGCTGCTATGAAGCGACCGGGCTAGGCTATATGGGCGTAGACCTGGTGGTGGATGTGGACGAAGGCCCGCTGCTGTTGGAGTTGAACGCGCGCCCCGGGTTGGCCATTCAAATGGCCAACGGCTGCGGCCTACTGCCGCGCTTGCGTGCCATTGAAAATCTGAAACGCCCCCACTTCACCCCCGGTGACCGCGCTCGCTTTGCAATGGAAGAATTTCACAAGCGCTAGAGCACATCGGCATTCGTGCAAAAGCCCGGCACTGATCGAAACAGCCTGAATAGCTCCGAGTGCACCATCACCGCCGCCGAATATCAACACCGCGGCGATTGCGCCTTCCATCACCACCCAGAATACACGCTGGGCTGTGGGTGCATCGGTTTTGCCACCTCTCGAATATTCTTGCCGGGCTCTATTCATTGGGCTGTGCACCTGATGTTGCCATTGTCTAGCAGGGACCGCTGCTGCTGGAGCTCAATACTCGCCCCGGGTTGGCAATCCAGATGGTGAGCCGGGGTCTCAGGCCACGGTTGCAGAAAGTGGAGGCGCTGCGAAGACCGCACTATTCGCCCGAGAAATGGGTCAAGTATGCTACGGCGGCGTTTGGATATTTATAGCAATGGGCTGTAATAAAACTGGTTGCAACAAAAAAGGGGCCTTTGAAGAAGGCCCCTTTTTTGTTTTTCTTGCTTTTTTATTTAAACGCTAAAGGTATTAGCAGTGAAAAGGGCCGGCTAATCGTCGGCCTTCCTTGGTTACGTCATTTTGCCTTCTGCAATCAGCAGGCGGCGCTCATGGTTCAACCCTTTCATCAAGCTATAGCTCATCGCCAACAGCACGAAGGTGAACGGCAGACCAACACTGACCGCGCCGGCTTGCAGCGCGCTCAAGGCATCTGCGCCGCCCACAAACAGCAATACACCTGCAATCATGCCCTCCGTAACCGCCCAGAAAATACGCTGGGTTTTGGGGGCATCGATTCTACCGCCAGAGGTGATACTGTCGATAACCAGCGAACCTGAGTCCGATGATGTCACGAAAAACACCAGAACCAGCATTATGGCCATGAAGGAAGTAATCGCGGTAAAGGGGATATTTTCAAGCATCTGAAACATGGCCAAAGACACGTCAGTCAAGCCTTCGCTCGCAAGCGTACCCACGCCTGCCTCAATTTGCGCCAGGGCGCTGCCACCAAAGGTGCTCATCCAGACAATAGTGATCACGGTGGGGACCAACAAAACCGAAATTACGAACTCGCGAACCGTGCGCCCCTTGGAGACCCGGGCGATAAACATACCGACGAAGGGTGACCAGGAGATCCACCATGCCCAGTAGAACACCGTCCAGCCATGGAACCAGGTGGTATCTTCTTCACGACCGAAGGGGTTGCTCAGGGGCAGCATGTTGCCAACGTAGGACGCAGTAGTGATCCACATCTGCTCTATGATTCCGAGGGTTGCACCTGCGAAGAAGACAAACGTCAGCAATAGGCCAGCAATGATCATATTGATGTTACTCAACAGCTTTACGCCGCCGTCAATACCGCGAATGACGGAAAGGGTGGCAACGGCCGTAACACCGGCAATGATGCCGACCTGAACGTTGAGACCGCCCTCGATCGCTTCGGGAAACAAAAAGGCCAGACCGGCTGCTGCTTGCTGGGCACCAAAACCAAGGGAGGTGGCAAGACCGAAGATGGTTGACAGAACCGCAATGATATCGATGACGTTGCCAGGCCAGCCCCAGACACGGTCACCCAGGATCGGGAAGAAAGCCGAACGGATCGTCAGGGGAAAGCCCTTGTTATAGGTGAAGAATGCCAGGGAAAGACCTACGATGGCGTAGATTGCCCAGGGATGCATGCCCCAGTGGTACATGGTCGCACCCATGGCCAACCTCGCGGCTTCCGGCGTATTGGGCTCAACGCCCAGCGGGGTGCCATACCAGTCGGTGAGGTAAGCCACCGGCTCGGCCACGGCCCAGTACATCAGGCCAATGCCCATGCCGGCCGCAAACAGCATCGAAAACCAGGAGATCCGGGAGAATTCCGGCTTGGCGTCCTGACCGCCTATACGGATTTTACTGACCGGCATGACGATCAGAGCGAGACACAGAAGAACGAAAAAGTTTGCGCTGAGCAGAAAGACCCAGTCGAAAGTTGCGATAGCACCGTTTTTGGCGCTAGCAAGCAACTCCCCTGATGCTGTGGGGAAAATCAGTGTTCCTACGACAAACAGGACGATAAGCAGCGCTGTCACCGGGAACACAACGTTGTGTATGTCAAAACCAAACTTCTCGATGTTGTCTTGTCCTACCACATAGTCGGTTTGATAATCGTCTTTAACAATGTTGCCCACAGTGGAGCCTCCTTCGTTGAACTACTTTAAACATCATTGAACTTCGTCAGTTTGTGCGGTTAAATCGGTACTCTCAAGATTTGCGAAAAAACCAGTTTATAGTTTTGTGCTTCATATATCAAAGTCACCTCCCTGCCCATAGAGAGCGTAAATCAACCTCCCAACCCTCCGCTCGCCTAAGGAGGCACGCTTAATGCCCAAGTTAACGAACCCGGTACCTGTTCGTTACACCGTCTACATTCTTTGTGTTGTGACCTTTTTCATGTCGCTTCCGTTATCTCTGATCTACACGTCAATGGCGTTTTTCACTGCCCTCACGGGATCAGCGGGCCAAGAATATTCTGGATAAGCAACCGCATGGCTCCCAGCTTGAAATGTATGGTAAGGATTCGAATGGATGAATCACTCCATGGCGTCCGGCGATATCAAAAGCAGTGATTTCCGTATCCTGATCGGCAAGGCCTGCAAAAAGCCTTACAACGCCAGTGTCTTTGTAAAAGCCATGCTGAAAACCGGAAGGCGACCTGACTTTATCGTCGTGGATGGCGGCGAAGATGGAACCCGAGCGGCGCCGCTTGAGCTTATAAAAGGCGACACCGGCCTGACCGTATCCGACAAGTACTGGGGAGTATCCGATCCGGACAGCTTCGCTCCATCCGAATTCGTGCGCAAACTGCGGGAAACCAAATTACGTTAACGCGCGCCAAAACCCGCACAATTTCGTCGGTTGGTGTTTCTTTTTGGAATTTGCTCGTGTAATATTCGCTCCCGCTAAGCCACTGAGATTCCTCTTTAAGTCTCATTGGCCTGTGCCACCAAAATATCGTTTTGGATAGGCATAAATTAGCAAATCGGGGCGTAGCGCAGCTTGGTAGCGCACTTGCATGGGGTGCAAGGGGTCGTAGGTTCAAATCCTACCGTCCCGACCATATTCGTATAAAAGAATCAGTCACTTAACGGTGGCTGATTTTTTTATGTCCCAAAATTGTCCCAATTTTTTAATTCTTCACCACCAGCACACCTCTACGAACATCACGCTGATCTTACCCAGAATCTAAATAACGGCCATACAGGCAGCACCATCCCGCCAAGGAGCAGCGATTTGGGCTTTGGATCCAGCGAATAGTCACGGATATCGAAAACCAGTGTCAGGGCACCGATACCAAGCAGTATGTTGGCAGGTAATCCGTAATCCGCCAGCCAGCCCCAAAAGGATGCTCCAATGAACATTAGCAGCAGTCCGTTGACTGTTCGGCGTCAACTATCCTGTCCGACCGGACAGGATAGTTGACGCCGAACAGTGGCCAGTGATGCTTGGAATAACGACTTTACGCAGGGGGAAGTGATAGCCATTAGGCACCGAGGACAACTGATCATTGCCTAGTTCTATTACGAGGCTATAATTGCAATCACGCCTAAGGAACAATTCAACACGGTAGGTGTTCCAGCAATCTACATCCCAGTTTGCCTGTCCTTTCAAGCTGGGAAACTCCAGACGCCGATCCCTCTCAAACGTTGGCGAAATCGTTTTTTGAAACTGATTACCTGAAACTCGGAAAATCGCGTTTTCAGCGAATGGTAAACCACGCTTTGCGCTTTTAAACTGACTCTCTTCTGTCCAAATTAGATTACCGGTGAGAACAAATTCCTCTACCTCAACACATCTCCTGTGCTTGGATGACTGGGTCAGAGAGACTGGCTTATTAAGCCCGGCAGATCGGTAGTGTTTTTCCTCACGCAACGCCAGAAGCGCAGCACCGACAGACGCCAGATCTAAAGCGTTAATTTTCTCAAAAGCTAGCCCCTCTGCCTTAGCATGTTCTCGTAGCCCATTAGTACTTGGAAGGTCTGGGCTACCCACCGGAATCGAAATTTCTTCAATCAGTTCAATGTCGTAATAGGTTGAAGCCCAGAAAAAACTCTCTAGGTCATACGAGGAACCCTTCTCATTATTTAGCCTCTCATGTCCCTGCCGCAAAGCGTGGAACCACTCGGCAAACTTTGGACTCAACAGGAACCGCTCTAGCTTGGACAACATTTCGGTGGTTTGTCTTGGTGCCAACACAGGTGGCGAATAAGTTCCTTCTGGCCATGGAGTAACACTCTCAGCGAGGCGCTGGAGAAAATCCCTATCAAAGAGCGTACTCAAAACGGTTTGAAGATGCCGCTTTCGAGACAACTCGGCTTCCTCGGCAAGAAACTCAGAGATTGAACCAGATACCTCCGCCTGAACATATCGACCCGGGATACCTCGGGGTTGCCCGAAATTATCGATTAACTTCTGCTTCAAATCTTCATTCAATCGCCATGCCCCGCGCAGACCCTCGGAAATGCGTGGGGGCGCAACATCTAGGTAGTGTGCTAAACGCTGTTTTGTCATCCGCTTGGATGAGTCAAGCGCGTGCATAATTAGCTGCTTGCTCTGTCTCGGTGCCGGAATAGCTGTTTTTCGAAGTCATTTATTACTCCTGTGAGTTCTTTTTCATCACCGACTACTCTATCAGGAAGAAATTACGATATTTGCGTAATTATTTTGTAATTAATTACATACTGTAGAAATAAAAAAAGAAGTAGCTGGAATGAATATCGTTTGTACCGCAATTTGCATAGACGCAAGATTCCGAACATCTGCAGTCTTGGCAAGCTTGGTACGCTGAACTTTTTCTGTATGCTAGTTGAAAATGCACGGCCAGCCAGCGGTGCCTTAAAAACACTGGCAGCACGCCACGAACCACCTCCGTTCGGGGGCGTGCACAATTGTTACTGCGTCCAACCAGGTGCCGGCGGCCAGAGGAACGCTTCTCATCAAGTAGTTATCAATGCTGACTCTTTTGAACTGGCCAGCAAGCAGAGCAAAGTGCACTCACAGCCACCGGTTGATGCGCTGAGAAACGTCCTTCTACGACACGCCGTCACCCACGCTGACGAGACACCGGTCGCAGTAGGAATGCCGGTCACCCGGCACCCCCTGCACAGATCCGTACGTGCGCTACTCACGCACACGGCTCCTATCTTGAGTGTATACCGTCAAATCGTTTGTTTGGCCAAGGATGCACAACTCTGGGTTGTGACAGCGCGTCTCGCAAGAACTGACTGAAGCGCGCCCACACGAGACGGTAGCGCTGGCTGCGGCGCCGTAACGCCTTCATCCAGAGCTTTCCAAGTTCCGTGTGAAAGCGGCTCACCCTGATGACGTTGCCTGGAACGGCAAAGTAGTTCAGGTGACCCCGCATCACTGCAGCCAGCCAGCGTTTCTGCTCGCCAACCGGCCGATGCCTGTTTCGGTATAACCAGTCCTTGACGCTATGCAGCGTTCGTCGCGTGCGGCTCACAGATGTTTGCCGCAGCAACATGAACGTCCGTCTATCACGCAGGACTGCACAGCTGTGCGTGAACCCCAGAAAATCGAACGACTCAGGCTTTGGTAGCCCTGCTGTCGCACAGTCCTTCCGGGCAAAGCGTCCAAAGCGGATGAGCTTCGTCTTGTCCTCGTTGAGCGACAGTCCAAAGCGATCCAACCTCTGGTGCAGCTGACTCAGGAACGCCTCCGCATCGTCTTTTCGTAAGCACTGCTGTTCCTGGACGGCTATTTCGTGCAGGTACTCGAAGGCGAACCGTTTCGAGTGCAGGAACGCTTTGCGATCATTGCCGCCGACCCACGGCACGAGGACGTGCAGCTGCGTGCTGTTTCCCGGGTGCAGACCCGGCTATTTCCCGACCAGTGGATGGCGTTGCGGCTGCAAAGCAAGATCGACAGCCGTCGCTTCGAAGAAATAGGCTATCTCCCGGGCCTGCCCGCTGCGCACTTTGACGCTGCAACCGTGCTCAGATTCGTGCAAGCCTGCTGCGCCGATTTGGAATTGCAGTCAACATAAAGAACGGGAAAACAGGGGACGGATTTCAAATCCGTCCCCTGGGTTAGGGTCGCTTATCTTCAGTTGTTCAGCACTTCGCGCCAGTAGATAACGCGGTCGTTACCTCGGTAGACGCCGAAGGTGGCGGTGGCTTGGGGATTTTCCAGAAAGCCATCCTGATTCCAGTCGCCCTGTAGCCACAGCGGCACCGCGAAGGTAGCAATCACATCGCCCTGGTTGTTGGCGCCCGGCGCCTTCAGAATGAGTTGCTCATCTTCCTCTGCAGCACCTGCCAGGAGGGTTCCGGATGTTCCGATTACAGATGTGTTGCCGCCGCTGAGATTACTCTGGTCTAACGCGACATCCGCCACCGTGTTGTAAGACCAGCACCCATCCGCGCTATTGATGATAAAGCCACTGGAGGTGTAGAACTCGGCCTGGAATGGCATTTTCAGGTCGGAAGTTTCCAGTCCGTAGACATTTTCCATCTGCAAGCGGCCATAGCGCATTTCAAGCGGGAACTTTGGGGCAATCGCCACGGACAGTTGCGGCGAAGAGACGTCGTCGGCATCTGCCAGCCCGGTCAACTCAATGCGATAGTCCGGAGCCAGTGGCAGGACACGGGATTGGGTGGTTTTGCTGTAGGTGATCTCGTCATCGAGCGAAAATAGATACTGTAACCGGCCGCGGCCAATGACTGACACCCCCCCAGTTCCAGAGTTGTAGATACCGGGAAAAGATTGCCCGCAGCATCAAAGGCCGTAACATCCGAGCTCCCCGCAGTGCGCACCAGATCAGTGGCCAACAAGCGTTGAAAATTGCCCAGTGTGTAATTGCGGGTCACGTCGCCGCTGGCGTTCCAGGCTTCCAATGTCAACATCGGTTGCACGCCTGTTTTCCAGTGCAGATTCTGTCCCATGTAAGCAAAAGCCGTGGAAGCCGTGCAATAAGGCTCTACCTCACCGTGTTCAGCAACCACAATATTGAACCAGTCTGGGATAAAACGGCCCACGTGCGCAACCTGGTCTCCGACTACATCGGCAGTGCCCAGATAACGGCCGCTCAGGAGCGATGGCATAATGCTGACAATACCCACCTCGGGCCACTGAAACTGGCCGCAGGCCCTGCCCCCGCTGGCCGCATTACCGCTGCAATCCTCACCGAACGCACCAAACGCACCGGCTAACGGCGGCGAGCCGCCATCGGCAGGGGCCACCAGCGCTGTCTTCAGCTGGACAGATTCAGCCAAGGTTTCCCGGCCAAAATTGGCCGTCACATCGCCAAGAGCGTTGATTGACGATACCCGAATTTCAAAATCCTGACCGGCAGCCACAAAAGCAGTGCCATCCTGCACGGAAGTTGCGGCCTTGTTCCCCGGTATGGCTAGCTCGAAATGATCCGGGCGAGCCACAAAAGTACCTTCACCGAGCATCACCAGCCCCGCGTCTTCACCGGCACCCTCGTACCGAGCCTTCAGCAAAACACGGCCCACATCTTTGTACTGAATCGGAAAACGGGCTGCGCCTGTGCTATCAAAATCCAGCGCCAGCCTATGGCCGCTTAGCAAATCGCCGCCGCTTTCAACCGCTAGCGTTCCTGTTGACGGGTTCTGGTGCACAGTGTTGAACTCGATGTCTTTTTTACCGGTAAACGCTGGCACGCACTGGCCAGGATCCTCTTCATCGGTTTTAACAGCCAGAATCGACGCTTGAACCTCCTGGCCAGAAATATGATTCGAAATAGTCAGAGAGAAGCCGGATTCAGCAAAAACCAAGTCGCAACTGATTATACTGCCATTAAAACAGACGGTTGGGTTCGCTGCGGCTATGGATGCATTTGCTAGCGACAAAATGGCTGACTCAGCGAAGGTATAGGGAATGCGGGCAGTGCCTGTGCCGGTAAAGCGGATACGATCAGTGACCGAACCAGAACCCGTTGCAGTAACGTCTAGCGTTACGGTTTCACGGCTGAGTGTGCAAGAACCGTCATAGGCATTGGTACAGGCGTTGATGGTGACGGTTTCTGGATCGCAGGTCAGACCCTTGCCATCGTGAATGATTTGATAGTGGTCTATGTCTGTGTCTACGGCTGATGGAGCCCCACAACCAGCCGCTCCAATTGAGTTATCTGCGCCTAATGTGACGTACCCAGTGGCGTACAGACCCCCACAAGCACCACCAATACCTCTTAGTGTGGTGTTTGCTCCGGTTGAGATATAGGTACCTGCCAAAAAAGTGCCTATCAGATTTGCGCTTGCGCCTACAGACGTGTAGCCCTTTGCATTCCAGGTAATCGTGCTGTTGGGGTTACATTTTTCAACACTATGTTTGTGCTGGCGCCAAAGGTAATGTATGAGTCGCTATTAATAAGCCAATGGCTATCCACGCCTCCACCATCAAACGTGAGGGTTTTGCTAGGGTCTGTTGACGTTTCATTACATCGGCAACCATAAAAACCCACAAGCCATGGCGACGCCGCTCTGATAGTTGCGTTTCAATTTGTCATAGCGCGTCGCCAGCCCACGAAAATGTTTCAAGCGTGCAAACGCATTTTCCACCAAATGACGGTGGCGATATAACCGAGACTGTGAACCTGATTCCATGAAATGGCATGTAAATTCGCTACCAATTGAAGGCAACTGGTCGTAGTCGAGACAACTGTCCGGGGAATTAACAACAAACAACTCAGCAAATGCAACACCAATAATTTTTGACGGCATTGTGTCGAGCGCATTGATGGCAGCCCAGTTGGCATCGACGATCTTGCTACCGGCTTCGACATCTACGATGAAACCCGGGATAGCCAACTCGTAAAAAACCCGCAAATAAAACATAGGCGCTCTCGGCCCCTTTGTCGAAACTGGCCGACCTGTATCAACAGACTTCTTGCCACCTTTGATCAACATCATAGCTGCATTTTCACGCCAACTTTTTCTGAGGCCTTTTACAGTGCAAATGTAGTGTTTCTAAACCTGTATTGTCGATAATATTTGGATTTAATATTACTATCAATGCGTAAAGAATTTTAAAACAGAAAAAAACTGACAAAATTCGATTCTTGAAATTTTTTAATCGACCTAAAATCATGGCTACGAAATCACTCTGAAAAACCGAAATAAAAAATAACCTGCTGATTATTATCTAATAATTAGAGTTTATACTGATAAAAACGGTTTCAAATTTTTAAAATTATAAAATTATAAATTTTCGATTCTGGATCGAATAGAAGAGAAAAACATACTATTTTAATGTACTGTGTCTATAAAATTTTTAGCATTTAAGGAGAGAGGTTTGTACCCACTTCAGAACGGAGTGCAGCATCATGAGCGACATTGAATTTTTTGTGCTGGAAGCGCAGCAGGAAATCCATGAATTGATCGCACAGCAACGCCCGCTGGAACAGACCCTGGACGCGATAGCCGACTGGGTCGGTAGCATGATGCCCGGTGCGCTGGTTTCCATCATGCGGTTTCATCCGGACACCAACAGTCTGAGCCTGATGCCCACCAGCCGGTTTTCTGATGATTTTTTCCGGGCCATGCAGGATATTCCAGTGGCTGAGAACATGGGCACCTGCGGCGCGGCGGCCTTCACCAAAAACCTGGTTATTACTGAAAATATTCAGAAGGACCCCCGCTGGGACGGTTACCATGACATTGCCGAGGCAGAGGGAGTGATTGCCTGCTGGTCAATGCCAATTCTAACCTCGAAAAAAGAGCTTCTGGGCACCTTCGCCACCTACCACCACGCCCCGGCCACCCCGACCGCGGAAGCTCAGCGCAATCTCACCCGGGGCGCTGCCCTGGTTGCCCTGGCCATTCTGCGCCAACGAGATGCTGAAGACCATCTGGCCCTTTCCGAGTGGCACCAAGCCTTGTTCAATAACCATCCGTATGGTGTCTACACCTTTGATCTGGATGGCCACTTCCAGAGCTGTAACACGGCGATGGAACGCATTACCGGCTATACGGCAGATCGCTTGTATGGCCTACACTTCAATCGCTTTGTTGAACCCGCATACCGCGCACTAACCCAGAAGGCGTTTGACAGAGCCCGAAACGGTGAGGCCCTCACCTACGAAACCATGGGCAACCACGTAGCTGGCCACCCCTACTTTCTGGAGGTCACCAACTTCCCGGTCACCATCCAGGGTGAGATTGTGGGCGTCTACGGTATCTGCCGGGACATTACCGATCGCAAAGATCAGGATACGGAACTGCGCCTGCTCAAGCGTGGCATTGAGGCAAGCCCCAACGGTATGCTCATCGCAGACGCACGCAGTCCAGACATGCCGGCGGTCTATGCCAACCCGGCGTACGCAGATATGACCGGCTATACCCACAACGACCTTATCGGACACAACCGTCGCTTTCTTCATGGCGAAAACACGGCCCCGGAAACCCTCGAAGCCATACGGCATGGGCTGCGCCATCAAACCGAGGTCAACGTCGAACTGATTAACTACCGAAAGGATGGCACGCCTTTCTGGAACCACCTGCGGATCAGCCCGGTGTTTGATAATGACGACCTCTGCACTCACTTCATCAGCAACCAGCAGGATATTAGCCACCAAAAAGAGCAGCAAGCTCAGATCACCTACCAGGCAACCCATGACCTGCTAACCGGCTTACCTGACGAGGCCTCGTTTCAACAGAAACTGCGTGACGCACTGACTGCGGATGGTGAGCGTGGATCGTTGGCCGCCATGTATGTGGACTTGGACGGGTTCAAGCCCATCATTGACGAACTGGGACACCATGTCGGCAACCAGGTACTCATAACCACTGCCCGGCGACTGACAGATCTGACGGCGCCTGAGGCGACCGTTGCCCGGTTGGTTGGGGATAAATTTGGCCTGCTGATACCCGGCTACACGAACCGGAACGAGGTCATCCAACTTGCCGAGCGCATATTAGTACACCTTGCACAGCCGATCGACGTGGACGGCCAGATTGTTCACATCAGTGCCAGTATCGGGATTGCCTGTAACAGCACGCCTTTGGACGCCCCCCATGAACTGCTCCAGTTTGCCGATCTTGCCCTGGAGCGGGCCAAGCGGCAGGGCAGAAACACCTGGCAATGGCACAGCGGTCATAAAGCCGAGCGCAGCCGGCACAACGTGAACACGAGGCATGATCTTCACGCCGCGCTGGAGGAAAAGCAGTTTGAAATCTATTACCAGCCTCTGGTGGACGCCGTTACCGGGCGCATGCGCAGTGTGGAAGCTTTGGTGCGGTGGCATCACCCTACCCGGGGAATGGTCTCCCCCGGTGAATTCATTCCACTGGCCGAGCAAACCGGCCAGATCGTGCCCCTGGGCCTCTGGATACTCAAGCAGGCCTGCACAGAAATGGCAGACTTCAATGCCTGCCGGGAGCGGGCATTGCGGGTTGCCGTCAACATATCATCCCTGCAGTTTGTTCGTGACGGCTTCCTTGACGACGTCCGCCGGGTGCTCAACGAAACCGGCCTGCCGCCACAACTGTTGGAAATGGAAGTAACTGAAAGCGTCTTGCTGGACGGAGTCAAGCCAGTGATCGAACTGATGAAAACCCTGAAAACACTGGGCGTACGCATGGTCCTGGATGATTTCGGGACTGGCTATTCCAGCCTGAGTTATCTTCGGGATCTGCCCATTTACAAAGTGAAACTTGACCGCAGCTTTGTGGAGAAAACCACAACAGATCACCGGATGGCCGCCATCGTTCAGGCCGTGATCACCATGAGCCACCACATGGACATGATGGTGGTTGCGGAAGGGATAGAAACCCGGGAGCAGCAGGAAGACCTGGCCCGCCGGCACTGCGATATCCTGCAGGGGTACCTGTTTGCCCGGCCGATGCCTCTGGCCGAGTTGAAAAAGCTGCCTGACCTCTTGCCGGTGGGTCCTGCGACGTGAAAAGACTGAGTAAACGCCTGGCCCTCGCTACGCTTATACCTGCGCTGCTGATCACCTCGACACTGGCCCTGGTTTTTTGGTCGAATATTGAGAATCGAGTGGAGGCTGCCCGCATCACAGCTCAAACGCTGCTGGAGACTGAATACGATGTGCTCCTTCAAGGAATGAACGAGAGCCTGAATCACTCTTTGGCCATTGCAGAGTTTCCCTCTGTGGTGCAGTACCTCAGCAATGCGCAAGAAACCCAATCGCCCTATCAGGAACGCCTGCTAAAACAGAATCGGGACCAGTTGGGGGCGATTTTCAACAGCCTGTTGACCCACTTCGGCCGCTATACCCGCCTGGCCCTGATTGACACAAACGGCAATGAACACTTCCCCACACAGAGTTCCATGTCACCAGCAGCTGATCCGGGCCATGCAGATGCCCTGTACTTCCGGGAGGCCATGACACTGAAGGCGCGCAGTCTCTATGTCTCACCTCCCCATCTTGGGCCAGCAGCTGACGGCCCGGAAATCACCACGGCGGTGGTGGATATTACCGCGCCCGTGTTCGGGCAGGACGGTGAACGCCTGGGGGTACTGCTGCTCACACTGGACTGGCACTATCTGGCCAGCCGCTTGCCGCACGCCGTGGGCACGTATTCGCAGGCCCAGGCACTGCTTGTTAATGCCCAGGGCACCTCGCTGTTGCCGACCGGGAGCGGCGCCATTCCCTTTGGCAGTTCCCTGCCGATACAGTGGCCGGATGCCTGGCAGGCTATGAGTTCCTCCAACCGGGGAGAGGCGCTTCTCGGTGATCACCTGATTTTTTTCCGTACCCATGACATCCGCACTCATCATTTCCGCAGCCAAGCCGGGCAAGTCCTGGGGCTGCCGGGCACTCAGCCATGGCGTCTCGGAATCATCGTTCCGAGCCCAGGCCTCACCTACCTACTGGCTGAAAGCCCGTGGAACGGAGCGTTGGTGGTACTCGCTTATGTGCTGGCGATTGCCTTTGGTATTGGCTGGGTACTGACCAATCACCACCAGCGAATTCTGAGGGCCGGTGCGCAGCAATTGTCTCTGGAAACAAGAGATTACGCCCGGGAACTCTTCGATCTCTACGAACACGCGCCCTGCGGATACCACTCCCTGAATGAACACGGAGTGATCCTCAAGATCAACCGTACCGAACTGCAATGGCTGGGCTACAGCGCTGACGAACTCATTGGCAAACAGCTGTATCGTGAACTGGTTACCTCAGAAACCCGGGACGCTTTTGATGAAGCCTTCCGGCAAGTTTTGGGGGACAATCATAAGGGCTCGGCGGAGTGCGAACTGATGTGCCGTGATGGCAGCACCCTCCCAGTCGCGATCGAAGCCACCGCACAGACAACTTCTGACGGCTTTCAGTACAGTCGAGCCATGGTGTTCGACCGCACCGAACGAAAGCAGCTGGAAGACCTGCTGATCCAACAGTCCATGACCGACCCGCTGACGGGGCTCGGTAACCGAAGGTACCTGGAAAACCAGGCGGACATGGAAATGGCCCGGGCCCGGCGAAACGGCAAACCCCTGTGCCTGATCGCCATTGATCTTGACCGCTTCAAGCGCATTAACGACCGCTATGGTCACGATGTGGGTGATCTGGTTCTGCAGGCCTTCGCACAAACCGCACAAGAGCAGTTACGGGATGGAGATGTACTGTGCCGGATGGGCGGCGAAGAATTCACCGTACTGCTCCCTGACACCAATATGGAACAGGCCGGCATGATTGCCGAACGCCTGCGCCAAGCAGTAGAAACGACCCCCGTTGATATCGGAGCCGATCTGGTCGACGGTGGGCAGGTGGCATACACCGCGTCACTTGGCGTGACGGCTGTCCATCCTGAAGCGGGGTCACTGAAACCGGCCATAAAACGCGCCGATCAAAAGCTTTATGAGGCAAAGAAAAAGGGGCGTAACCGTGTACACTTATCTGGCGGTTGAGTGCCATCCTACAGAATTCCGACGCAACGCGAACTGAAGTTAATAACCGGGGGGTCATGCCCATAGATGGGAGCAATGGTTTTCCTTGTGGCGTTACCCCTTCACGCTCGTCAGCCAGTTTTTGAGCTTATCTCCGCAGGGCACTTTCACCCGCACCCCAGGACATATTGGCCTGCGCAATTGTGTTTTCTTGGTCAAACTGCCAGCTTCCTGCTTGAACTCCGGAGAAAAGGAACGTCGTTTCCCGGTCACCAGACACCTCGCGTAAGGCGGCAATATTACCACCTTGATTGGTGCCCGGAATCATTGTAGTGGCATAGTGAATTTGGTCACGTGATTTGAGGTGCTAAAATGCACTCAAAGATGACCGGTGATTCAATAATAACCAGAAAAGCGAGACCTCGCTCCAGCCCTGAATTTAAAGTCGAATGTGCTCAACTCGTCGTCGATCAGGGTTACTCAGTTCGAGACGCCGCACAAGCTATGGGTGTTGGTAAATCCACGCTCGACAAATGGGTTCAAAAACTGAAAAGCGAGCGCGCGGGCCAGCTAAGGCAGGGACGGATTTGAAATCCGTCCCTAGTACTGCAGGGCTAAAGCGGGGACGGATTTCAAATCCGTCCCCTGTCCACCGTCACTCCTTGCCTAGTAAGGCCGAGAAGGAGCGCCAGGCGCTTCTTAGTACCGATTCGTACACCACAAACACCATCAAAAACGCTAGCAACATCAACACTTCCGGAACCTTATACAGTTCACCAATCAAACCGACAAAGGCCATTATCGTCGCCAGAAGTGTGATTAAAATTAGAGTTTCTTTGTCGCTCAACCCGGCACGTAAAAAAATATGATGCAGATGGTCACGGCCTGCTGTCATCACGGACTGCCCGCGGCTTAAGCGGCGAATCATCACCGCCACCATGTCCATCAACGGTACCGCAATAATCCACAGTGCCGTTACCGGGCGAATGGCCGGGGCATCTTGGCTAACGCCCTGAGCCAACAACCACACAACGGAAAAGCCGATGAACATCGAACCCGCATCACCCATAAAAACCTTGCAACGCCAAGGTCCTATGCGCAAATTTGCCATTAGGTAAGGCACCATCGCCAGCGCCAGACCCGCCGCGAACATAGTTTCCACCAACGTACCACTGTTGGCAGCGTACAATGCAATCAAAGAAATCAGTGTTATCAGCGTCAAACTACCCGCCAGGCCGTCAATGCCGTCGGTCATATTAAACGCGTTGGTGGCACCAATAATCGCGGCAATGGTCAAAAATGGCCCCACCCACCCCAACTCAATCATCCCAAACCCAACCAAATCCCCAAGATGCGTAATGTGCACCCCCGAGTAAATCACCAGCACAGCGCCCAATACCACTTGAATCAGCAGGCGGAACCGCGCCGACAGTTCACGCGCATCGTCCAGAGCACCCACTACCACCAGCAACAGCGCGCACAGCCAGAACACCACGTATTCAGACATCAGCGGCATCCACAAAAACCACGCCGACAGCAAACCGACGAACACACTGATTCCGCCAACAAGCGGAACTGCGCCAACGTGCTGTTTACGCTCGCAAGGCGTGTCTAATAAATCCATCGCGGGCGCAAGCGCTTTAAACACCATCAATGCCAAAAACGCAACACCTATCGCTGTCGAAAGAAAAAAAAGCGTATTCATAGCGCAACGACCAAACGTTGCGAGTGCCTGGCCATATACCAGGGCACGGCCACAGCCAGACCGGTAAAAATGTTGTGGCTAGGCTTGTATCCCAGACAGCGGGAAATTTTGGAGGTATCCGCCTGCGAATGGCGCACATCGCCGGCGCGGAAGTCGTTGTAAACCGGTTTTTGCTTGTAATGAATGCCGTTAATTACCAACACGCTGGCAATACCATTGAAGAGCTCGATCAACGACGTGCAATCGCCAATGGCAACGTTATAAACCTCGTTTTTACAACTTTCTTCCGCTGTAGCGGCCAAAATATTGGCCTGCACCGCGTTGGCCACAAAACAGAAATCGCGAGACGTTTCACCGTCACCATAAATATTCACTGGATTATCCGCCAGCATGGCGTCTGTCCACTTTGGGATAACCGCCGCATACGGGCCATTGGGATCTTGGCGCGGGCCGAACACATTGAAATACCGCAGCCCTATGCAATTAAATTTGTAACTGCGCGCAAATACCGCCGCGTACTGCTCGTTAACCAGTTTGGTCACTGCGTAAGGCGACAAAGGCTGACCAATCTGGTCTTCGACTTTTGGCAACGCCGGATGATCCCCATAGGTGGAGCTAGACGCGGCGTAGGTAAAACTCGATACGCCTTCCTCTTGGGCAGCCACCAACACATTCAAAAAGCCATTGATGTTGGCGTTATGGGTATTAATAGGATCCGCCAGGGAGCGCGGCACCGAACCCAGCGCCGCCTGGTGCAGAACATGGTCCACACCATTCACCGCGTCTTTGCAGGTCTGCAAATCGCAGATGTCACCTTCAATAAACAGGAAATTTTTCCATTGCATCGGCTCAACCAGATTCCGCACCTCGGCCAGATTTTTCGGGTGCCCGGTTGCGTAGTTGTCCAGTCCCACCACAGACTGGCCATTCTCCAGCAGCCACTGCAGCAAATGAGAGCCAATAAAACCGGCTACGCCAGTCACTAACCACACCTTAGGGTTCTCCCTAAGGTGGTTACGGCGGATTAAAAACGCATTCATCATCAGATCATCCTTATCAAAATGCAGTCGACATCGGCTTATAAACCTAAAAAAGAATACATAAATTCATTATGAGTAGAATACATTGCGACAATTACTCGTTTCAAGTACTTTTTAGGCAAAAAAAGGGGACAGATTCCAAATCTGTCCCCTTTTAAAAAATAAATCTGTCCCCGTTTTATATCAGGCGCCCAACCCACTCCTTCAGCGCCGAACCGCTGTCATCCAGCGCCCTAGCCGACGGCAACCATAGCCGCCAGCGCGGTGCCGGATAGGCACTGTGGTCCGTCGCTACGGCAATCACCTCTAACCCCACCCCCTGAAACAGCGCCAACGCGCGGGACATGTGCAAAGCCGAGGTCACCAGCAACACCCGATCAATCTGCCGTTTTGCCAAAATTTCGCGTACAAACACCGCATTCTGGCCCGTGGTGCGGCTGCGTTCCTCCAACACCATTGCCGAAGCAGGCACTCCAAAATCCGCCAACAGAATGCGCATCGCCTCTGCCTCTGACATGCGGCTAAACCGATCGTCGCTGCCACCCGCCAGCACCAACAATGGCACCTTACCCGCATGAAAAAGCCTGGCCGCATGCCACACCCGGTCGGCACTGCTCCCCAGGTCTGGATAACCCTCCTGGTAACTCGCAGGGCGAACACCCCCACCCAACACCACAGCTGCTGCAGCACTGGGCAACTGCTCCATCGTCAACGCAGGGTAAGGCGCCTCCAGATGTTGCTGCGCCCACAAACTCACCACCGGTAAAGACCAGCCCCACAGCCACAACAATGCAAATAACCCGCACGCCATCGCCAGGCGACGGAAACGCAAAGCCGAACACAGCAAAGCAAAGCTTCCCAAGAGCAACGCACTGCCCAGTGGGGAAATTAAAAATATGACGAGTTTTGACATAAAAAACATACGGGTACCCGATAGCTATACGGAGGAATGAATCGGTTCACTCTGCCCTTAATCAGCGGTGTCAAATCCGGGTATTTAAATTCGTCAATCGACGTTGGCGCGGTACCAGGGCATCGCTTTGGTTATGCCCTCTTGAATCGGAAATTCGGGTGCATATCCCAGGTTGTCTTTAGCTTTTTCAATACTGGCCTGAGAGTGCCGAACATCACCCGCCCGAAACTCCCGATACACCGGCTGTTTTTCGTAAGGGCGCCCAAGAATTGTCAGTGCGCGTGCGAGAGATTCAAACAAAATATTCAGCGTGGTTCGGTCACCAAAAACAACGTTGTAAACCTCGCCCCTTGCAGCCTCGGGTGCAGTCGCCGCCAAAAGATTCGCCTGCACCGCGTTCTCGATAAAACAAAAATCCCGACTGGTTTCGCTATCGCCATTCACATACTTGGTCACCGCGTAGGGCGACAGCGGCTTACCAATCACACCCTCTACCTTGGGCAAGGCGGAGTGATCGCCATAGGTAGAGCTGGATGCGGCATAAGTAAAACTCTGGACCCCGGCATCCCGCGCCGCCACCAGCATATTAAGAAAACCGGAAACGTTGGCAGCATTGGTGGCAATGGGGTCGTTAATAGAGCGTGGAACAGAACCCTACGCACATGCGTTTCAGGGCATTCCCGGTGGCGAAACGCGTTAGCAATGGAAACGACATCCTTGACTTACGGATCACCTAGTGTCTGTGCGATGGCATCGCAGATATCAATGGGAAGCCAAAGCTTTAGGCCGCTCTCATCGATAATCTCGAAATCATCACCGCCCCGGCTAAGGTAAAACGCCTTCGCGTCATTGTCTTTTGCGTCAATCACCAAGCCGACACCCCCGACTCTTTTGGAGGTCTCTGATGCTTCTTTGATCGCAAAGGTGAGAAGGCGCTTTCCGTAGCTGGAGCCCTTGTATCGATTGTCGACGGCCATTTTTGCAAGGAGTAAGGCAGGGACAGGATTTTTCAGTTTCCGCGCAGGCTTGCACTCAACGGGTAGGTCAACGGTTGTGTAGGTTAGCGTGATGTACGCCATGATCGTGTTTGGATCGGAGGGGGCTTCTATCACGAATGTTCGGGTTATTCGCTTGTCAGATGAAGCTCTGGCGCTGTGAGCCAGGAATTCATTCAGGTCAGCATAACCGCAATCAAAAGCCTTGCGGTTATGGCGTTTCTGGATCGGCGTGAGCCTCGTTTGTTGCGTTAGTGTCATTTACGGATTCCTTGTAGTCGAGCGCATCCTGCATGAGCTTGCTCGATGGCTTCCGAGGTTTCCGATCCAAGATTTCCAGCA
Source organism: Marinobacter sp. LV10MA510-1 (assembly GCF_002563885.1). Taxonomy (GTDB): domain Bacteria; phylum Pseudomonadota; class Gammaproteobacteria; order Pseudomonadales; family Oleiphilaceae; genus Marinobacter. Next base: position 157,957 of record NZ_PDJA01000001.1, on the reverse strand, counting down.
TCCTATTTCCTGTTTCAATAGAAACCCGAATGCGGGTAATCCGATCCACCACTTCTTCAGCTTTTGAGCGGGCTGAATCAATGAGAAACTGGCTCATTGTCATCCCAGATAGCTCAGCAGCTTGCGCGATAAATTGCTGCGTTTGTGTATCCACTCGTGCGACGAGACGGGGATCTTTACCCGCCTGATTAGTCTGAGTTTTCATTCCATTACTCCCAGTATTTAGATGACTTCCCGACCGAGCGTTTTTTCTTAAATGGCCATTATTGGTCAGTGTCGGAAACGATGATAACAAGAGTTCTCATCTATGTCAATTTGTGTGACAAAACGGCACACAGGGTTTGGGGCTATGGACTTGAAGAGGTCCAGCCTTCGGCCTTCAACGACCAGGTGTGTTGCTCTGGTGCGTTAAATTAATTGGAAGCGCCTGCAATTTTCTGTGGAAGGCGCTAAAAAATAAAGTTGGTAACTTTGTCCCAGCATTACACTCCTTATCGACAGCAGATCAGTGGCTTACCCCATTAGTTACCAACTTTATTACCTTGTTACCAACTTTATTATCACGCCACAATAGCCCAAACTACGATTTAACGGATCACTCCACCGTAACGCTCTTTGCCAAGTTACGGGGTTTGTCTACGTCGGTGCTTTTTCCTGGGCTTGGCCCAGAGAGTGAATAACAACAGGGTGCACACACTCGAATTGAAATCTGTTCCGGTTTATACAAGTAGGGGCAGATTTGAAATCTGCCCCTCTATTGTCACGGCCACATCGGGGCTAAACCGGGGACGGATTTGAAATCCGTCCCCTTTCGGCATCACGTCCAACCCCGGGGACAGATTTTAAATCTGTCCCCGGGGTTGGCTTCTACCTACAACACTTGATGGGTCAGGTCCGTCAACGTCTGCAACGCTTCGTCCCACTGCACGGGCGATTCGTGATAAACCAGAGGCCCAATGAACTCTTCGTATCGTTCTTTGTGGATGGGCTCTCTCTGTAAGCACGCCAGCCCATGCAGCATCTCGGCCCTAGGGTCAGTCAGAAATTCCTCATGCTGACGCCCTAAATGCTCAGCGTCTGTTTCCGATGGCTTCGGCACCAACTTAATGTCGATATCTTCCGACATCCGATAAGTGTTCTGGTGGGCTTTTGCCAAACTGGTTCCGCCAGCGAAGACTAGGTCAAACTCTATCGGTTTTATCGTTGCCAAGAGCTTCAGCAATTGAACCGCATAATAGTCTTTCTCAACAATTGCAGGCCGCTCAATACCAAGCGCGTCTGCAACATCCGCCAACAGCGATGTATCTAAACTCATGCAGCGACCGCCTCAACCATTAGGCGGTACTTTCCGTAAAAAATGCTGCGACTGAAGTCGCCGTAAACGCGAACAGTTATCCGCGTCGGAATCTGGGTAGACCCAGATTGGTAGTCCCGCTCGGCCCCGGTCGGCTCCCAGCGAACGCCCAAACGACTTAAGGCTTCCTTAGAGACCTGATCAAAGCCGCCGGGAGCCGCCAGCATTGTTTTGCCCGTAATCCGGTTAGGGCGCGCCTTTGCGTAGAGACCCTGGCCAATTCGAGCGAGTCGCCCTCGTGCTTCGAGCCCCCTCAAAGCGCGGCCAATCTGATCGTAGGCGCCTAAAGCTTTAAAGTCGGACCTTAGGAACACGATTCGCCGACTTTTCCGGATTTTCTCGCGAATTCTGAATTCAAGAGTAGGTGTGCGCATCATCGTGACGCCCCAGGCGGTTCATGACTTTATCCACTTATAACCAATAACAGTAAATCTGTTAAAAAAATACGACACTAGAATATCTATATTAGATCATAACTATTTGTTTTAAATTACTAAATAGACCGTTATCGAAGAAAAAAACGCCGCAAATACGGGAAATGAATGGGGTATAGGTGGCTACCAGGGCCGCCGGCCAGCATGATTTACTGGTTGGCAAACCGAGACCCAGACCGGAGACAGATTTGAAATCCGTCCCCTATCCTCCATGCCGTCGTTGATGCGGCGCTCGGCCAGAATGATTTCTGGGTAATAGCCAATAGCCTGGGCTTTGTGGGTCAGGTAGTAGGGATCTACCCCAATACAGTGTCCATCCACCAGGCCGGGTTTGAACGGCAGGAAGTTCCACTTGGTGCCAGCGGCGGCCAGTACTTCGTGGGTGTCGATGTTCATGCGCCGGAAAATCATCGCCAGTTCGTTCATCAGCGCGATGTTCACATCCCGCTGGGTGTTTTCAGTCACCTTGGCGGCTTCGGCCACGCGAATAGAGCTGCAAACCGGGGACGGATTTGAAATCCGTCCCCTACCACGATGTCGCCGGCTTTCAATACCTTGCCCACGGTTTCACTGGCTTTGATCAGCGGCGTTAAATCCGGGGCTTTGAACTGGTCAATCGGCGTGGGCACGGTGATGATGAACACCGAGCACTCACGCAAGTCTTCCAACTCGGTGGTGAACGATAACAGCGACACCTCCGCCAATTCCTCGCGGGACACCTCCTGGGTCACATCCATTCCATCGCGCAGCTGTTGCACGCGGGTAGTGTTGATGTCAAAGCTGATCACCCGGCGCTAAGAAGCACACTCGCCGCGGTCTTCTTCTGTCTGCTCTGAGGCGTTTGGTGAAAAGGTTGCGTCTAGGAAATTAGTCAGCATTTACTTTATTGAAAATAGACACATCAATATTGCCGTTTTTCAGTGTTTCCCGCCCACTTATCGCTACACGATTTTCATACACAAAGGCATCCATTACTTCGTCAAAAATTTCTGAAGAAAAAGCACAAACATGATCCCTGTTATCCGATGTTTGCCGAAGCGTGAACGACAAATTATCTCGATCCATCTGAGACACAAGGCCTTCAAGGGTGGTTATTTTTTCTTCCTTGTTTCTCACCGACTGAAGCGCTCTTTTAACGTGTTTCGATGCATCACGATCGAGTCGGAAGCTTTTATCGGCTTGGCCCAGTATGGTTCCACCTACCTCGAACTCTGTCACCGTGCCGGAAAGCGGAGGCACCAGTTTTTCCAAAGCTTCCAGCAGCTCGATATCGAGTGTTTCCAGTGTGATGTCACCGTCCTTTATTCCAGTAGACCTGGTAATTGCATCGGCCAACGTGTTGCCAATTAGAAGCATTTCGGCATCGTCTTCATCTTGAAGTAGTCTTTCCTGCTGCGTATTGGGCAAGCTGAACGCCACTTCAAAACTATTGTAGGCAAAATGCTGCACAGGTAAATCATACAGCCGCCTTCTGGAGTTACTAGCACGGCCTTGCTTGCCAGGTTCTTTGAATACATGGGCGGCCGTTTTCCTTAAAGCGGTGCTGGCACCCTCAACCACCTGCCTGATCACGCTGGCAGGTACGGTTCCAGCTGACAAACCTTCACCAATAGCCCGCAAACGAAAAGCAGGTTGAAGATGGGCCCAAAGCATTCGCCCCTTCTCTGGCAGTATAGACTCTGGCAATTCCGCAAGTGTCGTTCGCCAAGCATTTTTTGGACAAAAAGAATGGCTAGTTTCAAGTACCCATAAAAGCGGCTGATCGAGTGCGGCTCTAACGGTAAGCGAACCGCTTTCAAGCTTAGCCAGCATACGATCGTCTGTCGGCACAACAACAAAACGCATGCTGCTTTCATTTTCGTCCACCAACATGAAAAGCGCGGTGCACAATCGCGTTTGAGCGGAGAATAGACGAGGCCCATCAACATCAATCAAAACACTTTGAATCTCAAACCCGTCAAAATCGCTGGAGCTACAGGCCAGACCTTTTATGTTCCAGTCCATTGTTAACACTCACTGCTTAACGTGAAGGTAACGGCGCGCTCTACACCTTCGAATGGCCACCAAGTTAAGTGCGATGGCCGTATTTTGGTTGGTGTGGCTTTGATCTTACCCTGATCTGCGGTCAGCTCTCCACAAAAAACCAGTTTACCCAGTTTTGGAAAGAGCGTTGTTATGTGCCTTGCTTCAGACGGGTTGCGGAACACCGACAAACCGTGGCGTATGCACTGATTGCCTGTCGAAGGCTTATTCAGCTCAGCGTGTGTTTGAAAGTCGCTGAGTGCCGGAGGATCTTGCCGGCAAACACGATACACCTCACCAAGCGCCTGCTCAGCATCTGCTGGTGGGCAGCTTTCTGGCCAGTTTTCAGGAAAGCCTGTCATGCCTTTAATGTTCCATTTTAAGTTATATGATTTTAATAAATTGATTGTCGTCGCAAATTGCTTATAACGTCAAGAAACACGAGCCAATCTTGGCGGAAACCCAATTCTCTCAAAAATCCGCTGCGCCGCTACCGAAAGGTAATAATTTCATGATTTTATCTCACGTATAGCCTTACAACTGTAAATCTAAAACAGCCAACCCGCATCACGCCCAGCCAGGGGGACAGATTCTAAATCTGCCCCCCCCTACATCACCGCCAGACCGGGGACGGATTTGAAATCCGTCCCCTATCCTCCGCTCTACAACCGCAAATCCGAAGCACCCAACGCCAACACTCCCTTCAAATCAAACAGCACCCCACCCGGCTGCAGCAGCGCGCGGAAGTCGGTTTCTGAAAGGCAGGTATATTGTTTATGAGCCACCGCAATCACCAATGCGTTATAGGTGCCAGGCTGTGGCTGTTCTACCAACGTCAGGCCAGCAAACAGGGGACGGATTTCAAATCCGTCCCCTATCTTCGTTGTTGGCCCAGCTGTCGGTCACGTCTACCTGGCAGCCGAACTCACCCAGCTCTTTGATCAGGTCCACCACTTTGGTGTTGCGCAGGTCTGGGCAGTTTTCTTTGAAGGTCAGGCCCATGATCAACACGCGGGAGCCGGAGATGGTTTGGCCGTTGCGGATCATGGGGCCCACACCGGGGACAGATTTCAAATCTGTCCCCTATCCTCCATGCCGTCGTTGATGCGGCGCCCGGCCAGGATGATTCCGGGGTGGTAACCCACAGCCTGGACTTTGTGGGTCAGGTAGTAGGGGTCTACCCCAATACAGTGCCCACCCACCAGGCCGGGTTTGAACGGCAGGAAGTTCCACTTGGTGCCAGCGGCGGCCAGTACTTCGTGGGTGTCGATGTTCATGCGCCGGAAAATCATCGCCAGTTCGTTCATCAGCGCGATGTTCACATCCCGCTGGGTGTTTTCAATCACCTTGGCGGCTTCGGCCACGCGAATAGAGCTGCAAACCGGGGACGGATTTGAAATCCGTCCCCTATCACGAGGTCGCCGGCTTTCAACACCTGGCCCACGGTTTCACTGGCTTTGATCAACGGCGTTAAATCCGGGGCTTTGAACTCGTCAATGGGCGTGGGCACGGTGATGATGAACACCGAGCACTCACGCAAGTCTTCCAACTCGGTGGTGAACGATAACTGCGACACCTCCGCCAGTTCTTCGCGGGAAACCTCCTGAGTCACATCCACACCGTCGCGCAGCTTAGAATGGCAGGAGGCCTACTTCTATCAAAATTTATTAGAATTTATCGAACTTCAATGTCCGCTGACAATAGCTGTGGGATCGTAATAAAGTCGGTAACTAATTTATGGCCACTGCCTGGCCGCGTGCAGGACACGCAACACGCGCACCAGATCTCCGGCTAGGTCATAAACCAGGATATAGTTTTGATGCGCAACCAGCTCACGGGTGTCAGTTAAACGACCGGGCCTACCAAGGTTCGGGTGATCGACCAAGCGCGAAGCCTTCTCCGACAACAACTCATCGAGCGTTAAGGCGACGGCGGGATTGTCGGCCTCAATATAATTATAAATATCATCGCGGTCTTTTATCGCCTCTGGCGTCCAGAATAATTCCATCATTTAGATGTTTCAAGCCGACGGCGCGTTGCAGTTCGCCTGGCTGCAAACTTGGCTTCTACCTCGGCGGCGGGAACCAAATTGCCGGTATTGGCTGAATCCAAGCCGACTTGCACTTGGCGACGAAACCAAACGTCATGCGCGACGGCTTCCTCTTGCTGCCGCACAAAATCACGCATAAAGTCGCGCAAGAGCTGGGCTCCGGTACGGTCGCGGGACTTGGCTGCGGTGGAAAACTCTGATTTTAGACCTTCGTCTACTCGGAAGGTAAAAGTTGTTGTTGCTTCATTCATAGCTCATTCCTCGTGTGTTACAAGAAAAGTACATAGTAACACTCAAAGGGCAGCGCTTAAAGCTGCTCATGCGGCATTCATCCTTCGCGTTTCCCAGTGGAACGAGTTACCAACTTTATTACCTTGTTACGGACTTCATTGTGATCCTACAATTGCCCAAACTACGATTTAACGAATCACTCCACCGTAACGCTCTTTAGCCGTCAGCGCGTTCTGAGCCCGGGCCAGCAGCAAAGTGAGTACGAATAGCGCAGACAACTGGGTGGTAAAGGCCTTAGTAGAAGCCACGCCAATACCCGCCAGCACCTCCAAGGTATTAGCAATGGCGCGGGGCTGCTCGAAGATTTCTTTTTGCATGTAATGGTCAAATTGACCCAAGGCCACTTCCGAGGCATCCACCGCAGACCGGGTAAACGCCCTAACAACGGCCCGACCCTGCCTGTCTACCATCTCGACACCGCCTGGCGTAACGCAGGCAACATCACCATTTTCCAGATAGATCAAATCCCGGGTGACCGCTACTAGCGCTGAGGCATCTGAGGCCGCGAAATATCCGCTTTCTCCGCGCCCCAGCATCAGCGGTGAACCTTCCCGCGCCAGAATCATTCTGTCTGGTTCTGAAACCCGAATAACAGCCAAAGCATAAGCCCCTTGCAGGCGGGTAACGGCATGCTGCACCGCCGCAAACACATCGCCGGCGCCTTGGCCAATTTCACCGTCTAGGCAGGCTTGAATCAGGTGCGCAATCGTCTCAGTGTCCGTCTCTGAGCTAAAAATATAACCCAGCGATTCAAGCTGCCGCCGCAGTGCTTCATGGTTCTCGATAATGCCGTTGTGCACAACCGCAAGCCCGCCCGACACGTGAGGGTGAGCGTTACGCTCGGCCGGCGCACCGTGAGTAGCCCAACGCGTATGAGCAATGCCAAGCCCGCCAGACACCACAGCCTTGGCCACCTCCGCCTCAAGGCGCGACACGCGCCCCATGGCGCGTACACGAATGAGACTCTCGTTCACCAACGCCAACCCGGCTGAGTCGTAACCGCGGTATTCCAGAGTTTTCAGGCCATCCAGCAAAAACGGCACCACATCCGCTGTGCTCAGCGCACCCACAATTCCACACATAGCGCAGTATCCTTGAAGATTGTAAGAGTTCCTGGGCTTGGCCCAGAGAGTGAATAACAACAGGGTGCACACGCTCGAATTGAAATCTGTTCCGGTTTATACAAGTAGGGAAAGATTTGAAATCTGCCCCTCTTTGTCACGGCCACACCAGGGCTAAATAGGGGACGGATTTCAAATCCGTCCCCTATCTTGATATCGCCGGCTTTTAATACCTGGCCCACGGTTTCACTGGTTTTGATCAGCGGCGTTAAATCCGGGGTTTTGAACTCGTCAATGGGCGTGGGCACGGTGATGATGAACACCGAGCACTCACGCAAGTCTTCCAACTCAGTGGTGAACGATAACTGCGACACCTCCGCCAGTTCTTCGCGGGAGACCTCCTGAGTCACATCCACACCCTCGCGCAGCTGTTGTACGCGGGTGGTGTGGATATCAAAACCGATCACACGGCGCTTCATTCCCTTACCAGAGGACACTTACTTCCAGTTGGATTAAAGTGTGCGCTGCTTGGCATTTACCGTACTTGCCTTTTTGCTCTAAGCATCCAGCCGCAAGAACTTTTTGGGATGAGCTAAAAACTCTGCAATATCCAACGGCGAAAACGTTTTTTCATTTGCCTCAACCTGGTCAAATGCTCCCGCGCGTAACTTTGCACGCGGAAAAACTAATCTCGGCTCTTCGGCAAAAAATACTCGCGCTACCCACTTGCCCGGAAGCATTCGGCCATTGCCACCGATAAGACCATACCCCAAAAGCGTAATGCCGTTTAAGCCTTCTAATTGGCTGGAATATCCTCTGACGAGCTATAAAACTTCATACTCATCAGCATCCCGACGTAAAGAGGCCCAAACATAGACGCTTGGGCTCTTAGAACTTTTTGACCTTTTTACTCGTTTAAAAGTAGGCCTACCAGCCACCAACACAATTTCATGTGTTACGAATAAGTCATAGCTCTTCAATCGGGAAGCAGAGTATTTCATCAGTTTTCCTTTTTAAAGTAGCAACCGGGGACAGATTTGAAATCCGTCCCCGGTTTGAGCCTCGACACACAGCGTCAAAATACAAAAAACAGCCCGCGGGCTAATTTTTTCGTATCTAGCGATCCATCACTCGGAATCAGTGCTTAACCTGCGAGCGCATATCACTCACTTCAGCCACTGCAAGACCGACAATCTCTGCGATCAATTGATCATTCATTTCTGTCCGGACAATCAACTTATGACCCACTTCCTGCTTGACTGCTTGGACCCCCTCCTGAAAGCCTTTCTGATATCCCAACGGCATCCCTTCTAACCATTCTTTATTAACAAGATTCTCCAAGTTCTCTGCCAACATATCTCTATCCTCCACCAGACTATTTAGCCGCTCTAACCCTACTTCTGCGCCCAAGCGGCTCAAGTGGCGCTTGATCCAGCGGGTGATGATTCTGTCCACCCGCTCTTTGTTCGGATCGGCTTCAATGATCTTAACAACTCGATCCACCGCCTGCTGCAGAGCTTCCCAACTGTGGCCGGCGTTTTCAACACCGAATACGCCACTTAGCAGTGTTTTCTTGTTGATCAATTCTTCATCAGTACAGCGCCCTTCGTCAATCAGATAATAGCGAAGGTGCGGCTGATACGCTCGCAGGAACTCCGGTGGTTCCGGCTGCACCATGTCGTAAATATCTTGACGGGCTGACCAGCGCTGGGAACCGTTGTACAAAACCATCGGAAAAACCGGTGGCAGGCCTTTGCTGGGTAACACCCTTCCAAGTCACCTCCACCGACCAGACAACGTCTTCGAATTTTTCCTCGAACAGCGGCGTAATATAGTTGCCACTGTGGTTCTTGAGCGTACTAAAATTCATCAGCTGCGCAATCTCAGTCGGCGCAAAGCCTTCAACCAACTGCTGGACAAATTCCGGATAGCTGAACAGCTCCTTGTAACCGGTGTCGTGATGATTCGTAGCCATGTGATCTCCTTATCAAGCGGCAATTTACTTTACCACGTCGAGATCTTTCATTGGAGAGGGTGATGGTTTGGGTGTGATGGGTCAGACCGGAGTGGGTAAACCAGGGACGGATTTCAAATCCGTCCCCTATTCTCGTTGTTGGCCAAGCTGTCGGCGACCTTTACCTGGCAGCCGAATTCACCCAGTTCTTTGATCAGGTCTACCACTTTGGTGTTGCGCATGTCGGGACAATTTTCTTTGAAGGTCAGGCCCATTACCAATACGCGGGAGCCGGCGATGGCTTGGCCATTACAGATCATGGCTTTTACAGACTAAAATAAATTTTTCCGATTTAAATAAAAACTAAAACTTATCCTTCGTTTAGAATATTTTGGAGTCGTTTTTTTGATGCAACTAACGAATATTTTTCCAAGTAGGTGTTTCTAGCTTTTTGATCGAAAACCACATCTATGCCGTCGCGCGCCTGTTCGCAAGCACTTATAAAGTCCTCAGGGCTTTTACAAATCCATCCTGCGACATTCGCTGAATCCTCATAGCCTGAAAAAGCATCAGGAGTGCCAACCACTTTTTTACCATGCATCAAAGCTTCTGCTACTTTGGTTTTCATTCCTGAACCATCAAAAATTGGGGCTATAACAAAGCGGGCGCGGTTATACCATGGTGCCAAGTCATCAACTGGCCCGATCACATAGACTTTACCGGGAACCTCTAACTCTGATCTTAGTAGTTCAAAACCTCGACCTACGATATAAATTGGGATATCTATTTTTGGCACAACATTATTAACAAACCACGTAATTCCAACTCTATTTGCGTAAAAAGACCCACCCACAAACAAAGCGAAAATCTCGGCATTATCTTTACTACTAATAGCAACGTCACTTTTCATCTTATCTTCTAGAGCCATTGCTGAAATATGCGTTGCGCCTCGACCATACAATCGCTTTAAAACGCCACTATCGCGACCACTCAAACAAATTCTATTATCACTATAAATTATGGACTTTCTCTCTGTTAGATAATTTGCAACTAAAACAAAAAAAGATTTTACGCTTTTTCTAGAACACAATGCACCCCAAAAAAATCTAGATTCTGCATTGTGAAAAAATACAGTGACTTTTAAATACTGAAATTTTTTCTTTAAAAATCGTGCACATTCACCAAGATTTGAACCATCAATGAATACTTGCTCAACACCTTCATTGATTATGTGATTTTCAATCGACCTAATACTGTCAAAATTAATACCGTCAATATGTCCTCTAAAGGCGCGAAAATAATCCAAAAAAGAGTGTGGCGCCTGCGACTTCAACTCAAAAGTTATTAATCTAGCCCCATAAATATCCAACAAAATAGTGTGATTTAATTTACACAAAAGCTCGCGCCCACCACTAGGATTAGACTCAAGACTATTTGTAATCAGCAGCATTTTATTAATTTTTTTCATGGGGAACCCGTCACCAATTGCACAGCAATACAGCGAAGACCATGGACCTCTTTTCTATATTTCAACGTCATAATTTCTATCTCAAATGTGTTCTTACAAACGCAAATCTGCAGCAGCCAACGCCGACACGCTTTTGGTGGACTAGGGACAGATTTGTAATCTGTCCCTCTACATCACGGCTAAACCGGGGACGGATTTCAAATCCGTCCCCTTCCCTCAGCATCACGCCCAGCATTGAGGACAGATTTCAAATCTGTCCACGCTTTGTCACCCATCTTCCCTACAACCGCAAATCCGAACATCCCAGCGCCAATACGCCCTTCAAGTCAAACAACACCCCACCCGGCTGCAGCAGTGCGCGAAAGTCGGTTTCTGACAGGCAGGTGTATTGCTTATGCGCCACTGCAATCACCAATGCGTTATAGGTACCAGGCTGCGGCTTTTCCACCAAACTCAGCCCATATTCCCGTTCAGCTTCGGCACTGCTGGCCCAGCTGTCGGTGACGTCTACCTTGCAGCCAAACTCACCCAGTTCTTTGATCAGGTCCACCACTTTGGTGTTGCGCAGGTCTGGGCAGTTTTCTTTGAAGGTAAGGCCCATGATCAACACGCGCGAACCAGCGATGGTTTGGCGGTTGCGGATCATGGCTTTGACTAATTCAGCGGCGGAGTAGGCGGCCATGCCGTCGTTGATGCGGCGCCCGGCCAGGATGATTTCGGGGTGGTAACCTACAGCCTGGGCTTTGTGGGTCAGGTAGTAGGGGTCTACCCCAATACAGTGCCCACCCACCAGGCCAGGTTTAAACGGCAGGAAGTTCCACTTGGTGCCGGCGGCGGCCAGTACTTCGTGGGTGTCGATGTTCATGCGCTTGAAGATCATCGCCAGTTCGTTCATCAGCGCGATGTTCACATCCCGCTGGGTGTTTTCAATCACCTTGGCGGCTTCGGCCACGCGAATAGAGCTGGCTTTGAAAGTACCAGCGGTGATCACACCGGCATACAGTTGGTCTACGATGTCGGCAATCTCGGGCGTAGAGCCGGCAGTGACTTTCTTGATGGTGGTTACCCGGTGTTCTTTGTCACCCGGGTTGATGCGCTCCGGGCTGTAACCGGCAAAGAAATCCTTGTTAAATACTAAGCCAGAGACTCGCGCCAGTATCGGCACGCACACTTCTTCTGTTGCACCGGGGTAAACCGTGGATTCGTAAATTACAATGTCGCCGGCTTTTAACACCTGGCCCACGGTTTCACTGGCTTTGATCAGCGGCGTTAAATCCGGGGCTTTGAACTGGTCGATGGGCGTGGGCACGGTGATGATGAACACCGAGCACTCACGCAAGTCTTCCAACTCAGTGGTGAAGGATAACTGCGACACCTCCGCCAGCTCTTCGCTGGAGACTTCCTGGGTAACATCCACCCCGTCGCGCAGCTGCTGTACGCGGGTGGTGTTGATATCAAAACCGATCACCCGGCGCTTCATTCCAAACGCAGCGGCCAACGGCAGACCGACGTAACCCAGGCCAATTACAGCTATGGTTTGCGACATCACACTTCTCCAATTGTTAAAGAACAGGTTCGCCAACGGCGTCCAGGCAGGACACATACGCCCGTATCACAATGGCTTCATCAAACTCGGCTTCCATCAACGCCCGCGCCTTTATTCCGGCCTCGGCTAATTGTTCGCGGGGGCGCTTTACAGCGCTCAACATGTGTTGCGCTAATGAATCAGCGCTGCGCACCTCGCACAGCCAGCCGGTTTCATCGGCGCGTATGGCGTGGCGGCAACCGGGCACGTCCGACACTATCGCCGGGCGGCCCATGGCAGCGGCTTCCAATACCGTGCGCGGCATGCCCTCGCGATAGGACGGCAACACCAACACGTGGGCTTGGCGAATAAACGGCTGTATGTCGTCGGTTTCACCGGCGTATTCCAGCTGACCGGCGTTGACCCAAGCGGTCACTTCGTCTGCGGTAATGGCAGTGCGGTTGGAAATACCCAGCGGGCCCACCAACAGGCAACGAACATCCGGATGAGCCTTGCGCACCTGCGCGGCGGCACTGGCGTATTCACGCACGCCCTTATCACCCAGTAAGCGGGCCACCATCACAAAGGTCAGCGGGCCATCCGGCAGGGGTGAAAACGCAAAGCGGGTTAAATCCATACCAGAACCCGGCAACACGGTGGTTGGCGTGGCCTTTAGCAACCCATGGGCGTGAAACAGGCGGTGGTCTTCCTGATTCTGAAAAAACACCCGCCGGGCACCGCGATTGGCAAAGCCGTAAAGCGCTCGCACCCGACGAAACAGCCAGCTGTCGTGAAGAAACGCTGTGCCCAGGCCCGATACATTGTTGGCGTAAGCAATGCCCAGAGCGCGGCACGCCAAGCCAGAATAGATATTGGCCTTGACGGTGAAATTGAACACAAACGCCGGCTTCATACGGCGCAGCGTCAGCGCTAGCCCAACAAAGCTGCGCCCTTCGCCCAACACGCTGGTGCCTTTGCCGTCCAGATTCAGGTGCTGGTGACGAACCCCCAGCTCATCTTCCAAACGCTGGGAAAACGGATCGGTAGGCGACAGCGCCACCACAGAAAAACCCGCTGCCCGCAACGCACAGAGGGTTCCGCGGCGAAAGTTATATAAATACCAGGAGGTGTTAGACACAAGCACCACTAGGCCCCGGGATGGCTCCGGAGCAGCGTTTAAGTGAGTCATAGAGGTAGGCTTAAAGAGGAAGGAAGAGAAAATATCAGTGCTAAACCGGAGACGTTCAAATCTACACCGGGGACGGATTTTAAATCTGTCCCCACTGGCCAAACCGGGGACGGATTTTAAATCCGTCCCCTTCTCAGCTCATATCAAAATCAGTAAACAGGCTGATCAACTAACCAAATCAGTTGATAAGGAAGCCAATAATGCGCATGAACGGCATAATTTAGCCATACAAACTGCACCAGCCCGTAATAACACACCACACCCAACACAATCATAGAGCGCCAGAAAGCATCGTCGGTAATTTGGTGCAAGCGGGAGAAAACAAACAACTGAACCGGAATCAGATAGAGTGCCACACGGTCCGTTGCGGTTGATGACAGCACTACTAGCGGAATACACACCAGGCACAACACCGAAATCCACCACCACAAGCGCTGTTCTGCCGAGGTTAGCTGCATACGTTTGTTGAACAATATAAACAATAGAGCAGGTACCAAATTCATCAAAACCCGAATCAAACCACCAGAAGATTGGTAATCCGCTTCAACGTAGTTTTCCCAAAGCGCATCCACCGAATCGAACAAAAACAGATAGCCGCCCAACAGCGCCATCAGACTTACCCAGAACGCTGTCCACAGGCGGTTGCCACCGGAAGCCAAAGCCGCCACAGGAATCATCAGCACAGCCGACTTATGAAAAGCGGCTCCAACCAACACCCAAATCAAAAACCAGCGCAGACTTTTATCACCAAGAGCGACCAGCCCCAGCAGCATAAAGCCCAACGCTGTAGCCTGGCGGGTGTACCCCATAGCGACCACCACCAACAAATACGGCACGGCCACCAGAATAGCTAACCAGGGTAAAGGCTGGCGCAGCGAGAAACGGATAACACCAAACATCATTACCGCACCACAAATCAGATTAACCCAGTAAATATTTCCATCAAGGTTCCACACCAGCCAGTTCACCAAGTAATAGCCTGGATCACCTCCTTGGAAAACATCTGAAAAAGACAAGAATGCACTTTTATCAAAGTGGCGTAGATAAGCCCCCCAATCTCCCCCTACCTGAAACCGCAAACCAATCGCCAAGGCAAACACACCACCCACAAACCACAGCACAACGCGCTGGCTTTGCGGGCGAAGCATCGAAGGCGCCAGCATGGCAAAGGCGGGGATTGAAAACAGAATCCAGTAAGGCAACATAATCGATTAATTACTCACGTGATATGCGGCTGTCAGGCCGTTTGCTTCTGACGCTTGGCGAAGGCTTGAATATTGATAATGCTTCGGTGTTTTTTGAAGAAAACCAGGCAAACCGGGGACGGATTTCAAATCCGTCCCCTACCCCCAACGTCTCTGCCAGGCTAGAAGCTGCAACACCGCCCACAGTTGTTGGGCATAATGCCCTTTACCATTCACATGATTTTTCCACATTGCCCCGACAGCTTTAGCATTCAACATAGGCAACTGCGCCAAACTGCTCGGCTGCAACAAATCTTCAGCCCACTCCCGCAAAGGACCACGTAGCCATTCATCCAGCGGAATAGCAAAACCCATCTTGGGACGATCAATCAAGGCTGCAGGAACCTGCTGATACAACGCTTCGCGCAAAGGCCACTTGCCCTGGCCATTTTTGATGCGCAGTGAAGCTGGAATACGCCAAGCTGTGTGAAACACGTTCGGATCCAGAAACGGCACTCGTACTTCAAGCGTACTGGCCATACTGGCGCGGTCTACTTTGACCAGTGCGTCGTCGACCATGAAATTCATGGTATCCATTAACAGCATCCATTCAACCGCGTCAAACTGCTGCAAGGCGGGGTACAAGTTTTCTAACGAGGTGGTGAAAACACCGGCATTAAGAAGATTGCCAGGCTGGCGATTCATCGACGACACGCCGGCAAACAACGCCTGCTGCGACGGGCTTTCCAGTACGGCAGCCAGCTTGTGCAGTTTTTCGCCAAAAGTGCGAATGTGTAATCGCTTCGGCAGCACCCGCTCGGCGGTGTTCATTATGCCGTCGTAAGCGCCCACGGGAACGGATTTTAGTGATACCGCCAGGGTTTTTCTAACCGCCACCGGCAAGCGATTCAGTTTGCTCCAGATGCGCGGCACCCACACGTGGCGGTTATAACCACCAAACAGCTCATCCCCACCATCACCAGACAAAGCCACGGTAACGTGCTGCCGGGTAAGGCTGGCAATCAGGGCGGTGGGTATTTGGCTGGAATCGGCAAAAGGCTCGTCGTACATATCCGCCAGTTGCGGGATGGTGTCCAGCGCCATCTGCGAGGTGGCTTTTAACGTGGTGTGATCGGTACCCAGATGAGCCGCCACCACGGCTGCGTGGCTGGATTCGTCGTAACGGGCGTCGTCAAAGCCCACTGAAAAGGTACGCACCGGTTTGCTGGACTGGGCCTGCATTAATGCCACCACCAGTGAACTGTCTACCCCACCGGATAAAAACGCCCCCAGTGGCACATCCGCCATCATGCGCTGGCCCACCGACGTCATCATGGCTTGGCGGGTTTGCTCCACCGCATCATCCGGGTTTGCAATCGCCGGCTCCTGCTTTGCAGCTAAGGCCGCCGTCACCGGCGACCACCACTGAGTGACCTCCGGCAACTGGCCATTGGCAATGTCACTCTGAGTAAACTGAACGTAGCTGCCCGGCAACAGCTTGTGTATACCTTCATAAATACTGGCCGCACCGCGTACACAGCCAAAGCGCAAGTACTCATCCAGCACATTCTGGTTCAGCGTAGGTTGCCAGTCCGGGTGCGCCGCTAACGCCTTCAGTTCAGAACCAAACACCAACGCGGGCCGTTTGCCCACCAGCCCGTAATACAACGGCTTTTCACCAAACCGATCACGCGCCAGGGTTAAGGTTTTCAGCTGCCGATCCCACAGGGCAATGGCAAACATACCGTTGGCGGCTTCTAGGGTTCGTTCAATACCCCAGGCCGAAAACGCAGCCAACAGAGTTTCCGTATCCGCATGGCCGCGCCAAACCGGGGCAACCGCCAACTGATCAAGCTGTTTACGCAGTTCAAGGTGATTGTAGATCTCGCCGTTGAACGCAATCACAAAACGCTCACAGGCTGAATGCATAGGCTGGTGACCAGCCGCGGACAAATCCACAATGGCGAGGCGGCGATGGCCTAATGCAACACCGGTATGGGGATCAATCCAAGTACCTGAGTCATCTGGGCCGCGGTGAAGTAGTTGATCCGCCATGACTCGCACGACCCCGCCATCAGGTTTACTTAGTCCCCAAAGCCCTGTAATGCCGCACATTAGTTGTCGCCTTCATGGGCATGCTGTAATACCTGGCCGTTATATACAGCAAGGTAATGATCCGCCGTTGATTCAAGAGAAAACTTTTTTATGACTCTTTCGCGAGCATCGAAGCCCAAACGCTTCCTCTCGTTCAGCGGTAAACGCAGAGCTTTCTGCAAAGCTAAACACAGTGAATCGCTATCACGAGGAGGCACAAGATAACCTGCATCTCCAACAACTTCTTTTACACCGCCACAATCGGTGGCCACCACCACACGCTCACACGCCATAGCCTCAGCTACTACCAGCCCAAAGCCTTCCCACGCAGAAGACAATACAAACACATCACAGGCACACATCAAGGCCGCTATGTCGTGCCTTATCCCCAGAAATCTAACACGATCCGCGATATCCAAGGCACGAGCCATTTCCTCAAACTCACTTCGTAATGGCCCATCCCCGATAATAACCAGCTGCGGCAACACTGGTTCACTTTTAAGATCAGCAAAAGCTCTTAACAAATTGGGATAATCCTTCGGCTCCCAAAGCCGTCCAACCGCTAGTAATAGCGGCGTTGAATCATCAACGGCCAAGGTTTTGCGAGATTGTATGCGAGCCGAAGCATTAAACACAAAATTCTGTGTATTAATACCGTTATGAATAGCCAACATTCGCCCTGGCCGAAGTGCACGCTGCTGTTCAAATGCCACTACTGCTTCTTGCGAGACATTTGTAGAGATATCAGCCATTCGATCCGTTAAACGATAGGCTAACATCCGATAACGCCCTTCCTCGTTAGTATTGTGAGCGCTGCAGATCAATCGCTTCATGGGCGTAAATAACCGAAGAATTCTAGTAATAATATTCGTATGTACCAAATGACTATTGACGACGTCTGGCTGCATTTCCCGAATAATAAGCCTTAGTTTTTGAAGGCCTTTAATAAGCGAGAATAAATCTTTCCTTATTTCCAAATTAACCAAACGTACTTGATCATTTTTCGGGGGCAACTCACACTCCCCATTTAAAAAAACCAGCACCACCTGATGGCCAGCACATGAAAACTCATCAGCCAAATTGGTTACCAGCCTTTCCGCCCCACCAACGCCTAAACCTGTAATAATGAGTAGAACTTTCACGGGCCCAACTTTTATTTACATTTAAAAGTTAAAATCAATCAGCTAAAGATTCAGTTTTCTTAAGTGCTGCTCGACAACCGTTTCTTTTTCAAATGGCACTAACGCTTCGCTAAGAACTTCAGGGGATATCGGATTAATTATGGCTTTTTCAATCCCATCGGCAAGCGCATCAGGATCTGACATGGGAACTAAATAGCCATAACGACCATCCCCAAGAATCTCGTTCGGGCCAGTTGGGCAGTCAGTCGCAACAGGTGTACACCCAGCCATCATTGCCTCAATCAAAACATTTGGCATTCCCTCCAAAAGTGAAGAGAGCACAAAGACATCAGCGTGAGCAAAATACTTAAGCGGATTAGCAACATGACCTTCTAGCCGAACATTGTCCTGAAGCCCTAGTTCTTCTATTAAGTCTTCCAACTCAGAACGTTGGGGGCCATCACCAAGCAGAATCAACCGAACTGGCCGTCGTGTTGATAGAATATGAACGGAGCGTATTAAATCGGTAAAACCTTTCCAAGGTCCAAGCTGGCCTGCAGCTACTAGCACGGGCAAAGCGCGATCACTAAACCATGGGTGATCAACAGGCTCGATAATCATTTTCTGAGCCGAAGGAGTCCTCACGATATTATAGATACACTCATGGCGAGCGTTACAAAAAATGGTTCGATACTGTTCGACCATCCCCTTTGAAACACATGTTAGTACGTCCGCACGCCACATTACCGCACGCATAATCTGCTTAAGCAACCAGCGTTTGGTAAAAGGACGATTACTGTAGGTGTCAAAAGGCGTCACTCGTGAAGATGCACTTATCTTTACCTTAGATCGTGCTAGAATTGCGCTGATTAGGACTATCGCATTCAGATGATCCTCAGCCGTAAAAAAACCATCTGGATTTCTTCGTCGAAGATATTTGATAAGTATTGGTAGCAGATCGCGAGCCTGCGGCGTATCAAGCAAAATCGTGTTAACGCCCTCAACTTTCGGCATGGTGTATTCTTCAGACACAAAGCCTACAACCAAATCTACGTCATAACCTCTTTCAGCTAACGCTTTTGCCAATCGTATTTGAGCTAGGGGGACACCGGAAATCGCGTAACGCGCCATCATGACGCAGATTCGTTTAGCTTCATTCATAATAAGTTTTGAATATCCTTATAACAGACTATCGGGCTCGAATTTTTTCTAATAGAATTATTAATACTATGCAGCTTTTTTTAAACGGGTGTTACTTAACGCTCTTACTTTTAATCCGCAGAAAATACTGACGCGCCCATTCAGCAATCAAGTAGCACCGGGGAAAACGAAGAAATACCGTGTCAACACGCCTCAAATACAGTGTAAGTGCTGCCTTTTTATTGATATTCCGTATTTGTAACAAGGGAAAGCACTGGATTTTTCATAGGGTCAGCGCACCATATCGCGTAGGAAACTACGCAACCCGTTAAACTCGGCGTAATCGCGGCGCACTAACATTGCCAGCGCCTGGAGCCTCCGGGCCAGAGCGCCCGATTGGGCCAGATTCTGGCGGGCGCTGAGCGCCCGATGTTCGCGGTCCAACCGAACTAGCGCAGCGGTCACCGACTCTTGATCTTGGCGGCCAAAGCTGGCGGCTGCCACCTCGGACAGGCGCGCCCGCAGGCCCATGTTCAATGCGATGCGGTCGCCGTAATCAGTAGCAGGCCGAGTACGCATCTGCGCCTTCAACACATCCAATGGTCTGATCTTCTTGCTGCTATTTACGACCCACTCAGAGGTGTTCGAGTCGTGTCGACGAATGATTTGAAGGCAGTCATTCGTAACGATTCTGCGGCCCTCAAATAAATTACATAATTTGTGGAGCCAAATGTCGTGCCCAATTACGTCGTCTGGAATCGGTAGCGCAATCAACAAGAATTCGCGGCGCACCACACTCAGTGCACCTGTGATCGTATAGTCCGAGGACCCATAACCTGAGCGAATCTGCCCCATCTTCGTTAAACCTGTCGGGTGACCGGTTTGATTCGTGAGCTGCCCGTCATGTACTAGGACCCAGCATTTGGGCTCTTCGGCAGCTAAAGCGAGAGCACGTTCGATTTTGTTGTTAAACCAAGCATCGTCTTGGTCGGACAGAAAAACTATATCGCTAGAACAAAGTGACAGCGCCTTGGCAAAATTCTGTGTATATCCGAGATTATAATCATTACGGATAACACGCACCGAAAACGGAGCAGTCTTCACGAATTCAGTAATAATGGAAAGGGTATCGTCAGTCGATCCATCATCACAAATGACCACCTCGTCGGGGCGTCGTGTTTGTTTAATATAGCTATCAAATTGTTCTTGAAGGTGAACCTCACCGTTATAGGTCGTGAGAGCGATGGAAACTGTTTCAGATTTCACTGTTTTATATACTCTTTAGAATTAAATTGGCAGAAATTTTTCAGAGCATTAATTCAAAGATTCACCCTAAAACCTATAACCGTCACAATAGTGATGGATAATAATTATTTTGGGACACAAAAATAATTATTATTAATGAGTCAGAATATAGTGTCGCAACATTATCGCATCCACCATTTTTCTTGTTGATATGCTGATAGAGTGTTTAGCGGCTATAGCTGTAGCTGCATTCTCAATTTCTTTTCGCTCTATGTTATTTTCTAAATAATGGTCAAGAGCAGATTGAATACTTACGGTTTGTACATCAACATAATGGGTAGGTGATTTAAATGGGTGACTATCAAAAATAGGCTCTGACAATATCATTCGGCCGAATGATATTGCCTCATAAAATCGAGGAGACTCGAAAACCGATGAAGACTCAGCGTGAAGATTAATTATAATGCGGCTTTCTTTGAATACCTCCTCCTTCTTTGCCCCCCAAAGTTCAGAAGTTTTCGGGAATACCTTGTATTTTTTGCGCAACTGGTCAACTATTTTTGCGCGGCGCCCATCAACTGCCTCCAAATTTCCTATAAATGCCACGTCATAATTATCTCGCCTAACACACTCCTTTGGCGTAAGTCCGCCATGTGGAACATAACAGACAGAATCATGAAAATTTTCTAAAATGTCAACGTTACCACGATGCCACTCAAATATTAAATCAATATTATTTGAATAGTTTCGAAATCGCTTTAACTGATAAGCCGCATATTTATAGGCACCTTGGCTATGCGAGCAAATTTGTTCAGTTTGTATTGCTGCGAGCACATATTTTTTTTGTAAATTTTTAAATGCATCAGCATCAACGGTGTGACCCCCAACAATTAAAACAGCATGAGCAGATTCAATATCGTGTGCATTTTCATGCAATGTCACATCAATCCCAATACTCTTCATCGCACCTAGGACTGTGTTGGCATATTCTTGAAAATATCTTGATTTCGATAAAATTGAGATTTTGAAATTACCTTCGATGCTATCATGATCAAACTTCATAACTTTAGGTTTGTACCGAGAATAACTCTCCATTCTACGAATAGCTTGAATTTGGCGGAAAATACGCGGTTTTGATAATAAAAATGATTTAATTTTTTTCATATAAAAAATTTATCTATTTTAAATAATTTTAAATTTTCAAAGGTTTATCTATCAAAAAATTGACGCATTAATGCTATTTTATTGAACTTTAAAATTAGCAAGAGCAATCTCAAGCAATACTAATTAACACCAATTTTTTCGATCAAAAAATCAATGAAGGCAACCAGAAGACTTCTTCGCTTTGTTCAAGCTCACGAATTAACTAGTCAGCTTACTAGGCAATCACTAACGGCTAATATTGGGAGACAGGCCGTCCATTGTGTTGTAATTATATAGGTGGCTAATTAGCTTCTAAAATAGTTTTCGCCATTGTACATTGCAATAGCATCGTAATTTTTAAAACTTTTCCATTTTTTTTCTCTGAAATCTCGGCAATAATACTTTTTGCTGGGTGAGTCAGCCGAGGGAACTGCTCCCTCAGCTGCTCTCAGAACCCGGCGTGAACATCTCAGCTCACCGGGCTCCCATTGCTCCAACCGAAAATGCCCCACGCCCGCACCAATGTGTGAACATGTTTGGCTGTTTCCGCTTCGGAACGTGTCAACCTCATTTGAACCAACTCTTTGCTCATTAAATTGCTTTCAGTATGGCTCTTGGCAGCGTTGGGAAGTTTACTCCTTGTTCGGCGATAGATGGCTCAGCATCGTCCGGTATTGGGTTAATAGTGACCTCTCGTGGCGGTAGTTTGACGAGTGGCCGTCCTCGGCTGAACCGCTCTGGATGCGCGGCAAAGGCTTCATTCAGAGCCCCTTGACGCACTCGGGCAATGTCTACGTATTGGCCTGTAAACACCTGTGCTGGCGTAAATCCTTCAAGACTGCTGTGGTGGTGGTGGTGGTGGTGCACGTGGTTGTACCACTCCACGTAATCGTTGCACCAGCGCATGGCGTGATCATAATGATCAAAGCGTCGAGGGTAGTCTGGCTGGTACTTGAGTGTTTTAAATTGCGCTTCACTCATTGGGTTATCATTGCTCACGCGAGGCCGACTATGACTGGCGGTTATGGCCAGTTCGGAGAGCAAGTCCAGGTAACAGTGAGCGGTCATGGGCGCACCACGGTCTTGGTGCAGCGTGAGATGGCCAGGCACGATGTCGTAGCGCTGAGCGGCTTCGTCAATCAGTTGCGATGACAGGGCGCTATTTTCCTTGCGGGACAGCATCCAGGCAACAATATAGCGACTGAACAAGTCCATAACCACGTACAGAGACAAGTACTCACCGCGCTTGCGCATCGGTAATTTGGCACACAGGGGGTACATGTCTGGGGGTCCGCCGAGGCGGTCACGCTGGCCGCTTTCGTTCTTGGTAGAACTCGGAGCCGAAATAATGGTGGCATCCACAATGCTGCCTTGGCGCAGCATCAAGCCATTCTTCTCCAAGTGCTTGTTCACCTCTTTAAACAACGCTTTGCCAAGGCCGTGGCGTTCCAGAAAATGCCGGAACTTGAGAATGGTGGTTTCGTCCGGCAGGCGAGTCAGCTTCAGGCCAGCGAAGTGGCGCATGGATTCGATCTCGTACAGCGCATCTTTCATCGCCGGATCCCGATGTGTCGGACCACTAAGCTTGTAAAAGAGTTGCATGCAGTGAACCCGCAACATGGAAGACAACGGGTACGGTGGTCGGCCATTATGGCCCTTGGGATAGTGACGAGCCACCTTATTCTCCATCTGGTTCCAAGAAATCAGCTTATCCATCCGTTCTAGAAAGATCTCGCAGCGTGTCTTGCGCTTCTTATTCTGGTACTCGGCTTCGGAGAAGGTCATCTGGCCCATGGCGGCGGCGAATCCTATGCGGTTGGCGATAGCTGTATTATCGCTAATTCTGAAAAGTTAATCAGACCTTCCATAGCTCTCAGATTAGTATATGTATTTTAGTGTATTAATTCAGAAAGTTACTCCAGCGAACGTATGATTAGCGCTAAATTTTGTGCTGGCTAACTTTTTAGCTTAAAAGTCATTTGGCCTAATTTTAGATGTTATTAATATTTTCATTATTATTTTTGAAAAAGAAAAATAAAACATCTTCCTACAGTCAAAGACTCTTAAAGTAACTTTGGTCTTTGAAATAGTAATGGACCGCTTTCTTTTCTAATTTATCAGAAGTAATCAGCCTACCTATCCAATCTATCCGCATATCTTGAGCATTGTATTTTTATGCGTATTCTCGGTCTCGAAAAAGGTCGGTCGCTCGATGGAAGAAGTGAAATCTATGGCAATAGCACCACTATCATTAATATTAGAAATTTACTGAGTAATCCCCTAATACTATCAAAACCTTCATAATTTTATAAGCATCTTTATCTTCTTAGCCCACCCCAATAACACATAAGCAGGATAAAATAGATTTTTTCCTTGGAAAACCCTTGCCTCTAAGAAAAAGTACCAATTTGCCAGCATTTTCCCTCTATGGCGCTGAACAATAAAGCCAGGATTGTTGCTGGACATCGTTCCAGGCATCAACTTATAGTCGACCGACTTTTTCCAAAGACAATAATTTACACTAAGCTGATCTCTATGGCTATGTGATTTAATATTACTCCACCAGAGATCCATAACTTCTTGTATTGATATTTCACTATGCTTTCTCAGCATAACCCCGGTTTCAACTAACCCATTTTTCTCAGGATAACCATCTTCTAAATACACTTTAACCTGACGTTCAATTATATCATCGTTCTCTTTCAAGCTTCGCCGGCACGCCTCTGCCTCTTCATATACACAACTGCGCACTCTATGTTTCACAAAAATAATAGTATCTTTTTTAACTATACAATTTAAAATATATTTAAGGAATTCAGCCGACAAAACAACACTACCATCGACCCAAATAGAATACTCATAATTACTTAAGTATTTATGAGGATTTATTTTAACATCTCTACACTTTAAGACTGCAGATTTTTCTGCCGAAGGGTTCTTTATAATTTGCCATCCATTTTTATATTTTTTTCTTATCGTATTTGAAAAACATACGTAGTGAAAGTCATTAAAACCGTAAGGTGTTGGACTCAAAGAGTCATATTCGTTTTCTATAGCAGTATAGACTAAAACTTTTCTCATGTGCATTTTCTCATAAGCTGCTAAGACTTTTCTGATTCTTGAATTTTTGTTACAGATTACTTCATCATCCAAGCAAATCTCGAAGCATGGATCGCACTCCGTTAGCACTACGGTAGCCACCTCCAGCCGCAAAACTCACAATAGCAAAAACTCGTTGACGGAATCGCTTTTGACGAAAATTAATACGAGTTTCTATAATGCCAAATGGCTGATTATTCTCTCGCAGCATTTCAGAAAGATCAGGATGAAACTCAAGGGGTGCATTCATTAAGGCGTGCCGAATACCTTGGCTGAGCAATTTCCGCTGTTCCAATTCAAAGAACTCCACTTTATTATCAGTACGAGATAGAAAATTTCTCTTGGCATGAAAAAATGCGTGCCATCGTGTAACTTTGGTAGTTCGGTTTGCAATAAATTGAGACTCATTCGAATCATGTCGGCGATAATATTGAAGCGGCTCGTCGCAAATAAATTTTTTGTTTAATTGATCAGAAAAACCAACAATCCAGTTATCGTGAGCTTTGAAGCCTGGCAAGATAGGCATACAAATATTCAATAACTCTCGCCGAACTGCACAACAACATCCCATAATAAACGCATTATCTGAAAACCCTGCCGAGCGTATCTGTCCAAGTTTAGTTAGACCGACACTTTCTAAATTCTTATCAGTGAGAACTGCATCATTCATCAACACTAGTGCACCAGGGTTCTGATCAGCTAAGCAAACCATGTGTTTGATTTTTTCTGGGAACCACACATCGTCTTGATCACTCAAAAAAACCAGGTCACCTGTGGTTTTCATTAAAGCTACATTAAAGTTTCCGCAATACCCTAGGTTCTTTTCGTTTCTGGAAAAAATTACTTCAAAAGGGGCTGTTTCAGCGAATTTCCGAATAACAGACTCGGTTTCGTCTGCAGAACAATCATCTGTGATGATCACTTCATCTGGCTGGCGAGATTGATCAACGAAGCTCTGAAGTTGCTCAGTAATGTACTGGGCACCGTTATAGGTGGCCATGGCTATGGATATTTTCATAAAATTGCTAGGGTCTGTTGACAATTGATCATAAGCCTTTGAAAGGTAAGAGCAAGCTCGTATGATGAAGTTCCGAAACAACAATCATACGAGCCCGCAATGCCCAGATACATGCTCACAGAGAAGCTGTGGTCCAAGCTAAGAGAAATATTGCTTCAATTCAGTCTGTATAACAAGGCAGGTTTGCGCAATACAGTCGAAGGCATTCTGTTCAGAATGCGGACCGGTGTGCCCTGGAGAGATTTGCCAGGCCACTTCGGAAAATGGAATTCTGTCTACAAAACCTTCAATTACTGGTCGAAAAAAGGCATCTGGAAAAAGCTCTTCAACGTGCTGAAAACAGACTCCGATCTGGAATGGGTCTTCATTGATGGCCGCTATGTAAAAGCGCACCAGCACAGTGCCGGAGCCGCGGGTGGCTACGACAACCAGATAATACGTGACAAGGGAGAAGCCCTCGGAATGAGCGTTATTATTCCCAGAAAGAAAAATTCGATCAAGGGCTACAAGGGACTCGACTGGCCGTTGTACAAGCTCAGACATCTGGTGGGAAACGCGTTTGCCAGACTCAAGCATTATCGGGCCGTCGCCACCCGATATGACAAACTGACTCGTCATTATGAGAGCATCGTGTCATTGGCTTGCGCATTTCTCTGGCTGCCGATGTGAATTATCAACAGACTCTAGTGCTCTAATTCAAAATAAAAAAAATTCTAAAAAACAATTATTCTTAGATAAATCTATTCGATATACATATTAGGACATCTTTTAATTTGGATAATGTTCTCTAGTTATTACTAAAAAATTTTTTACTGATTCAACTCCTGCGCTATCCATCGTAATTAAAGAATCTAAAAGTTTTTTTCTTGTATCAAGTGCCCATTTCAAATCTTCCCAACCATATGCAACGCCATAGGTAAGATCAACTTCAGGCCGCCAATCATATTTAGAAAGCCCTTCCTGAGGAACAACAATCGGAATGCACCCACACATTACCGCATACCTGCAATACATCGTGTATAAATCATAACAAATAAAGTATTTTGTGCTGTTAAAAAAAATTGCCAATTCTTTGTGAGACAGCCCATCTACTTTTTCCGCATCACAAT
Organism: Marinobacter sp. LV10MA510-1; assembly: GCF_002563885.1. Lineage (GTDB taxonomy): Bacteria > Pseudomonadota > Gammaproteobacteria > Pseudomonadales > Oleiphilaceae > Marinobacter. The sequence goes on along the minus strand of NZ_PDJA01000001.1, from coordinate 131,456 downwards.
CATGATAATTTAATTTTCTATTTTTACCTTTACGAACCATATAACATTGACCAATGCGCTCACCATAATTAACGTTCTGGTATACGCTAGACATCAGCTCAAAAACTTTTAAATGCCTTTCTTCATGGGGGTTTAATTTCCAATCATTAAAATGCTTGTTATAATAAAAAAACAAATCGCTCTGACCAAACTCTTTAGTCGCGTTTATTACGCCAGGGCTATTTAAAAGCCACCGAATAACTCGACCAGCGCCTAACGGGTTCCCTGCAACAATTTCTGGATAGATAACTATTGAGTCTTTTATATCGAAACTACTCGCTAGCTCTAATTTATAAGGAGATCTAATATCTCTTCTTTTAAAAATATTACCAGCTGTGAACTTAATCCACTTGGCTAGCCTAAACCACCCCTGAAAACTTTTGAGCTCAATCAAAGCCGGCTTTGTATGCGGCCAAATTTTTGCGCTGTATCCTAACTCGCATAACAGGCTTGCCAATTTATGCAAGACAATTATCCCACCACTATTTTCTCTATAGGTTGGAGTCCAAATAATAAATTTCATTTACTGCCTATAGTGGTTAGTACAACGGAAATTCTGTTAATACCTGACATTTCCCCTGCCAATCACGCTTGAACGCCAACACGCCGTCATCATAAAGGAAGGTGGCGCCCCTAGAAGGTCGTCCAACACCATGATTTGGCTGGTCTGTGGGCGGATCAGTTGCAGTGCTTGACGAAAATTACGGTCATCTACCCAAATAAGTTCGGCGTTGGGTGTTTGAATTTGCAGCTGCAAGGCAATTTGCCGTGCGGTGGTGATTTTGACTAAGCTTAGATTGCCCGCAATCGAGCAGCAGTGGTATTTAACCAGTTGCTCAACAATGGTTGGTTTGGCGTTGGACGCTACGTAGGTTTTCGCCTCTGCCAACAACCGCTCGTGCACCACGCCGGAACGGGCGTAATGGGCTTGGTTCAGGCTGCTCAATGCTATGCAGCCACAAGCGGTGATGTTTGCGGTATATCACCGGGTACTGATCGAGCAAGGCGTCTAGGTCATCCGCGCCGTATATATCAGCGGTGGCGCACATAAATGGCTGCATGGCCTGCAAAGTGGTGTCTTTGTTACCGGGTGTGAGTGAGCAGGCGGTCACCAGAAAGTACCGTTTGGGAGGCACTTTTATCACCTGCATTTTATGCTACTCTTTTGGTAATACCCGCAGCAGCGCGTCGACGTCTTTGTAGCGTTTTTCCTGGCCTATCCAAACATCGCCCTCTGCGGTTATATGCTTGCAATCAATGCCGCCATCTTGCCCTTCGCCATAATGCTCGAACGCAACCTAATGCGCTGCCGGAAGTATGTCGGCTGCGAGTTTTTCGAAATCTGAGGGTGAGAGGAACGCATAGTTATAGGGCATTAGCGGAGCATTTTAAAAATCTTCAACATTTTTCAGATGTTTAACCACTTTGTCTACCCCGGCATTTTCAGCGTCTGGCAAGGCTTCACTCAATTTGCTTATACTTGGACGAGCTTTTTAGTATGCTTTTACTGAGCTAGCCTTCACCAGTGCATGCCTAAATTGCGTTCACCGATTTTATTCTTGGTGATGGCGACGAACTCTATACGATTGTTGATGTATCACTGATTTAAAAAAGCTATTCAGAAATTTCCGAAATCAGTAATACAGTAAATTACAAACTACCAACAACTAAATAACACCAACTGTATAGACTTTTTAAAATCACTCAGAAATAAACTCAACAATCTTCTCAGGCGTATCCAATATCTCTGCCTGATCATCATTAATAGTAATACCCGCGGCCTCACCCACATCCATAATCACCAGCATCACATCAAGTGAATCCACACCAAGGTCTACAAGTGTTTTGTCCAACTTATCGTCAGACATTTCCAGCCCATCAACGTTTTTTTCCAGCATGGACGTAACAATCTTTACAGCTTCTTCGCGATTCATAGTTTTTCCTTTTAACCTTTACTTAACCTGTGTGTAAATTGCAGTCGCCCAAGACAACCCAACGCCAAACCCCGACATAAGAATCGTTTTTGGATTTCCATTAAGTTCTTTTTCTAGCAGCAAAGGGATCGAAGACGATATAGTATTTCCTGTGCTAGACAATCTTATGGGCGCTTTTTCGGCCGGTATACCCGCCCGCTTGATAACATTTTCCAGCATAAAACGGCTGCCTTGGTGAAGCAGGAAGATATCCACGCTGTCCATTGTCAGCTCCGCATTCTCCAAAACGTGCTTGATCTGTTTGGGCACGTCTTGCAATGCGAAGTTGAAAACAGCCCTGCCATTCATTTCCAATAGATTATCGTTTTTTTGAAGTGCCGCGCTACCCGCCCCTTTTGTTGCGAATTTAGCGCTGGCCAAAGTATAGCGGGGCGTATCACTAATGAGCGTTACAGAGCCGGCGTCGCCAAATAACAGGCAGGTGTTCTTGTCTTCCGGGTTCAAAATTTTAGAGTAAGGATCACAGGTAAACAGCAGCCCCTTTTTCATGCCGTTCGCAGCCATGAAGGACTGAATGACACTCAAACCATACACGTAACCGGAACAACCTAGGCCGATGTCAAAGCAGGCACAGTCTTCTGATAAACCCAGTTCAGCATGGACCAGGGCCGAATTGTGAGGCAAACCGCCTTTGTCTGGGTTCTGGGTACACAGAACCACGCATTCAATTTCGGCTGGATCAACGCTTTCTTTCTCACACAAATTTTTGAACGCGGATACACTTGCGCTAACGACAGAGTCCTCCGCCTCAAATCTCGGCAGCGAGGAAACACCGATTTTCTGTTCCACAAACTCCCTGTCTGTCTCAAACCGATCCGCCTGTTCCAGATTGTCAACGCGCCCTTTCGGAAGGTAACTGGCGATAGACTGAATCCCTAGCATAGCTTGCCTCTTAGTCACTGTGTTTGTCATGAGAAGTACATATCCCCGATCTTCTCACCATTGACCAGCACGTCACTGCAGGTCAGACGTGTACCCACCTGCTTCGTGATTCGAAGCTTTACCTTATTAAGGGCTGGAATGGGAAACTGACCATCGTATCGGGAAAAAACCCACTTTTTTGAGTCATCAATACAGGCTTGGTGCATTTTCTTACAAAGCGATACCAGCAGTTCGATTCGGTCGTGATGGTGGGGGTTTTCTTGCACGATGCTCTTTTCACCCAGAACCGCCCCCCGGCACACCTCTAGCTCGTTAAACGCTTGCCGATCCGCTATCGCTGTTTCCACTGCTTCATTGATGCACAGCGCAAAAGCTTTGCCACCTTCGCCGGATATTTTTGCAACGATTGAATCTTCCGCACTGGGCGATCGCTGTTCCAACACACAGACCGGGTTGTGAATCATGTGTTTAAAAGAAACATTGATTCTGCCCTCAGTTAGGCCTCGTTCGCCTGCCGCCTGCACCAATGCATTAAACAAGCTGGTTCCGTGGACATAATTTCGACTGCCTTTGAATACACACTTCAAAATTTCAGACATGACTCACATTGACCTATCGCGTGGGGCCGGTTCGCAGGCCGACCATTCTTTTCGCTGGGTTACCGAACATCGAGTGCTTTGCTTCAACATTCTTGACCACGACACTTCCCATGCCTAGCGACGCTGCCTCACCTATCACCAAATTGTCGCGAACACTGACACCCATAGCGATGGTGGCGCCGGCGTGAACCGTTGTGTGGCCACCTAGCAGCGAGCCGACAGACATCCAAACGCCATCCTCTACAGTGGCACCGTGCCCAATATTGCACAGATTACCGATAACGACGTTGTCACCAATAAACGTTGGCGCCAGGATGCCTCCCGCAACGACGGCATTGGCTCCAATTTCGGTATTACTGCCAATGAACACGCCACCGACGTGGGGAAACTTCAGTAATCGGCCATCTTTGGCACGGTATACAGTAACGCCATCACTACCAACAACGGAGTTTTCTCGAATAATCGTATTTTTGCCGATGCGCGTGCCGGTTTTTATCACGGCACCGGCACTGATTATGCTGCCAGCTCCGACGTCTACACCCGTCTCAATAACAGCTGTGCTAGCCACCTGTGCGTCATTTGAAATAATCGCGTCTTTTGTGAAGCCACGTTGATGAGCATCAAAACCTTCGGCCTCAATTAGCCATTCCAATAGCTCTATAAACGCAGCTCTTGGGTCATCAACCTTGCAGAACTGATTAGATTCTTGAGCTGCTTCGTCTGGAATATCGTCAATCAGAATTAACGATTCTGTTAGCGCTCCGGCACTGGAAAAATGTTCTCGAGTAGAAAACACCAATTGCCTGTGGCCACCGTTGCGCGAATCACAGATGCCCTCTAACGAAGCAATGCCAGGCCCGCAAGGCGAAAGCTGGGACGCGTACTTTTTATCCAGAAAAGCGATGATCTGAGCCGAGCTAACTGGGTTTTGGAAAAAAGCGCCAGGCAATAGTTGACTCACTCGCAGGCCTCTAACACTTTTTCGGCAATGTTGATGAGCTCTTCGGTTCTCAGCTCCGAATAAATCGGCAAGCATACAATTCGCTCGGCCAATTTTCTGGACTCGGGGCAATCACTGTAGCCAGCGTCCAGGCAAGTAACCGATTCAAGCGAAGGATAAAAATATCGCCGTGCCAACACGCCACAGTCACGTAGCGAGGACATCACTGTTATTAACTGGTTTTCATCCTTCAGTGCAATGGGGTAGTAGGCGTGGTTGTAAGATATGCCAGTCTGGATTCGCTGCTTCTGTACCTTGTCGCCCAAGCAGCTGTCGTAAATCTCGGTCACACATTGCCGGTCCCGAACAATCTGCTCTATCTCATCGAGCACACATAACCCCATTGCCGCTTGAAACTCATTCAATTTGGCGTTGATGCCGATCTCCTCGATTGTTTCCGGGCCGGTAATACCAAAATTGATCATTTTTTTGGCGCGTTCAAGGTCTTCTTTGCGCTTGAAAATAATGGCGCCGCCTTCAGCCGTATGGAATAATTTTGTGGCGTGAAAACTCAGCGTGGCTGCGTCGCCGTGCTTGAGCAGGCTTTCGCCTTTGTACTTCACACCAAAGGCATGGCAGCCATCATAAATCACCTTTAGATCGTGCTTTTTAGCGATGCTGTCAATTGCCTCTACATCGCAAGCGTTGCCAAACACATGCACAGGCACAATGGCGCGAGTGTTGGGGGTAATAGCCGCTTCTATGTTACCGGGCGCCAGGCACCAAGTTTCAGGGTCTATGTCTACGAATACAGGCTCTATACCGTCCCATTTTAGCGAGCTTGCCGTTGCTATAAACGTAAATGGCGTAGTGATGGCCTCCGGCCGCTCACCGGGTCCCGCACCGCTCACGCCCAGTGCGCGGTAGGCAATTTGCAGCGCTAGGGTGCCGTTGCTGACCAGTAATAGGTTTTCAACACCTAAGTATTCTTCAAGGCGCCGGGTAAGCTCTTGTACCAGTACGCCGTTATTCGTCAACCATTGTCGCTCGTAGATTCCATCTATGTATTTATCAAGCTTCTCCCGGCTTGGGAAATATGGTTTTGTAACGGGTATCATTGCAACGACACTCCTTTTAGCTCAGATTTTGCCTGTTCAAAGCTGTCTCCAGCTTTGTCTTTTGCGGACAGTAAAAAAGTGTTTTCGTGTTTTATCTCCCAATCAATCGCAAGAGTGGGGTCATTCCAGAGGATCGTTCGTTCATATTCCGGCGCGTAAAAATCGGTGCACTTGTACTGAAAATCCGCACTGTCGCTGGTCACCAGAAAGCCATGGGCAAAACCCGGTGGCACCCACATCATTCGATTGTTGTGCTCTGACAAGTACTCCCCTACCCACCTACCGAATGTGGGTGAGTCCTTGCGCAGGTCCACGGCGACATCAAACACTTCGCCCCGGGTAACGCGCACCAATTTTCCCTGAGGCTTCTCGATCTGGTAGTGCAAACCGCGCAGGGTGTTTTTTACCGAGCGACTGTGGTTGTCTTGCACGAAGCCGTGCTGAATGCCCAATTCGCTGAACAGCTGGGCATTCCAGGTTTCCATAAAGAAACCGCGGTCGTCGCCGAAGACTTTTGGCTCCAGTATTTTTACATCCGGGATGGCGGTACTGATTATTTTCATTTCAGCCTTCCTGCTCTGCCAGTTGCTTCAGATAAGCGCCGTAGCCGTTTTTCTTCAGTTCGTCGGCTTGCTGCAGCAGTTGTTCGGTGGTGATGTAGCCCATGCGCCAGGCCACTTCTTCCAGGCAGGCCACTTTCAAGCCCTGGCGCTTTTCCAGGGTTTCAATAAAGTTGGAGGCTTCGTGCAGGCTGTCGTGGGTGCCGGTGTCTAGCCAGGCGTAACCGCGCCCTAGCAGCTCCACGTTCAAATCGCCACGATCCAGGTAGGCTTGGTTTACGCTGGTAATTTCCAGTTCGCCGCGGTGGGAAGGCTTAACCGCTTTGGCGATGTCGATGACGTCGTTGTCGTAAAAATACAGGCCAGTCACCGCGTAATGGGATTTTGGCTTTTTGGGCTTTTCCTCAATGGAAATGGCGCGCTGGTGTTCATCAAATTCCACCACGCCAAAGCGTTCTGGATCAGTTACCCGGTAACCGAACACGGTGGCGCCGCTGGGGCGCGCGGCAGCGCTTTGCAGTAGTTCGCTAAAGCCCTGGCCGTAGTAGATGTTATCGCCCAGTACCAGGCACACGCTGCTTTGCCCTATAAATTCCTCACCGATGATAAACGCTTGCGCCAAGCCGTCTGGGCTTGGCTGCATCGCGTAGCTGATGTTCACGCCAAACTGTGTGCCATCGCCTAACAGGCGTATAAAGCCCGCCTGATCTTCAGCGGTGGTGATAATCAACACCTCGCGAATTCCCGCCAGCATCAGCACCGACAGCGGATAGTAAATCATCGGCTTGTCGTACACTGGCAGCAGTTGTTTGGAGATAGCACGGGTGATGGGGAACAGGCGGCTGCCTGAACCACCGGCCAAAATGATGCCTTTCATGGATGTTCCTGAGTCGTTATTTGCAGGTGCGGTGCGGTTACGCGTGCTGTGCCATGCGTTTGAAGATGTGGTTTCTTTCCGTCAGTTCGGTGTAGGTGCCAGAGTCCACAACGCTGCCGTTACCTAATAAATAAATGGTGTCGCACTGTTTTACCGTAGCCAAGCGATGGGCAATCATGATGATGGTTTTTTGGCCGGCGAAATCGTGGATGGCGTCCATGATCAGTTTTTCGGTAATGCCATCCAGGGCGCTGGTGGCTTCGTCTAGAATCAGCACTTCGGCATCGTGGTATAGGGCGCGAGCTATGCCAATACGCTGGCGCTGGCCGCCGGACAGTTGCACACCGCGCTCCCCTACTCGGGTGCTCAAGCCGTCTGACAGTTCCTGGACCAGTTCTTCCAGGTGGGCCATTTTGGTGGCACGGCGGACCTTTTGGTCGTCTATTTCATTTTCAGGCAGGCCAAAGGCGATGTTTTCGCGGATGCTGCTGTCGGCCAGGAAGATGGATTGCGGTACAAAGCCCAGGGTGTTCTGCCAGGCGCGTAGGTTGTCTTGGGTAATCGGTTTTCCATCTACTAATAACTGGCCTTGTTCGGGCTGCATCAAGCCCAGCACCAAATCAATAGCCGTGGATTTGCCAGAGCCGGAAGAACCCACCAGGCCAATCACGCTGTTAGCGAAGATGGTTATGTCCAAGTTTTTCAGCGCGGGTTTTTTCTTGCCTGGGTAGGCGAAAGTCACGTTTTTGAGCTGAATGGAGGTTTTAGGAACCAGGTGCGTATTGCTTGTTTGTTGAGCCGTTTTCGCTTCAGCGGATTCGTTGATTGCGCTGGCTTGCAGGTCGCCTTTTATGGCTTCGAAGGCTGACATATTGCCTCGAATTGCAGACAGACCGCTGTAAATCTGCTGAAACGCCGGCAGCAGTTTGAAACCCGCCAGTGCGTACACGGACAGCACCGGCAATATGGTACCCACGTTGCCTTGGTGGCTGGTCAGCAAATACAGAATCAGGAAGATCACGCAGCCAAAGGCCACCAGTTCCATGGCGAAGCGTGGCACTTGGCTCATCACCCCATTGGTGCCTTGGGCGTGGGCGAACTGGCTGCTGGCTTTAGCAAAGCGGCTGATAAAGTCTGGCTGTCGGCCTAATAGCAGCGTGTCTTTTATGCCACCAAAGCCTTCTGCCATCAGTTTGAAACGAGCCTGCTGGGTACGGCTGATGGTTTGGCCATTGGCAGTAAGGCGTTTGCGTACGATGCGATACAACAACCAGTAAGCTGTGGAAAAAATAGCAATGCCGGTGATCGCCACAGCCGGGTTGTACAAGAATATGCCGACGGCCATCAAGATGGCCATGACCAGCTTTGCATTCATTTGCATAAAGGGATTGATAATACCGCCCGTCACCCGCGCGCACTCACCCGTAATCTGCTTTGTTAATTCACTGCTGCTGCCACTGGCATGAAACAACCACGGCTGGTGCATGTAATGTTGATACAAGCGGGTGCTCATTTCTGCGCCGATCCGGGCACCGTACATAGACATGCGCCACACGGTGACCGTTGAAATAACGGCCGCCAGTGTCAGCAAGCCCATGACCCCAATGCCTACCCAAAACAAAAACTGCTCTGGCGAGCTGGCGCCGGTGGCAGTGTAAATTTGCGCCAGGCGGCCATCGGCTTGCAGCTGGCTCATGTCGCCGACCAGGGCCATAAAGGGCCCGATGGACATCACGCCGGCAATTTCGGCGAAAGCCATCAATACAACTAGCAGTTGAAGCTTGATGAGCTTTTTACGCTGTTGTTTGGTCAGCAGGCGGTAGAGTTCTAGCAGTTGTTTCAGCATATAGGGTGTTTCGCTTTATCCTTCAGTGCGCCCATCCGTGCGTCCATCAGTGCCCGCTTCACCCCTAACTTCCAGTGGGGCAAGGTTAGGCCAAAACGGGTTTGCAGTTTTTGGGTGTTCAGGCGTGAATTCAGCGGGCGTTTGGCCGGTGTTGGGTAGTGTGCGCTGGCAATTGGCAGTATGGCCGCAGGCGTTGCGGTGATCGGGGCGCCTAGGGCTTGCAGTGTTTCGGCGATGTAGCGGGCGTAATCACACCAGCTGGTGTCGCCGCTGGCGGCCAGGTGGTAAACGCCGTTGTCGACCATGCCCAGGCGGCGGGCGCGCAGGCAGTGGGCGGTGATATCGGCAATCAGTTCGGCCGAGGTGGGCGCGCCGATTTGGTCGCCCACGATGTTCAGGCTGAGCTTTTGTTGTATTAAGTTGGCCATGGTGTTGACGAAGTTGCGGCCGTGGCGGGCGTACACCCAACTGGTGCGAAAAATCATGTGGTGGCCGCCGGCCTGTTGTATAGCGTGTTCACCGGCCAGTTTGCTTTCGCCATAGGTGTTTAGCGGTTGGGTGCTGTGGTGTTCTTGCCAGGGCAAGTCGCCTTCGCCGTTAAACACGTAATCGGTGGAGTAATGCACCAGCAAGGCGCCTACAGCGTTGGCGGCTTCGGCCAGTACACCGGGGGCGGTGGCGTTTATACGGTGGGCCAGCTCTGGGTTCTGTTCAGCAGCGTCGACGGCGGTGTAGGCGGCGGCGTTTACAATCACGCTGGGGCGCAGTGTTTGAATGGTTTGCTGTAGGCCTTCGGGGTTGGCTAAATCACCGCAGAGGCCGTTTTCGGTGTCGCGGCCCAGTGCCACCACCGAACCAAGGGGCGCCAGTGCACGCTGCAGTTCCCAGCCTACCTGGCCGTTTTTGCCCAGTAGCAGGATGTTCATGCGCTGGCCCCTAGGCGTTCACGCTGGTAGCTGCCGTTGGCGATACGCTGGCACCAGTCTGTGTTGTTCAGGTACCACTGCACGGTTTTGCACAGGCCGGTTTCGAAGGTTTCTTGTGGCACCCAGCCCAGTTGTTGCTGGATTTTGCTTGCGTCTATGGCGTACCGCTGGTCGTGCCCCGGGCGGTCGGTTACGTGGGTGATCAGGTCGCGGTAGTGGTTTACGCCTTTGGGTTTGGCGGGGGCCAGTTGTTCCAGCAGGTCACACAGGGTGTGTACGACGTCTATGTTGCGTTTTTCGTTATGGCCGCCAATGTTGTAGGTTTCGCCCACATGGCCTTCGGTGACGACTTTATAGAGGGCGCGGGCGTGGTCTTCCACGTACAGCCAGTCGCGCACTTGTTCGCCCTGGCCGTACACCGGCAGGGGCTTGCCTTCCAAGGCGTTCAAAATCATCAGCGGAATTAGTTTTTCCGGAAAATGATAGGGCCCGTAGTTGTTCGAGCAGTTGCTGATGACGACTGGCAGTCCGTAGGTGCGGTGCCAGGCGCGTATTAAATGATCGGAACTGGCTTTACTGGCCGAGTACGGGCTACTGGGGGCGTAGGGGGTGGTTTCGGTGAACAGATCGGTGGTGCCTTCCAGGTCGCCGTAAACTTCATCGGTGCTGATGTGATGAAAGCGGAACCCGGCTTTTTTGTCGCCGTTCAAGTTGTTGTAGTACTGGCGGGTGGCTTCCAGCAGGGTGTAGGTGCCAACGATGTTGGTGCCGATGAATTCCGCCGGGCCGTCGATGGAACGGTCGACGTGGCTTTCTGCCGCCAGGTGCATAATCAGGTCGGGCTGATGGACATTCAGCACTGTGTCCATGGCCGCGCGGTCACAGATGTTGTGGTGTTCGAAGCAGTAACGTTCGCTGTGCACGGTTTCGGCCAGGCTGTCTAAGTTGCCGGCGTACGTCAGTGCATCTACGTTCACGACCGTGTGAGTGGTGTTGCGGAGGATGTGCCGCACCACCGCGGAGCCGATAAAGCCGGCGCCACCTGTGACCAGTATGTTCATAGTGTTTTCTGACTTAGTTTTTTTCGGATGTGTAGTTGTAGTTATAGTAGCGGTAGCTGCCATAACCGTAGGCCGAGGCTTTTTTGACGATGGCGTTGAACACCACGCCTTTTATGGTGACGCCGTTAAGCTCAAAACGTTTGCGCGCCAGCTCGATTTCTTTGGCCGGGTTTAACCCAAAACGAGTGACCAGCATGGTGGTGCCGGCGTATTTGCCGACGATGGAGGCGTCGGTTACCGCCAGTATGGGCGGGGTGTCTATAATCACCAGGTCGTACTGTGTGGAGGCTTGCTCTAACAGATCCGCAAAGCCTTTACCCATTAACAATTCCGAGGGGCTGACCGGGGCCGAGCCGCGGGAGATAAAGTCCAGGGTGTTGGCGCCGGTGTTGCGAACCACTTGTTCTATGGTGGCGTTGCCCAGCAGCACCGCCGACAGGCCTTTGCCGTTGGGTACGCCCATCGTGATGTGGGAGGTGCCGCGGCGCAGGTCGGCGTCTATCAGCAAGACTTTTTGGCCGCTTTGCGCCATCACCACCGCCAGGTTGGTGGACAGGAAGGTTTTGCCGACGTTGGTGCTGGGCCCGGTGATCATCAGTACGTTGTTGCTTGCCCCCAGCATGGCAAAATGCAGGCTGGTGCGCAGGCTGCGCAGGGCTTCAACCGCTGGGTCTGCCGGGTTGATCAGCGCTAGCAACTGGGATTTCTCGTCGCCGTGGTCGAATTTTTTGCGGCGTTTGGATGTCAGTTTTTGCTGGGCGGTCGAAAACGGCACGCCGGAGTAGACCGGCAGACCCATTTTTTCAATCACCTCGGGGTTTTCTACGCCGCGGTTAAAGGCCGCGCGGACGAGTGTGAGTAAGCAGCCGGCAATAATGCCCGCCACCAGGCCGATCAGGGTGATCATCGATTTACGGGGTTTGATCGGGCCCGAGCTGGATACGGCTTGGTCTATTACGCGGGTGTTGCCTACGGCGCCGGCTTTGGCGATGTCTAGCTGCTGAATTTTTGACAGCATTTGCAGGTAAATGTCGTTACCCAGTGCCACGTTGCGGCGCAGGCGAATGAGTTCCTGCTGGGTTTGTGGCAGTCGGGCGATTTCTTTTTCAAGTTCTTGCTGACGGGCTTCCGTTTCGGCGATGCGGAACAACCAGTCTTGATAGGCGGGGTGATCGGGCTGGAATCGGCCCTGAATGTCGCGGCGCTGGAATTTCAGTTCGGTCAGTTGTTGCTGCAGGCGCACGGATTCGCTGAATACCACGCCGGCTTCGGCGCTGATGTCGATGATGCCGTTGCGGATTTGATAGTTGTTCAAGCGTTTTTCAGCGGCTTCCAGGTCTTCTCTGACGCCCGGCAGGGTGTCGCGCAGGAAGTTCAGTGATTGCACGATGGGCGCGCTGCTGCGCTCGATGTTTTGTTTAACGTAGAGGGCGGCCACGGCGTTCAGGATGGATTCGGCCACGGCGGGGCTTGGGTGTTCCAGGAACAATCGCAGCATGCCGGACCCTTCTCGCCCCGGGGCAATTTTGAGGCGGCCTTGCAGGCCTAAAATGGCGTTATGGCGCCGTTGGCTTTGTACCTGGAATAAGGTGCCGGGGTGAGCCACCAGGGTTTGCACCAAGGTGCTAAAGCCGTTGTTTTCGGCCAATTCGCCCACGGTGCCGGTTAACAGCGGTGCGCCGGCGGTGCCGCTATCAAAGTTGTCGGGGCTGCCAGGGTACAAAGCCCAGGTGTTTGCGCTTTGCGCCTGTAAGGTTAAAGCGCCGCCAACCGCCTGTGGTGGTACGTTAAAGCGTGCCAGCTCCAGCTGTTCGCCACCCCAGGCGTAGCCTTCGCCGTACAGGGGGTCGGCCAGGGTGCCGGCGGGGCCGCTAAAGCGCGAGGCCATGAATTTGCCGATATAGGGGTAATAATGTTTGGCAGAAAATACGTTCAGGCTGAGCTCGTCTACCACCTGCCCCAGTACGAAGCGGCTTTCAATCAAGGCTATTTCAGCGGCGGCACCGGAGCCGCGCAGGCTGCCTATATCTTGCACCGACAGCACACCGGAGTTGCCGGGTTCTACCTGAATCAACGCGTTGGCGCTGTAGATCGGGGTTTGACTTCTGGCGTTCATGGCCGCAATGCCGGCGCCCAATGCCGCGATGGCGATAATCCAGTAGCGGCTGTCCCATAGCAGGCCTAGCAGGGCCAGTAAATCGACTTGTTGGTCTTCGGGCGCCGTGGTGTTGGGTTGTTCACTCATTAACGGGGGTGTCCAGGTAGCTAAGCCAGGCGCTGGTGGCCTGGTCAATCAATTGTTCAACGTGATCAAACGCTTCGCGCTGCTGGCGTACTGGGTCGGGTATGGGTTGTTGTTCGCCCCAGTGGTCCAGCAGAAATATACGGCCGCGGGCCAGCGGTTCTATGCTGCGCAACATGTCTATGTGGGCAGGTTCCATCACCAGTACCACATCGTGCTGCAGCAGCAGCTCCGGGTTCACCTGGCGGGCGCGATGGCCTGCGGCGGTTAATCCGCGGCTTTGCAATTTTTCTTCCACAATCGGATGCACCGGCGAGCCCATGGGCGGGCGCAAACCGGCGGATGCCACGGTAACGCCGCTGCCAGGGCTGAGCTTTGAGCGCAGTAGGTGTTCTGCCAGAGGGCTGCGGCAAACGTTGCCGACGCACACCATCAGCACGGTTTTAAAGTGCATTATCAGTTGTTCTCGATAAATTGGTCGTTAATTTCGTTGATCAGGAAAAGCGGCTGAACGGTTGGCAGCAGCTGGGAAATAATCCGGTTCCAGCGCGCCACCGGCGCAGCGGTTACGTAAACAATGTCACGCTTTTCCAGCATGAACTGATCGGCCAGCACCAGGGCGATGGCGTTTTTGGCATTGAGTTGAAACACCTGAGCCAGTTTGCCGCTGTCAGGCGCGGCGCGGCGGACCACAAAGATGCCACTGGCGTCGGCGGTGGTTTGGCTGAAGCCGCCGGCTTGGGCGAGTGCGTCGGCCAGGGTCAAGCCGGTGCGGCCCAGGTTGATGGTTTGCGGCTTACCCACTTCGCCCAGCACAAACACTTTGGCGGTGTCGTCTGTGGCGATGTGTATTGCGTCGTTGGGGCGCAGCAATACGTTTTGACGGCTATCGCCATTTTCATAGAGCTGGCGCAGGGAATAGCGTATGGATTGCCCGTCACGAATCAGCGTTACGTTGGTCCAGTCAGCGTTGTTGCTAAGCCCGCCAGCCAGGGTGACGGCTTCGAACAGGGTCATGGCTTCGTTAGACAGGTACTGCTTGCCGGGGCTACCCACCGCACCGGTGATGTACACGCTGCTGGAGCGGAAGTTGGTCACGGTTACGTCTAGCACCGGCTTTTGTAAGTATTGCAGCAGTTTTTCCGTCAGCTCTTGGCGGACTTCTATGGTGGTTAACCCGGCCACGGGTACGGCGCCCAGGTAAGGGTAAATAATATTGCCGTCGTGGTGGACGTAGTAGCCACTGGCCGCGACACCGCCTCCTGCACTTTGTCCGCTACTGATCTGTGAGTGGCTGTGCAGTGTTATTTTCAGGGTATCGCCAGGGCGCACAATGTAATCGTACTGTTTTATTTGCTTGCTCAGCCCGTTGTCTACTATGGGTTGGTAGCTGCCGGTTTTTACCATGGAGGCCACCAGCTGCTGGGTAATGGCGTAGACGTCTACTTGCTGGCTTAGGTCTTGATCGATGCCGGTATTTTCGGGCGCCGGTACTGACAAATGGCTGCCCGGTATGATGGTGCAAGCCGACAGCACGACACACGCAAATAAGCCGATCACAAAATTTCGTATCATTAAGGAATATTTCCGACTGGTTGAAAATTTTGACTGGGCACGCTACCGCACGGTTTTCACCGGCCTAGTACAAAAAAGATTCCATCAAGAAAATGCAAACCGGCGCAATCGCTGGTTTTTGCTCAAAAATTCACTACTGCAATGTGTTTACCGGCTGAGCGACGCTAGGCCTGTACTAGGCCCATACTAGGCCGACGCTACGGCCGACAGCGGCACTTTTACCCTTTGTTGCTTCTGCATAAAGGTGATCAGCACGACGGCTCTTTCATCGCCGTCGTAACTTTGAAAAATGGCGTTGATACCGCTAAACGGGCCACCTTCGAGCTTCAACTCCTGGCCCTTTTGAAGGCCGTCCTGGTTATTGATGCCGTCCAAGGTTTTCTGTATTTCCTGCATTACGGTGTCTGCCAGCACAGCCGGGCGCCCACCAAAAATGACTATGCGGCTAACGCCACGGGTTGAGCGTATTTTTGACCAAAGCGGATCTTGCGTTTGCATGTTGATGAACAGGTAACCTTTGAACAGTGGCTCTTCAACCCAGGTACGCTTAAGGTTGCGAATGCGCTGCACGGTAATTTTCGGGAAAAAGGATTCGATACCTTGTTGCGATAAATTAACGAATGCTCTGTCGCCTTCCAGCGGTTTGTACTGAACCACGTACCAAGCCATGCCCGTGCCCCGCTGTTGCGCTGTGTAGTTCCTGTTGAAGCCTCTTTAGCCTCAAATGAAGTACAAAGTATACCGGTGAAAATACTCGATACAAGTAACAAAAATCGGATTTTTGTGTTTTTTTGTAGCATTAGTATTCATATTAAGGATTTCTGCCAACCGGCTAACGGCCGGACAACTCGTCTTGAATATTATTTGCCAAATCAGCCAACGCGCTTTGTTCCGCCGGCGTTAGGGTGCCGGCCGCTTGCGCCTGCGTCACTAAATTGGCGGCCTGCTGCAGGCCCTGGGTGCTCATAGCACTGAGCGGGAATGCAGCAATAACTGCCTGCAGGCGCTGCAGAGCTGCGGCAGCCGAGGGCGGGCTGACTGGCAGAATAACAATCGTTGGCGGGTTTATGGTCATTGGCGGAGTTATGATGGCGGTCGGTGGAATAACCGATACTTCCCCGCTGTGAGCAGGCCCGGCGCCAAAGGCCAGTACCAACAGAATGACGATGTGTAACGCCTGATTCGGTTTCAAAATACGTCCTCCCAAAACCAGTATCCGGTGATAATCCAGCGGCGGCCATCCAGCCGGTTGGTGACATCGCCCATGCCGAGGGTTATTTGGCTGTTGTAGCGCAGGAATGGGCGAATACCCAGGCCTACCATGACCTCGTCGCCGCTCCAGGATGTGCTGGCAGAGAAGCGTGAGGTGAAGCCGATGCCGGCGCCAAAAAAGCCAGCCGGGTCGCGTTCCAGATTTTTTACGCCGGTGCCATAACCGGCGCTGAGCATCAGCGGCAGGTAACCGGAGGCGTTCGGGCTGATGTCGATAATGGTAGAGCCGGCAATGAAGTAGTTGCTGTCGATGTTTTTGGCAGAGCCCCAGTTTGCCGCGTTAGCCACACCCAGGGCGACACTGCTGATGCCGCTGCTGCCAAATCCTGGTAGCTGGCGAAACACCCGGGCGCTGACGTTGCCGTCTTCGCCAAAGTCGTCTGGGTCTACACTTAGAATACCCACGCTTAAATCTGCACCTATCGATTGACTGGCATCGCCGAAACCCAAGCCCACGGCGCCTGAACCGTCCACGCTGGAGCCCTGAACGCGGTCACGCACGTCGGTTATGGCGCCGGCGGCAAACATGGAACCCCCGGGCAGGCCAAAACCGCTGTTGATGCCAAACGTGGACACGTTGGGCGGCGGCAGCGCCATCATGCCCAGTGCAAAGGTGGACACTTGCCGCTGCAGGGCCGCAGACGGCTCTGAGTTGTCGGCAGGCTGAGATAGGCTACGCAGGTAGTCCAAAAACTCTTGTTCTGACAGTGCGTTTTGCCCCTGGGCCAGCGACGCTGGCAACACCAGTGCGGCAACTAAAATCTGCAGAAGGCACCGCTTACCACTGGTCGCACGGCGGGGGGGTCGCCCCAGTAATACAGCAATGCCTTCTGCAGAACCCGTTTGCGCCACGGATGTTTCCGCCTCGTTTCTAAGCGCTTGGTGCATCAAAAAAACTCCTGGGTTTGGGGATCGAAAGCTTCAAAGATTCCGAGCGTTTCGGGCTCTGCCTCACTGCAGGCACAGCCTGGTTTGCCATCAAACACAAATGTCATCTGAGCTGCCAGGGCTTGTGTACAGCCTGACCGGGAGCGCCGTCACAAACGAGCGCTGCCAGTTGTTTGAAACACCATCGTAAATGACGTGTTTGCCTTTTTCATGAATCAGAACACTCAGCCGACTTACGGCCGCCATGTAATGCGACAAGTCCAGCTCGTCCTCCGACTGATGAATGCCCAACCACTGCGGGGTTACCGACACGGAAGAAAAAGCGCCTTCCAAGGCCGTCATCTGCGCCGGTAAGCCTGCTTCATGCGCCGGGTTTTCAAGAGTGAAGTCGACACCCACATCGGCCAACGAGAACATGATCTGCCGCAGCTCTCGATATTCACGCACAAACAAGAGATTGTTACTGTCAACCGCAATTGAAAGGTTGTAACCAGCCAGGGTAAGCGTTTCTGAAGCCTCTACCAGCAAGCGGCAGAAACGTTCAACGAGTAGCAAACGTACATTAATTTTAAGTATGATCTGTGCGTACCGAAATAAACCCGATGGCCCCGACAGGCTGTTAGCAGAAGTGCAGCTTGCCAATACTCGTTCCAAACTGGCAACCGCCTCGTTCAGGCTGGCAACCGACAGCGCTTCGCGGCCAGGCTCACTGTGCTCTCTACTACACTCTTCACAACACCCTGCCCCCTGCAAGGCAAACGCGAATCCGACCAAATCCGTTCTGCGACTATAAACCGCAATGCCTTTGAGGGTGCTTTCGTAAGCAGAATACGCAGAATCCAAAGTTGTACCGCAGCATGGTTGCTTTTTGTTCAGCCTTGTATTGCGTAACATATGCTACCCTCTTTTTATAAGACTCTAAAACAAACGAACATCCCAAATACAACTCGTGCAACGAACCTGATGAAATTTACAAAATATTAATATAATTATGTATATGACAAAATTGTGACACCGCTTTGATTTTCAGCAGGCGAACGCGTTAGAGTAAACGTGTAATGACAGACTCCCCTTTGCACTCGTACGCAATATTAGTATTGCACTGCCGGAACTGTCAATAATTATGACGATTTAAAAGAGGCGCGTATGAACAGTATGAGCTCTGAGGTAGATACCGTACTTTCGAGGATGAAGAAGATTTTTGGCGTCGAACGGGACGCTGACCTAGCGCGAGCGCTCGCGATCAGTCCACAAACGCTAAGCTCCTGGAGGCAACGCGCAGCGGTTCCTTACGCACTGTGCGCAGAGTGCGCGAAAACCAAAGGCGCTTCTTTAGACTGGCTTCTGTATGGCGAAGGCCACATGATGCGCGACAAATCAGCCAGCCCCGCCACCTTTAATCCCAACGCAACGGGTGAAGATTCGGTCATACGAATGCAGATTTACGAAATTCTTGAGAGCTTACCCCACGAAGATTTAGAAGATATTCTAAGCGAGGCAGCACACCGACAACGGTTGCGTGCGCTGGAGCACCGATTCGAAACCCTACAGGCACAGTTTTTCGACAACCAGGAAAGCGAAGGCAGCATGCCGAGCAAGAAGACGGCCTGATGCGTGATTTTGCTGGGTACAACGTTAATAAAAAGGGCGTTCTGCTCTGATTAGCAATTCGTCTTTAGCTACTTTCACACTCAAAACAATGTCTTTATTACTGGCCCTCACCGGATAAAATTTATTTTTTCCGGTGTCATCCTTGGCAAATTGTTTGATAAGGCTTAACGCCAGGTACACTACCAGCAAATCCAGTAGTAAAAGAAAAACGGCGAGAACATAAAGCTTTTCAAGAAAAAGAACGTACAAAGCGCAAGATAACAATAAAATAGCAAGGCCTAGCAGCGCCGACGCCTGATTGTACCTGTTTTGCATATGATCACCCCACCCCTTGCGTCTTACTCAATAATGCTGTCAAGAGCAACAACCAGGTCACTAAGCGAAACAAGAATTCTGAGCAGCAGCCTATCTCTCTTCTTCTCATCGTCTTCAGTAGAAGGCAGCGTTGTTGCTTTGCTGGTCAATTTCAGTATGTGACGCGCAGCTTGTTCGGCTGTTTTAACCTTGCTGATTCCTTTTTCCGTCAAACACTCTCGCGCTTCAATGTCACTCATTGTGATCAGTAACGATTGCAGCACAGATTCTGAAATTAGTTGAACATTGCAGGTATTAAGGCAGGCCCAAAGTTGATCCTGAAGCGTACGACGGGCATTAGACAAAGCCTCTGAGAAACCTTTCAGATACTCAGCGTCTTCCGCCGCATTTTCTGGTTGATCACATGTCGCCAAGTAACTCAAAAAGTCGGCTTCCACCAAGGGGCCCGACTGCAAATAACCCTGCACACCGTCACACCCCAAAGCCTTCAATACGTTATGTTGGGCGGAACGCTCGACGCCTTTGGCATACACGGTTACTCCGTGCCGAGCGGCCAAGCAAACCACGTTTCGCACCAAACGCATGTCGGTTAGATTGTGCTCCAGGTTTTTCACACAGTGGCGGGCTATCTTTAACGACCGTACCGAAACCGGTTTGGCTTCCAACAGCCGAGCATCGCTGAAAACAAAATCATCAACTGAGAAATCCACGCCGTAAGCGCCAAGCGCTCGAAGTGAAGACACCAGGGCACCACAATCATCTAGCTTGCTACTATTTACAATATCAATACTGAGAAAACTGAAGGCTCTGGACGAAAACCCATTCATGACATTCAACATTCGCTCAACGAACTCAGGTTTCGCCAACTGCACTGCTTCAATATTGATGCACAGCTTTGTGTAATGACCGGACTTGTACCAACGCTCTAGCGTGATGAGCGCCAGGTCCAATACCCAAAGGCTGATATCGTCATAAATAGGTAGGCTTTTTAATTTGGCCAAAAACTCAACAGGCTCTTTAATGCCTTTGCCTGGGTCATTCCAGCGCAGCAACGCTTCTGCACTATGGGGAACTGCAGAGTTAAATTGCACCAACGGCTGGAAGTACAGACAGAAGTTCCCGCGGCGAAATGCATCGGTAATGCGCCGGCCTTCAATTTTTTGCCAGTCTTTGCGATTTTTGCCCTCGCTGTAAAAACACCACCTGTTTGGGCCAATCAGTAGTGACTGGTAATGGGCCTCGCGGGCCTTGGTCAGCATTTCGAGCGCCACGGGGGGCTCCCAAACGCTCCAGACATAAACGCCCGCATTTACCGGAAAAGTGTAGATATTGCCTTCTAACACCACGGGCTCTGACAAGTCGCCAAAAATATTTTCCAGGATTTTTTTATAGTCTGCCCTGTCTTGCAAAATAATAAGAAAACCATTTTTTTCGTGACGCGACAAGAAAACGCCGCGCTCCTCCCAAAGTTTTATACGCAGCGCCAACTTTAAAATGATGGCAGCAACTTTGACCTCTGGCAGCACCTTGGTTTGCTGCCAGTTTTCAAGTGAAAAAATGGCGACCGCATAAATTCTGGACTGCCTTAAGCCTGTCTGGCCAAACATTTCCAGCTTGCGCTTTGCCGCGAAGCCATTCGGCAAGCCTGATTGAATATCCAGAAACATTCGCTCTTGCAGGTCTGCCTGAACCCTGTCGGACAGTTTTTTGAGGCGGAAAAGTATAGTGGCGAACGTTTTCCCGTCAATATCAAAGCGTGAGACACCCGAAACTTCGATGGAAGACTGTGAACCTGATTCCATGAAATGGCATGTAAATTCGCTACCAATTGAAGGCAACTGGTCGTAGTCGAGACAACTGTCCGGGGAATTAACAACAAACAACTCAGCAAATGCAAAACCAATAATTTTTGACGGCATTGTGTCGAACGCATCGACTGCGGCCCAGTTGGCATCGACGATCTTGCTACCGGCTTCGACATCTACAATGAAACCCGGGATAGGCAACTCGTAAAAAACCTGCGAATAGAACATAGGGGCACTCGGCCCCTTTGTCGAAACTGGCCGACCTGTATCAACAGACTTCTTGCCACCTTTGATCAACATCATAGCTGCATTTTCACGCCAACTTTTTGTGAGGCCTTTTTATAGTGAAAATGTAGTGTTTCTAAACCTATATTGTCAATAATATTTGGACTTTATATTACTATTAATGAATAAAAAATTTCAAAACAGAAAAAAATCTGACAAAATTCTATTCTTGAAATTTTTTAATCGACCTAAAATCATGGCTAAAAAATCACTCTGAAACATTGAAATAAAAACTAACCTTCTGATTATTATATAATAATTAGAGTTTATACCGATAAAAACGGTTTGAAATTTGGAATTTGGAATTTTCGATTCTGGATCGAATAGACGAGAAAAACGTACTATTTTAATGTAATATGTCTATAAATTTTTAGTATTCGAGGAGGGAGGTTAGAGTGAGCCACATGAAAACGCCTACACTCATCAAAAACTGCAAAGGAAATTTAACTGCATTTTCTGACGTACTCGGGGTATTTTTTCAAAGTACTCCTCTAAAACTTGTTGCGTTCAACAACTATTCCACTCAAACCACGTTCGGCAAGCTAAAACACGCCGACGCCATCGTGGCGACAAGAAAAAACGATCTTCCGATGTCGATCAGGGATCGCGGGCCGTTCTGGATCATTTTCCCGCTGATCAAGAGGCCAGACCTGGAAAACGAAGATTTTTATCGACTAATGAGTTGGCAACTCAGCGATATTATTATTGGAGAGTCGCAGTGATCTGGTCGAGCTCTAACGTTTTACACCGGCTGTTTTCCTACAAAATAACGATCGGCGTTCTCGTTTGCCTAGCACTGTTGTTTGTTGCATCCAGTTTTATGAATCTGAACGCTCGCGAACGCAACTACGTGTCGTTGCAGGATATCCATTTAGCCTCGTTGAACCTAGCACAGCTCCGCAATGAAGCCAGCATGTTTGACAGATATCTGTTGCTGGTAGATTCAGAGCTTGCAAACCCGTTATCGCTGACGATCCACTATGACATTTTGTGGAATCGCTTTACTTATCTTTTAAATAGCGTCGAGGCATCTGTGCTTCGGCGCGTCGACTCTAATACAGAGAGTATTGAAGATCTTTATACCCGGTTTAATCAACTGAGCCAGCCAGTCGCGGACATTGCTGGCGGCACCTCAGACGCTGCCACGCTGGCGCTTATCCATGAACGATGGGATGGCATCAACGTGGACATCAGACAGATGGTAATCAAAAATTTAATAGACGGTGAAAGTGGCAATATAACCGAGCAGCTTGACAGAGACCTGAACCAAATCCGGATTATAAAAGTAGGGTTGCTAGTCATGCTCTGGGGTGTGCTTGTCTATTGCGCCTTTTCTTTGATTCATATACGTAAAAAATTCGTAATGGATTCAATTACGCGAACTTATAACCGCAACTACCTGCAGCGTAAATGTGTTGTCAACGAATCAGACACTTACATTGCCGTGGAGATTCAAAACTCCCAGCAAATCCTGACAGAACACGGCGGCGCAGAGGCTGATACGTTAGTTCGACTCTGCGCGGAGCGGTTAAGCAACAGCATTCAAAAGCACGATTTACTGATTCATACGTCTTACTGCGAGTTTGTCATTGTTAAGAAAAATAGCTCACCGAATAACTGTGGACCGATTATCGATCAACTGATAGATAGAGCTAATTTTGAATGGACGATAGGCAATACCAAGGTTCCTATACGCTTCGTTGCGGGCGTGGACTCTGCTGTTTGCGACAAACATACAACTCGACACTGGCATACGCGCCACCGTAACGCTCTCAGAGCGCTTAACTATGCCCTTGAAAAACAGATCAACTACCGTATAAGCGACGACGAAATGCGCTTAGCATTTAATACCAGGGCAAAAATTTTGCGGGGATTGGTCAAACTGCTTCGTCACAACAAGGGCGACTTGAAACTCTGGCTTGTGTATCAGCCCATCGTGACGGCGATGTTCAGTACCCGGATTGCCGGTGCTGAAGTTCTTCTGCGGGGCCGCTTAAATGATGAAATTGACATCCCGCCCAATCAGATTGTCAATATTTGTGAGCAAAACGGCCTGGGCAAGGACTTGGGGATCTGGATTTTGCGTCAAGCAGCTTTGGAGTCTGCACATTTATTCTCAACAATGAATTTTAACGGATTTTTATCGATCAATCTGAACCCGTCCATGATTTGTGAGCAACTGCCGGATATTCTTAAAGCACATTTGCTCAGTCGTCACATTCCAGCCCGCCAGATATGCCTTGAGGTCACTGAAGACAATGCTGCTATCGATTTCAAGCGAAGCGTTCCCGTGATCCAAAAAATTCGTGGCATGGGCATCCAATTCGCGCTGGATGACTTCGGAACCGGATATTCATCGCTTGAGTATCTGCATCGATTGGAAATTGACAAGCTTAAGATTGATCGTTGTTTTGTGGCCGACATCGAGACAAACGCCAAAAAAAGCCAATTTTTGGCGGGAATTATTAGCATTGCCAGTAAAATGGGTGTGCAAACCATTGTTGAGGGTATCGAAACTCGCGAGCAAGGTGATATTGCCATCCGGCACGGCGCTGA
This sequence comes from Marinobacter sp. LV10MA510-1, assembly GCF_002563885.1. Classification (GTDB taxonomy): domain Bacteria; phylum Pseudomonadota; class Gammaproteobacteria; order Pseudomonadales; family Oleiphilaceae; genus Marinobacter. Next base: position 108,065 of record NZ_PDJA01000001.1, on the reverse strand, counting down.
CTACGTTCAGGGCTTTTACTATTACATGCCAATGGAAGCCAAACTGTTCCACCACCTGTTAATGGTAGAGAAAGCCCATGACATAGCAGTTGAGAAACTGATCACAGGCTAGTCTATCCAATAGCAACATAGAGCAGCCAGTCGCAAGCTGAAGGCAAGACGGGATTTTGGCAAGAAAAAAAGCAGATCAGTAATTTACTGATCTGCTTTTTAAATATGGTAGCGGGGGCAGGATTCGAACCTACGACCTTCGGGTTATGAGCCCGACGAGCTACCAGACTGCTCCACCCCGCGCTGTGAGAACTTTATACTATGAGTACGCCGTTAGCGGTGATTTTCAACCCAGTTGTCCACAATGTTATTATCGCACGACTTTTTCAGGTCGAATTTTTCGTCCTGAGCGCGGATTTGAGCGACTTTTTCAAGGCCACTGCGCCCAAGGGATGAGCGACAGCACAAGACTGCACCGAGAGGATGGTGGAGGTTCTGCGCACGACTTTATGGCCTCGCACTGAGTGCGGCCAAAGTTCTCGGAATTGAAGTCAAAACCCTGTCAAGAACTTTTTTAGAAAATTTGAGCTGAATAGTTACGATCCATTTACAATTGAAGAGGCTGAAAAAACAATTGACTACCTTTACAATAAATATAATGCAAATGAGAAGATTTACGCCACGTACATCCAATTTGCATTCTGGACTGGAATGCGAACTTCTGAGATGTTAGCTCTGACCTGGAAGGATATTGACTGGAATCGAGGTGTAGCAATGGTGAGCAAAACACGCACTGACGGTAAGCTCAACCTTCAAACCAAAACCAAAACCAAAACCAAAACCAAAAAAAATCGTGAGGTCTTACTGAATGATCGCGCGCAAGAAGCATTACAAGAGGCGAAGAAACTTACCTGTCAGCTCGGCGAAGAGATTTTCCGAAGCCCGAGGACAGGCGACGCATGGCTCACCGACAAGCCACCACGAGTGGTCTTCACCGCCGCTCTACAGGCATTAGGCATGCGACACAGGAGAACCTATAACACGCGCCACACTTATGCCACGCAATGTCTAATGGCCGGGATGGCGCCTGCCTTCGTAGCGAACCAACTCGGGCACAGCATTATCGTTCTGTTGACCACATACGCCAAGTGGTTGAATGGCGAAGAAAGTTATCGTGAAATGGAAAAGTTGAAGCTCACCTTGGAAAAAAAGTGATGTCCCAAAACTTGTCCCAATCTGACCTTAGTACCGCACCTCTACGCACGTAACCGTCTGATTTACTGTGCGAGAGAGGACGGTGAGATGTCTATAGTAGGTTCAAATCCTACCGTCCCGACCATATTCCAACGACTTAGGGCGCATCTTCGGGTGTGCCCTTTTTCGTTTCTGGCTGGGTACAGGTCGGGTACATAAATCCCCCATCGCCCTCTGATTCGCATCAATTCACTTAACGATTTTTTGACGTGCAGCTTTTCTGCACCCAAACACTTCCGCTTCCGTTGCTTCTTATTTTATCGGAATGCTTGGGAATAGGTAGCGAGCAAACGGCTTCTGCCAGGAAGTCCATCAGACATGACTTTTCACCAGGGCATGCCGGGCTGTTACTCCACCTCGTCAGCTCGCCGCCGCGGTGTTCCTTCGCGCTGTTTCGTACCCCCGTCCGGGGCTGCGTATGAAGCGGACCCGGACAGTTCTAGGAGCCCTTTTCCGAGTATGTGATCGGCGGCCTTTTCGCCGATCATGATTGTGGGGGCATTGATATTGCCGTTGGTTACTGCGGGCATGATTGAGGAATCCACAACCCGCAGGTTTTCCACACCGTGTACCCGGCACTCGGTGTCGACCACCGCCAGTTCGTCAGTGCCCATGCGGCAGGTGCCGCAGGGGTGGTAGGCGGTCTCGGCGCTGCCGGCAACCCAGTCATCAATCTCGTCGTCTGTTGTTACGTCCGACCCCGGAGAAACCTCTTCTCCGCGGAAGGGATCGAAAGCCGGTTGGGCGAATAGCTCACGGGTAAGGCGGAGACCATCCCGGTACGCCTGTCTGTCGGCCTCATCCGAGAGATAATTGAAGAATATCCGTGGCGGATCTTCCGGATCAGCGGAGCGCAATCTCACCCAGCCCCGGCTTTTTGGCTTGTTGGCGCCCAGATGTACTTGGAAACCGTGTCCTTTCACGGCACTGGAGCCGTCATAGGCGATCGCCCCGGCCAGGAAATGATACTGCAGGTCGGCATAGCGAAGGCCCGGCCGGCTGCGTATGTAGCCATTGGATTCAAACTGGTTGCTCGCTCCCAGGCCCGTGCGAGTCAACAGCCAGCGGGCGCCGATCCAGGCCTGAGCCAATGGATTCAACCAGCCATTGAGCGTGATTTTCTGGGTGCAGCGGTGCTGGACCCAGACTTCGAGATGATCGTGGAGATTCTCCCCCACCCCGGGCAGGTCATGGACCACCTCAATGCCATGTTCGCGAAGCTGTTCCGCAGGCCCGATGCCGGAGAGCATCAGTAGCTTGGGGGAATTGAAAGCGCTGGCGCAGACCAGCACTTCCTTCCGTGCCGCCACCCGGAAAATTTGGCCCTTCTGCTGGTACTCCACTCCCACGGCTCGCTTTCCTTCCATAATGATCCGCCGTGTCAGGGCATGCATCTCCAGCGACAGGTTGCTGCGTTTGAGGGCCGGTTTCAGGTAGGCGTTGGCGGTGGATGATCGCACACCGTTCCGGACACTCATGTCCATGCGGCCGAAGCCCTCCTGACGGTAGCCGTTGTAGTCCTCGGTGCGGCCGTAGCCAGCTTCATCCCCGGCCTGGATGAACGCCCGATAGAGCGGGTTGCGCATGTTGTTGCCATTACACACCCCCACTGGCCCATCGGTATCCCGGTAGGCATCCGCTCCATAGACACAATCCTCGGCCCTGCGAAAGTATGGCAGTACATCAGCATACCCCCATCCTTCGGCACCCAGGGACTCCCATTCCTCGAAGTCGCCCGCCGAGCCCCGGACGTAGGCCATACCATTGATGGACGAGGAGCCTCCGATAACTTTACCGCGGGCCTGGTGCAGGGAGCGGTGGTTAAGTCCGGGTTCGGGTTCCGTATGCAGTTGCCAGTCGAAGCGGGGCTTGTTCAGCGGAATGGAGAATGCCAGCGGCATCTGGATATAGATCGAGTTGTCCCTGCCACCGAATTCCAGCACCAAAACGTTGCTGTTGCCATCGGCACTCAGTCGGTTGGCCAGAACAGAGCCGGCCGAACCGGCTCCGATGATGACATAGTCGGCTGTCCGGTCGAAACTTTCATCAGTCACGTGACAATACTCCCCTGTGCTTGGCCTGAAAAAGGATGTGCCTGGAGCCTTGTTGCCTGGTCAACACCTGCCGCATCGACTCGTGTATTACGCATGTGCAAACTCCTTTTCTGATCGTTGAAGGTCATTTGGCGTTCGGCACATGCTTTCACTCTTTTACAGGATCGCCCAGACCCGGCATGGAGACATCGCCCGGCGCTTCTCGGAGGCGCTGCAGATAGGCCAGATGACGCTCATACTGATCGAGAATATCCTCGATGATCTGGGAGCGACCGTAGTCCATTAGGTCGTAACCCTGGCCGCCATTAATCAGGTGTACTTCCAACCGGTAATAAGTGCTGGTCTCGGAATGTGGTCGAATGGCGAACGCGGGCATTGGAACTGACCGTGGCCAAACCTGATAGGTGAAGTGGCCATCGTTGCCAAGGTCTACGTCCAGCGAAAGATGGGGCTCATCCTTGTCCCGTTGAATATCCGCCGCCACGCCCTTGTTTCGAAGCTCGTCACGGATCTCCTCCATGGCCGGGCGCACCGTCTCATCCATGAACTTGAGGGCGCCCTTCCGATCCGGAAAGCTCATGGCCCGGGCAAGCCGCTGGCGCCAGGACAGCGATTTGCCTTCGGCGGCCGTGGGCATCCCGTGCATGGGACTCATGCCGTGCTTGAGTGATTCGGTCTTGAGAGCCCTGAACAGGCCAAACATCATGAAGAACAGCACCACCGAGAATGGCAGCCCCATAATGACCACCGTGCCCTGAAGGGCGCCCAGCCCGCCGGCCATCAGCAGTGCCAGGGTCAGCAGGCCGATGATCACCGCCCAGAGGATGCGCATCCAGATCGGGGCGTCATGGTTCACATCCGTGAGGATGGAGGTTAAGTTGGACAGCACCAGCGCCCCCGAATCGCCGGAAGTGACGAAGAAGACAAGAGCCAGGATGGATACCACAATAGTGGTGACCCCGGCCCAGGGCAGGCTCTGCATGAATATGTAGATCGACGAGGCCGGCGTTTCGACAGCGAGCTCACCGAATTCCTGGGCACCTTTCATCACCATGTCAATGGCACTGTTGCCCATGATCGACATCCAGATCATCATGAATGTCAGCGGTAGTATCAGTGTCCCTATGGTGAACTGGCGGATGGTCCGTCCCCGGGAAATGCGCGCCAGGAACAGGCCAACGAATGGCCCCCAAGCGATCCACCACGCCCAGAAGAAGAGCGTCCAGGCATTCAGCCAATCCTCGGGTTGGTCATGGGCGTAGGTATTAAAGGACAGGCTGATAAAATTGCTGACATAATCCCCCACGTTCAGAACAAAGGCATTCAGCAGGAACAGAGTCGGCCCCGCAAACAGCACGAAGATCATCAGGGCAGTGGCCAACAGCATGTTGAACTCCGACAGGCGCCGGATTCCCCGCTCCACGCCACTGACGGCTGATAACGTGGCGAACACCACGATCATGGTCACCAGCAGTGCCTGGATCCAGGTGCTTTCGGGAAGGCCGAACATTGTAGACAGGCCATAGTTGAGCTGGATGACGCCAATACCGAGACTGGTGGCAATCCCGAACACGGTGCCAAGCACTGCGGCAATGTCCACCGCATGTCCGATCGGCCCATAAATACGCTCGCCGAAAACGGGGTAGAGCGCAGACCGGATGGTCAGTGGCAGCTTGTGCCGGTAACTGAAGTAGGCCAGCGACATGCCCACCAGGGTGTAGATGCCCCAGCCGGAAATGCCCCAGTGCAGAAACGTCAGTTCCATCGCATGGCGTGCTGCCTCCACCGTACCACCCTCACCCTGAGGCGGATTGAGGAACTGTGAGACCGGTTCGGAAATACAGAAAAACAACAGATCAATCCCGATACCCGCGGCAAATAGCATGGATGCCCAAGAGACCAGGTTGAACTCGGGCTTGGAGTGATCCGGGCCCAGGCGGATGTCACCGAAGCGCGATGCCGCGATGAAAATCACGAAAACCAGGTAGGCCACCACAGTCAGAAAGTAGTACCACCCGAAGGTGTCCGAGACCCAGCCGAGAAGCGTGTTGATCAGACCCTCGGCATTCTCGGTGAAAAACATCGTCCACAAGGCGAACACCACGATGAGGATTGAGGACCCGAAGAAGACCACCGGGTTGAGCCGATCACCAGATTCCTTCATTTGCTGCTTCACTATTGCGCACTCCGTTCAGAGACGGCACCGGAGTTTTCCTCCGAACTCTCAGGCAAACATTCCGGGCCCGCCCCATAACCATAATGGCCAGATCCTTCTATAGAATGGGTCAGTAAGGTGGGTCCACGTCTTCGGTTGCAACGTAAACACTTTTCAGTCGTATGTAATGCTCCAGTGCCCGCCGAAAGGCATCTCGACGGGAGTGATATCAGCAGGCAATCTGAATGGGATAATTCCAGGCGCCTATACCGGCGCAGACGCCAAGAGGCTTGGGGCGGGTATAGAAAAAGGCGCCGTTGAGTTGCTGGTACTCGCCCTGCAGAGACGAGGCCTGGCCTGCGCAGTACTTGAGGCAGTCTGCCCCGGAATCCACATCCTCATCGCCGGCTTCGGCCACCTCGCAGATGACCTCATTCGTTGCCGGATTCATCGTGGCGAACCATCGGGACTGCTCCCCGCTGACGGATTCTCCGGCGATCCACAATCCACGGCGTTCTATTTTGCCCATGGTGCACCTCCTGTAAGAACGTACCTCACGCAAAAAGTATAGGCTACTATTTCGCCATTTCTACAAAGCCCGGGAAAGATTTATTTTAAGGTCGATCGAGCTAAGAAGGGCCAGGCACCAGTCACGTCATGCCCACAAACACGAGAGAATAAGGTTTTCGTGGCATGACTATGGATCTGGATGTCGTGGATCGCCTTGTTTATCTTGTTTATCTTGTCAATTCATCATTAACAGAATCAGAACGACGATTCCTGATCACATTCAAGCGGCGTCCTCCTGATTGGTCACTGCTTGGTCTCGAAGGCGTTGAACGCCTGCCGGCAATAGCCAAGCTAGTTGACGCTGTCTACTGTCAGGCGCAAATGGGGCTTGTAATAGATAAATTCATGAAGCAGCATCGTCTCTTGCTGCAACCGATGCGCAAAACGAGCCTGCTCTTTTTATTGCGCATCAAACTGACGTAAACTGCAGATTATAGGTGTTAGCGGGAGAGACTGTGCCACACAGCTGTGTGGCCGGCGCCGAAGGAGCAACTGCCCCGGAAACTCTCAGGCAAAAGGGACCGCTAACACGATAACTTTCCGAAGAGCTGCCGATGACTGCGTCACTTGGCACACCGAAGGAGCAAGCGGCCGGTTTTACTGAAACGGCTCGTGAATCTCTCAGGTCCAGAGACGGAAGGGGTGCTTCTACCATTTTGGGTAGGCAGCCAACCCTGGGCGCTCTCTGGAGATTGTTATGAAACATATTGCAGTTATTGGCGGTGGCATCACCGGCATCACCACCGCTTATTCTTTAACGAAGCGCGGCTTCGACGTCACCGTCTATGAAAAGCATCGTTATGCGGCTATGGAAACGTCTTTCGCGAACGGCGGACAACTCTCGGCGTCCAATGCCGAAGTCTGGAACAACTGGCAGACCGTGATCAAAGGCATGAAATGGATGTTCCACAGCGATGCCCCGCTGCTGGTGAATCCCAAGCCCTCCTGGCACAAGATGAGCTGGTTTGCCGAGTTTATCGCGGCCATTCCCCAGTACGAGAAAAACACCACTGAAACCACCCGCATGGCGATCGCTGCCCGTGAGCATCTGTTTTCATGGGCAAAAGAAGAAGGTATTGATTTCGACTTAAAGGAACAGGGCATTCTGCATATCTATCGCGACAAGGCCGGCTTTGACCACGCGGCAAAGGTCTCGAAATTGCTGGCAGCAGGAGGTCTGGAACGCCGGGCCGTCACCCCCGATGAAATGAAGGCCATCGAACCCACCCTGGCTGGCACCTACTACGGTGGCTTTTTCACTGAAAGCGATTCCACGGGTGATATTCACAAGTTTACCAGCGGCCTGGCCGATGCCATCCAGCGCCGCGGCGTCAAAACGTGTTACGGCCACACGGTTACCGAGCTGAGCGCAGATCAATCCCATGCCTGGGTAACGTCTTTTGATGGCGAACAACAGATTCGTAACACCTTCGACGGTGTCGTGGTTTGCGCTGGCGTCGGCAGCAAGGAGCTGGCGGCGAAGCTGGGCGACCGCGTTAACATTTATCCGGTGAAGGGCTATTCCATCACGGTTGAACTGGACGACGAAGCGTCTCGGCAAGCGGCACCAACCGTCAGCCTGCTGGACGATGCTACCAAACTGGTCACCAGCCGGTTGGGCGATGATCGTTTCCGTATTGCGGGTACGGCGGAATTCAACGGCTACAATCGCAACATCCGGGATGACCGTATTCGCCCGCTCACCCGTTGGGTTGAGCAATGCTTCCCCGGTGTCAGTACCCGGCGCGTTGTGCCATGGGCAGGTCTGCGCCCTATGCTTCCCACTATGATGCCGCGCGTTGGCCCGGGTCGCCTGCCGACGGTGTTCTACAATACTGGTCACGGCCATTTGGGTTGGACCCTGTCAGCCATTACCGCCGAGATGCTGGCTGAGGCCGTTGAAACGGCGCCTGCTTACCAGAAACGCTGAAACAACATTCGATCCCGGGCGGTTTTTCAGTCTTGATATGAAGCGATGTGCAGGGCAATCACCTCACCCAGGTTACGCCGGCATAACGCACTTTTGTAAATGAACGCAGAAGTACGAGTTCGCCTACCGACTCGGTAGGCGAAGCCTTATTCCCCATCAAAAGTATTGTTAAAACAGGAGTTGTCCTATTCTCGCCTCTGACTTATGATATGTTATAACATTTTTAATTCTTATCAGAAGCAGCGGAAATTTATGAAAAATACTGGCAAAAAACTACCCGTCACCGTGCTATCGGGTTTTCTTGGTGCTGGCAAAACCACAGTTTTGAGCCACCTGTTGAATAATCGAGAGGGCCGTCGGGTGGCAGTTATTGTCAACGACATGAGCGAAATCAACATTGACGTCAGTGACGTGAAAAACGAGGTGCAATTAAACCGTAGCGAGGAAAAACTCATTGAAATGAGCAACGGCTGCATCTGTTGCACCTTGCGTGAAGACTTGTTGCTGGAGGTACGCAAGCTAGCTGATGAGGGTCGATTTGATTATTTATTGATTGAATCTACCGGCATCTCCGAACCGTTGCCTGTCGCGGAAACCTTCACTTTTGCCGATGAAGACGGCAATAGTCTGTCTGATATCGCCCAGCTGGACACCATGGTGACGGTTGTGGATGCCTTGAATTTCATGGGAGATTACGACGAGGCCAAAGACTTGCAGGAAACCGGTGAACATCTGGGCGAAGAGGATGAACGCAGCGTTACCGATTTACTGGTGGATCAAGTGGAGTTTGCCGACGTTATCCTGATCAGCAAGACCGATCTGGTTGACGAAGGCACATTGCAGCGCTTGATCGCCATACTGAAAGCACTGAATACCGAAGCGGAAATAGTGCCTATCCAGAACGGACAGGTAGATGTCGACCAAGTGTTGGGCACAGGTAAGTTCAGTTTCGAGCGCGCTCAGCAGGCCCCCGGGTGGCTAAAGGAAATGCGTGGCGAGCACGTGCCGGAAACCGAAGAATACGGCATCGGCAGCTTTACCTACACCGCACGCCGACCCTTCCATCCCCAAAGGTTTTACGACTTTCTGCACGGTAACGGTATCAAAGGCAAACTGATTCGCTCCAAAGGCTACTTTTGGCTCGCCAGCCGGCCCGATTTCGCCGGACACTGGAGCCAGGCAGGCGGCATGGCTCGCCATGGCTTTGCCGGTATGTTCTGGAAGGCGGTGCCAAAAGACCAGTGGCCGGAAGATGAAGACTCCCTTAACGAGATTCAAAAAAACTGGCAAGACCCCTTCGGCGATATGCGGCAAGAACTGGTGTTTATAGGCCAGAATCTCGACCAGTCGCAATTTAACCAAGCGCTCAACGACTGCTTGCTGAACGACGATGAACTGCTGGCCGGGCCGACTCAGTGGCAACGCCTGGCCGATCCGTTTCCGATCTGGGAGGCCGAGGCATGATGTCAAAGGCATCACAAAATCTATCGCGAACGCGGCAAGCTGTTTTTGGGGACTTGCCTGATGTCCTTGCAGAAATCTATCGAGACGATGTCAACATGGCGGTTTGGCGGCGCTCCGTGGGCACCGAGTTAATTTCCGAAGTTCAAGCTCTGAGCCAGGAAAAAGGCATCAGCAGTCATCGAACCATAATATCCGCGGCAAACACGCCTAATGTGGAAGAAGCCCTACCCCATCTGGCGGCCTATCCTCACCTGCAAAAAGACATCGGATTTTTAGTTGATATGTTTGGCTGCCTGTTTGAACTCAATATGATTGGCCTTCGCTTTGCGACGCTGACCCATGCCATGTGCCCAAAGTTCCATGTTGACCGGGTACCTTGCCGCATGATCACCACCTATCTGGGCACAGGCACCGACTGGCTCCCCCATCAAATCGTCAATCGCAGCAAGCTTGGCGCCGGCAACGGCGGGTTGAGCGATGAAGAAAGCGGCCTGTACCCCTCGGAAAATCATATCAAAACGTTGTTACCCGGAGACGTCGCTTTATTAAAAGGCGAGCTGTGGGAGGGTAACGAGGGCGCGGGTATGGTTCATCGCTCGCCTTCTATGAACCCCGACGAGCGTCGATTGCTGCTGTCTTTTGATTTTCTTTCGCCAGCTAATCCATGAACATTGATGCTATTCATTAACCCGAAACACCAGATTCGCCGTTACCGGCACGGCGGTGGCTATAGAGGTTAGACCTGCTATTTCACGCAAAGCCTCTATACCACCGGCCAAACCAAAATCTTCGGCTTTAACGAGTAAAGGTTGCTCAGTGTTGACAGCAATTCCGCCGCTAACAGAATAGGTAACGCGCTTTTTTTCAAAATGAGTCCATCCTCGTTGGCAGTGATTAGCACTTTAGTCCAGATTTTTTGAACCTGCCTGTTTACTGCTCACTCCTACCCTGCCCCATTACCCGCAGCGCAAGACTTGCCTGCTGCGAGCGGGCATCCTGAATGTCCAGCGTCCAGAACCCGGCGGTTGGAAAGCGCAGCGTATCCCGCGGCGACGCCAGGGTAATCAGTTGCTGGCCGTTCAACACCACACTCACCGGGTACTCGGCCCCGGTCAGGCGCGGGCGTATGGCGTCTCGCCCCGGTGGAAAGGCCAGCTCCAGGCCATTGCCGGGGAACACCACTTTCATACTCTGCTGACGCAAAGAATCAGGCTTTATGGCCGGGCCAGAGGCCAATGACAAGGGTGGCCGCTCGGGGCCCAGGGCATCCAGTATTGCCAGCGCAATAGGCGCGGCGGTTTGTAAGCCTGTGTGGCTGGGCAATTCGGCGTTATCAGGGCTGCCAACCCACACCGCTATCACGTGATCGCGGGTATACACCACAGACAAGGCATCGCTGCCGCGGGGGCCCGTGCCTGTTTTCAGGGCGAAATTATTCAAGGTAGACGTGCGCGCGCGATTTTCCGGTAAGGCCACCCGCCGCAAGTGATAGGTGGTGCGGGCCGCAATGCGGTCATTCATTGGTCGCGTTACGGCTTCGGCGCTTTTTAGCCAGTGCGCTTTTGAGCTGTGCTGGCCCTGGGCCAACCCGGTGTACAAACCCGCCAGATCTTGCAAGGTAAGACCAATGCCGCCTACGGCAATGGGCAGGCCAATATCGCCATACAGAGTGGCGCCGCGAGCGCGGAGCTCAGACTCAAAGGCCGCGGGCGACAAACGTTGCAGGGCTTCCACCGCTGCGCGGTTATGGGAACGGATTAGCGCATCGCCAAAGGTTTGCTGACCTTTTTCGCTATGGTCGAAGTTATCCGGCGTGTAACCGCCAAAATCGGTGTGCTGGTCGGTGTAAACCTCTTCAAATCGCAGTACACCGGCGGTTTCGGCGTAGGCGTAAATCAGCGGTTTCAAAGCCGATCCTGGCGAACGCGCTTGCACGCTGAAGTCGACGGCGCCGCTGGCTTGGGCGTTGAAGTAGTCCTGCGAACCCAAGTGCGCGACCATTGCGCCCTTGGCATCCAGCACCAGTGCTGAAAGATTAACACCAGGGGGCAAAGCCCAGTTCGCACTCATGGCGCTCAGGTTACGCTGGGTGGTTCGGTTCAAGGTTGTGGCATTCAAACCAGACAAGCCCTTTGCCATGGCCCGGTCTGCCAAGTGGTGGTCTAACTGGGCGAAACTCACCGAATTTTCTGGTAGCGGGCTTAACGTGGCGTCAGAGTATTCGGCAAGGGTTAACAGGCCGCTTTCAAAGCCTTTGCGCAGCACCCTGTCCCGAGCCGCACGGGCTATTTTTGGAAAGCGATCCGGCCGGTGTTTCGCCGGGCTCTGGGGAAGCGCTACCAGCAAAGCGGCTTCGGCGTAGGTCAGTGCCACTGGCGATTTGTCGAACCAATAGCGGCTGGCCATTTCGATGCCCTCTACGTTTGCACCGTACGGGGCCAACGTGAGATAGGCGTCAAGAACTTCCTGCTTGGAATAATGAGCCTCCAGCCACAGCGCGCCCAAAGCCTGGCGCACTTTGCCCGCCAGCGTACGCGTATGGGGCCGCAATAAACGGCTGACCTGCATGGAAATAGTCGACGCACCCGATACCACTCTTCCGTGGCTCACGTTGTTGATGGTGGCCCGCACAATGGCCAGCGGGTCTACACCCGGATGCTGGTAAAAGCGCCGGTCTTCGTAGGCCAGCAGCAGATTGATATAGGCCTGACTGACTTCCCCTTGGGGCCGCAAACGGTAGCTGTCGCCCAGCAGCCGCACGTGCAGCCATTCGCCCTGATTGTCCGCCAACACCAGGCTTTGCTGATGCAGGCGTTCCATTGGCAACGCCGCCCACTGCACCAGCGGCTGAGCCAGCAAACCCACAATAATGAATGTCGCGGCGAACAGTTTTAACCAGCGGCTTTTTGCAGCGTCTCTTTTTACGTTTCTGTGGAAACCCGGTTTAAAACCAGGCTCAAAACTAGTTCGCCGTAACATGGATGCGTACACCCTCGGTTGAGGCATTCAACGACGGGTTCAGCATGTTTTCCATATAGGTTGCCGGCATACGGTAGTTTCCGGGCGTAACGGCGCGCCACACCGACACGGATTCCAGGCGGTCGTTTTTGCCAAACTGATAACGCGGCCTAATCACTTGGGTGAAACGGTCGTCTAGGTACAGTGAGTGCACGCTATCTTTTGGCTGCCAGGGAAAACCCAGCAGTTCAAATAGGGTTTCTACGCTTATGCCGCCAAGATTCGGATTCTCGATCTCAAGCCCGCCAGCGGCTTTTTGCTCAATCAGCCATTCGCCATCCGCCCGCTCACGGGTTATTTTTCCGGCCACGGTGCTCACCAGAAGCTCACCCTGTTGCAGTTCAATAACGCCGTCTTTAAGGCTAGCCTCGCGGGCGCTCATATCAGTACCCACAATGGCGAAACCTTGAGTCAAGCTGACATCGGCGGGTTTGCCTTCGGCATCACCCAGCAACAGTTTTGCAATGGATGGTGGTAGGTTTTTAGCCACAGCTTCACCTGCATTCTCTTCAGCGCCCCGGTCGGCGCGATTGCCCGTTGCCACCAGGGTAAGGTGAAGCGATTCGTCGGAATGATTGGTTAACCTAAGGCCTTTGTCCGTTTCGCTCAGATCCAATTCATTTACCGAGCGGTTCAGCGACCAGGCGCCGTCTTTTGGCGTTGCACTGGCGTGGGCGGCTTCCGTGGCCAGATAGGCCCAAGCTTTTTCCTGAGTGTTCAACCACGGGTCACTATTAACAGCTATTGTCATCGCGGCCAGCGCACTTTCCGCCTTGTCCGATTTAGCTTCCGCGCTGTAACGGGCCAGTGCCGCTCTGTGGCGAACCGGCGTGGCGTAGGTGGAATAACGATAGCTTTCACTATCCGCCCGAACGGCGATGGCGAAAGCCTGCTCCGCTCGGGGTTTGTCGCCTAGCAGGCTGAACGCCATGGCCAACTGGGAAGCACTGGTCATGGTCAGCCCATCAGTCTGGCTCAGCAAATAACGCATTTCGCCCACATCCGCGTTGCCCTGACGAGCACCTAGCAGCAGCGCATAAATCTTTACTTCGGCGTTGTTGGAGCCCATCAACCGCGGCAAATTGGGCGCCATGTCCGTCAGCATTTGCTGACGCAGGCGATCAAGATGGCGAGCGTCGTTGGCCTCAAAAACGCCTTCGGGCAACGGATGCAGCAGAAATTCATAGGCGTACAAACTGAGCCATTCTTCCGAATCGCCACCGTCACTCCACATACTGAACATGCCGGAGGAACGTTGCAGATCGGCTATGCGGCGGTAGCTTTTGCCCAGGCGCTCACGCGCTTCGGTAAATTTGCCGCGCTCGGCCAGGGTCTGGTCCATCACAATCAGTGGAAACGCCCGGGACACCGTTTGCTCCAGGCAACCGTAGGGGTAGCGCGATAAGCTCGCCGCCAATGCGGTGCGGTCTGGCAACGGGAAGCGGCTGACCGACAGGCTGGCGCGGCCGTCATCTAACACTGCCAGCAGGTCCAGTGGTACCGCGGTTGTGGCGCCAGGCGCTACTTCCCGGGTTTCTGTCAGGGTGATCAGCGAGCCGCCGGGGCGTGACAGCAGCGGCCATTGGTACGATTGTTCGTGGCCATCTGCCAGTGTAACGCGCAGGCCAATGCTGCCCTGACCGTTGGCGGTTACCTTTACCGGCACGGATACTTCACGGGTTTGGCCGGAGGTGGTCCAGGTTATCTTGGTGCTTAACTGCGGGGACAGACCAGAGGTCAGTCCCCGGGACTGAGACTTAGGGGACAGACCAGAGGTCAGTCCCCGGGTTTGGCCCGACTGAGGGGACTGTCCTTCGGACTGTCCCCGGGCTTCGCCGGACGGCTGGGATTGAGGGGACTGTCCTTTGGACTGTCCCCGCTCAAAGACTCCCAGCTCGAACGGCCCAGTCACCGACCATTCCAAAACCGCCGTTTGCGCTTCGCCTTCGGTCAACGTCAGAGCAGCTCCCGCCTGAAAGCGATCACCCCGGGTAACGGTACGCGGCACCGATGAATTTACGGCTACGCGCTCGCGCACAATCAGTTCGTCGCTAAACTGTATGGAACGGCGGCCATCAGAGCCGGTTACATCCAAGCGCAGGCGGCCGTTGATCTGGCCAATATCAAGCGCAAACTCGGCTTTGCCGTTACGCACCTTCACCACACCGGTTTGCAGGGCAATGGTCTCGAAGAAGGTTTTGCGACTGGGCTGTTCAGCGGCGGCTTCGTCGCCACCCACCACCAGATTGGTGCCGCCAATGTCATCACTCAGGCGCGACACCAAACCATATGGGTCGAACAGGTCCGCACTAAAGCTCCGCTTGCGGGTGAACCAGTCAAACGCCGTGGCCTGGGGGTGATTAGTCAGGTTCAGAATGCCAATATCCACCGCTGAAACCACCAGGCTGGCGCCGTCGGCTGCATCCGACACATTCACCGTCAGGCTCACGGTCTGGTTTGGGCGCACAAACTCAGGCAAATCCATAGATGCCTGGCGGCGAAAGCGCTCCGGCTCGATGGAAAGATGAGCCACGCCAACCGCACGGGCAGCGCCAGCCGAACCGGCAGGCGCCTGGCGATAGGCTTTCACCAGCACGTAGGCCTGGCTGGCACCGGCCGGAGCTTTTACATCCACGCTGGCTTTGCGATCGGCCAATACAACCTGATGAACGCTAAGAACACTATCGGTCACCAGCATGATTTCCGCGGTGCCGTTAAACGGTGCATCTATAGACACGGTCACCGTGTCGCCGGCATTCGGTTGCAGGTCAGACACCGCAACGTCCAGCACGTCGGGCACCGCTGCGCTGGCGCCGGAAGTGCTCCACCAGCCTACTTGTAGGCGGGTCTGGGTGGGTTGGCCGGTTTCCGGTAGCAGCTCCAGTTTGTAACGGCCGTTACTCAAAGCCGGCAAGGTCAGGGTCGCCTGGGCAAGGTTGCTGGCTGCGTTCACCTCAACCGTACCGCTGGCGCGAACGCCCTGCTCGTAATACTCGATGCGGTAATCCCAGCCTTCGCCGCTGCGGGTCCAGTAATAGTCCCACTCTTCCTCAATCAGCCGCCAGCGCACGGTTTCCGAGTTAGCCTGGCCGCTGCGCGCATTAACACTGGTCAGCAAAAATTCGGGTGTACTGCCGCTGCCATACCCGCTCTGGGCGTCAGCGGGTTTTACACCTATCCAGCTCGGCTGGGTCGCCACAAACACCGATTCTTTTTGGCGGGTTACCCGGCCGGATACTTCTTCCAGCTCCACAGCGACCGTTACGCGCTGGGGCAGTTCGCTGTTGGCGATGGATTCAAACGCACTGGCGCTGAATTCGAAATCCGCCCGGCCTGCCTCCGAGGTTTGCAGGGTTTGCGAGTCCAGCAGAGCTTGCTGCTGATGGTTTTCATCCAGCCCACCAAATTTAAAACCGTCGAATACGTCGAAGGGTTGGCGCGTGGGGTTTGCCCGCAGCTGGGCAGAAATGGGCCTGTCGGCACCCGGCGCGCCAAACAGAAACAGGCTTTCGGTTGAAAAGGCCAGCGTTTGATCAATAGCCGCGAACTCCGGTAACCCGGTGATGTTCACTTCCATGGTTTCTGGTACAAAATCTTCCACCTGAAAACCGGTGCTGGCCAGCTGGGTATCACCCAGCAGCAATTGCGCGCGGTATCGACCTTTATGGGCCGTGGCACCAAGGGTTATTTCGGTGCTGAGCAACCCATTGCTGTCGCTAGTAACAGGCTGGCTGGTCAATACTTTGGAGTCCGGGCGGATGATTTTGAGGGTGAGATTCTGCCCGGCCATGGGCACCAGATCGTCAGCGCGGGCGATGGCGCTGAAATACACGCTTTCACCACCGCGATACACGCCGCGCTCGGTACGCAAATAGCCATCACCCAACACCGCGGTGTCAGCGCCATCCACCGGCAATTGCGCCAGCGACAAAGGCGATTCATTCAGCGATAGATAGCTCAGGGCGCGATTGTTTTCGTTGATCAACAAGGCGGGCGCCGAGCCGTTCTGACCGCGCATCAGCGCGTTGGGAATTCGGGCGTAGCCATCGCCACGAATGGCGAAGCTGCCCAAGGATTCGGAGTTTTTAGCCAGCAGTTCGATGCTGCCGCGGGCAATCAGTTCGCCGCTGTCAAAATCCCGCATCGACACCAGGGTTTCGCTATCGGCCACCAAGGCTGAAAGCGCGTAGCGCGAATGCAGTACCACCACTTGCTGATCGTCATAACTGCGATAGCGGGTTAGCTCGCAGTCTGCATCGCGACAGGGCGACACCCGAGCCAAATACGCAGCACCCGCGGGCAGGTCCGCTTTGCTCAAATCAATATTCAGGCTGGCTTCGCCATAAACGTTCGGTTGCAGCGCAATCACTTGCTGGTGCAACAGCTTGCTTTCGTTAGTGTCGAAATACCCTTTTTCGCTAAGCTGCTCTGATTCCAGCAAGCGACGGGCAACCGCCGGCAAAAGGGCCTGCACGGTAACCTGAACCCGCTGATGGCCTATCGCCTGCACCTGCAAAGACGGCGCACTGCCGGCAGGTACTAACACCACGCCGCTGCCATTGGTAATGGTCAGGCTATTTTTCAGCTTGGGCGTACTCGTCCACAACCGGCTTGCCCGCCAGCTTTTTCCGGGCTGACGAAGACTGCGCTGTGTCTTCACAGTCTGGATCAGAGCAAGGGGCTTGCTGGCCCTCTGCTGACAAAGGCGCGGCCAAACACATGCAAAGCGCAACCACAAACCATAAATAACCCATAGCGGAATCCTGTTCCATCGGATGTCGAATATCTGTAATGATGGACGAACACTGCGACGCCAGCCATGGTGACCAAGGTATTCGCAGAATAATTCACTCGAACGCCACATTTCGCCATATTTCACAGGCATCTGTTTACAGGCGCCTAATGTTAACCGGCATCTATTGAAAGGCATCGAAATGACATCAGAAAAATGGATTACGATTTCACCCGCCGATAAAAACACGTTTTCCGGCTACCTGGCATTGCCACCGGCTGGAACAGGCCCTGGCCTAGTGCTGATTCAGGAAATATGGGGCGTAAACGATCACATTCGTGCCGTTGCCGAGCAGTATGCGCTGGACGGCTTTGTGGTGCTGGCACCGGATGTGTTCTGGCGCCAACAAACCCGAACCAATCTGGACTATACCGAAGCGGGCACCGCCGAAGCGTTTGAGCTGATGAAGGGCACCGACTTCACCCAGGCGGCAGAAGACGTTGTGACCGCCATTGAACATCTACGGGGATTGTCGCAAGTGTCTGGCAAGGTGGGCGTGCTTGGTTTTTGCATGGGCGGGCAGCTGGCCTATCGGGCTGCCGCCAGCGGCATGCCAGACGCCGCTGTCAGCTATTACGGTGGCGGGATTCAAAACCATCTGGACCTGGCCGAGCAGATAAGCCAACCCATATTGTTCCATTACGCCGGCCTGGATGGATTAATACCGGCCAGCGCTGTTGACCAAGTGCACAAAGCTTTTGAAGGCCAGGAACACACCAATATTCACACCTATGACGGAGTGGATCACGGCTTCAATTGCTGGGGGCGACCGGCTTACAACCAACGTGCGGCGGCTTTGGCCCGCGGCCGCACGCTGGTGTTTCTGGCTCAGCACCTGGCGGGCTGAGCTTATTTAGACTGGACTGGGCTGGGCTGGGCTGGGCTGGGCTGGGCTGGGCTGGGCTGATATTAGCCTGGCTGCAAACCGTTGAGGATGGCGCCAATGAATTCGTCCATCATCGGGCGATTGCTGTTCGAGCTTTCGCTAATCGCATCCTGCTGGTCATCCAGCATTCTCTGCACCAAATCGTTCAACGTGGTGGTATCGAGACCCTTGTCGATGCCACCCTGCCCCAGCTCGCGAACATTCTGAGCCAACCCGGCCAACGGGCGCAGCTGGCTGGCCAGTGACGGTTGGCCAGATGTGGACTCATAGGCCGTGGTTGATACCGTGCGGCTGGAAGACAGGTTCAGGCTGAAACTGGCCAGTTCTTCGCCGCCCAGGTTTAAGCCCCGTGCGGATTCAAACGCGCCCTGAACATCGCCGCGGAAAAACTGCCCGGCAACGCCCTGCGCCTGCTCCAGCAGGCCGGCAATGGCTTCGCGTTCGCCGCTGTCCAGATCACCTTCCACACTGAAAGAATAGCGCCCGGCAGAAGCACTGACTGCAGTCAGTGAATTCGACTCACCGCTCTCGCTGCCCGTTGAACGGCTTTGAACTGCGAGATAGCGGCTCTCTTCCATCAGAATAGACACTTTGTCGCCATCGGCGGTAGTTACGTCAAAGCGAAAAGCGCCGCGGGAAGCAGATTCAACCTGCATACCGCTTCTGCTAACGGGTACTCCGCCATCGGCGACCGCCGGCTGGCCCAAAAAGCGCTCGGCGAGTTTGTCCAGGCCGTTCTGAATGCGGTTGAAGCCGTCATCAATCTCGCTGGCGAGTTTGGGATTCATCAACCCCAGGGCTTCAATTTGCTCGCGGGCTTCGCCGTAGCCTTTTTCAATGCCGGCGCGGGCCTGCTCCATCAGGTTGGCAAGGCGTTCAGGGTCTGCTCCGGCTGCCGCTTCCTGTTCCAGCCGCAGCTGAATAAAGCCCAGCACCGTGCCCGCCACGTCCGCGGCAGACGGCGGCTGAAAACCACTGCCAAGATTGCGGGCTGCAGCGGCGCCCGGGTCTTCAAGCTTGCCCAGGCTTTGCTCCATTTGCTGCTGAAGACGCGAGCGCAACGCGTTGATGGCATCTTCTGGCGTGCGAATAACCTGGCGCTGGGATTTGCTGGCAGATTCTGTGGCTTTCGCTTCGCTAGCTCCCGGGCCGGGCAGCGGGGCATCACGGCGCTGAGGCTGCGCCTCGTTGGTTACCCGTGATTGCGAAGGCGACTGTGGTGATGACGGCGAAAGCGGACCGTATAAAAGCGAAACCATGGCAACAAACCTCGTTCAAGCGTACGGGCTGCAATTCACAAACAGCCAACCCAGTTACAACGGGTATCGGCGCGCGGCGCTCAAACTTTAACCGGTTTATTTTTGTACCCAGCGGCCATCTATTTCGATGTATTGCCCGGCCGCAGTTTTCTCAACCGCTTTCTGGCCCGCCACAGCTTCCACTTTTGACACTGCAATGCCGTTCTTCTGGGCAATGTCTGTGTACGCTTCGCGACGGGCATCATTGATGGCCTCTGCAATATCGCGGGCGCGGGCGTCAGACGTCACCGGGGCCAAATAACCAGACGGCGTTTCACCCACTAAACCTTGGCTTTTTGCAGAATCCAGGGCATTTTTAGCTTCGTCAAGGCTCATGGCAAACGCCGGAATGCTCAGGCTCAGCGTTAGCAGCAAGGCAGCGATGCGCTGGTAAATAGTCATATTCAACTCCTTGATTATCAGAGGCGTACACTCTTTACGATCAGGTACGCACACTTTTGATTGTTTGGTGCATGCACTCGTTGTCGTGGGGTACTTTTAACAGGGTTGCGAACTCAGAACAGGCCTTTTTCACTAAACAGCTCTTCCACATCCTTATCAACCTTCACGTAAATTTCGTGCTGAATTTTTACATTCAGGTTAACCGTAATCGGCTCCTGCGGTGCCTGCACTCGCACCGTGGGTGTACAACCAGCCACCACCGTGGCCAGCAACAAACCCGCAAGCAGCGCCGTTAGCGGGCGAAAAACATTCAAACTAACGTACGTCATAATAATATGCTCCTTTATTGCCAATTACTTTATCAGGTCTTCCGCGGGTTCGCGCTCGCGTTTTCTAAGCAGTTTTTTCACCCGCTCGGCCACCGCATCCGTCACCCGGCCGCTTAGTTGCAAGCTGGTCAGCAAGGCGGGGACATTCTCTTCAAGATTAATATTCAACACCACAGCACGGCCATCACCCACCTCAGGGCTGTTGCCTTTCAAATGCAGGCCCAGCATCAAGGTGCCGTTTTCGTCGTAATCAATATCACTGCTGAGAGCCGAATAACGAAAGTTCTCCAGAGCTTTCGACACTAACTCCATGGTTTGGTTTTTTTGCCCCAGGGCGCGCAGCCGTTCTGCACTCAATTGCAGCTGACCACCCGGTTCCAGCGCACCCAGGCGGCCACTTTTCACGCGCACGCCGGTGGCTGGGTCTACCAGCAGCGGAATGGTGCCGCTGAGTATGCCGGTACCAGCCAGGCCTTCTGCCGGATAAACCAACAGCAGCTGTGCCAGGCTCAGGCGATCCAGCTCTAAAGGCACGGTGACCGGAGCTGCGGCAAAATTCCAGCTTCCCGGCGCAATGCTCAGCTGCCCACCCAAGGCGCCGGCATTGGCTTGGGTTAAGGTAAGCTGGCCCGCCATTGGCTGTTGTGCTGGCCCACGGTAATCCCCGGCCAGGACGAGGGGCCCGAGTGGAATGCCGGGGTTGATCTCGTCCAAGGTCAACTGCGATGTCGATACCTGAAATTGGTCAGACTTCAAGGTGGCTTCAACCGTGCCATTCATGTTGCGCCATGCGGTACGATCCCAGGTACCGCCAACGTCCAGAAACACCAGCTTGCCATCCACAACCAACGGCTGGCCCGGCAGCAACTGTGCCTTCACATTGGCACTTACCGTACCGCCGCTGGCGTCAAGCAGTTCCGGCCAGGCCACAAGCACCCGCCCCAGGCCGTCAATTTCCCGCTTGCCACTCACCCGCATTTGCGCGTTGACAACAATGGCCTGTGCGGCCGCGGTGCCATAAGGAACTTTAAGATTGATATTGGCGGAGGTGCCGCTGTTCGCTTTGGCTATTCCCAACAATTGAAAGCCGTTCGTATCGGCTTTCGTTTTGCCGTTAAATTGCCAGCGCTGCGTCAGCAACTGAGGATGTTTTATCTGCTTGGCGCTTATGTCCAACGGCCCGCTGAATGTCAGTTTCTCCAACGTCATCGGGGCCGTTTTGAAGCCTGCCGTCAGGTTGTTGCCGGCCAGTGCCAATTGCGGATTTTGTAGCTCAAACGCCTCGGCATCATTGCCGCCCAGAGATTTAATCCGAGTAGCGGAAACCAGAGATGATTGGGCAAAGGTCAGATTCGCTTCTGTCGATGTCAGTTCACCGCTCATCAACAGAGCCAGTTCGGGCTTATCAATACGCCACTGGCCAACATCCAGCCGGGCCAGGTTTGCTGAAAGCCGGGTTTCGGCCAGCTGCACCTGCCAGGGCGCCGACGTAGAAATCGCCAAATGGGCGTCAAGGTTAATATCGGTCGCGCCGCGGCTGCGCAGGGCGACCTGCAACGGTAGAGGCGCATTCGCCGGGTTTTCGTTTGCACTCGTTTCATCGGCGCCAGCCTGGGCAGATGCCGTTCCAGGTAAAACGGAGGCCGGGCGTAAAGACAGCTCTAGCTGTTGCGGGCGCAACTGCACAGGCAATGCCGCAGCCCACTGCGCCGGCTGCGTTAGCATCAGGTCTGCGCTTAAGGTTTGAGGTTGCCAAGTGCCCTGGTTGAGCGCCAACGCCAAAGCCAAATCACCCTTTACACTGCCCAGGCCCGGCACCGGCCAGGGCTGTGGCACCCGGGCTTCGGCATTGACCGTGCCTGTTGCCTTCGTAAAAAAGCTCTGGCGTGGCCCCTGCAAATCCCAACGGACATTCACCGAGCCTTGCTCTGGCTGGGCAAAACCCGCCTCCTGGGGCAACGGCGTCCAGCTCTGAACCCAGGCAATCAGCCACTCCGCGTTGGGCAGTTCCGGCACGGAGAGGGACCCTTGCCAGTGCATTTCTGTGTTCGACTCAAGCGGGCGGTAACGGGTTTCCAGAGTCAGGTTGCGCGTACTGTCGATATCGACGGTCGCTGACATCTGCAATCCCTGCTCACCGGGTGCAGCACTATCCCCGCCACTCAACGCACTTCCTTCAGTCCAAGCACCTTCTTGCGTCGAAGCGAGCGTGGCAACAAAATCGACCCGGTGCCCTTGGTGCTCGAGCAGCAAACTCGCGTTTATAGGCAAACCATTGTCTGTTCCTTGAGCGCTGTGTTGAATATCAAGAGCTCCTTGCAGCGAACAACGGCCGCTGGCGCAAGGAAGGGTGGCCTGAAATTGCTGGACACGAACGCGTGAGGGCAGCCAATGTGTTTGCTGAAGAGTGAGCCGCGGCGGAATTTGTTCAAATAACGAAAAAGCGGGTGTTGCAGAAGAGTCATCAACGGCTGACTCAGGCTCGGTGGCAACAATCTCGAGTTCCAGCTGCTGCGCGTTCAGAGTATTCAACTGCGGCAACCAGTTTTGCCATTGCCACTTACCGCCACCGCCCCAGTGCCAGCCCAGAGTGATATCGCGAGCCTCTATGATAAGACGGCGTTCAGGGCCTAGCTGAATAGCCCGCAGTTCGCCGACCGACGCGCCGTGCAAACCCAACCGGGTAACCTGCCACTGAACCTGCTCAATGTTGTTCTGTGCCAGTATTGCTTCCCAGCTGTGCTTCACCCAAAAAGCACCGGCCACCAAAGCCAGCAGCACAATCAACAACAGAATAACCACCGTCGAGCGGGTTTTGTGTTTGCGCCCAGTGTCCATTGCGGAGTCCTTCCCCCGTATTTTTTTCACAATATATCTATGCGGCCCCGCGCCAGGCGCACCCGATTCTTGCGCTCCAGTTCTTTCAACAGGCGACTAACCACCTCCCGCGCGGTACCCAGCTCAATGGCCAGGTCCTGATGGGTAATCAACAGCGGGCTGCGCTCGGCCCGAGCCTGCAGCCACTCTTCGAGGCGTTCGTCCATGCGGCGAAAGGCCACCTCTTCCACTAATAGCATCAGGTCGTCCAGGCGGCGGCCGTAAGACTCCATGATACCCTGGCGAAAGCCGTCAGACTGGTCCATCAAAAGGTCGAACAAAGGCCGCGGCACCATGATCACCTCGGCTTCGTCTTCCACATTGGCTTCTGCACGGTAGCCAAAACCGGTCATCAGGCAGCCGATAGACAGGGTGCAGATATCGTTCGCGCCCATGCGGTAAAGCACAATGCTGTTGCCGGAAGCGCCGGTCATCTGCACTTTCACCACACCACTGAGCACCAGTGGCAAGCCCTGGCAGCGTTCGCCGGGATTGAACAGAATCTGGCCGGACGGGAATGTCATCACCTGGGTCTGCTCTGCAAACTGTTTCCGTAGCTGGGGCGCCAAAGTGTGCAGAATACTGTGTTGCGACATAAATCCTTCCTGGGTTTTGGGCGTTCACCACAACGCCGGGCCGGCGCATCCACTGTGACATTATCACTGACTTACAAGGGCGGCAGGTCTAAAATTCACATGGTCGCACTATTTCAATACAGGAGATCAGACTATGACCGTTAATATGGGATCTGCAGATCGAATCATCCGTGCAATCATCGGCATTGTACTGCTCGCGCTGGTGTTTGTCGGCCCGCAAACGCCTTGGGGCTGGATTGGTATTGTGCCGCTGGCCACCGCGTTGATCGGTAACTGCCCTGCCTACTCACTGCTAGGCATTAAAACCTGCAAAACGCCTTAAACACCAGGCGTAAAACAGCTATGGAACAACCGGGGACGGATTTTAAATCTGTCCCCTACCTACCCGCTACACCACATCTGCCCGCAGCTGCTCCAGCACAAACGCCTCCATCGCCTGGGCCGCCGGCGCCAGGGTGGTTACGCCGGCTCCGGCTTCAAGCATCGCCAGCAAAGAAATCATATTGGATATATAGAAGGCGCTGTTCTCCACCAACTCGGCCGCCGCGGTGTTCATCAATAACCGCGAGGTACCATTGCCAATCAGCTTTTCGCCGCGCAGGCGCTGCCAGTCCAAGGTTTTGTACTGGGCCCGGGCGTGGTCACGGCGACACACCACGCCAATTTTGTCCTCGAACAAATGGCTGTAGTGCAGCTCTTCGCTGTTTTGCCACAAACTGGTAATACCCAAGTCCACCTCGCCGCTAGCCACCATCTGGCACACATAATGGGCGTTTTCGTCGTGCAGGCTGATATTAAACTGGTGGTTCGGCCTGCAGCGCCGCCGGTAAACGGCTCGCGCCCCAACTACGATAAATCCGCTCGACTACCCGCTGCAGTTCTTCCTGGTCTACATCCGCCAGTTCGCCCCGCTCCAGGGGATCGAAATGAAAAATATACAGCCGCGATGCAAACTCTTCGAACGGCAATGAACCCTCACCAAAACGCTCACCACGGCCGGATGTACTCACCAGCACGCCGTCGCCCCAGTCTTGCCCGCTGTCGTTATTCGGGTTATAGAAGTACGCCCGCATTTTTCCTTCCGGGTCCAGCGCTACCCGCAGAATCGTAATTGCGTGCCAGCCAATAAATCGCCCGGCTCTGTCGGTTACCGCTATGCCTGCTGGCTGGGGGTGAATCAACGGCTGATTGCCGTTGTAATAGGGGTGATAACTGGCGTAAAAATGTCGCAAAAACTCGTCCAGATTGTCCAGATTTCCGGTGGCTACATCCACGTTAATGGCAAAGCCCCGGCCAGCAGACCAGCCGTGGAACTCAGGATTCACCCAGCGATGAGGGTCGCCCTCGCGGCCAATACATAAGCGCCCCATTTCCACGTAAATGCGATCCAGATGGGGCACCACCACCAGCGACACCGGGTCCAGATCAAGGGTTACCTCGGCGGCCAAACCGGCGGCACTGTGAGCCGACGACACCGGCACACCTTCAAAGTGCATAACGATTTCATTGTCCCGCGCGGCCCAGGTCACCATCTGCAATAGATAATCCGGGTCGTTATAGGCCCACATAGACAATGCCCGCGCCGACTGGCAAGTCGGATTGTTACCCTGGCCCACGCCCAAAGGCTGACCCAGCATGTTCAACACACCCTGAATTAACCAGGCATTGGCCTGGGGCTGATAGCCATAGGCCAGCTGCAGGCGTTCACGGGCCTCGGGACTTAGCGATAGCTTGGCCTGTCGCCAGAGCGCAGGCGCAACCGGCGGCTGGTAAAGAATTCCACGCTCCAGTAGCAACGCCATGCCGTAAAGGCCTTGGGCGGTCTCAGCGAAGATGCCTTCGGTAATCAGCGTGTGCACCAATTCCCGGTAACACAACAAACAGTCTCGGCCGGTACTGGAAAGCCCCAAAGCCGCGCTCAGAAGCGCATCCTGACCTTCATCCATAATAAAGCGTACAAAGCTGGCGTGATACGGCGACACAAGACCCGTATCGTGCATCGAGCGGGCAAAGCCGGTGGCTTCATTTTGCAGATTTTGCGCGTCCATCGCCTGCAGGCGCTGTTCGTAAACCACGATTCCAGGGTCTTCACTGCACGCCCGCGTGGGGCCATACAGGCTACTAATCAAACGTTCAGCGCCGCCGCCGGCTGCGCCTAAATCCACATTGGGGTCTGCACGACAAATGGCGATCTGGGTGATCATCTTGCGAATGCCCGACACGCGAATGGGCCGCTGCTGCAAAATGCGCCAGATTTCCTCAATCAGATTTTCAATCACATGCTCGTAGCCGATATTCTGGGCCACATACTGCACCACGGCTTCGCTGATTAACGACAGCTCGCCCTGCTCGCGTTCCGCTTCGCCGGTCATACCGAACAGCAGACCAAGGTTAATCGCCAACACCTGAATCAGATAATGCCTGGCCTGATCAGCAGACACCGACGGGTGTAAATAGAATTCGCGCACCACCGCCAGCAATCGCAATTCACTGAGCGCCTCAATCACAACCGTATCGGCGTTTTTGCTTTGCAGCGAATAAGTGGTCAGGGCCGGCACCAAAAGACCGGGTTCGGCCCAATCCGTGCCGTTAAAAATCCCCGCCTGCTCCAGGCGTTGAATCCGCGCCTCAACGGCCTCACAGCCACCAGGCTGAAGCAGCACCCGGCGGGCGCTACCAAATACCCTGGGTAATTTGCCAAACTTTGCCAGAGATTCGCTTTGTTCCAGCGCCCGAATGGCATCGTCCAGCTTGGCAACCAGTCTGTCGAGACTCACAGCCACAACCGTACTGTCCAATTGATAATCGTTCAAAGCCAGTTCCTCAGGGCCGTGCTACCGGCCCGGTGATGCATCGTGAAACGGTCGATGGGAGGTAAACACCAAAGCAGCCGGCATAACCTTTTGCATCCACCACTTCATTCGGAAGAGTGTGGTCGTTGATTCCTCCGTGGTTTTTGAATCAAACAACAGTATAGGGCCCTAGTGAACATTAAACCCGTGAGCAGGTTACAAAAGCTGAAATACTTTGCAAGGTCCAGCGTGACCAGCACAGTCTTTATGACCCTACGCGGATGCGTGCGGTTACCCAAGTGCGCGATGAAAAGATTGATTTTCTGCTTGCGGTAGGTGGCGGGTCGGTTATCGACGGCGCAAAATTTGTTGCAGCTGCCGCGCTGTTTGAAGGCGATGAGTGGGACATTTTGCTGCAAGGCGGCAACAACGTAGATAAAGCCTTGCCGTTTGGCGCGGTACTGACCCTGCCAGCCACCGGTTCGGAAATGAACCAGGGCGCGGTGGTTACTCGCAAGATGTTGGGCCACGAGCTCACCGCCCTGCATAACCTGGACCACGCACAAACCCTGGCCATTGTGCTGCCATCCATGCTGCGGGAACGCAAAGCCGCGAAGCAGGACAAACTGGTGCAATACGCCGAACGGGTCTGGAACATTACTGAGGGCAGCGCGGAACAAAAAGCCGACGCCGCTATCGACAAAACCCAGACGTTCTTCGAATCCATGGGCGTAAAAACCCACCTGGTTGATTACCAGCTGGGCGAAGAACACATTGAAGAACTCATCGACAGCCTGAAGAAAAACGGCATGAACAAATTGGGTGAAAACGGCGACGTAACACCCGACATGTGCCGCCGCGTATTGCAGCGGTCACTGCGTTAAACTGCAAAAACCTTCGGGTTTTTGATCAGATACCGATTTTGTCGCGCACCCCGTACCACCAGGAACCTATCACCGAATAGGGAACGCGGAACATGCGCCCACCAGGGAACGGATACCAGGGTACCTTGGCAAACACGTCGAACCGAGTCAGGTCGCCGTGGATTGCCTCGGCCAGGATGCGCCCGAAGGTGTGCGACCCGGTAACGCCATGGCCGCTGTAGCCGTGGGCGAAATAGGTGTTCCCGCCGATGCGGCCCATCTGGGGGACGCGGCTGAACGAGAGGGCGAAATTACCGCTCCAAGCATAGTCGATCCTGACCCCTTTAAGCTGCGGGAACACCTTGTCCATGTTGCGCTGCAACTTGGCTTTGATGTCACTGGGATCTGCGCCACCATATACCGTGCCGCCGCCAAACAGCAGGCGATTGTCGCCAGACAGGCGATAGTAATCGAGGATATAGCGGATATCCTCGACGCAGGCATCCGTCGGTATCAACTCCCGCGCACGGGCCTCGCCCAAAGGCTCGGTCGCCATCACCTGCGTTGACACCGGCATCACTCGTGAAGTGAGCGTTGGCACCACGTGGCCCAAATAAGCATTACCGCACAGAACCAGCGTCTTGCAGGTCATGGTGCCTTTGGCCGTTCTAACCACTGGCTGAGCCGCCCCGTGATCAACGTCGATCACCGGCGACATCTCATAGATCGTTCCACCGTTCTGCTCAAACGCCGCTGCCTCGCCCAGGGCCAGATTCAACGGGTGCATATGGCCGCCGGAATGGTCGATCAGCCCGCCTGCGTAGAGGTCAGAATTCACGTGCTCGCGCAGTTGGTTCTTGTCCAGCATCTCCTGATTTTTGAGGCCGTAGCTGGCCCAAAGCTTCATCCGTTCTTCCAGCTCGCCCATATGAGCGCTGGTCAAACCGGTAAAGATGTTCTTTTCTTTCAAATCGCATTGGATGTCGTAGGTGCTGATTCGTTCGCGGATAATTTCGCCACCTTCCTGCACAAGACCGGCGACGAATGTGGCCGTGTCTTGCCCATAGCGCTTCTTGATCGTTTGCAGACTGGCGTTCAGCCCGTTAACGATCTGCCCGCCATTGCGTCCCGAGGCGCCCCATCCAACCCGCGCGCCCTCAATGATGGCAACCTTGTAGCCTTTTTCTGCCAGGTAAAGCCCCGTCGAGAGCCCGCTGTATCCGGCGCCGACGACGCAGACGTCTATTTGATGATCGCCGGCCAGTTCCGGCCGTTCCGGCGCGGCATTAGCCGAGGCGGCGTAGTAACTTGGGGTGTGGCTGCCGTCACCGGCGTAAGAGTGATTCTGGGAGTTCATCACACAATCTCCAGGTAGCTGTCATATTCAAACTTGGTCACGTAACGGGCAAATTTACGCAATTCCTGCATCTTGCATTCGACCAACATGGTTTGCAGCCGTTTGGAGAAGATGGTCGGCACATCGGCACCCTTGCGAAAGGCGTCGATGGCGGTTGCCCAGTCCAGCGGCAGATTGTCCAGATTCATCGAATACGCGTTTCCGGTGATGGGTGCCGCCGGCTGCATCTCGTTCTCGATGCCGAGCAGAGCCCCACCCAAAATGCTGGCCAGCACAAGGTAGGGGTTGGCATCGGCGCCAGCGACGCGATGCTCTATACGCCGTGCTTTTGAATCACCGCCGGGAATGCGGATGGCCGCGGTGCGGTTTTCATAGCCCCAAGAGACGCTTGTCGGCGCGTGGGCGCCGGGCAGCAAGCGGCGGTATGAATTTTCGTGGGGCGCAAACGTCAGCGTGTTTTGCTGCATCGTGGCCAACAATCCGGCCACCGCGTTCAGCAACAGCGGTGTGCCCTCGTCGCCGCCGTTGTCGAACACGTTCGTCCCGTTTTCATCAATCAATGAGAAATGCGTGTGAAAACCGCTGCCAGACAGGTCGCCGTAAGGTTTCGCCATGAAGGTAGCCGCAAGCTCGTGCTTGCGGGCAATGCCGCGCACGAGCCGCTTGAACAGCACGGCATCGTCGGCAGCGCGCAAAGGGTCGGCAACGTGGCGCATGTTGATCTCAAACTGACCCGCCCCGTTTTCCGAAATCGCAGCATCTGCAGGAATGCCCTGCAATTCGCAGGCATCGTAAACGTCGTTCAGAAATTCATCGAAGTGCTGCAATTCGTCCAGCGACATCGCGCCGTCGGATTCCAGACGTTTGCCGGTGACCGGAGATCGCGGCGCCTGCGGATAATCTTGCGAGGGATCGACCAGATAGAATTCCAGCTCGGTCGCCACCACAGGCGTCAGTCCGCGCTCCTTGTATTGCTCGGCAACGCGCGCCAGAGCCCTGCGCGGATCGCCCGGAAACGGTTCACCGTCTTCTTGCCGCATCCACAGCATCGCCAGCGCCGTCGGGCGACTGGTCCAGGTGATCGGCATCAATTGACGGCCAGTAAAATCGCACAAGCCATCGGAATCGCCCGTCTAGAAAACCAGCTCACTGTTTTCGACATCTTCGCCCCAGATATCCATGCCGACAATCGACAATGGCATCCGTAGCCCGCCCTCTATTACCTTGGACAACTGATCAACTGGAACACGCTTGCCACGCATGGTGCCGTTCAAATCGCAAACGCAGGCAAAAATGGAATCAATCTCAGGATGCTGTGCCAGCCAAATTTCGGCCTTATTGTCAGACATGCGTCACCTTTCAATACCGTTGTGAACTACCAACACTAAATCGAAGATTTTGAGTTGGTGTCTGGGTAAACCTACTACGCGGCCATCGGCTGCGTAGCATTTTCCCGTCTAATAACGACGGACTTATATGGCATAAGCTCCATCATTATGGGGTTGAACACACACCCCTTACAGGCTAGCCCAAAGGCGTCACCCGTTGCTTTTCTGAGGATATTTAGAGCGCCGTTGATGTCGGCGTTTATAATCCCGTGCTTGCTTTGATACAGCCCTCTCCGAATTCGCTTTCCGCTGAACAAAGGTACGACATTTTTGGGTTTTTCCCCATAAACAGGTAGGACGTCATTATCCAAGGCGGACGCCTTAGAAGTATATGACTCTTCCTGAATAACGGTGGCAATACCCAGGTTTTGGCACTTGTATTGGATTTGAGCGATCAAAATGGAATGCGGAATATCGACAAATTTCTGGTTGTTCACTTTCCCGATATTGATCTCTTGTTTCCAATTCACGTTGTAGCCAATAACCAGCGTGCCGATATTGTTTTCCAGGCAATAAGAGGCAACCTTGCTGGACGCTCTGTGCAGCAAGTCTTTCATCCGGCGATGACGCTTGTTGGTCACAGCGCGAACGCCCGGCTGATCCGTTGCGAGTGCGATGAGGTTGTTGATGCCTAAATCGATCCCGGCCTTGCGGGATTTGTCGAGAAGACGGCAGAAACGGCCCGCCTCCACGATTTTTGATTCGTCGTAGATGAGTTCGATTATAAAGCAGTTGCCTTTGGGTACGATGCGCACTTCAAGAGCAACGGTGTCGCCCACCAAAGCGTTCCAGTTCTGCGAAAAACGAAACTGTGTTTTGACCGGGGGGAGCTTGGCGTACAGCTCTCGGTTGTTTTTCTTGAGCCATTTATCAGCGTCGCGGTGCGACAGCGTTTGATCTTTGCCTTCAGGGTGGTGCTGCATCAAATAGGAGGTGGCGTTTTTGATTCTGCGAACAATCTGAGTACAAACGCCGGCCCCACGAAACGCCTCATGCGGCTTCCGAATGACAATCTGTTGGGTACGGATATGCGTTGATTTCTCTTTGCTCATGCGGATAATATTACAGCCAGCCAAAATTGGTGTCAATGTTTATACAGTGGTATTTTAGTATGAAAAGAAGCCATAATTCCTGCATCTACAAACTCCAATATCATTTGGTCCTGGTGACCAAATACCGACACAAATGCCTGAATGACGAGATGCTGCTCTGGCTTGAAGATGAGTTTATCCGACTGTTAAGCGCCGATGATTGCGGTCTGGACGAGCTCAATGGCGAGACGGATCATATTCACGCGCTCATCACGCTTCACCCGATGATCACGCCGGCAAAGCTGATCAACACGCTGAAAACCGTCAGCAGCCGGATGATTAAGAAAGAGTATGGGGCGCAACTCAAGCAGTACTACTGGGGCACAAACGCGCTTTGGAGCCGATCGTACTGTTTATTGTCGGTGGGTGGCGCACCGATCAGCGTTCTTCGTGCGTACATCGAAAACCAAGACCGACCAAAATAGGCGCTATCCATCCAACACTAAATCAGAGATTTTGAATTGGAATTCCGCGCAGTTCATTAAAGGGCGCCATCTTGCAGGCGGCCGGAACCTGCCTGCATTGCCAGATACCTATAAAAACTTTTCCTAATTTCGTATCACGAAGCGCGCCATCCAGTCTGCAATCGCCAGGGAGTCCGTGGCTGCGGAAGGCCCAACCAGCTCATCCAGCGCCTGGTCAGCGTCACCTTCCGGCAAAGACTGACCTCGAAGATGACGAACAAGCCGTGTTTCAAACGTCACATCGAATTCGGGGTGTGCCTGAAAGGTTAAAATGCGATTGTCGTATTGCAGAGCCGCGTAGGGACAAAACGCAGAAAACGCCAGAACATTGGCTTGATCGGGCTTCACCACCACTTGGTCCTGGTGCATCGCACTGAGGGTAAATTCGTTGCTATTCGGCTTCACGGCGCTTACCCCGGGAAGCAACTCGTAATGGTGCAGGCCAGCGCCCCAACCTTCAGAGTACTTATCCACAGAGCCACCGAAGGCCTCAGCAATAATCTGGTGGCCAAAACAGATACCCAGCATGGGGCGGTCGGCTTGGTAAATGTCCAGAATCAGCAACTTCAGGCGTCGCATCCAAGGCAGATCTTCATAAACATTCGCCTTCGAGCCGGTTATAACCCAAGCATCGCAGTCACTGGCCGAGCCGGGAAAGTCGTCGTCACGTACCTCAAACGTTGCATAGTCAAATTCATAGCCGGCCCGTTTGAACAGATCTTTGAACATGTCAGCGTAAGAGCCGAATTCGGGTAGCAGATTGTCCGGCGTAATACCGGCGGCAAGAATGCCAACTTTCAAGGTCATCCGGGTTCTCCAATAACACAGAGCCCGCTAATCACCAGAACCGCGGGAATTTCCGCTGTAACCAATGACCGGCCAGGCAGGCGTACTCAAGGCACATAATGGGTGTGGGTTATAATAGCTGTGTTGGCTTTCAAAAGGCTCTAATCCTAAACACAACGAATTGGGCCTGGATAACGCATAACCAACTCATCAGCCGTTAGCAACAGGAAGCCCTCGGCTTGAGCTTGAGCCACAAGAATGCGATCAAACGGATCTTTATGTATATCAGGGAGATGACCAACCGCAAGGGTATGCTGAGATGTGATAGGCAGTTCACGATACCCATTTTCAACCAAGCCACGACGTAAGAGGTGTGGATCTACCTTAAAATCCTCACGGCCCAGGCCATTTTTTATAACAACTTCCCACAAACTGGCCGCGCTAAAGTACAGCGTATTTTCCTGATCAAGTATTAATTCTTTAGCCTCTGGCGAAAGCTGCATCGCATCCGAAGCCGCCCACAATAAAATGTGGGTATCGAGCAATAGATTCACATCAGCCCCCAAACATCTCGGCAATACAATCCTGCCCCATACGATCAAAATCATCAGGAATGTTAAGCTGTCCCTTCAGAAAGCCCACACGCTTCTGTTGCGCGAACTCGGGCGCATCAATCGCGGTTACTCGTGCAACAGGCTTGCCCGCTTTTGCGATGATAAACGCTTCACCTTTCTGCGCCCTTGCCACCAACTGGGACAAACGGGTTTTAGCTTCATGCATATTGACAGATTCCATAGGCCACCCTATTAAACTTAGTTCTTACACCTTAGTTTATCTCTCCTGCGCAAACTTTTCCTCTATCGCATTCAAGTCCATGTAATTATAAGTTTAAGTAATGACCACACGTGATGAACGCTGCAAGCTATTCTATGTGTGCCTCTTTGGCAGACGTAGAAATTGAAAATGCGAATAACACACACTCTAAATAGTTGAGAATTATGATCAAAAAAAATCTTCTGGCTTTAGCCATTGCAGCCTTACCAATCAGCGCCATGGCAGAAATCACCCAGGCCACCCTCTACCCCTCCCATGGCGACCTGACCTGGCAAGAAACTCAAACGGTGAAACAGGGAAATGGCGTTATTGCTATTGACCGCCTGCCCGTCAGCCTGCAGGACCAAAGTGTGCGCGTATCACTGGGCGGAGTCGCCGGTGCGCAAATCCAGCAGATTGAGATTGGCCGCATTGAGCAAGCCGGGTACATCTCAGAACAAACCCAGCGGTTGCGTAACGAGCTGACCCAAGTGCAAGAACAACTTCAGGCGCAAGAAGACGCGATTCAAGCCTGGAACCAGCAAGTCACCCTGATGACCAAAGCCGCCGAGAACCCGCACGAACTGTCGGCCACCCAATTGAGCGACATGGCTGCCGCCTTGAAGCAGACAACATTGGAAGCACTGGCAGAAATTCGCGGCATACGCACCCAAATGCGTGACGACATAGCCCTGAAAGATCGCCTGGAACGGGAACTGTCACAAGCGCAGCAAAACGCCCGGGCCAGCAAAACAGCACAGATTCATTACCGCGCCCCTGCCGGTGGCGATTTGACCATCACACTGGAATTCCAAAGCAACGAAGCGCGCTGGCGCAGCGAATACAACGCCCAACTGAACTCCCGGGTAGCGGGTCAGGAAGGCAGCGACCAAAAAAGCGGTGAACTAACGCTACAACATCTCGCCGTTGTGCAGCAGACCACCGGTGATGACTGGAGCAACGTTGAACTGCAACTATCAACCGCCAATGCCCGGCGTGGAACCAACATGCCAGCTCTGGATTCCTGGGTGGTTAGCCCGGCACAGCCTGATTTGCTGGAGCGCCAGATGAAATCTTCCGCCCTCATGCTTAACAGCAGCGCCACGGCCGAATCCCAGGCAGACTTCGGCGCCAGCGTAGAGCGCCAAAGCACCTTTACCCAGAGCTACCGCTTGGCGCAGCCTGTCAGCGTTCCAAGCGGCGGCAATGGCCAGCGCCTTATCGTAGCCGAGCACACAGTAGCGGTGGAAATGGCAGTATGGACAGCACCGGCGTATGACCCAACAGGCTATGTGCACGCCACGGGGATATTCACCGCCGATGCCCCCATACCCGCCGGCCCCGTGCAGCTGTTCCGCGATGGCCAGAGTGTCGGCAGTACCTACCTGCCTGAAATGACCAACGGCGAAGAACTGCGCCTGGGCTTCGGTGTGGATGAAGCCATACGGGTTGCCGTCATCAACGAGACTGAACGCACCGGCGAAGAAGGCATCTGGAAAAGCGAACAGGTACAACGCCGGCAAAACCGCTTTGAAATCACCAATCATCACGACGAGGCTGTAAACGTGCGGATATTTGACCGCATGCCGGTGTCGCAAATCGACATCCTCACCGTAGAACCGCTGCAAATAAGCGAACCGGTAGAACGCAACGTCGACGACAAAAAAGGCGTATTAGCGTGGAACCGCACCGTACCGGCTGGCGAAACAGTCAGCGTGCAATCCGGATTTGAAGTGCGCGTGCCACAGGGCAAACAGCTGCCCGATCTGTAAAGCGGAAAATAGCAAACCATCACCCTGGCGACTAAATCTGTCGCCTTTACTAGCATACAGGCGCTCATCGGTTTACCCGCCAACAAAGCAACGGCGCAAATGATCAAACTGAGTCAAACAACAGGGGTGGTTGGACGTGCTAATAGATCCAGCACTCAAAGAACAGAAAGCCGAAACTATTCCTGTGAATTATTGAGGTGTTCAATGCGTTTATAGCAGTTTGCGAGACTAATTGTGAAACCATAAGGCTTCGCTGATAGCTCTGCGCCGTAGTGAACAAAGAATTGAAACCGGTAAAATTAGCTGACGGCTACGCTTTGGGCTTTTGCTATCATTTGCCGCTGCTCTTCAATAGTTTCTTTTACTACTTTACTGAAAAAATCACTTTTTTCTTCAGAAGACGCATGACGCATAAAGTCAGCAAAAGGCGTTGATTGAACTTTTTCGCGTTTCGATGCTGCCATTTCTTTCTCCTTCTTATCTTAAACCGACTATCATCTCTAGAGTTTCGCGATTGTACTTTTTACCTAGCAGAGCGTCAATATCAGTCACATCGAAGCACGGCATATTATTCTGACCGTCAATGTTTTTTTCTATGAACGTTATATCTATTTGATTTTTAAAAACTTTTTTAAGATCGCTAACAACTCGCTGGGACTCAATAAACTGCTCGACAAAAACCTCTTTCGGAACTCGTCTTCCCTCAACGGCCTCTCTTGCTTGCACCAAACGCCACGCCTGAGCAGGTTCTTGGTAGACAAAAATCACAAAAACACTCCGGTCACGCTTCAACGAACGCTCTATATTACTTTTTGCCTTATCAAAGCTCGACAGGGTCGAGTCCAAAACAAAACTAACACCTCGCTGCAAAGCTCGGTCATGAATTGCTTCAACCAAGAGCGTTGCGGGGGTCTGGAACAAAGGTGAATTTAAACCAGTATACTCTTCGAACTCTTTCCTCAGCTCATCATTCTCAATATGAACTAACTCAACACCCGAACTATCGCGAAACATCTTTATCATCTGCCTGGCAGTCTCTGTCTTGCCTGCGTCTGGTGAGCCGGCCATAAAAACAGAGACCGCGGCGGCTTCCTGAGGAAGGTGGTCGACTATTTTCCTCGCAATCTTTTTTTTAATTTTTTTCGCTATTGCAATAGCGGTGTCCGTGACCTGCTGATCGCTCATGTTTGGTTAACTCTTCTACGTAATTAAAGATCGTTATTCTGCTAGCGTGCCCAAAGGTAAACAGCTGCCCGATTTATAAACCGGAAAACAGCAAACCATCACCCTGGCGACTGAATCTGTCGCCTTGACCGGCTATGCTATGTCGATCCATCAACGGCAAGCCGCGAGGCGATTGAACGTTGGTTGAAAAACAACGAATTTATTGACCCTTGAATCAATCACTCCGGGTGAGCCCCATCTGCCAAAAGTCGATTTCAAGGCGGGTAGCGTCACTGAATATTCTAGTCAGTTGATCGAACCTGGCGGGGGAAACGTCGGCCAACCTGTCGTTCAACCAGCGTATCTCTGACTGCATGGCTTCCTGAAACTCGGTGCTTTCGTACATGGTAATCCAGGCATCATACGGATTGCTGTCGCCCCGAATGGTTTCCGCCCGGCTGTTCAGCCAGTTGGCGATTTCACCGTAACCCACCATGCAGGGCGAAAGCGCCACGTGCAGATCCAACAGGTCACCGCGGTTGCCGGTATCCAGCACATAACGCGTGTACGCCAGGGTTGCTCGGGCTTCCGGCAGGTTGGCAAGCTCCTGCTCTGAAATACCCCACTCCTTGCAATAACGAATGTGCAAATCCAGCTCGATATCCACAATCGCTTTCAACCCTTCTTTGGCCTGTTTCAGGTCAGACAACGTCGGGCTTTTGTATACCGCCAGGCCATAGGCACGGGCGAACTGAATCAGAAACAGATAATCCTGCTTCAGGTAATGCTGAAAGGCTTCTGGGGCAAGCGATGCATCGCCCAGCTGCTGCACAAAGCTGTGCTGGATGTAAGCGTGCCATTCGGCATGGCAGCTGTTTTTTAGATCTTCAAATTGGTAGGGCATTTTGTTTCCTTGTTAATAGTGACATCCGATTTTTGGGTACACGCTGGCCTGAGTCATACCCCCAACCACTCCGCAAGCTGCAGATTCGTTTTCAACCTCAAACGCTGCTGAAGCATTCCCTCGAAAACACCTTCGACGGTGCGGCGTTGGCCAAGTAGCGGAAGCGCCGCTTCCGCCTCTGAAAAGAACTGCTCTTCACGCACCGACCCAAGTATCGCCTGATCCCACCAGTTCAGCACCCTCGGGCGTGACTGTTTCAGCAGCGAATCCGCAGGCAATTTTTCAGACTTCGCCGCATTGGCGGTATGAGTTGAAGGCATCAAGTTCCACAGATCGTTATTTTGCCAACGTGACCAGGGGAAACAGTGGTCCACGTCAAACCGCTTATCCTTCAGATTCCTCGCAGTCCAAATGCATTCGACTTTTCCGGTCTGGAGCTTCTGCTCAACAAGCTGACGAACCGTAGACGTATCGCGGCGGCCTTCAACCCATTGCAAACCCTGATGATAGACATCCATGGAATAACGCACGTCCCAGCCGCTCATCAACCCGATCCATTCATTCACAATCGCCGGCTCAATCCAACAGGCATAGCGACTGAACGCGTCCCACAAAAACGAGGGAACGCGGAAAGTACCGAATTGCGACAGCGTTGCCTTGTCCAGACGCGCCGGTTCGTTTTTGATGGTCACTCTGGCCGGGCCACCTTCAAAGATTGGGCGGTTACTGCCGGGCCAGGTTGTAAAATGTGCAGGGTTCTTGAGAATATTCGCGCAAGCGTCGCGAATAGCACGAAGCACCACCGGCGCGACATCGGCTGACAGCCGCATGCCTACCCGGAAATCCAGAGGGCTGAAATCCTGCAGTTTGAAGAAATCTTCCTTGGCAAATCCGTACCCACCCGCACCGGGCGCCTGCCTCAGGTGATGTTTTAGAATTAATGGGCGGTAAAGCATAATCCAGAACAGCCCGACTGCACCAAGCGGAAGTTCCACCCAGTCATCGCTTCGGTTAAGCGCCAAACCCGGCGCACCGTCAGCGATTCGAACAAGGGCACGAAGCAGTCCTAATTTATAAGTCGAGAATTTATTGTCATTAACGATGATGTGCCGAATCGTTGGCAGCGCACCGGTGCCATCGTCCGCCAACCGAAACGCAAATGTTTCCCAAGAAACCTCGGGGCGCTTCAGCTCATCATCATTGCGCCCGGTTGGCAACGCAACCGGAATCAACGCCCGATGCTTGGCAAATGCCTCCAGTTCTTCCCGGCTAACATCATAAAAAACACGCTCACCATCGCCGGGGCCGTGCCGAAGCGTAACCACCAGCATTCCTCCCGGCGCTAACAACTCAGCCAGGATTCGAAACGCTCGTTCACGAGCGGTTGGCGGGATATGCATCCAAACCGCAGAAATCAGAATCAGGTTAAAGCGATAACTCAGTTTTCGAACCTGATTAAGGTCTGGCAACTGGTCGTCAATCCACTGAACGCTTTTGTCTTTAGTCGCGTTCTGGCCGAGCTCCCGTAAACCCGCCGCAGGCTCCACCGCGACCACATCCCAACCGCGATCTGATAGCGCCGCAGCATCTCGGCCGCTGCCGGCGCCGACGTCCAGGGCCAAGCCGCTTTTGGCATCCAGCTGGGGCAGCCAGTCGCTGTGGACCTGTTCAAAAATCAGGGACTGGTATTGGCTGAAGAACTTTTTGGCATTCAAGTTGTAGGGCGCGTACGTCATGCCACCGCCAGCTTTGCCGCCTGTTGCCACATGAAGTTTGGCATCGGCGTGCGCAGTTTCCAAGTGATACTCATGGGCTGTGAGCCGGTGTGGGATACGTAACCAAGCTCACCGTAATTCACAAAACCCATCGTGCGACCGTATTCATCTTTCGCCTGTTCTCTCACAAACAGAAAGAGCCGCTTGTCGATGTTGCTGTGGTGAATATAGTCCCGCCCTCGCCCTCGGTCTGGCCGCGCGCTGTTTTGTGACTGCCAGTGAAATAGCCGCTCATTGATGGCGTAGTCGTGATACATGGTGGTCGGGGAAAATTGTTTTTCGTTTTTATCTAATGTGACAAATAAAAGCTCGATATTCTGGTCTTGAATCACGAAAACGCCCTCTCTGGACGGCGGCTGTTTCTCGAATGTTGTCGCACCAAACCCAACCAGAATTTGCTCCCGTGAATAGCGTGCGTGTAAACACAGTGGCACTTCCGGCAAGTCAGGCATGGCCGATTGCTCATGCTTCGTCTGCGCCAATTTCCAATCGAGAACGTCAACCAGCTCCCGATCTAGCCCCAACTTACCGAGTTCAACAAGGCTCTGTACCAGCGACTCAAACTCCAGGTCTGGCCCAGTTTTTTGCCAGAAATCATAATGGCACATGAGCACTCGACGACGATCGACCTCGTCCCAGCTAAAGCCAGCCCGACACAACGTTTTCAGGAACAGCAGGTACTGATGATCGTCGCACGTCAAAATTCGGCTATAGATCCCTTTTTTCGCCAGTTTGAACGGCAAGTCATCAGCAACCTCCCCGCCTTCGGCTTTGCTAACCAGCTCGGACCAGCTGCCGCGCTTGTACAGCTCATTCAGATCGATGTGAGGATGGTGCGTTATAAAATTCTTCAGGGTTAGTCTCTGAGTTGAGTGCTGGGGGAACTGGCGAATCAGAGACACCAAACATTTCATGGTCAGAGTGGCTTGGCGTATGTTGCTTAGCACCATTTCTTGTGTCTTCTTAGTCAGCTCAATCCGACAACCCAATGGCGCATGAGGAAAACCTTGTTTCAATTCCTCAGTGATCGAACGCTCAGACTTACCCACCAGCGCCCTGAATTTATTAGCAAAATCATACTCAGGCCGGGAGTTACCCACGAAATCCAGAACCGTACAGCACTCTTTGCCCTCAGAAAGGCGAAGACCGCGGCCAAGCTGCTGCAAGAAAATGGTCAAACTTTCCGTTGGGCGCAGAAATAACAGGGTGTCCACTTCCGGAATGTCGATACCTTCGTTGAAGATATCGACCACACACAACACGTTGATCTGCCCTGAACGGATGGCTTGCTGCTTTTGCTGCCGCTCATGGCTGTTGTCGCTGGTCAGCACATCAGCCTTTATGCCATTCAGCAGGCACTGCTGAACCATGAAGTTTGCGTGGTCACGGCTCACACAGAAGGCCAAGGCTTTCATACTTTTTATGTCTGTGACGATTTCTCGCAAACTGCGCAGTATTTTGTTCACACGACTGTGATTGTGGGTGTACAGGTTGGTGAGCTGCGCCACATCGTAGCGCCCCCGGCTCCATGGAATCGTGCGAAGGTCGGTATCGTCATCAATTCCAAAGTACTGAAAAGGGCAAAGATAGCGACGGTTGATCGCTTCCGGCAACCGCAGTTCAGCCGCTATGACACCCCCAAAATCGCACAGAATATCGCCACCGTCATGCCGCTCGGGTGTCGCAGTCAGCCCTAAAAGTATCGAAGGTGTAAAGTGTTCCAGGACCGCGCGGTAGCTTGATGCGGCGATATGGTGTACCTCATCGATCACAATGTAGTCGTAGTAATCCTCAGTCAGTTTCAGCTGGTCCAGCTGGTTATTTAAAGTTTGAATGGATACGAACAACTGGCGGTAATGATCGGGCAACTGCCCGCCAACCCAGAGCTCTCCGAAGGCGCTGTTTCTCAATACGCCCCGGTAAGCTTCACGGGCCTGTCGCAGGATTTCTTCCCGGTGGGCCACAAACAGAAAATTCGCATTCGGTTTTGCTTTCACAAATCGCTGGAAATCAAACGCCGAGATCAGCGTCTTTCCGGTACCTGTGGCCGCCACCACGAGGTTTCGAAAACGCTGGTGTACGTCTCTTTCAACAGACAGCTGCTCCAAGATATCCTTCTGATGTGGAAACGGCGTGATCTCGAAAAAATGGGATACGCTGAATTCACCCAATCCTTTTTGCTGTTTCAGTGCGCGCTTGAGCTTTTCGGCACTCTCAGCCTGCCCATCAAACCGCTCAAATTCGTCCGACGCCCAGTAAGTTTCGAAGGTGCTGAGAGATTTTTTGATGATGTGCGGAATTTCCTGAGACGTGATCTTCAGGTTCCACTCAAGGCCATTGGTAAGCGCAGAACGGGATAAGTTTGATGAACCAATGTAACCGGTATGAAAGCCTGTACTCCGGAGGAACAAGTAGCTTTTGGCGTGTAACCTTTCGCGTTCGGTGTTGTAGCTCAGCTTCACTTCGGTGTTTGGCAGGCTGGCCAGATACTCAACGGCTTTTGCATCCGTTGCTCCCATATAAGAGGTGGTGATGATTTTCAGCTCACGGCCACTGGCTGCGAATGCTTCCAGCTCTTTTCTGAAAATACGAATCCCGGCCCACTTAATAAATGATACCAGCCAGTAAATCCTGTCTGCTGACAGTATCTCGCGCTTAAGTTCGGACTCCAGCGATAGGCCTGCGTTGCTACCCGAGAACAGTTCACTCTGGGTTAGCCCGGTGAGAGGAAAAATATCTTCAACGTATTGCTTGAGGTTCGAAGCAACCGGGTTTTCCAATTCATACAGAGCGGTCAGAATCTTCCCTTGGCTATCAAGGAGGTTCTCTTCCAAAAAACCATTGTCCTGAATCTGCCCTTTTAGCCACATCAATAACTGGTTGGAAAGCTCGATTTGCGCCTGCAACCTGTCATCGCCCGAGGGTACCGAGTCAATGGCAAATTCAAGGACATTAGACAGAAAGCGTGACAGCCACACAGAGGCCTCTGTGCTATTTAACTGTCGCTCTCCAACGTAGAACTTTTCACGATTCAAGCGGCTTTGGATGAGCTTTGTGATTAGCTGCTCGTAGATTCCGGTTTGCTGTATCAATTGCATTCCCTGTTGGTGACGCCAAAAGCGTTTTGGGGTTATCCATCGTCATTGCAAAAATTAGTCGCTCTCAGCCCGGTGGCGATGTTTTAGTTGTTGATGGTATCTCTTAACTCCCAAGATGGTTCGCCGAGCCTCAGAAAACAAAGTTCTCTTTTTTCAAGCGCGTCTCCCCCCCCAAACCGATACCCACACAACTTCCCACCTTCCCCGCCAGCCACGCTGTAATCCAAACAAGCAATGTGCTCCGTCAGCGGCGCAGGCTCACCCCTAAGCCAATAGTGCCCGGCATCTGTAAACGGGTCGATCATGTTCATGTACTTTGGGTGCCAGCAGGCGTGAACGGCTTGTAGCTCCGGTAAATCAAGGTAAACGGACAGAGTTTTGAACCATTCGATCATGCTGTTGTGCAGCTCACTGCCCTCGCCCACCTGCTCCAGAAAGGCCTTGTGCTGGTTCCAGTTTTTATCGGTGCGGCGGCGCAGGTATTGTTCGGGGTTTTGCGGATCGGGCGTAGCCCAGGCAACTGCGTTGTACTCGTGGTTACCCATTACCGCCAAGGCATTTCCGCTTTCGACCATAGTGCGGGCAATGTGCACGGTTTCTATCTGCTCGGGGCCACGGTCTACAAACTAATATCGGTTACGGCCAGTTGCCGAGTCGGATAAGTTAGATTGTACTGATACTTGCACAGTATCACTATAATCTTAAGCCGTAGAAATCTGGGTCCGGATATCTGCCAAAAAGAGGAACACTCTGCCGATGTCCTACCCTATCGAACAAAAGCTCGTTATTGCGGTGGCGTCCAGCGCCCTGTTTGATTTGTCCAATTCCGACCGTGTGTTTCGCGAACAAGGTGAAAAAGCCTACCGGAAGTATCAGGAGACTCATCTGACCAAGCCGTTGCGAAAAGGCGTCGCCTTTCCGTTTGTAAAACGTTTTTTGAGTGTGAACCAAAAATTTCCAGAGCAGTGCCCGGTAGAAGTGGTCTTGCTTTCGCGAAACTCGGTCATTACCGGCAAACGAGTATTTCATTCTATTCATCACCACGGCCTGAATATCAGCCGCGCAGCCTTTCTGGAGGGCAAATCGCCCTATGCTTATATTCCAGCGTTCAATGCCTCGCTGTTTCTATCGGCCAATGCCAGCGATGTGTCGCAAGCGATAGACTACGGCCACCCGGCTGGTACGGTGTTACCCAGCAAAGTGGTGGATGATGAAGGTGACCCAGAGCTGCGCATAGCGTTTGATTTTGATGGTGTAATTGCGGATGACGCTTCAGAACGGGTATTCAAAGCCGGCTCGTTAGAGGATTTTCAAGAGCACGAGACGTCTCGCTCCCAAATTCCGCACAGCCCCGGCCCACTTGCGGATTTGTTTCGTAAGCTCTCGCACTTGCAAAAGCTGGAAGACCAGGCGGTGATGGACGATCCCGACTATCGACGGATATTGAGGATCGCCATCGTGACCGCCCGCAATGCGCCCTCCCATGAACGCGTGATTACAACCTTGGAACACTGGGGCGTGGATGCCAACGAAGTTTTCTTCTTGGGTGGAATGAAGAAAGACCGAATCCTGAAGGTGCTAAAGCCCCACATTTTTTTTGATGACCAACGATCGCACCTGCAATCCGATGCGGGAGATATTCCGATGGTTCATATCCCGTTTGGGGTGGCGAATATTCATGCAATTACACAGTCAAAATAAGGCTCAAAATGGCATTTCGATTTCGTAGAACAGTCTCAATTTTCCCCGGAGTTCGCATCAATCTTGGCAAGCGCGGGGTCAGCGTTTCTGCCGGTGTGCGTGGTGCCAATGTCACTTTGGGGCGGAACGGGCTTTATGGCAATGTGGGCATTCCCGGTTCCGGGATGTCTTATCGCAAAAGGCTGCTGAAGCAGAATAAAGCCTTTAACGCCGGGCGAAGCTCGAACTCGACAGCGTCACCGTTCGCTC
The DNA here is from genome assembly GCF_002563885.1 of Marinobacter sp. LV10MA510-1. Lineage (GTDB taxonomy): Bacteria > Pseudomonadota > Gammaproteobacteria > Pseudomonadales > Oleiphilaceae > Marinobacter. The sequence continues at coordinate 64,232 of NZ_PDJA01000001.1, read as the reverse complement.
GGCCAGCCGTAGCCGACGAGATTGCACAAATACAGCTGAATACAAAAACCGGCGACATTGCCATTCTGGATGCGGAGGGTAATGATCTGGGTGACCAGGCGCTGGAGATTGCAAAAACACACGCCCGGCAACACTTCGAAGATACTCTGCAGCAGCAGGTGAATAGCCATAACCGGATGATGGCAAGAATCATCAACATTCACTGGGATACTCCGGCGCCTGACCATTTCCCCACGCTGGTGGCAGAGCCTTTTGACGAACCCGAACCGCAAGCGCCAGCGTTACGGACACTGGATTGGCTAGCCTACCTTTGCCCTGCCCGGCGCAAAGCCTTTGCAGATTCCAATGAACGCAAGCGTCAGCGATATCAAAACCAGCATGAGCAGTGGACGCAAGAAAAGCTGGCGTTTGAGCAACGTGACGTTGCCCGAGCTACTCTTTACCAAAGCGCACGAACGGGAAACACCGCTGCTATGGAATCTGTGCTGGACGATCACATGCTGGATATTGACTGGCCACAGCAAACGGAACTGTCATTCGAGTTATCTGCGGATGGCAAAATGTTGATGCTGGATGTGGATTTACCGGAAATTGAGGACTTCCCCACCACCGAGTTACGTGTATACGAGCGCGGTATTGGCGTTTCGGTAAAAGAGCTTTCTGACACGGCCTCCCGAAAACTCTACATGGCTCATGTGCATGGCATGGGTATTCGGTTGGTTGGTGAGTGTTTTGCGTGCGCGCCTTCTGTTGAGGAAGTGATTCTGTCGGCCTTTACGCAGGTGGTCAGGGCCGACACTGGCCAAACCGAGGACAGGTATATTTATAGCGTGAAAGTGGGCCGTGGCGCCTGGACCCGTATTCACTTTGGTAATCTGCAAGCTGTGGATCCGGTTGCCGCTTTGGCAGCCTTCGAGTTGCGACGAGATATGACAAAAACAGGCATTTTCACTGCTATCAAACCTTGGTGATGTGATCAACGCCAGCGCCAAAGGGCGCCGGCTTTTACTGTGCTCAAGCGAATGGCGAAGGCGCCGCCTTGAACTCCGCATAAAGCTCTGGATGATCTTCCCGGAGCCGCGACAGGTTAGCTTTTGAGCTGTCTGGCAACATCTTGAGTAGGTCCTTTTGCTCCGCATCGGTCAGATGTTTACGAAGGAATGGAAACAGCTGTTCACGCTCGACCTTTAAGTAAGCGTGATGGGCATCGAGATAGGTTTTGAGGTCCTCGATAAAGCGCTCCATAGGCACCACGTGATCCATCAGGATCATATCGAGCGTCTCGGAAAGCAGGTTCAGGCGCTTACGCAAGGCTTGGTAATCATCGGCCATTCGATGGCTTAACGCCTCGGCTTCGGGCGCCTTGGCCAGCAGGTGTTCGCTGTGCAAACGCTCCAGAGGCATTATGAAGCCGTCCATGTATTCGAGGATGTAGTCCACCACCTCACGTATCAGATGAAAGTCTGGGCGCTCGCCCTGCGTCAGGCTTTTGTGCCTGATCAAGAGTACGTGCAGCAACCGAGCCATGCTGGCGTGATCGCGACGCAATTGGTTAAGACTGGCCATGATAAAGTTTCCTCTTCTGGTACGTAGCGGCTGTCCCCCATTATTGGCGGGTAAGATTCAAAAATAGACATTAGGCCACCATGGCCAGTTCCTGTTCAGGAGTAATTCTTTCGGGATCCATATTGGATTGTTAGTTATTGTAATACCAGAGCCAGCGGGCGGCGTAAATCTGAACTTGCTCTTTGCTCCTGAACAAGATGCCTATTTGTCGCCTATTTTTGAAATTAACCGGTAATAAAAAGCTGAATTTACAAGAAAACTTGAATCCAGGCATTAAACAGCCGCTAAGCCACATCAAGTCGACTGCAGGTGGCGTACGGTTACCCAACGCATGGCGCTGGACCACCCTGATCGAGTTCTAAAGGCCTGTATAATGGACATCGCACCGACTCTCCATATGTTCCGCAACACGGACCAGAACTTTGCCACCGGCTATTATCACTGGTTTTTCCTGATTCAGCCGAATGGCCTGCCCGAACACCTGATCGGCGCCGATCCGGGTTATTATCTGACTGGGAAACTGAAACACTGGAGCGCACCGGGAGCCGTACTTTCTAACGAGACGGTGGCCGAATACATCCGTTGCTTTAGCAAACCCGAAGCCGTTATCGCCGAGTTGCTGGCATTTTTTAATCCAATTCACGAGTGATATCTTTGAAAATTCTGTTGCTGTTGATTGTTCTGATTCTCACCGGTATCGGTGTATACCATGTTTTAAAACCACTGCCTCCAGGGCTGAGTTTCCAAGGGCCTGAGCGCCCTTTAATTGATGCCCGGTTGTTTACCGATCTGACCTATCGGGACGCCAGCGACGGTGTACAGCTAGAACACACCATCTTTGATGAGATCTTCCGGCTGATCGCCCAGGCCGAAAAGCTGATCGTATTGGACATGTTCCTGTTCAACGATAGCAGGCCCGACGACAGTTACCGGCCACTGTCGGAGCAATTGACCAGCGCTCTGATAACCCGCAGCCAGCAGGTGGAGGATATCCGCATTGTCGTTATCACCGATCCGCTGAATACCTTTTACGGAGGCCGCAAGTCGCCCTATTTCGAGCGTCTGAAGGACGCTGGTATCCCGGTGACAGAGACCGCCCTCGGCCAGCTCAGAGATTCCAACCCAATATGGTCAGCGGGCTGGCGCCTTTGTTGCCAGTGGCTGGGAAACTCGGATACCTCTGGCTGGCTGCCAAATCTGCTGGATGATGGCGAAGTCACCTTGCGCAGCTACCTGGCGTTGCCGAATTTCAAGGCCAACCACCGCAAGGTTCTGATCGTGGATGAAGGCAACCGTTTCCGAGGCCTGATTACCTCCGCCAACCCTCACGATGGCAGCAGTAAGCACAGCAATGTGGCCTTGAGCTTTGCTGGCCCCGCGGTGAACGATTTACTCGCCAGCGAGCAGGCCGTGCTGGCACTTTCCGATGCCAGGCTGAACCTGGCCCCGGACGTTTCGCCCAACACCTTCGGCGGCCAAGATGAGAGCGCTGTCGGCAGCGTGGTTACGGAACAAAAAATTCTCGAATCAGCGCTGACAATGATTAATTCAGCGCGCCAAGATTCGAAGTTGGACCTGGCCATGTTTTACCTCTCCCACCGTGAACTGGTGACAGCGTTTATCGATGCTCACGACCGGGGCGTCGAGGTTCGGGCTTTGCTGGACCCGAACAAGGAAGCTTTCGGTCATGAAAAAAGTGGCATTCCCAATCGCCAGGTCGCGATGGAATTAACGCGGGCAGGCATCCCCGTCCGCTGGTGTAATACCCATGGTGAGCAGTGCCATAGCAAGATGCTGATTCGTCGTGACACCAATGATCAGGGGCAGCTACTGATGGGCTCGGCAAACTTCACTCGTCGCAACCTGAATGACCTGAATCTTGAGACTGACATCCTCATTCGGGGCTTGACTAAAACCCCGTTAATAGAGCAGGCCCAGGCCTTCTTTGACCGCCAATGGCAAGCCGGGCCCGCCACAACTCCGGTGCTGAGTCTGCCTTACGAAGCTTATGCCGACCACTCACGAATTAGGTACTGGCGTTACCGGTTGATGGAGGCAACCGGGTTATCGACATTCTGAGGCATCATCCCTTAACGGATGGTAACTCGCTTTTGTCGCCCGCCCATTGAAAACCTTTTCGTTGGGGAGCAACGTATCTGTCAGAGCATTTCGACTATCAAAGATATGGAGGTCCTATGTACCTGTCAGCGCAGATCAGCTACTACCCTTTGACGGACGACTACAAAGCGCCCGTTAAAGACATCGTCAAACGCCTCGAGCTCAGTGGGCTGGAAGTGCATGCCAACCGGATGAGTACGCAGATCTTCGGTGAATTTGAAGACGTAATGAGCGCTTTTTCAGAGATCATGAAATGGTCATTCGAGACCTACGGAAAAGCCGTGTTTGTCCTAAGCATCCCCATAATTGAAATTAGGGGGTTTTATGGCGCCCAAATGGTTCGGGGTCTCCCGGTTCTCGCTTGGCTCTCACCAAGCTACACCTCCGGGCCGTAGCCGAACCGACGCCACTCTAAAAGACGAATCGCTCCGACGGAGTTACCGTGGGAAGAACAAGAGTTCCGCCGCTCGCAATTTGTATTTGACGACACCAGCCCGTCCTCTCTAGTAGCTGCTTCACAACCGGCCAGCGATGATTTAACTGGCTTGACTGGTGTCCGTTTTCGGCAACGCACAAGGCCAAAAAGGCCGAGTACATATCTCGTTGAACAATGACGGAGCTTTCCGTTATCTCGGCGGCTTTGCCGCCGAGAATATGCCATCGTTCGCTGAGTTGTTTTTTGTGGCATTCGCCGCTGACATGATCGTACTGCGACATCTTCAAGCTCCAGGTATTCAGTTCCAAAAGTTGACCACCGGCGCTTTCAGCCTTGCGGTTTAGCCTCTGCATGAACGCACTGGGCGCTTTGACTTTGACACTTTTTCCGTACAATTTTTGCCACGCCTTGTACGACAGTTTTTCGGCTTTGAGGACGTTGCCCAAACGCATTACGGTGTTGCCCAGCTCTCCGTGGGAACGCTTTCGCTCATCGGTCAGTTTGCGCTCGCTTTCTGCCAGTGCGTGTTTCAGCTCCCGATAATTCTTGGACACCACCGTGACTCTGGCGCCTTTTTTCCAGGTGCCATTGGCGTTGTAGCAGTGAGGGTTTGTCGCTCGCCGCGAACGATCCATGGCTCTCTGAATACGGCGAATCTCTTTCCAGGGTTGGTTGATGGTGGGGCAAAACTTGAACAGTTCAGCACCGGATTCTGATACCACGGCCACGGTAGAGGGACCAACATCCAAGCCCACTTCTCGTCCGGGCTGGGTCGTATTCTTTTCTTTAGCCGGCGTTAGGCCGGTTTGCGCAAGCTGGAGATACCAGCGGCGTTTTCCTTTGACCGTTCGCCACACAATCCGGCAGAATTTAGTGGCAGCTTCCAGCGCTTTTTCAAGCCAAACGTCTTTTCCTTTTGGTGGGTATTTTACCGCCATCACCAATCCGGCCCATTCCACCACGCCCAGTTCGGCGCGGTACCGAATGCCTGCTTTGTTGGTTTTTCCGGTGAAGGATTTTAGCGGTCGTTTAGCGTTCTTGAAGCGCGGGCGGCCGCGTTTACCAAAACTGTATTGCTCAGCCGAATCAAACGCGGTTTCAGCAATGCGCTGGGTTTCGTTCGCACTTAACCGGCTTTTCCGGCCAGCGGCATTTTTACAGCCGGTGGCAAAAGCGGAAACCGAAGCTGAGGTAAAATGATGCGCCTTAATGGCCGAACCAAATGCGGCGGATCGTTCTTTGGCTTTCAGTTTTCTAGCCGCCTGCCACGCCTTCGATTCGCGCATCAACCCCAGGCGTCGCAGGGCTTCGCCCAGCGCCGCGTTATACAGTCGAGTGCCGGCCAATAGGCGAGCGGTAAGCTGCCGTTCGGTGTTGTCGCACACGGACAGCGGCAGTTCGACAATAAAGGTTGGGGTTTTTGCGCGTTTCATACGTTTTTCTGGTTCTCAATGTACTGCTTAACGATTTCAAGCGGAGCGCCGCCTACGGTGCTCACAAAGTACGAATTGCTCCACAAGGTCGGTAGGCGCGATTTGAGCGCGGGAAACTCCGCTCTCAGCGTTCTGGATGAAACCCCCTTCATGGATTTGATCAGTTTATGGACACCGTATTGCGGATCAACTTCGACTAGCAAGTGAACGTGATCGGGCATAACCTCCAGCTCCAATATCTCAGAATCATGATTATTGGCTATGTCCTGTATAATCTCTTTTAGGCGATGTTCTATTTGATCCACAAGCACGGGTCTTCGGTACTTTGGACACCAAATAACGTGGTACTTACAGGAATACACCACGTTGTTGTTTGACTTGTATCTTACTTTAAATTCGCTCATGGAAAGAGTATACACGTATTAGCTACTAACTAAACCTAAAATACTATTTTTTGCGACGTTTCCCTCCCCATAAATGAATTTAGGGGCTTCCCGCTTTTTTTTGGTGAACTTTATAGAAGGAGACCGTCGGCCACGGTCATAGCAGAGCAACAGGCCAGATCACGGGACCTACCGGGCTTGTTGCTGGAAAAGCGCCACATCTTTGGCCGGTATCTCGAAATTCAACCCCAGATTTTGCGCCAACCAAGCCATGGTGCGCTCCCGATAGAACACCACATGAGTCGGGTCACGCCGATAAGACCCACAATGGACAAGCACAACAGAAGGAAGGATATAGGGACAAGCATCTCCAAACAGTTCATCTGGGTGTCTGGGTTGCTCATGGTACTGCGCTTTTCCTTGGTGTTTATCGGAATGACTGTGATTTGAGCGTTGCAAGCGATCAGGGTTGTTCAGGCTTGGCTGGGTAATCTGCTTCTTTCCAGAACGACCATTTGCGCCCGTGTTTCGACTGCAAGTGGCGGATGTATGACTGGGCATCACTCAACCCGTGGTAATCATTGATTTCGTTATCAAGCGCCAGGGCATTGCCGTTGGCTTCGAAGGTACGAAGCCAGATTTGAAGGGCAGTGTAATAGTAAAATATGAGCCCATTATGGTGATGAACCAGTAGCTCCCGCTTGAGTTGATCGGTCTGGCCTTTTTGCTGTAACCACAGGGTTGGCCCCCTTAGCTTGCTCCGGTGTGGCGACATAGCATGACAGAATGTTAGCGTCGGGATTCTTTGCTGGCTGCATAAATTGTGAGCAGTAACTCACGGTCGTCGATGAGGCGATACTCGGGCTCCTTGCCGCTCAGCTCGGTACTGCGGTGGACGATTTTGGGCACGCCTTCTCCCCGCCGTTCAATCAACGCCTGGCGGCCTGCTTCTTCCCGGGCCTGATAGTAGCGACTCAACAAGTTTACCAATGCCTCGTTGCGGGTGACGGTGTTCTCCATCAAACCATCGATGGTAAGGCTGTTGGAAAGCTCGCCCGGGGAGTAGAGTTCCAGGCGGTCTGCAAATAGGTGTAAACGGATACGCCGACCGGTCATGGAGTAGTCTCGGTGCGCAACCGCATTGACTACGGCTTCGAAAATCGCCCCCAGATCGTATTGCGGAATATCGACCCGGCCGATTTGTTTTTTGGCTTCTATGCGCATGTTCCGTTTAACGAAATCCACCGCACCGTTGATTTGTTGGTCTATGGGGCCGGTGTAATCCTGTGCGTCGAGCTGGTCTTCCGCGTCCCGCGCGGTGCCGCTATAAAACACGCATTGGACATAGGCATTGTTCAACCACTGGGTGGGATCAGGCGTAAGCAGCAGTACGCCACAGACCGATAGGCCTTCGTCGTAGTCGTCTTTAGCGGTCAAATGCAGCTTGTGAAGCTGCTCTTTCTCGGGCGTATTCGGTTTCAAAAAACGCTGTTTCAAAGATTTATCAATATCTTCGACTTGGGTCCCCGGCACCAGGGCTTCGTCGAATCGGATCAGCCGTGCCTGAGAACGCTGTTGAAATAAGCGTGCAAGGACTTCCGGTTTCATTTCCTGCTTGGTGGAGCCGACACGCTGGTAGTAACGCCCCGCACTTTGGTGTACCGAGATGCTTCTTGAGATGTCGACCACACCCAACACAAGTCGTCCGCCCTGGCCATTGGCGAAGGCGGCAATTTCATGGGCCATTTTATCCCGGTTTGGATCTTTGGGCCGTTCACCCTCATAAGTGACGGCTTTGAATTCAATACTGGAGTCTTCGCCCAGGCGAATATGAAACAACAGGTCTTTGACGAGTTTTTCCTGATCCATCTTGATGTCTCGTTAAGGCTCAATGAGTTAGAGTCCAGCGAATGGTGAATAGATTTCTCACCTCGCAGGTCAATTCCAGCTTTTCGGCAACCTCATCCAGCAGGCGGTCTTCTTCTTGCTCAATGACTTTTCTGGATTCGTGGTATTCATGCAAAGCATCGTCTCGCTTGCGCTCCAGCTTTCTCAGCTCTTTTTTCGCCTGGATCTTTTCAGCCGTGGATGCCAGTTGTCGCGACGCTTTCTTTAGCTGATGAATGTCTTCAGCCAGCTCATCCACGGTTTCCATCAAGACTTTGCGCCGGTCGTCGGCCCAGCGCTCCAGCTTGTCGGACTCCTGCTCCAGATAGTTATCAAGTTCGGCTTCGGTCTGGAGGGTTTGTTCGTCAATCACCTGGGCTTGATAGTCGGCAAATTCATTTTCATCGATGATCCGTTCCAACGACTTCGAATACGCCGGAACAAAGAGCAGGTGCTCGGCATTTCCCGGCGTGAGCAACTCGCCAGAGTCAGTTTTCGCCAAAACAACCAGTTGGTTTTTTACGTCCTTTCCTCGATTATAAGAAAAGCGAATCTCAAAAGCGGTCAAGGTTCCAGAATGGCCCAGATACACCTTTAGCGCAGCATACTGGCCTTCCATTTGATCATACTGAAAGATCAGATGCGCTGACTCCAACCGATAGCTTTTTGCTTTGCGGACAAGCTCCCAGGCAAGATGATGCTTTGTCGCTTGCAGACGAAAGAATTCCGAGTTGTTCTGTTCGACCAGAGGCCAGCTTAAGTCATACCGTTGGCCGTCCAGGACAAAATGATTGGTATTGAAAATTGCTGCTGGCAGTTCTGCTCTCGCTAAATCCAGTAGGACCCGCTCATACTCCTGAAGAAAGTCGTTACTTTCGTCGCGCAGTGTTCTCAGCGTTGCCACAACATCACGGTCAAAATCGTTTAGCAGGGTCTGTCGGGCTTCAGCCTCTCTGACGTCCAGAATGTCCTTTAGACTCTCTTGTAATTGATCGAACTCTTGCTCAATCTCCGCGTCTGTTCGGCACTTCTGGTAAATATCATAGATACGGCGTTCTATGTCGATGTTGCCTTCGATGGCCCCTAATATTTCGTCCGACGCCCCAAACACCCCTTCGAATAACTTGAGTTTCTCGTTAAGCAGCTGAAACACGCGTTGGTCGGCCGGGTTTTTGCGGTTAACAAAGTTCACAACGACCACGTCATTTTTCTGGCCGTAGCGATGCACCCGGCCAATACGCTGTTCCACCTTCTGAGGGTTCCAGGGCAGGTCGTAATTAATCAGTACAGAGCAGAACTGCAGGTTGATACCTTCGCCGCCGGCTTCGGTGGAAACAAGAATATCTGCTTTTTCACTCTTGAAACAATCGACCAGTGCGGCCTTCATATCCGCCGGTTTTGAGCCACTAATCCGCGCCGATCCACGGTGTTCTTCCAACCATTCTTTGTAGATGGCTTTCGAGCGCGAGTCTGCGTTGGACCCGTTCAAGAGCACCGTTCGACCGCGATAATCGTTGCCTTCAAGCAAATCGTTTAAATACCGTTGCGTTCTGCATGACTCGGTGAACACAACGGCCTTTCGCTGACCTCCCAGGCTTTCAGTCATCGCCATGGCCTTTTCAAGCACCGTCAGAAGGGCGTTACCTTTTGCGTTTTCACTAATGTTTTGCGCTAAGGATTGAAACTCCGTTAACTGCTCAATCTCGTGCTGAAGTCTATCTGTTTTTGTAGTTGCCTGGGTCTCATCATCTCCAAATTCAGCATCCAGCCAGTCATCTGCTTCTTCGATGTCCGAAAGAGCTTCTTCATTTAGCAACTGTTTGTCTTTCAGGCGCTCGACCATCCCCTTCAACGTATCGGCCACAGCAAAGGAGGATGAAGCCAGGATCTTCCGAAGGCCCATACTGACCAGGTGCTTTGCTTGATGGCTAATCGCCTGAATATTCGGGTCCTGCAAGTAATGGGAGAGTTTCTGATACAACTCCCACTCTTCAGGCAGAGGCGTAAAGTCCTGAGTAAGAGAGTAGCGGTTAGTGAAACTGATGCCCCCTTCTTGTTGCACCTGACGCCGCAAAGTACGGTGACACAGGGGCTCTATCCGCTGTTTAAGGTCCTCCAGAGCTTGTTTGTCATTCTGACGGTTAACGTAGAGCTTCCGGAAGGATTTGGCATCACCAAAATAATGGGCGTCGATTACCTGACTCAGACCATAGAGTTCCATTAGCTTATTTTGAATAGGCGTGGCCGACAGCAAAACGCGGCTATCGGCATACTGAGTCGCTTCAACAATGGTCTTCGCCCGTTTACTGCCTGAATTCTGATAGATGTTGCGAAGTTTATGGGCTTCATCAAAGACTACTAAATGCCAATCGACGAGCTGCACCTTTTCTTTCTGGCGCGCAACATACTCATATGAGCAGATTACAATCTTGCATTCATGGGAGAACGGGTTGTGGATGGCCTCTTTCTTGAGTGCAGCGGCAACCTTGCTGTCAATGATGATTGAAGGCAGCTCAAACTTGTCTTGTAGCTCCTGACTCCACTGCTTACGAAGTGACGCTGGGACGACCAAAAGTATATTCCGCTTACCCTCAGCCCACTTCTGGGCCATCACTAAACTGGCTTCAATGGTTTTACCCAGACCAACTTCGTCAGCGAGTAAAACCCCTTTTTCCAGAGGGGATTTCAGGGCAAACCTGGCTGCCTCAATCTGATGGGGATTCATATCAACACGAGCAGATGCCATCGCCCGGGAGACCCGATTTTCAACTTTTCCGGTTTGGGTAAGCCAGTTCGCGAAGTAGGCACTTTGATGAGGTGTAAACATGATCAATCTCTACCCTCTGTCCGGGCTTGGTGACTGAGCCAATCATCGATAGCCTGCTTTCCAAAGCGCCATTGTTTGCCAAGCTTTTGCCCTGGTATACGCCCTTCCTGAGCCAGTTTATAAACGGTCGATTTGGAGATCTTCAAATAGTTCGCCAGCTCCTCCAGAGTCATAATCTGGTCCGTTTGATTGTTTTTCATTGTTTTTACCAGTATTTCACAGTTTTTGGAGTATAGCGCCTTCCGGTTAGCGACCCAAGTCCAGAGGACTATTCGCTCGCACCGTTTGTTCCGAGCCACCAGTGAGGAAAATCAAAACAGGGTTGGCGGGTCGATCAGATATCGTTGCAAGGATACGACAGTCAGACGATACGCGCTCAACCAGATACTGCGGAGGCTTGGGATGAGGTTAACGATTTGTTCTACGGTGGCACCCGGCCCAATCCAGTGAACCAACGAAACCACTTTCCTGATAGAATTGGCAGCTCAAAAAGCAGGCAACATCCAGCAGGAAGTGAGTATTACCGTGCCTTCAGAAAACACCGCAAAATTCGTTCAAGCTCCTAAGCCAATCAGCGCGGAACCCTCCCGCCGCTTCTGCGTTGCGCCAATGATGGAATGGACAACCCCGCATTATCGTTACATGGCGCGCCAGCTCAGCAAGCACGCACTGCTGTACACCGAGATGGTCACGACCGGCGCGTTGATTCACGGCGATACCGAACGGTTTTTGCACCACAACGCGGCAGAATATCCGCTGGCGTTGCAGTTAGGTGGCAGCAATGCCGGTGAACTGGCGCATTGTGCCGGCCTGGCGCAGCAATTCGGGTTTAGCGAGGTGAATCTGAATGTGGGCTGCCCCAGTGACAGGGTGCAGAACAATATGATTGGCGCCTGCCTGATGGGCCATCCGGATATCGTGGCGGCGGGCTTTAAGGCGATGCAGGCAGCTACGGATATTCCGGTAACGGTGAAACACCGCGTTGGTATTAATGGCCGCGAATCCTGGGATGAGCTGTGCGGGTTTATTGACACGGTGGCAGCTGCGGGCTGCAAAACCTTTATTGTTCACGCCCGCATAGCGGTACTGGAAGGGCTTAGCCCGAAAGAAAACCGCGATGTGCCGCCGTTGAAGTACGATTGGGTGTATCGCTTGAAAGCCAAGTATCCGCAGCTGGAAATCATCATTAACGGTGGCATAAAAACCGTGGATGAATGCCACCAGCATCTGGCCCATACCGATGGCGTTATGCTGGGCCGCGAGGCGTACCATAACCCGTGGATTCTGACGCAAGTAGACAGCGAATTTTTCGGCGAGCCGGAAAAGGCTGTTAGCCGCCATGAATCTCTGGAAGCCATGTACCCGTTTATTGAACAAGAGCTGGCGCGCGGCGTGTATTTGGGCCATATTTCCCGACACATGCTGGGATTGTTCCACGGGGTTCCTGGTGGGCGCCAATTCCGCCGCTACATCAGCGAAAATGCCCACAAACCGGGCGCCGGGCTAGATGTTTTGCGCGAGGCCCTGGCCAAGGTTCCACAAACGGGAATTGCCACCGTATTTACCGAAGCGTAATGCCATTTAATGGCTGAATAACCTTTGGTTGTCTTGTTCGGCCTGCGGTGGCCCGTTATTGTAGTCAGCCGTAATCTTTCTTTACCCACGTAACCGACGTAGCAGGACACCAGCGCGAATGAGCAACAAGCTTGAGCAACTGAAAACCATGACCACCGTAGTAGCTGACACCGGCGATCTGGATGCCATTGCCGCCTGGCGCCCGCAAGATGCCACGACTAACCCGTCGCTGCTGCTCAAGGCCGTTGAATCTGACGCTTATAAGCCGATGGTCGACAAAGCGATTGCAGCGGCAAAACGCCAGGCCGGCGCAAGCGCAGACCAACTTGTTTTGGCGACCGACATTCTGGCGGTGCTGGCTGGCGGCGAAATTCTGAAGCTGGTTCCCGGTGTGGTGTCTACCGAAGTAGATGCCCGCCTGTCGTTTGACACCGTTGGCACTCTGTCGCGGGCACGGCGTATGGTTGAGCTTTATGACCAGCAGGGTATTGATACCCAGCGCGTGCTAATCAAGATTGCCGCCACTTGGGAAGGCATCAAAGCCGCCGAGCAGCTGGAAAAAGAAGGCATTCGCTGCAACCTTACGTTGCTGTTCTCGTTCGCTCAGGCCGTTGCCTGTGCACAGGCCGGGGTGGCACTGATTTCACCGTTTGTTGGCCGTATTATGGACTGGCATCTGGCAGACAGCGGTCGCGACAGTTTTCCTGCCAGTGAAGACCCGGGTGTGCTGTCAGTGGAGCGTATTTATAATTACTACAAAACCAACGATTTCAACACCGCGGTGATGGCCGCCAGTTTCCGCAACACCGGGCAAATTGAAATGTTGGCCGGTTGTGACCGGCTGACCATAAGCCCGGCGCTGATGCAGGCGCTCCAGAACGACACGGGTTCGCTTGAGCGCAAGCTCAGCCCGGCTGGTGCCCGTTCTAAAGACAAGCGCAGCCGCATGGACGAAAAGCAGTTCCGTTGGGACTCGAACAACGATGCCATGGCAACCGAAAAGCTGGCAGACGGCATTCGCCTTTTTGCGGCAGACCAGCGGAAACTGGAAGCGCAAATACGCCAACGGGCAGAAGCCATAGGCTGAGCTCTAAACTCTTAAAGACGAGCCCGGCACCGTGCGGAAGCTGCGCAATAAACTTTGAGGACACACCATGCTAGCCATTCTTCACCCTGACACCCCGATGGACAGCGACGCTTATCGCATCACGCTGAATTTTCTGGAAAACTTACCCGGCGTTTCAGTGCGCGTTCACGAAATTCAGGGTGCGACGCAGCGGTTAACCGAAGTGTATTTGCTAGGCAACACCAAGGGCCTCAATAAAGAAGACATTGAAGCACTGCCGGCGGTCGAGCGGGCTATCCGCATTTCCGAAGATTACCGGATTCTGGGACGCCATAAAGACAACAACCGTCAAAACGGCTTTACCTACAACGGCGTGGATTTTAACCAGTCCAATCTGAATATTTTTGCCGGCCTGTGCGCGGTGGATGTGCCCGAACACGTCGAGCAAATGATGCAGGCGCTGGAACAGCACGGTGAAGTGTGTACCCGTATGGGTGCGTACAAGCCACGCACCAACCCCTATTCGTTTCAGGGCCACGGCAAAGGCTGCTTGCCCTGGGTGTTTGAAAAAGCCGGCAAGCACGGCATTAAGGTGGTGGCCATGGAAATTACCCATGAAAGCCACATTGAAGAGATCGACAACTGCCTGGAAAAGCTGGGGCGCCCTACCGGTGTCATGCTGCAAATTGGCACCCGTAACACTCAAAACTTTGAGCTTCTGAAAGCCATTGGTCGTCAGAGCACCTACCCGGCACTGCTCAAGCGTGGTTTTGGTATTACTCTGAACGAGTCTTTGAATGCGGCGGAATACTTGGCGTCGGAAGGCAATGCCAACGTGATCTTCTGCCTGCGCGGCATGAAAACCGAAGCGGGCCAGCCCCACCGCAACATGGTGGATTTTGCCCATGTTCCCACCGTGAAGCGCCTGACCCGCATGCCGGTGTGTATTGACCCGTCCCACTCTGTGGGCAGCCGTGACCGCGCGCCGGATGGCATTCTGGAGGTGATGCACGCCACCGCACAGGGTGTTGTAGCGGGCGCTAACATGGTGCTGGTAGATTTCCATCCGAAGCCGGAAAAAGCTCTGGTAGACGGCCCTCAAGCGCTGCTGATGAACGAATTGCCGGCATACCTTGAAGATATCCGCTTGTGCCACGACACCTGGAAAAAACGCCAGGCAATTTATAAGACTGTGAAGGATTCAATGGCCAAATGATTGTATACGGACACCGCGGCGCCAAAGGTGAGGCTCCGGAAAACACTCTGGAAGGCTTTGCACACGCCTATCGCCAGGGCATACGCCATTTTGAGCTGGATCTGGTGCTGTCGAAAGACGGCATTCCCGTGCTGGTACACGATTTAACGGTGAATCGTACAACCACATTTAAAGGTAATGTCAGCGATTACACTCTGGCAGAACTGACCGGTATGGACGCTCGCCGCAACGTCAGTTCCTGGCCGAGCCCGGTGGGCATCCCCAGCCTGGACCAGTTGCTGGACCGGTTTAACGATCTTGAACACCTGCAACTGGAAGTAAAAAGCGATAAATCTCCGCGCATGAACGTGCTCAGCAACCGGCTGACGGAAATCATTCAGGCACGGCGGCTTTATGACAAAGTGGCCGTGACTTCGTCGGATGTTCATTTTTTGAAGGAAATTCGCCGGCGTGATCGCAATATTCGACTGGGGCTGGTGGCAGAACGCAAATTTCCGCGGCCCATGACCATTGCCAGTCGCCTGGAAGTGGAATATCTGTGCATCAACTGGAAGTTGCTCAGCAAAGAGCTGGTGGAGCATGCCCACCGCAAGGGTATGCACGTATCGGCGTGGACGGTAAACCGCATTTTCGACATGCTGGGACTGGAAAAAATGGGGGTAGACAGCATTATTACCGACTACCCGACCAGCACCATAACCTACTTCGACAATCGCACCCGTCACCAATCGGCTCTGCCCGACAACAGCGATGTCACTGCACCGGGCAAACAGCAGGCCATAGGCACTCACTGAAACCGCTAGAAAATCCGGTTTAATCCGTTCAGCGCGGCTACCCGATAAGCTTCGGCCATAGTCGGGTAGTTGAACGTGGTGTTGATGAAGTAGTTCAGGGAATTTGCTTCGCCTTTCTGGTTCATGATGGCCTGACCGATGTGAATAATCTCCGCAGCCTGGTCACCAAAACAGTGAATACCCAAAATTTCACGGGTTTCACGGTGGAACAGAATTTTCAGCATGCCCACCGGCTCCCCGGTAATCTGCGCCCGCGCCAGGTCCTTAAAGAACGCCTGGCCCAGTTCGTAGGGCACTTTTGCCTCGGTCAGTTCGCGCTCGGTTTTACCCACCGAACTGATTTCCGGAATGGTATAAATGCCCGTGGGCACGTCTGATACAAAGCGGAAATAGTCGTCTTGCACAATGTCAGAGGAGGCAGACCGGCCCTGATCATAAGCGGCACTGGCCAGGCTGGGCCAGCCAATAACATCGCCGACGGCGTAAATGTTCTCTACCTCGGTGCGGTAATGGTCGTCTACCGCCAGTTGGCCGCGGCTATTGGCTTGCAGGCCAATTTTTTCCAGCGCCAGCTTGTCGGTGTTACCGGTGCGGCCGTTACACCACAGAAATGCGTCTGCTCGAATTTTTTTACCGGATTTCAGTGACAACACCACGCCGTGGTCGTCGCCGTCTACGGATTCGTATTCTTCGTTGTGCCGCACCAGAACGCCATTGTTGCGCAGGTGATAACTCAGGGCGTCGGAAATATCGTCGTCCAGGAAGGTCAGCAAGCGGCTGCCCGGGTTGATTAAATCGACTTTTACGCCAAGCCCGGCAAAGATAGAGGCATATTCCGAACCAATCACTCCTGCCCCATAAATAATCAAGGTGCGCGGCGTGTGAGACAGGCTCAGAACGGTGTCTGAGTTATAAATACGGTGATGACGGAAGTCCAAGTCTGGCGGCAAATAAGGGCGCGAGCCCGAAGCAATGATGGCTTGCTTGAAGTGCAAGATTTCCACGCCTTTGCTGCCGCGTACTTCCAACTGGTTTTTATCAACAAACGAGGCGCTGCCGTTGATCAGATCAATACGGTTGCGGGAATAGAACTGGGTGCGCTGCTTGACCTGCGTGCCAATCACTTTTTGAGCATTCTGCAAAACACGCGGGAACGAGAACCAGCGCGGCTCGCCAATGTCGCGGAACATTTGATTGGTATTGAACGTGATGATCTGCTTGACTGAGTGGCGCAGGGCTTTCGAAGGAATGGTACCCCAGTGGGTACAGTTGCCGCCTACGGTTCTTTTGTCTTCAACAATGGCTACGCGCTTGCCGTTTTTCGTCGCGTTCATCGCAGCGCCTTCGCCGGACGGGCCGGCGCCGATAACCACTACGTCGTAATGATGCTCTGGCATACCCGCAGTAACTCCTTATCTGGGTCGTAAATTGTACGTTATTGCCTGTTTCGGCTCATTTTTCAGGGCGGGTGGCATCGTAACCCAGACTGCTATCTGCCTCGACCCCAACGCGCTCGCTGTTTTCTTCACATTTCTGGGTGTTGCCGCCGCATATATCGCAAGAAGAACTGATGCCCAGAGCGCCAATGCCGCCGCAGGTGCCGCTGATCGGTTTACGGCCAAAAATGACGCCCACTGACATGCCCGCTACCAACAGAACCACTATAAAAAACACCAGAATAAAGGTACCCATGCTGCTCTCCCGCTACTGGGTTATAAACGACGAAAATGCCGGAGTGTGGTGGGTCTCAAACCCTGCCTCACCGCGCACGATAAAATAAGCCGGTATGTTTTCGCGAACCGCCAACGTCATGGCTTCCTCGAATCCCATCACATTAAATCCGGTGGCCAGGGCGTCAGCGCGCATACAATTTTCCGCGATCACGGTCACCGACGCCAGATTGTGGGTAATCGGTTTACCGGTTTGTGGGTCCAGTGTATGGGAATAACGCTGCCCGTTGAATTCGTAATAGTTACGATAGTCACCAGAGGTCGCCAAAGCACGGTTATCCAGGGCTACCACCCGGTTTACCTGTTCTGCGTCTTCACCGGGCGTTTCGATGGCCAGGCGCCAGGCCGAACCATCGGGCTTGCGCCCGGCAACGCTGACTTCACCGCCAATCTCCACCAGATACCCGCTAACACCCTCTGCGGCCAGGTAGCGGGCAACTTCGTCTACACCGAAGCCTTTGGCAATGGCACTTAAATCCAGGTATTGCTGTTCGCTGGTACGAATGCCCGGAGGCTGGTACCGCAATTGGATTTTATTGTGTCCGGTGCCGCGCAATACCCGAGCCAGTGTGGCGTCGTCTGGCACTGTGTCTGGCCGCGCATCCGGGCCAAAGCCCCACAGATTCACCACTGGGCCAATCGTGATATCAAAAGCGCCGTCAGTAAGCGCGGACACCGCTTCTGCTTCTAGCAGCACGGTGTACAAGGGTGTTGACAACGCGGTCCAATCGGACTGATCTGGCAGCGCGTTAAAGCGTGACAACTCAGAATCCTCGCGCCAGGTAGACATGGCGGCGTCTACGCCCTCAAGAGCCTGCTCAATGCCGCCGGCAAGCTCCTGAAGCCTGGGCTGGTCCTCTTCCATCACCACACTGATGTGGTAACGAGTGCCAAAGATCGGCCCGGATATTTCCCAGATCTGTTGTTCCGGCTTAAACGAACAACCCGCCAAGGCCGCCACAACCAGTGCATAAAACACACTGATCATAACCGCCCGGGCGGGTTTAACCATGTTGAATAGCATCGGTATTTTACTAGCCTCCTGTATTAGCCACCAAAGTCATCCAACATGATGTTTTCATCTTCTACGCCTAGATCTTTCAGCATCTTGATAACCGATGCGTTCATGATGGGCGGCCCGCACATGTAAAACTCGCAGTCTTCGGGTGCCGGGTGATCTTTCAGATAGTTTTCAAAC
Organism: Marinobacter sp. LV10MA510-1; assembly: GCF_002563885.1. GTDB lineage: Bacteria > Pseudomonadota > Gammaproteobacteria > Pseudomonadales > Oleiphilaceae > Marinobacter. Next base: position 46,003 of record NZ_PDJA01000001.1, on the reverse strand, counting down.
AACACGTTGTGAATAAATCCGGTGTCACCACTCCAGTCATCGTTCGGCTGGGGATCAGACAAGGCTACGTGCCATTCAAAGTTGTCGTTTTCTTTAGCCAAGCCGTCAAAGTCTTCGACGTAGAACATTTCCCGTACGCTACGTGCGCCATACCAGAAGCTGATCTTGCGCTTGGAATTCAGGCGCTTGAGCTGGTCAAAGATGTGGGAACGCATGGGCGCCATACCGGCACCGCCGCCCACAAACACCATTTCCGCATCGGTCTTCTTGGCGAAGAACTCACCAAACGGACCCATCACGGTCATCTTGTCCCCTGGTTTCAAATCAAACACAAAGCTCGACATGATTCCCGGGTTGTGGTCGGTGCCCGGAGGTGGCGTGGCGATACGGATGTTAAACTTCAGTACGCCCTTCTCTTCCGGGTAGTTGGCCATGGAGTAAGCACGGATCGTGTCCTCCTTGTTGATGGCCTTGTAGCGCCAAATATCGTGCTTGTTCCAATCTTCACGGAACTCTTCTTCAATCGCAAATTCCTTGAAGTCAATTTCGTACGCCGGACATTCCAGCTGTACATAACCGCCAGCACGGAAGGCAACTTCTTCACCCTCTGGCAACTTCAGAATCAATTCTTTGATGAAGGTGGCCTGGTTGTGGTTGCTCACCACTTCGCATTCCCACTTCTTAACGCCGAAGAACTCTTCCGGCACTTCAATTTTCATGTCCTGTTTTACCGGAACCTGGCACGACAGGCGCCAGCCTTCTTTTTCTTCGCGGTTGGTAAAATGAGTCTTTTCGGTGGGCAGCATAGCGCCGCCGCCGTCGAAAACCTTACATTTGCATTGGGCGCAGGTGCCACCGCCGCCACAAGCAGACGACAGAAAAATACCGCTGCCGGCCAATGTATTCAGCAACTTTCCACCGGCTTCGGTTTTCACCGTGTGCTCGGGGTCGTCGTTAATTTCAATGGTCACATCACCGGTACTGACCAGCTGGGAGCGGGCCGCAAGAATAATCGCAACCAGCGCCAAAACAATCACAGTGAACATGACTACGCCGAGAATAATTTCTGTATTCATGATCTCGCCCTTTCGTTTATCCGAATCACCGGGTGAATTACAGGGAAATGCCGGAGAAAGACATAAAACCTAATGACATCAAACCCACAGTAATAAAGGTTATGCCCAAGCCCCGCAGGCCTTCCGGTACGTCGCTGTACTTGAGTTTTTCCCGAATGCCGGCCAAAGCCACAATCGCCAAGGCCCAGCCTACGCCGGCGCCGAAACCGTACACCACACTCTCACCGAAGGTGTAGTCGCGCTCTACCATGAAAAGGGCTGCACCCAAAATGGCGCAGTTCACGGTGATAAGCGGTAGAAAAACCCCAAGTGCGGCATATAGCGCCGGTATGTACTTATCCAGAACCATTTCCATGATCTGCACAATCGCAGCGATTACACCAATGTACGTAATCAATCCCAAAAAGCTCAGGTCTGTGTTGGGCAATCCGGCCCAAGACAACGCGCCTTCACGCAGGATGTTGTTGTAGATCAGGTTGTTCACCGGCACAGTGAGGGTCAGAACTACCACCACGGCAATACCCAGACCGGTTGCGGCTTCAATTTTCTTAGAGATCGCCAGGAAGGTACACATACCCAAGAAGAAGGCCAAAGCCATGTTTTCAACGAAAATAGCCTTAATCAGCAGACTGATGTAGTGTTCCATCAGAAGGCCTCCTTATGGGTGTGGCGGGACATTTTGAAGTCTGCCTCTTCCACTTGCTCGGGTTTCCAGGCGCGCAGGGCCCAGATTGCCAAGCCAATAATAAAGAACGCGCTCGGCGGCAACAGCAGCAGCCCGTTGGGGACGTACCAACCGCCCTGACTTACTGGTGTCATCAAGGTAACGCCAAACAGCGCACCTGCGCCCAGCAGCTCACGGAAGAAGGCGACAAATAGCAGCATCACCGAATAGCCCATACCGTTGCCGATGCCGTCAAGGAAGCTCAGCCAAGGCCCGTTCTTCATGGCGAAACCTTCGGCACGGCCCATAACGATGCAGTTGGTGATGATCAGACCAACGAAGACCGACAGCTGCTTGGATACTTCATAGGCGTAGGCCTTCAGAAACTGATCCACCACGATTACCAGAGAAGCGATGATGGTCATTTGGGCGATGATACGAATACTGTTCGGAATCTGTGCCCGCACCAGCGATACCGCCAGGTTGGAAAACGCGGTTACCGCAATAACGGACAGACACATAACGATGGTGACGTTCATGCTGGTGGTTACCGCCAGCGCAGAACAGATACCCAGAATCTGCAATCCAATCGGGTTGTTACTGAAAATCGGTTCAAACAGAACTTGTTTCGCGGTCATTTCGGACATGATCAGACCTCCCCTTCACGAAGTTTCTTGAGGAACGCCGCGTAGCCACGATCACCCATCCAATAATTTACAAGATGCTCCACACCGCGACTGGTCAAGGTGGCACCGGAAAGCGCGTCCACTTTGTGTTGCTTGTTCGCAGTATTGGCATCAACACCGCCTTTTACCAGGCGGATCTGCGGCTCGGTTTTGTTTTCGTCGTAAAGCTGCTTACCCACCCACTGGGACTTCCAGCGCGGGTTATCCACCTCACCACCCAGGCCCGGCGTTTCTGCGTGGGCATAAAAGCCCAGGCCTTCGATGGTGTTCAAGTCGCCCTCAAGGGATACAAAGCCATACAGAGTGGACCACAAACCATAACCGTGAACCGGCAGTACAACGCGCTTCACCTGATCGCCTTCGCGCAGCAGATAGACCTTGGCTACGTTAGGGCGACGCTTGATGCCCGCCAGGTCTTCCTTGGGAGGAATGTTGGTGGACATATCCGGGTTAGACGCAGCTTTGTACATGTCGTACTTCATCGGGTCTTGCACATTGACCGATTCAGGCTCGACAAAGGCGCCAGAATCCAAATCCACCAGACGGACATCAAAGCGGGTGAAGATATCTTCGATCTGCTCGGCACTGGCAGCTTCCGGCAACATGCCCGAGGCCGCCAGAATATTGGTTTTAATGTCCAGGTTTTGATTTTTGATCTGTGCCGGGCGCAGCATTACTGCGGCGGTCGAGACGATAACTGAAAACACGATACTCAGTACCAAAGCGACCAATAACGTTCTGGAGACTGTTTCTTTAACTTTAGCCACGGGCGAGCCTCCGTTTAACATTGGCCTGAACAACGTAGTGGTCCATCAGCGGGGCAAACAGGTTGGCGAACAGAATCGCCAGCATAATGCCCTCAGGGAAGGCCGGGTTTACTACGCGTATCAGAATAGTCATCACGCCCACCAGAATGCCGAAGCACCAGCGGCCGGTATTGGTCATGGCAGACGATACCGGGTCCGTCGCCATAAACATCATGCCGAAGGCAAAACCACCGATTACCAGGTGCCAGTGCGCTGGCACGGCAAACATGGGGTTGGTTTCCGAACCCACCACGTTCATCAGCAACGAGGTGGCAATCATGCCGAGCAACACACCCCCAACAATCCGGTAAGAGGCTATTTTCATGATCAGCAGCACCGCGCCACCGGCCAACACCGCCAGGGTCGAGGTTTCACCCATGGAACCCTGAATGGTGCCCATAAACGCGTTCATCCAGCCAATCTGGGTTTCCAGAGCTTCCATACCACCGCTGGCAGCCCAGCTCAGGGAGGTTGCACCACTAAACCCGTCAACCGCAGTCCATACCGTGTCACCGGAGATCTGCGCCGGGTAGGCGAAGTACAAAAAAGCACGGCCGGTCAGCGCCGGGTTGAGGAAGTTTTTGCCGGTTCCGCCAAACACTTCTTTACCGATGACGATACCGAAGGTAATGCCTAAAGCCACTTGCCATAAAGGCACGGTAGGCGGGCAAATCAGCGCAAACAAAATCGAGGTTACGAAAAAGCCTTCGTTGATTTCATGGCGACGCACGGTGGCAAACATCACTTCCCAGAACCCGCCAACCACAAAGGTCACCACGTAGATGGGAATAAAGTAGGCCATACCGTAGATGAAATTATCCAGCAAGCCAGCACCCGCGCCGGTTACCGCAAAAGCGTTGATAAACAAGGTGCGCAGTCCGCCGTCTCCGACCAAAGCCTCCGGACTGGTAGCCAGGTAGCTGTTGGCCTGAAAGCCGATGTTCCACATGCCGAAAAACATGGCCGGGAAAGTGCACAGCCACACCGTAATCATGATGCGTTTCAGATCAATGCCATCACGCACGTGAGATGTGGATTTGGTGACCGAACTGGGCGAGTAGAAAATGGTGTCTACCGCTTCGTAGAGCGCGTACCAACGCTCGTGACGACCGCCTTTTTCAAAATGATGCTCGATTCCGTCGAGAAACTGTCGGATAGCCATAACTTAGCCCTCGATCTCGATGCGGGTCAGGTTCTCTCGGAGAATTGGCCCGTATTCATATTTACCCGGACACACGAAGGTGCACAGAGCCAGATCTTCTTCATCCAGTTCCAGCGCGCCCAGTTTCTGGGCCATTTCCGTGTCACCGACAATGAGTGCCCGCAACAGCTGGGTTGGCAATATGTCCAACGGCATGACGCGCTCGTAAGCGCCCACTGGAACCATTGCTCGCTCGCTGCCGTTGGTGCTGGTATTGAAGTTGAATCGTTTGCCACCGATCAGTTTTGACAGGTAGATGTTCATTGTCGAGAATTTATTAACGCCCGGCGACAGGTAGGCCATGAAGTGCCGGCTATTGCCTTCAGCCAGCACCGACACCTGATTGGCGAAACGCCCTAAGTAGGCGCAGGTACCTTCGGCCCGTCGACCGCCAAACACTGAGCCCGATATCGGACGCAGTTCGCAGTCGGTTTCGGTTTCACCATCCAACAATTCAACCAGACTGGCTCCTAAACGTGTACGAACCAAGCGAGGCTTCAGAGCTTTCGGGCCACCTATTGAGACAACGCGCTCAATTGGAAGTTCACCGGTGACGAACAGCTTGCCGATATCAATCACGTCCTGGTAATTCACAGACCACACAGTTTTGCTGAGCGATACCGGGTCCAGGTGATGAATATGGGTGCCTACGTTACCGGCAGGGTGAACGCCGTCACACTGATTGACTTCAATAGCATCAGACTTGGGCACTGCCACGTTTGAGCCCGGCTTACCTGTTACAAACACCTTGCCGGTGGTCAGCTTGGCAATAATGCTCAGGCCGTTTTCAAAGGCCTTGCTGTTTTCGGCAATGATGATGGTAGGGTCTGCGGCCAGCGGGTTGGTATCCATCACCGACACGAAGATTGAATGAGGCGCGGAGTCAATAGCCGGCACTTTGCTGTACGGACGCGTTACCAGCGTCGCCCACAACCCGGATTCGATCAGGTTATCAACAACCTGCTGGCGCTCCAGGCCCGCAATATCGGCTTCGCTGTAACGCGCGAAGATTTCCGCCTCATTGCCATCAATTTCGATGACAATCGACTGGAAAACCCGACGGTCACCACGGTTGATTTCTTTCACCACGCCCGCTGCCGGTGAGGTGTAACGAACGCCTTCGGTCTTCTTATCCATAAACAGCAGCGTGCCGCGTTTAACGCGATCCCCTTCCTTCACAACCATCGTCGGCTTCATGCCGTTATAGTCAAAGCCGACAAGTGCCACGTGGCGAATCGGTTTGCCGTCGGTGATGGTCTGTTCGGGGGCGCCGCTGATGGGAAGATCCAGGCCTTTTGTGATCTTTATCATTAGCCTCATCCAATCATCAGAAACTATTCGATGTATTTACCACGCCAGACGCATTACCTCGAATTCCCTGCACATACCTCACCGGTTTGGTGTTAAGTGGCTTGCCGTAAGGCGGTTGGCGTTACGCTAGCACAGACCGGTGGCAGAGGAAGGATAAGAAGCGGGCGTCAGACATATCCAAAATCGCGCTAATTATAGAGAGTCGGGGCCCGCATTTCCACAGCAAAGGCCCACCGGTTTGTTGCTTCAAGTAAAGAGGGCGTGTTTGAACCGCGCCAAATAAAAGCCCCGCCAGCAAAAGCTGGAGGGGCTTTTATTCACTCATCAAGCACTGACCCGAGAGCCAGAACGACCGACTCAGCCGCGAGCGCGCTTGGGGAAAATAGGATAGTTGATGCCAGCCATCTGGCTAACAACCCTTATAACCTGTGCGCTGTAGCCGAATTCGTTGTCGTACCAAACGTAAAGAATCAGGCGTTTACCGGCAGCAATCGTTGCTTGGGCGTCCACAATACCGGCGTGGCGCGAGCCAACGAAATCGGTCGACACCACTTCTGTGGAGTTTACAAAGTCAATCTGCTTTTGCAGTTCGGAGTGCAGCGCTATGTCACGCAGGTATTCGTTAACGCTTTCTACATCCACCTCTGTCTTCAGATTCAGGTTCAGAATCGCCATGGAGACGTTCGGCGTGGGCACGCGAATGGCATTACCCGTCAGCTTGCCTTTCAGTTCTGGCAGCGCCTTTGACACCGCCTTGGCGGCGCCTGTCTCGGTAATTACCATGTTCAGCGGCGCACTGCGGCCGCGGCGACTGCCTTTGTGGTAGTTGTCGATCAGGTTCTGGTCATTGGTGTAAGAGTGCACCGTTTCTACGTGGCCATCTTCAATGCCGTATTCGTCATTGATAGCCTTCAGCACCGGGGTAATGGCGTTGGTGGTACAAGAGGCTGCCGACAGAATTTTGTCGTCGTCAGTAATCCAGTCATTATTGATGCCGTAAACGATGTTCTTGATGTCGCCTTTGCCTGGAGCTGTCAGCATGACGCGGCTGACGCCTTTAGATTTCAGGTGCAGGCCCAGGCCTTCTTCATCGCGCCACATGCCGGTGTTATCAATCACAATGGCATTGTTGATGCCGTACTGGGTGTAGTCCACTTGGTCTGGCCCGGCGGAGTAAATAACTTTGATAAAGTTGCCGTTGGCGATCAGCGCGGAGTTTTCCGCGTCGACACGGATGGTGCCGTTGAAGGGGCCGTGTACGGAGTCGCGGCGCAGCAGGCTGGCACGCTTTTCCAGATCGTTTTCGGCACCGCCATGGCGCACAACAATGGCGCGCAGGCGCAGATTGTTACCGCCGCCGGCTTTTTCAATCAGAATACGGGCCAGCAAGCGGCCGATACGACCAAAACCGTAAAGCACTATATCTTTGGTGTCATTCTGGGCATCTTCTTCCGACTGGGAAGCGTACAACCCCGCGATAGATCCGATTTCCTGGGTCAAAAACTCGTTCAGGTCGCCGCCAATGGCGCGGAATTTGACCGCCAGCTTGCCGATGTCTACGTGGCCACGCCCCAGCTCCATGGCATCCATCGCCTGAAGAATGGGCAGGGTGTCGTGTACCGACAACTCGCTGTCTTCTACCTGCCGAACGTAGCGGTGGGCGCGAATGATGTCAATCACTGACTGATTAATTACCGAGCGGCCGTAAACCGACGTAACAACATTGTTACGGCGGTACAGGCGCCCAATTAGCGGGATCATGGCTTCGGCGGTAGATTCGCGCTCTGTCCAGTTCGACAAGTGCTGGTGGATCTGTTCGTGGCTCACGGTTTAGGACCTCTGAATAGAAACGTTTTGGGCATGCAAAGTAGACATGAAGAAAATCGGGTGAGGTATTATCCAATTTAACGCCGCCTACGGCAAATCCAACGCCTGTTTTTATAGCCACTCGACCCCCCATGCACTGCAGCGGTAGAATGGCCAGCCTATTTACCGGCTCTCGAATTCGAAAAAGGCACATTTCCCAACATGACCAGCACCCCCCTGCTTGCCCCCGAGTTTCCAAAAAAGCCTGCCGACCATCGTGTCTGGGGTCAGCTTCACGGCAGCAGTGACGCTCTGGCCATCTGTGAAAGCGCGCGCAGCCATCAAGGGTTAACCCTGGTGATCACCCGCAGCACCGCCGATGCCATTCGCCTGGAGCAGGCAATGCGGTTTTTTCTGGGCCTGGCACCTGAAGAAGATGGCCCGGCCATAAGCGCCGATGGCCTGGAATTGCTGTCGTTGCCAGACTGGGAAACTTTGCCTTACGACCAGTTTTCGCCCCATCAGGATATTATTTCCCGCCGCATTCGCACCCTGCACCGCCTGCCCTCTACCGCACACGGCGTGCTTGTGGTGCCTGCGCGTACCCTGATGCACCGGTTACCGCCGGTAAATTATCTGCAGGGCAACACCCTGCTGTTAGAAGTCGGCCAGTCGCTGGACATCAACAGCTGGCGCCTGCAGCTCGAGGCGGCCGGCTATCGCTATGCCGACAACGTTTACGAGCACGGTGAATACGCTGTGCGCGGCGCCATTCTGGACATTTTCCCCATGGGCGCCAGCCAGCCCTACCGCATTGATTTGTTCGACAACGAAATTGAAACCCTACGCACCTTTGACCCGGACACCCAGCGTTCGGTGGATCGCATCCAGCAGGTAGAACTGCTGCCGGCGTTTGAATTCCCCTGGGACAAAGAAGCCCGTTCGGCGTTTCGCGGACGCTGGTTCGAGCAATTTCCCAGCGCCGACAAAAGCGCGCCTGTGTATCAGGACGTCAGTCAGGGCATTACATCACCGGGCATTGAATATTATTTGCCGCTGTTTTTTGATGCCACCGCCACGCTTTTTGATTACCTGCCAGCCAGTACCCGGGTATTCACCGCCGATGGCCTGAACGAATCGGTGCAGCAGTTCGACAGCGAAACCCGCAACCGTTATGAAGATCGCCGCCACGACCGCGTGCGGCCAATCATGCCGCCAGCCCGGCTGTTTTTGCAGCAGGACGAGCTGTTCGGGCTGCTCAAACAGTTTCCACGGGTAACCACACGCACCGCAACCGACGATGGCAACGGCAGTGTGAACTGCGCCGCCCGCGAACTGCCAGACATCGCCATGAACGGGCGCGCAGCAGACCCTGCCGGGCGCTTGAAACGGTTCATCAACGAATTCGACGGTCGCATTCTGATTTGCGCCGAATCGTCTGGCCGGCGCGAAGCGCTGATCGATAATCTGGCCCAGCAATCCTTGCAACTTCAGGCGCTGGAGGGCTGGCAAGGTTTTCTGGACAGTCCGAAATGCAGCTTGGGCATTACCATCGCGCCTATGGAACAGGGCCTGGTGCTGCCAGACCGGCAACTGGCGCTGATCACCGAAACCGCACTTTTTGGTGAGCGGGTGCTGCAGCGCAGGCGCCGGGAAAAGCCCACCGAGCTAAACGACGACGGCTACCGCGACCTTTCGGAACTCCGTATTGGCTCGCCGGTGGTGCATATTGACCACGGTGTAGGCCGCTATCAGGGCCTGGAAACCATCACGGTGGAAGGTGAAGCCAGCGAATTTCTGATGCTGGAATACGCCGGCAGCTCCAAGCTGTATGTGCCTGTGTCTAGCCTGCATTTGATTTCACGCTACGCCGGCAGCGACACCGAACACGCGCCGCTGCACAAGCTGGGCACCGATCGCTGGAACAACGCCAAGAAAAAAGCGCTGGAGAAAATCCGCGACACCGCCGCCGAGCTTTTAGACGTGTACGCCCGCCGCGAAGCCCGCAAAGGCTTCAGCTTCGAGAACCCCCAGGAAGCCTACCGCACCTTTGCAGCAGGCTTCCCGTTCGAGGAAACACCGGATCAGGAAGTGGCTATTATGGCGGTGCTGGAAGACATGACCAGCGAACGACCGATGGATCGTTTGATTTGCGGCGATGTGGGCTTTGGCAAAACCGAAGTGGCCATGCGCGCCGCGTTTGTGGCGACCTGGTCGGGCAAACAGGTGGCGGTACTGGTGCCCACTACCCTGCTGGCGCAGCAGCATTACGAATCTTTCCGCGACCGCTTTTCGGATACCGCCGTTAATGTCGAGCTGCTCAGCCGCTTCCGCAGTGGCAGCCAGACCAATAAAGCGCTGGAGGCCATGGAAAACGGCAAAGCCGATATCGTGATTGGCACCCACAAACTGCTGCAGGGCGACATTCGGTTCAAGAATCTGGGCCTGGTGATTATTGATGAAGAACACCGCTTTGGCGTGCAGCAAAAAGAAAAGCTAAAAGCGCTGCGGGCCGAAGTGGATATGCTCAACCTGACCGCCACGCCCATCCCCCGCACCTTGAATATGGCCATGGGCCACCTTCGCGATCTGTCCATTATTGCAACGCCACCAGCGCGGCGGCTGTCGGTAAAAACCTTTGTGCGCCAGCGCGACGAACCCATGGTGAAAGAAGCGATTTTGCGGGAAATCCTGCGTGGCGGTCAGGTGTACTTTCTGCACAATAACGTGACCAGCATCGAAAAAACCGCGGCAGACCTGCGCCAACTGATTCCCGAAGCCCGTGTTGGCGTGGCCCACGGCCAGATGCGCGAACGCGATCTGGAACAGATCATGAAGGACTTTTACCACAAGCGCTTCAACGTGCTGGTGTGTACCACCATCATTGAAACCGGCATAGACGTGCCCACCGCCAACACCATTATTATCGAGCGCGCAGACAAATTCGGCCTGGCCCAGCTGCACCAGTTGCGAGGCCGGGTGGGCCGCTCCCACCATCAAGCCTACGCTTACCTGCTTACCCCGCCACCGAAAGCCATTAGCTCCGATGCAAAAAAGCGCCTGGAGGCCATTTCTGAAGCCCAGGATTTGGGCGCCGGTTTTATGCTGGCCACCCAAGACCTCGAAATCCGCGGCGCCGGCGAACTTCTGGGCGAGGAACAGAGCGGGCAAATCGAAAGCATTGGTTTTACCCTTTACATGCAGCTGCTGGACGAAGCGGTAAAAGCCATTCGTGAAGGCCGCACACCGAACGCCGAGCTGCCACTGAGCCACGGCACCGAAATGAATTTGCGCATCCCGGCGCTGATTCCGGACGATTACCTGCCAGACGTTCATAACCGGCTGATGTTGTATAAACGCATTGCCAGCGTTGCCAATGATGAACAATTAAAAGAACTTCAGGTAGAAATGATTGACCGCTTTGGATTGCTGCCGCAACCGGCCAAAAATCTGATGCGCCAGGCGGCGCTGCGCATGCGTGCCGAGGCCCTGGGAGTGGTTAAAGTAGACGCTGGCAAGGAATGGGCGCGACTGGAGTTTGGCAACAGCACCAGCGTAGACCCACTGGTGCTGATTAAGAAAATGCAATCCGACCCCGGCGAGTATCGCCTGGACGGCGCCAACAGTTTCCGTTTCCGGCTGAACGACACCTCAACCGATGGTAAACTTGATGGCATTGCCGCTATGTTCGATGAACTGGCACCGGTCAAATCCTCAGGCCGGCCCCGATGACTGTTGGAGAAACTGACTTGCGTAAACACCCGGGCTCACCTTTTACGATGGCCGTGCTGATTGTTTTCACGCTGATAGTGGGCGCGCCTCTGGCCCAGGCTAGTGATCGCTATCGCGCGGAATTTGTCATTCTGGAACGCATTATTGCGCCTGAAAATCTGGTCGAGAACATGAGCGGGCAGAAGGTTACCCCCACGCCGGTTATTAACAAGGCGCTTTGGGTAACGCCCGAGGGCGGTGGGCCGCGCAGTTCATTAAACCAGGCCAACAGCCTCTATCTGGACAGCGCAGCCGCTCGGCTGACCAACAGCGGCCGTTTCCGCATTCTGGCCAAAGCCGGCTGGTTCGAAGATTTCCCGCAGAACTACAGTGGCGAACGCCTGGCGGTGGCCGTTGGCGACTGGTTGCCGCAGGCACGGCAGCGCGACGTGGAAGGTTATATAAAAATCGATCGCAAACGCTTTTTACATGTGGAAGCGCACCTGAACCACTGGCAAGATGCCGCCTCGGCCGCGCAGCCCGGCGCTCAGGCTGAACCGCAGCTGCTGACCTGGATTCGTGAAACCCGCCGCATGCGCAGCAGCGAAATCCATTTTCTGGATTCCCCCACCATAGGCGTGCTGATCTATTTCGCAAAAATCGAGGATTGAGCCGCTAGCGCCCAGACACTGCTCAGGCTCTCGCCTGCAGGGCTCCAAGCCCGGCAACGGAAGCCTGTAGCAGGGTTTTCACGGCAACCATACCGTCATCAAGCGCGCGCTGAATGTCCGCCATGGTGATCACCGTGTCGGACTTGCCTGCGGCATAATTGACCACCAGGCATAAACTGACGTACCGCATCCCCAGCTCGGCAGCCAGTGCTGCTTCCGGCATGCCTGTCATACCCGCCAGATCACAGCCATCACGCTCCATACGGCGAATTTCCGCGGCGGTTTCCAGGCGTGGTCCCTGGGTGGCGCCGTAAACCCCGTGGCTGGAGAAGCTCAACCCCAGACGCTCCGCTTGCTCAATCAGAATCGCCCGCGCCGGCTCGTTGTAAGGCCAGGTGAAATCAATGTGGGTGACCTTATCCAGCTCACCCTCAAAAAACGTACCACTGCGGCCCCAGGTGTAATCAATCAGCTGATCCGGTATGACAATGTGGGCCGGTCCCATATCCGGGTGTATGCCGCCCACAGCGTTCACGCCCACCAAGGTGCGCACGCCGGCGTCAAACAGCGTCTGAATATTGGCGCGGTAGTTAATCTGGTGGGGCGGTATCCGGTGCGGGTTACCGTGGCGGGCCAGAAACAGCACGCGCTGCTGGCTCAACAGCCCACTGGTGAGCGCTGAAGAAGGCGTACCCCATGGGTTGGCCATACTCTGCTCGCCGGTTATCTGCAAACCTTCAAGAGCGGTCAGGCCGGTGCCACCGATGATACCGACGGGGTTTTCAGCGGCGTTTTGCATGACTTCCCTCCAGAGGTTCCTCAAGATGCCCCTTCGAGGAACCCTCCTGCGCATGGCTTTGTGAATCCACCTGTTCACGCTGCGGCTGATTGCTGCCCGGGCGGCCGCTGCGGGCTCTTTCGGTATCTTCAGCCACCCTGTCTTGGGCACCTTCACGGTTGCCGGTGCTGTGTTTGTCGCTGTCGCTGTTAGCAGCGTCTTGCTCGCTGCCTTCGGAGTCATCACGCAGAGAACGCTCACCGGCCTCGTTGCTGGCCCAATCGCCGTCTTGGGTACGACCCTGGTCACGACCGGAATTGTTCTCCAGATGCTGCAGCTTAATGCTATCAGCCACATGCAGCGTCTGGGTCGGGAACGCCACTTCGGCGCCATGGCCAGCTATAATGTCGCTGATTTTCAGCAATACGTCCTGCTTCACTTCGTGAAACTTCACCCACTCGCGGGTTTTTGTGAAGGTGTACACCATGATGTCCAGCGTGGAATGGCTAAACGCCAGAAAATTCACAATCAGCGTTTGGCTGACTTCGATCTCGTCGTGATTTTTCAGCATCGAGCGAATATCACTGACAATGTCGGTTACCCGGTCTATGTCACTATAACGTACGCCAATGGTTTCACTGATTCTGCGGTGCGACATACGTGACGGGTTTTCTACCGCAATGGTGGTAAACGTAGCGTTGGGTACGTAGAGCGGGCGTTTGTCAAACGTACGGATGGTGCACATACGCCAGCCAATCTGCTCTACCGTGCCCTCAATATTACGATCTGGCGAGCGTATCCAGTCGCCTACTTTGAACGGGCGGTCGAGGTGAATAATAAAACCGCCAAAAAAGTTGGCCAGCAGGTCTTTAGCGGCAAAACCGATGGCAATACCACCCACACCACCGAACGCCAGCACACCGGAAATACTAAAACCCAGGGTTTGTAAGCCAATCAGAGCCGCGGTAATGATCACCACCAGCCGCGAAAGCTTACTGATGGCGTTGACGGTGGTGAAATCCATCGGCTTTTTCATTTTGATCGGCGACACAACCACATGCTCAATCTGTTTGATCAGGCCCAGCAGCGCCCACACAACAACCCAGATGAAGCCAACGTCCAGCAGCGAATCGTTTGCCTTGAAAACGTCAGCCTCGGAATAATAATGGGCTATTTCTGCCGCCCAATAGACGCCCTGCAACCACACAAACGCCACCAGCGGCAGGCGAACAGCGTGCAGTAGGGCGTCGTCCCAGATATTTTTGGTTTGAGAAAATCTGTGCTCCAAAGCGCTGATCACGCGGTTAGCAATGTACGCAACGAGGGCTGTACCAAACACCAGAGCAAAAATAATCACCCCTGCCCGCCAGCCGGAAGACAACAGCTCGAAGCCCTCAATCCAGCCATTTAGTATAATTATGCCTTCCTTAATCATGGGAACCCTCAAATTCAAAATCAAAGAACGCGTTCACGTTGCTGCCCCAGTCGTCTTTCTAAAAAAATTGCACGCTAGAAAAATGGTTTTTATAAACAGTTACTAACAGATCATTACCGGCATTCCCGGCTGTAATCTGGCAAACAGCGTCACCAGGTCTGTATTGCGCATGCGCACACAGCCGTGGGACAACGGAGTGCCCATCGGCTCGGTGTCAGGAGTGCCGTGAATGTATATGAAGCGGCGAAAAGTATCGACCCCGGGGCCGCGATTTACGCCCCACTGCCGGCCGCACAGCCATACGATGCGCGACAGTATCCAGTCACGCTCGGGGTGGGCCAGGGCCAGTTCGGGGTTGTAGATTTCGCCGGTTGGGCGGCGGCCACGGAATACGCTGTTCAGTGGTTGCCCGGCGCCAATCATGACGCGAATATAATGTTGGCCCCGGGGCGTGCAACCACTGCCATCACATTCGCCGGCACCGTTACGCGCCGTAGACACCGAATAATCACCCACGCACACAGAAGAGTCGTCAAACAGTTGCAGACGCTGACGGGCAATATCAATAAGCAGATGGCTGACAGCAGAATCGCCGATAACCACAGTAGGCTCCGTTCAGGCTCAGTGGCGGCACTGGCTGATTAAAACACAGCCAGTGATTCCTGGTCGCAGGGCATAGGCGTCAGCATTGGGTCTTTCGCCTGCATGCCGGCCGCCAAAAACGGCACCAGCCGCGCAGCAATTTCCTGCACGCTGGTTTCTACGCCCATCTTGTTGACCAGAATATCACGTAAGGCTTCGTTACTGGACATAGTGAAAGCGGTGGCGCCAAGCATAAACTGAATGCGCCAGTAGCGATCTACCGCAGAGAGCTCTGGGGTAGCTTCTTTCAACAAGCGCATGAAACGGCTGAAAGGTTCGCTGTATTCCTGCTCCAGAAATTTTCGCAAATGCCCCTGCGACTGGGTATAAGCCAGGCCAAGAAGCCGCATGAAGATCGCAATGCCGCGTTCACTGCGCTGTGGCATTTGCACCGCGCTTTCGGTCAAAGCACGCAGGGTCTGGTTTAACGTTGGCGCTTTGCCATCACAACTTTTTTCCAGATCGTCAAACGCAGCTTCGGCGGTGGCCGAAAAAGGTGTTAGAAAGCGGGCAAAAACGGCTTGTATCAGGGATTTTTTGGAGCCAAAATGATAATTCACGGCGGCAAGATTCACTTTTGCCCGGCTGGTAATCATCCGCAGCGATGTTTCAGCAAATCCGCGATCGGCGAACAATTCTTCCGCTGCGTCCAGAATGCGATCTACAGTATCTGATTGCGCCATTGTAAATCCTGACTCCAGCAATAAACGTATGTTTTAAACATACGTTTGAGAAATCAACTTGTCAAGTTAGTGCTGTCGTCAACCGTGACCCACGACTAACCGGGGACAGATTTAACTGGGGACAGATTTCAAATCTGTCCCCGCTTTTCCTTCCGCCACTTCCTCTAACGGGCTCTGCTCCAAATCCTGCTGGCGGCTGTCCAGAAACGCCTGTTGCAGCCTCTGGTACGCTTTGTCGGCCTCTACCAGATAGAACAGATACAGGCGCACGTATTTGCGCTCGGTTAATTGCCCCACTAGTATATGCTTCTCCGATGCTTCCCGTAATCGCGAAAAGCTGTGACTTGCCAGCGCAGGGTTGAACGCCGCCATGCGCTGGCACTGCCACACCAGCCCATCGGCCCCCTCTAGATGCGCCACATGGCGCCTGGCGTCCCGCAGCATTTGCCCGCGCTGCTGCACTAGCTCCCGGTGTGACGGGCGTGAACTGAATACCCTGCGCACCGGTGGCAGTGCCAGCAGCAACGTAGTCACAAGCGCGCCAAAACCGGTACCGCCCAACCAGGCCGGTAAGACGCCAAGCACGCCGCCAACGAACAACACAGCGGCAACAAACACCGCCAGCAACCACAGATCCCGGCGCCTTCGCGCAGCGGAAATCCGGGCGTTGTCCGGCCATTTCTCCATCGCCAGCAAGTCATAATCGGCCAGCAGCACCCGGTCACATTGGCGCATCATCAAACGCAGCTGGCGCTGGCGGTTGGCCGCTTTATCACGGCTGCTACCAGGGGAAGCATCGCGGCTGTCCTCAGCATCGGCAGCCATTGCGTCAGACGGTTGCCTGGTGCTTTCATTTGGGCCGGTGGACGGTTGAGTGGTGTTTTGGGAGCCCTGGCCCGCAACCGCCACAGCCTTGTCCGCCACGGCCGGCGCCGGGTCTGCCGCCCGGCCTTGGCGCAATACCGCGGGCGCTGCGGCTGACGACGCCGGTGCCGGTGCCGGTGCCTGGGTGCCAGTATTCTGGGCCATGAGCAATTCCGTCTGAAAGTGTATGAACTTATTCATACTAACGGCGTGGGCGGCAGAATCTTGAGGTGCGCGTTGTTCCCCTGGCGTCATCTGGTTATTCTGGCCCATCGTATGCTACGTCATCTTAACCGCACGAGGCTTTCCCCATGTTTACAGGCATTATTCAGGGCATTGCGACCATTGAAGACATTATCACTGCGCCAGGGCTCAGTACGTTCGCCATCGCCTTGCCCGCCGGCAAAGCCGAAGGCGTAACTATCGGCGCCTCGGTCGCCATTAACGGAACCTGCATGACCGTCACCCGCCAGCAAGGCAATGTGCTGTATTTTGACGCCATGCAGGAAACCCTTCGCCTAACGACATTGGGCGACCTGATGGCTGGCAGCCTCGTGAATTACGAACGCGCGGCGCGCATTGGCGATGAAATCGGCGGGCACTTGCTGTCTGGCCACATTCACACTGCCGCGCAGATTGTTGATATTGTGCGCAGCGAAAACAACGTCAGCCTATGGTTTGAAGTGCCGGTAGCCTGGGCCCACTATGTATTTGCCAAGGGCTACATTGCCATTAACGGCGCCAGCCTGACCATTGGCGAAGTGCAGGAAAACCGCTTCAACGTGCATCTGATTCCGGAAACCCTGCGCGCCACGGTATTTGGTGAAGCCAGCGTGGGCCAAAGCGTGAATATCGAAATCGACAGCCAAACCCAAACCATTGTCGATACTCTGGCACGCCTGGGTTATGACCGCCCTGCCGTTTAATTCCGTTGTGTGATTTCGAAAGATGAAATCAAAGGGCGTAACCGAGAGCGGTGATCGACTGGCACACGCCTGGCTTTAACGGCTGGCTTCAAGCACCACAAATTTGGGAGTGGCGTCTGGCTGGCGCACCTGGGGGAAAAAGCGGCCAAGGCTGCGGTGATATCCCAGATGCCGGTTGCCCACCAGCAACAGTCGTCCGCCGGGGCGAAGATGGCGGCGGGCGGCGGCAAACAGCGCCAGGGCAATATGGTCACCCACTACCCCACCCTCGTGAAACGGCGGGTTCAGCAGTATCAGGTCGAACTCGCCTCCGTCTGCAGAAATGCCGTCGGCATAACGGAAAGAAAATGTGCTCCGGGGGAATTCGCGGGCCGCGTTCGCAGCCGCACTGATCACAGCCTGGCTGGAAACATCGCTGAAAGTCAGCTCAAGGTGGCTGTTAGCCGCAAGCGCTGCCAGGCCAAGTACGCCATTGCCGCAGGCCAGATCTAACACCCGGGCACCGGGCGCCAAAGCGGCGGCGGCCTGCGTAACATGGGGCAGCAATACCCGGGTGCCAATATCCAGCTTGTCGCGGGCGAACACCGCCGGCAGCGCTACTACGCTCCGTGCTTTTGCTGCTTCAGCGCCCGCTGCAAGCGAGTAGCCCAGCCACGCAGGGGTCCAATTTGTTAACTCTGCGCTCCCTTTGCGGCATATCACCACCCGCGCTTTTTTGCGCGCCGGGCATACCTTTTCGGTAACGACCGCCTGGGCAAACACATCCACACTGCGGTCTGGCAGGTGTTTTATCATGCCGCCAGCGAGCAGCACGCCGTCGTCTGCCAGCAAGGCATTTACCCGTCGCAGCAGCCAGGCCAGGTAGTCGCCATAGCGGGGAATACGCATGACCACCAGATCAAACAGACCGTTCAGTCTATAGGCGCTGTGCGGGCTGTTTGTTGCCATTGTCGTTGCTGTCTCCGGCGCCAACACCGGGTCGTCGCACCAGCTCAGAGGCACGGGCCGATCCCTCAGATTGCTTTGCAGTGGTGGATTCAAAGCAAGATTGTGTGCCAGCACCGGCCCAAGAGCCGCGCTGTCGGCCAGGGTAACCGGCTGCAAGTCCCATAGCCCTAGTGTAAGAGCACCAAAGTTGTCATCCACCACCAGCACCCGCGGATGTTGTTTGCCCGCCGGCTGTTTATCCTCTAGCCACTCATTCTCCACCCAATGGGTGGCCTGCTGCAGCAGCAGTTCATCCGCTGCATCCCAGGCTTGAAGGCTGGCCGTGTTGGCGTTTGGCCGCACGGCCTCATCAGGCGTTGGCGCAGGCGCCACACGCTCCAGGTTTAACGGCCATATCACTGCCGAAAGGCCCGGTACACCGTAAACTTGTTGTTTTCCGCCAGGCGTTCAACGGGACCGATGCAACGCCGAATCAGGGCCTCATAAGGCAAAAAATTGTTGGCCACCAGGCGCAACTCACCGCCGTGTTCCAGGTGGCTGGCCAGGTCGCGCACGAAACGCTCGGTCATGGTCATGTCAGTGCGCACGCCGCTGTGAAACGGCGGGTTAGACACCACCGCCTGCCAACGGCCGTCTAGCCCCGCAATGCCGTCAGAGGCAATAATTTCGCCCCGGGCACCCACTCGGTCATAAGTCGCGCGGGCGCTCAGCAGCGCCTGGGACTGCACGTCTACGGCGTCAACGCTTAGGTCTGCTCTTAGGTCAGTGCGTTCGCCCGTCTGCAGCCAGGCGCCAATAACCCCGGCGCCACAGGCAAAATCAAGAACTCGCAGGGCCATGCCGGCCCGCGTCGGCGGTATACCCGGCGCCGCCCGCACCGACAGGGTGGTCAAAGGGTTGCTGGCCAGGGTTTCCAGCAAAAGGCTTGTGCCCGAGTCCAGTTCGCCGCGGCTGAACACACCGGGCAAGCCTGCTACCTCTAGGTCCCGGCCGGCAACGCTGACCTGGCTCCAATCCAGCCAATCAGCGATGGCAAAGTGCGCAAGCGGTGTTACGTCTTCTGCACACCACACCTGGCAATGCCGCGCACTGTCAATCTTGTGCACCTGAGGCAAGGCCTCGCGCAGCTGTTTTACCGCGCCGGCAATGCCCTCTTTTTTCTCCCCTAGCACCAGCAGGCGGCCACCAGGGCGCACCAGCCAACGCGCCAGCGACAGCCGCACATCCAGCTCGGCGCGGGCCTTGGGCAAAAACACCACAACACAATCAAACGCGGCAGCGGTCAGAGCCGGGGAGTCATAACCAAAGGCCACCGGCCAGTTGCCTGCCTGCTCCAGGGCCTGGGCGTATCCGGCGTGTTCGGTCATGGCCAGGCCAGTGCTGCCCAAGGTTGCCAGTTCGGTCAGTAAATCCGGCGCAATAACGCCCAGCAGGGCGACCTTGCCGGTCAGACAGGAGCGATTACGAAGCAGCGCTTCGTGGGAATTCGGTAATGCAGACATGGGCGTTCCGTAATTCAGGCTTTAATCAGGCGGCCGGAGCGCACCGGGCGAAGTACCATTTCATCCACCGATTGCTGGCGGGTATGCTCGCTGGCGGCAGCGTTGGATATGGGTATGCCCATATCCCGCATTATGCCGTCACGAAGGTCGTACACGAAGCCGTGCACGGTTAAGTCCTGGCCACGCTTCCAAGCGTCCTGAACAATGCTGTTCTGGCACACGTGGTCCACCTGTTCAATCACGTTCAATTCGCACAGGCGGTCGGCGCGGTCTTGCACACTGATGATGGGTTCCAGAATGTGCCGGTAACGATCGCGCACGTCTTGCACGTGGCGCAGCCAGTTGGCAATCAGGCCAAAGCCCTCGTTCAGCAGGGCAGCTTTAACACCGCCGCAGCCGTAGTGACCCACCAATAGAATGTGCTTCACTTTCAATACGTCAATCGCGAACTGCAACACCGACAGGCAGTTAAAGTCGGTGTGCACCACCACGTTGGCCACGTTACGGTGCACAAACAACTCGCCGGGCATCAAGTCTACAATCTGATTGGCCGGCACCCGGCTGTCGGCGCAACCAATCCACAAATATTCCGGGGCCTGCTGATTTGATAACCGATCAAAAAACTGTGGGTCCTGTGCCTTGATGTTCTCCGCCCAGGCCCGGTTCTTGTCCAGTAAATAATCCAGCTGCCCCATCTATCCGCTCCGATTTGTAAGTTAAGGCGAAGGATTGAACGGGAATTGCTCCCGTTAATCAATACCTAGTTCACATCAGAAGCCGTTTCTGCCGTTTCTGCAGGTTCAGCTGGCGCCTGGTGCTCCGCCGGTGCCTGGTGAAGAGTTGTCTGGTGAAGGGTTGTCTGCGCCAAATCCAGCAATTCCCTCAGGGCCACAGAAAACATGGCGTATTCCGGCTCGGGGCTGCGTTTCAACTCGACCAGCATTTCCTGCCAGCGGTCAATCATCGGCTGGTGACGGGCCATCCATTGGTCCACGCACAGGGCCACATCATCCGGCTCGCCTGCTTGCTGCAGCACGCCGGTGGTCAGCGCCCGCTGCTGCCAGTTCAGATCTTCACGGAAACTTTCCCGCGCCAGCGACTGCCAGTGGCTGGCTGGCACCAGCGCCGAGATGGCGCCGGCAAACCAGTTCAGCTGCAAACGCTCGCTGACTTCGTAGTACAAGCTGGCCACGGTTTTCAATGGCACGTCTGTCGCTTCCTGGGCTTCGATAATACCCAGCGACGAATACAGATAGTCGGTACCGGCCAGCACCGGCGCCAGGTCTTCCGGCACTCCGGAATCTATCAGAGCCTGATGGCGCTTCTGCCAGAGTTTACGGGTTTGTCCGTTAAGGTAGTCTGGCAGGCCCGCGGTAATAGCCCAAACGCTGTCGGCAAAGCGCTCAATGTGATGGGCAATCGACAGTTCGGCGCGGCGATTACGCAAAAGCCATTTCACAGTGCGCCGCATCAGCCGCATCATTTCTTGCATCAGTTCTATCTGTAGCTGAGCGCTTACATGGAAATCCAGGTCTTCAATACGGTCCCACCAGGTGTCAACGCGGAACAGATCGCGGGCAATAATCCAGGCCAGGGCTATCTGCGCCGAATCGGCGCCGGTCGCTTGTTTGATGCTGTCGACAAAAATGATGCCCATGTGGTTGACCATATCATTGGCAATCTGGGTACCAATGATTTCCCGCCTTAGCTGGTGCTCGCCCAGCTCGTCGGCAAATTTGCGATTAAGCTCCCGCGGAAACACCTTGTACATTTCCCCCACCAACAGCGGGTCATCAGGCAGGTTGCTGGCCACCAGGGTCTGTTTTAAGTCTGCCTTTACATACGCAATCAACACCGCGAGTTCCGGCCGTGTCAGGCCTTTACCCGCCTGCTTGCGCTGGTTCAGGGCCTCGTCGTCGGGCAAAAACTCCAGCTCGCGGTTAAGTTTGCCTTCCGCCTCTAAGGAGTTCATCAGCCTACGACATTCTTCAATGCGTTTGGGAGCATCTTCGCTGGCGATGCTCAGGGCCTGGGTCTGGCGGTAATTGTTTTTCAGCACCAGCGCAGACACGTCTTCGGTCATGTCCTCCAGCAGCAGGTTGCGCTGTTTAGAGGTCAAATCGCCCATTACAATGGAGCGATTGAGCAGAATCTTTATATTCACTTCGTGGTCTGAACAGTCCACACCGCCGGAGTTGTCAATGAAGTCGGTGTTCAAGCGCCCATCTCTGAGCGCATATTCAATACGGCCGCGCTGGGTAAGGCCCAGGTTAGCGCCTTCAGCAACCACCTTGCAGCGTAGGTCGGCGCCGTTGATACGAACGCCGTCATTGGCTTTATCGCCGACATCGCTGTGGCTTTCACCGCCCCCTTTGACATAAGTGCCAATGCCGCCGACCCATAGCAGGTCTACCTGCGCTTTGAGGATGTGGGCAATCAGCATGTTGGGCGGCACCCGGTCTGCTTTGATTCCCAGCAGGGCTTTAATTTCGGGGCTCAGCGCAATGGATTTCGTACTGCGGCTAAAAACGCCACCACCGGCGGATATCAACTCGCTGTTGTAATCAGTCCAGGCCGAACGCGGCATTTTGAATAGGCGCAGGCGTTCTTTATAACTCTTGGCTGCGTCTGGAGACGGATCGATAAAAATATGGATATGGTTGAACGCCGCTACCAAGCGGGTTTTTTCCGAGCTCAGCAGGCCGTTGCCAAACACGTCACCGTCCATGTCACCAATGCCCACCACGGTAAACTCGTCATCCGCCGGGTTAATACCCATTTCGCGGAAGTGTCGCTCTACCGATACCCAGGCGCCGCGGGCGGTAATGCCCATTTTTTTATGGTCATAACCGTTGCTGCCGCCAGAGGCAAAGGCATCGCCCATCCAGAAGTCGTAGTCGGCAGACAGGCCATTGGCGATATCAGAGAATGTGGCGGTGCCTTTGTCGGCAGCTACCACCAGGTAGTGATCGTCTGCGTCTTGGCGTACCACGCTGAGCGGTGGCACAATATTGCCGTCCACCAAGTTGTCGGTAATGTCCAGCAACCCGCGAATAAAGGTTTTGTACGCTTCTTTGCCTTCGGCCTGGAAGGCCTCGCGGTTAGAGGTTTTCGGCAGCTGCTTGGCAACAAAACCGCCCTTCGCTCCCACCGGCACAATCACCGCATTTTTTACCTGTTGCGCCTTTACCAGGCCCAGCACTTCGGTACGGTAATCTTCAAAACGATCCGACCAGCGCAGGCCCCCGCGCGCCACTTTACCACCACGCAGATGCACACCTTCTACGCGCGGCGAATAGACGAATATTTCAAACATCGGGATCGGCAGTGGCATGTCCGGAATGCCGGTCGGATCCAACTTTACGCTGATGTAAGACTTGGGCTGGCCAAACTCGTCGGGCTGGTAATAATTAGTGCGCAGGGTGGAGTGAATCAGCTCTATATACAGCTTAAACACCCGGTCTTCGCTCAGGTTTTCTACTTGTTCCAGCCCGGCGTTGAATTCCACCAGCAGTTTCTGCTGCGTAGCCTCGCGCTTGGCCGGGCTGTAGCCGTTATCCGGATTAAAGCGGGCCTCAAAGTAGGCCAGCAGAACTTCGGTCAGGTTCTTGTGGTGGAACAGGGTTCTGGCAATAAAGGTCTGGCTGTTGGAAAAGCGGATCTGGCGCATGTAACGGGCATAGGTGCGCAGCAGCGCAATCTGGCGCCAGCTCTTGTAAGACGATTTCATCAGGCGGTTAAAAGCGTCGTTCTCGGCATCACCGCGCCACACGCGACGGAAGAGTTCGTCAAACAGCGGGCGCAAACGCTGAAGGTCAATCGTAGCACCGGAAACCGAGCGCAGAGTGAAGTCGTGCAGCCAGACCACTTCGCCATTGCGGCTGGTCATTTCAAAAGGATGTTCGCTGAGCACGCGGAAGCCAAAGTTGTCGAACACCGGCA
Organism: Marinobacter sp. LV10MA510-1; assembly: GCF_002563885.1. Taxonomy (GTDB): domain Bacteria; phylum Pseudomonadota; class Gammaproteobacteria; order Pseudomonadales; family Oleiphilaceae; genus Marinobacter. The sequence continues at coordinate 22,351 of NZ_PDJA01000001.1, read as the reverse complement.
TCACGTCTGACAAAGGTACCGGATGGCTTGGATAGAACAATTTAAAGTGAATGGTGCTGTCGTCTTCTTCCAGCGCCCGATAGAAACTCATGGCCATGTCGTCGGTTTTGGCGGCGGTGGCGACGTATTCCAGATCAATGGCGGCACGGCGTGGCGAAAACATTTCCAGGTAACTGGCGGGAAAACCAGCACTCCAGTTACGCTTCATCTCGCTGCCCTTCTCTTCGCCCCAAGCTTCGGTAAGAGCTTCTAGCAGCCCGTCACTCCAGGACTGCGCCAGCCCGATTACCTTTTGTCGAATCTCGGCCAGTGGCAGCTGGCGGTTTTCCATAGGCGGCACGCGAATGGTGAACTGTACCCGCGCCAGAACCGATTCGGAGAAATAAGTGACAAATTCAACGTCTTCTGCGCCCAGAGTTTCTACTAGCACCTGCTCGACTTTCAGACGCAGCTCGGTGTTGTAGATGTCCCTTGGGAAATAGGCCAGACAAGACACAAACTGGCCGTACACGTCTTCGCGCATGAACAGTTCAATGCGTCGACGTTCCTGAATGTACAGTATACCCGTGGCCAGTCGCAGCAGTTCTTCGGTATTGAGCTGGAACAGCTCGTCACGGGGCAACACCGTCAGAATTTGGTCAAGCTCTTTGCCGGTGTAGTCGTCACGGGGGAAGCCAGACTGCGCCATCACACTTTCAAATTTGCGGCGAATCAGTGGAATCTGGTCTGGCCGCTCGTTGTACACTCGAGCGGTATAAAGGCCCAGAAAGCGCCGTTCACCCACCACTTCACCCTTCTGGTTGAAGCGTTTTATGGCAATGTAGTCCGGGTAGGCCGGGCGATGAACGCGTGAGCGCTGGGCGGATTTAGCAAAGATAAACACATCGTCAGTGCGGGTCATTTCCTGACCGGTGCGATTGGGCAGCTCACTTAAGCGCACACACGCGGGGCGTTCATTGGTCACCCGCAATATGCCCAGTTCCGAGTCTTTTACCCGGCGCACTTCCACGCCGTTTTTGTCGTTTACAAAATCGTACTCGTCGTAACCCAGAAACGTGAAATGATCTTCTTGCAGCCAGGTCAAAAACGCCTGGGCTTCTTTCTTCTGCTGCTTGCTGATACCGCCGGCGGAATGCTCCAGTTCCTCGCGACTTTCGATCACTTTGGCATTCACCCGGGGGAAGTCACCCACAGCAATGCGGACTTCGTGCAATACGCTCTGCAGCACCTGTTCCAGCTCGGCCATTTCTTCCGGCGCGCTGTGACGATCAATTTCAATGGCAATAAACGCCTCTTGAGCACACTCAGCCGGTGCCGCCCCGTTGGCATCTTTGCCATGCAGATCTGCCAATTTGCCATCTTTATCGCGGCTGATCTGTAGCACCGCGTGCTGAATGGAATGGGTACCAATTTCGCGCTGGTTGATGGCAATACGCAGTGAGTCAATCAGAAACGGCATGTTTGGGTGAATGATAAAGATCATCGTATGGGTCGATGCCCAGCCATCGCTTTCCAGATCCGGATTGAACACTGAAACCGGGGTCTCGTCTTGTCCGCGTTTGCGCAGGAACTGCCACGCCGCCATTGCGCAGCCATAAATATCTGAAAATCGCCGATTGACCAGTTCTTCCAGAGGTATCTGCGAGTAATGTTGGCGGGCAAATTCACTGATTCGGGTGGCTTCCGTTTTGGCAATCTTCTCGCCAAACGCCTCTTCTAGCTGAGAAAAAAATTGTTCCTTACTGGCCACTGTCAGCGCATTCATAGCGTACCTCTGGTTCGTGTGAACGATGGAGCTGGTTTTTATATCGTTTTTATGCCGTTGTTGTCGCACTAGGATATGCCAAGCGCTTGATTTTTGCCGGCATCTCCGAAAAATTACGGCAACTACTTATCATTTCGTTATCATTTCGTTATCAGTTCGTTATTGGTTCGATTGTTGTAGCATAGCTGTCTTTTACCGTTACCGGTCACGAGTGCCTTACCTATGTCATCGCAGTTATCACTACAGCAGACTTTTCTGGATCTTCAGAGCCAGCTAGAAACCCGTATTATTGGCCAAAAAACCCTGGTTAACCGCCTACTGATGGCTCTGCTGGCTGATGGCCATCTGCTGGTGGAAGGCGCACCGGGACTGGCGAAAACCACCGCCATCAAAACCTTGGCTGAATACATTGAAGGCGACTTTCATCGCATCCAGTTCACCCCTGACCTGTTGCCTTCCGATGTGACCGGCAGCGAGATCTATCGCGCAGAAACCGGTCTTTTCGAATTCCAGCGCGGCCCGGTGTTTCACAACCTGGTACTGGCCGATGAAATAAACCGCGCCCCGGCCAAGGTGCAATCGGCGCTATTGGAAGCCATGGGCGAACGCCAGGTCAGCGTGGGCATGAACACCTTCGCGCTGGAACCGCTGTTTCTGGTGATGGCGACGCAGAATCCGATAGAGCAGGAAGGCACTTACCCGCTGCCGGAAGCCCAACTCGACCGCTTTCTGATGCACGTGTTGATTGATTATCCGGACGCCAGCGCCGAGCGCAAGATTTTGCACTTGGCGCGCCGCGACTTTCGCCAGCCTGCGGCAACTGTCATCCGTCGGGTCAGTGCCAGCAAGGTGTTTGCAGCGCGCCAGCAAGTGGCCGACGTACACATGTCAGAGGCCGTTGAGGACTATTTATTGGCACTGGTGCTAGCCACTCGCAAGCCTGCAGAGCTAAGCCCGGAACTGGCGCGCTGGGCCAGTTTTGGCGCCAGCCCGCGTGGCACTATCGCACTGGACCGTTGCAGCCGCGCCCAGGCCTGGCTTGATGGGCGCGACTATGTAACCCCGGACGACATCCGCAATGTGGCCTTTGACGTGCTGCGCCACCGGGTGCTGCTAAACTTCGACGCCCAGGCTGAGGGCATCAGCACCGACGATTTTTTGCGGCGACTCTTAGAATGTCTGCCGGTAACGGCATAGTCCGCCCATGACTCACGGTAACGCATCCAATGTGTCGGTCTCTGCCGCGCACGCCAACACAGCGCACGACATCGCGTTGCCATTGACTGCGCTGGTAAAGCTGCAGGCAGAAGCCCATACGCTGCGGCTGCCCTCGGCAAAGGCCACCCGCAGCCGCCAGGCCGGTGCTTACGCGTCGCCGCAGCGGGGCCGCGGCATGGCGTTTGCTGAAGTGCGGCAATACCAGCCAGGGGACGACATTCGCGCCATTGACTGGCGAGTAACCGCAAGGCGGCAACAGGCCCACACAAAAATCTACGAAGAAGAACGGGAGCGGCCGGTTTTGCTGCTGTGTGATTTGAACCCGTCGCTGTTCTTCGCCAGCACCGGCGCCTACAAACAGGTGCGCGCCGCCCAAGCTGCCGCCATGCTGGCATGGGTTGCGCTTTTTGGCGGCGACCGGGTGGGCGGCCTGGTGTTCAACGGCCAGCTGTTAGCGCTCCAGCGCCCGGCACGACGCAAAACCTCGGTGCTGCGATTGCTCGACAACCTTGCCCGCCTACAACACCAGCCCGGTCATTTTCACCCCAACCCAGGCGCGCCGCTAGCACAACCGGGTTCGCTGGATAATGCGCTGGCCGAAGCCTGTCGCGTTGCGCGCACCGGCAGCCGGATTTTCATCATCAGTGACTTTATCCAGCTGAGCGAAAACAGCGCTGGCCTGCTGGGAAAGCTGGCCCAGCACAACAGCGTCAGCGCCGTTCAAATCAGTGATCCGTTGGAGCGGGCATTGCCCCCGCACGGCCAGTTTGCGGTGGCCAGCGCCGCCGGGCCGCTGTGGTTTGACGCCGGCGATAGCGCGTTTCGCCTGGCCTGGCAGCGGCGCATGAATCAACACCAGGAGCGGTTACAACATTGCCTGCGCGTGGCGGCAGTAAACAGCATTGATGTTTCTACTGGCGAACATCCGCGCCTGGCACTGCGTGCGCTGATGGCCGGCGGAGGCCGCCTGGGATGAACAGCCCTGACACCATCAATACCGCCAACAATGCCGCCGACGCGCTGCAACAGCTGCGCGATATTCATCTACCCGAAAGCTCAGGTTGGTGGCCGCCGGCCCCCGGCTGGTGGTTACTGGCCGCTGTGGGGTCAGTCTGCCTGGTGTTGGCCGTGCGCGGGTGGCGACACTGGCAGCGGCGTAACCGGCGCTGGCAAGCCGTGCAACGGGAACTGACGGCACTGCGGGCTCAATTGCAATCGCAGACGCAGACGCAAAATAGCCCCGCCTGGTTCAGCCAGCTTAACGCATTACTGAAGCGTGCGGCCCGTGACAGCTACCCACAGCAACCGGTCGCCGCCCTCAGCGGTAACGAGTGGGTTGCGTTTTTGCAACAAAGTAGCGATAACGCCGTTGAAGCAGAACTGGTTAATACTCTGGTGAACGCCTGCTGGCAGCCCCACAGCAGCTGCGACCCGCAGCAGGCATTGGCCTTTGCCGGGCGCTGGCTGCAAAACCATAAAAAACAACTGCGGGGTGCGCCATGACACTGGCTTATCCCTGGGTGCTGGTGCTGGCTTTGCTGCCGCTGGCCCTGCTTTGGCGACGCCGCGCAGCCCAACCCGTGCAGGCACCGGTGATGCCCCTGGGGCACTGGTTAGCCGGCATGCCCGGGGTTTCCACCCATAGCGCCAAAAACCCTTTATGGCTGCGTTTGCTGACACTGCTGGGCTGGTTGCTGTTGGTGCTGGCGTTGGCGCGACCGCAAGTGGTGGGCGATGCCCGGCAACTGCCGACAACCGGCCGCGATCTGATGCTGGTGGTAGACATTTCACCCAGCATGGACGAGCCGGATATGGTGCGCCAGGGCCGGCGTATTAACCGGTTACAAGCGGTAAAGCAGGTGCTGGCCGAGTTTATTGACCAGCGCCAGGGCGATCGCCTGGGTCTGATTCTGTTTGGCAGTCAGGCCTATGTGCAAGCACCCCTGACCTTTGACCGAACAACGGTAAATATTCTGCTGCAAGAAGCTGGCCTGGGCATGGCCGGGAACGCAACCGCCATTGGCGACGCCGTTGGGCTTGCGGTGAAGCGCCTGCGCGAGCGGCCCCTGGAGCAACGAGTTGCCATTGTGCTGACCGACGGCGCCAACACCGCCGGCGAAATAACCCCTGACAAAGCCAGTGAGCTGGCACAGGCCAGTGCTGTGCGGCTTTACACCATCGGCATTGGCGCCGGAGCGGATAGCGCCATAACCGGACTGCTGCAGCGCAATCCATCGCGGGATCTGGACGAAGCCCTGCTAACGCGCATGGCGCAGCAAACCGGCGGCCAATATTTTCGCGCCCGTAATCTGGCCGAGCTTTCCGGTATTTACGCCAGTATCAATCAGCTTGAACCGGCCGTTCAAGAAGGCCAGTTTTACCGACCGGTGCGCGAACATTATGTCTGGCCGGCGGCGCTGGCCATAATGCTATGGCTGTTTGCACTTTTGTTTCGCCGCTATCAAAAGCGACGCCAACAACCGCTTCGCCACGGCTCCGAAACAGAGAAACAGCCCTATGTCTGAGCTGATGATTTTGCAGTTACAGTGGCTGCGGCCCTGGTGGCTGTTGCTGTTGTTGGCCACACCACTGGTGTACTGGCTTGCCCGGCATCGCGGTGACGGAGACAGCGGCTGGTCGGCACTGATACCCCGGCATCTTCTGGCACCGCTGCTGCCAGAGCCAACACACAGTGCCGATGGCCAGCAAAAAGTGCGAAGAAGAATGCCACGGATCGCCAGCCCGCTGGCAGCCGTGCTGGCGTTTTCGCTGGTCAGCCTGTCCCTGGCCGGCCCGGTGTGGCGCCAGGCGCCAAGCCCCGCGGCGCCGCCCACTAGCAGCCTGGTGATTGTGCTGGACCTGTCACTGTCGATGCTGGCTACCGACGTGCAGCCCAACCGACTGACCCTGGCCAAACGCAAAATTCGCGACATTCTTGCCGCGCGCCAAGGCAGCCTTACAGCTCTGGTGGTTTACGCCGCAGACGCTCACAGCGTAACGCCCTTAAGTGACGACAGCGCCACGACCGAATCCATGCTCGCCGTTCTGGACCCGCTGATGATGCCGGCCGCAGGCAACCGCGCCGATCTGGCCGTGGGCAAAGCCATGGAGCTGCTCGACCGCGGAGCACCGGGCAACGGCCGTATTTTGTTAATCACAGACGACGTGCAGCCCCGTTACCGCCAGGCTATTACCGAGCTGTTAGCGGGCAGCCGTTTCCAACTCGACACCCTCACTGTTGGTACCCGCGCCGGTGGCCCGATCCCCCTGGCCGAGCGCGGTTTTATACGCGACGGCGACCGCATTGTGATCAGTCAGGCAGCGCCCCGGGCATTGGCCGAGCTGGCGGGCGCCAATGGCGGCAGAAGCGCGACCCTGACGCTGGATGGCCGTGACCTGAGCGAGCTGGCAGTCAGTGGCTTAAACGGGGCTTTCACCAAAGCCGATACAGCACAGCTTGATCCTGCAAAAACACGCCAACAGTCACAGTGGCAGGAAGACGGCTACTGGCTACTTTGGCTGGCGCTCCCCTTGTTGCTGCTGATCTGGCGCCGCGGCGCTTTAGCATTGTTCGCCCTGGCCTTGCTGCCTACCCTGCCGCAGCCTGCGCAAGCCTTTAGCTGGGGCGAGCTGTGGCAGCGTGAAGATCAGCGCGCACCAGCGCTGATCGAGCAGAACCCAAAGCAGGCCGCAGAGAAGTTGCAAGCGCCCGAATGGCAAGGCACAGCGCTCTATCGCAACGGCGAGTTCGAGGCCGCCGGTGAGCGCTTCGCCGAAGCGCCCGGAGCCGACGGCGCCTACAACCGGGGTAACGCCTTAGCCCAAGCGGGCAAGCTGGAGCAGGCCATTGCCGCCTACGACCAGGCACTCACCCTACAGCCCCAACACCCGGACGCCCTTGCCAACCGAGCCTTGGTTGCCGACTTGCTCCAGCAACAGAAACAACAACAGGAGCAGCAGCAAGAACAAGGTCAACAGCAAGATCCGTCATCCGAGCAGAATTCGGGCTCTGACAGCCAGGACGGGCAGCCACAGAACAGCGAAAATCCCGAGAATGCAGAGAACTCCGAAGATTCCGGGAGCTCCAAGAGTCCGGAAAAAGGTGAAAACGGGCGCGATCAGCAATCTGACAACAACGGCGATAGCTCAGAGCTCGATGCCGAACTTGATAAAAAATCAGGGAACGAGCCCGAGAGTGGGCCCGAGAATGAGCTCGAGAGTGAGCCTGGCCCGGAACAGGCCCCGGCAGATACCCGTGAAGCACCGCTGAGCCAGAGCCAAGAGCAGTATTTAAGGCGGGTGCCAGACGACCCTGGCGGTCTATTGCAGCAGAAATTCCTTCAGCAATACCGGCAACGGCAGACACCAGCAGACAGAGGCGATACGCCATGGTAGAGCAACACAGTAACTTCTCGACGCCGTTGCGGCGGCACGATTATGGCGGTTACAGGGATTACCGGGGCTTTGGTCGGCTCTTCATCATCACCTTTTGCCTGCTGGCATTACCGGCGTGGGCTCAAAACCCAACTGCAGATGCGCGGAAGAGCTTTATAGAGCTCTCCACCGACAAAGCCGAACTTTATGTGCAGGAGCAGCTGCTGCTAACGGTACAACTGTACTTTAACAATGAGCTCATCCGCGGCGAACTGTCGGAACCGGTCAGCAATAACGCGGTGATTGAATCCTTGGGCCCACAACAGGAATACGCACGGGTGCGGGGCGATCAACGCTACCGTATGATTGAGCGCCGTTACGCGGTTTACCCACAAACCCCCGGCCAGCTCAGTTTGGCGCCTGTCGAATTTGAAGGCAGCTTTCGCGGCGCCAACGGCCGCTTGCAGATCCTGCGCAGCAGCGAACAACTGTTTGACCTGCCGGTGAAAGACATACCGCCGCAATTCAGTGGCAGCGTCTGGCTGCCCGCAACGGGGCTAACACTGGAAGAAAGTGGCCTGCCCAGCGATAACCGCGTCACCAGAGGTGCAAATCTGACCCGCCAGCTAACCCTGCGCGCCAACGGCTTGCCAGGTGCCACGCTGCCGCCCTTTCCGGCTCAGACAGTGCCCGGGCTGCGCAGTTATCCAGAGCCTGCCAAACGCGCCACTGACATCAGCGCCGACGGCCTGATGTCTATGCTGCAACAGGCCAGCGCTCTGGTGCCGGTGCAAGCCGGCGAGCTGCGCCTGCCCGAGGTGCGCGTTCCCTGGTGGGATACCGCAAGCGATTCAGAAAAAGTCGCGATTATTCCCGAGCGCGTATTGGTGGTTGCGCCTGGTGCAGGCATTAATACTCAGGCCCAAGCTCCGGCGGTCGCCGCCATCGATGAAAATCTGAATAACGCCGCTAGCGATCCAGATCCAGGATCGGATACAAGCAGTCAGAACACCACCGGCGGCGGTGCTTTCTGGCCCTGGCTGGCGTTGTTTATGGCTGTTGGCTGGAGTATTACGGCGGGTTTTTTCTGGCGCGCAAGGCGATCGCGTTATCCGGCTAACAAGGCAACCGAAAGCAACGCCGGCGAAGGCGATTCAGAGCTTTATAGGGAACTGCTGGCCGCTGCCGGCAACAACAACCCGGATACACCGCGGCTGTTGCTACGCTGGATGAATCTTCAGTATCCGGACAAGGGATTTCAGAGCTGGCGTCAGGTGGCGGAATTCTGTCACTTGCCGCCCCTCACTGACGCTCTGGCCAAGCTTGAACAAAGGCGTTATAGCATAGAGCAACCGTTGGAAGACGAGGTGTCGAATAACCCGGCGCAGCTGCAACAGGCAATTCGTGAGCTAATTCGCAGGCCTGCCGGCCAAACGGTAACCAGTGGTCTATCGCCACTGTACCCGCCTGCCATTGACGCATCGCAGCAGTAGCGCCGTTCAGATATAGGCCATTTGCAAGCCACCGCGGTAGCGAAAGCGAAAGCGTATGCGGCGCTACCGCGGCAAGGCCATGTTCATTCAATCAATAGACTATCAATCACCAGCGTCAGAGGCGAATGCTCTCCAGAAGCTACTGTCGCCGGAGTTGCCAAACTGCCCTGCCAGTCGCCGGCGCTGGCCATAACACTGCCACTGGGGCTGAGGCGCGCCGTGACCATCACTGTTTCAACCGAGGAAATCGTATTCTGCGGAGACATGGCCATGGAGTCGTCCAGGCGGATTTCTAGCGGCATGTCAGCAGCTGTGAAGCGCGCAACCGCCAGCGGTGCCCCGCTGTTGACGTTGGCCTGGCGGGCAAACACGAACAGCGTGGTATCCGCAGGCACGTCGTTCCAGAAAGCTTCGTCCAGGCTAACGCTTACGGTGACACCTGGGCCATCACTCGCCACGGCCTGAGCCGATTGCTGAACAGGAGCCTGAGTTGATGCCAGGAAACTCTCAGGTGGTGTTTCGCCCAAGCGGTTATAGGCTTCGGTAATGCCACCCTCAATAGAATCGCGCTGCGGGTGGTCTGGCGCTACCTGAACAATACGCTGCCAGAAGCCAATCGCTTCGCGGTAGTTTTCCTGGCCAAAGGCGCTGATGCCCAGCAGGCCAAGGGCATTAACCTCGTTTGGGTCAAGCTCCAACGCGCTGGAAATCACCTGCTGCACTTCTGCGTTCATGGCACCCTGGTATTGAAAAAACATCGCCTGGCCTGCCAGGCCCAAAGCCATGGCGCGGGACGGGTCGTCACCGCCGGCACGTTCTACGCTTTGCTCCAACCGCTGAAACACCTGTGCCGCCTGAGGGTATTTTTCCATGCGCATATAGGTCTGCCCCAGCATGGCCCAGCCGTCGGGGTTGTCCGGGCTGGCTTCCAGCTTGGCCTGCAACTGCGCCGCCAGCGACGCCATCTGTTGCTCCCGATCGGCGTCATCGCCGCCGCCCAGCTGTTCCATGGTGATGAACTGCTCTACCTGATCCATAGCACCCCAGCGCTCATACAGCATAAGGGTCAAAGCGGGAATCGCCAGAATGGACACCAGCGCCACCGCCATACCGGTTTTGCGGCCAGGGGTTGAGGCGGCAGGCGTTTCGTTTTCAGGAATGTCATCGAGCATGGAACCGCCAAGCTCGGTTTTTAGCTGTTGGTAGTTGTCTTGATCAAGCACGCCGGCCTCGTATTCGGCGTCTAGCTCCTGCATGCGCGAACGGTAAGCCAGCAGATTCTGATTACGCTGGTTTACCTGTTGGCTCCGGCCGGAGCGGTGAAACAAAACCGGATACAGCACAAAGGCCAATGCCAGCACAATTAATAAAGCTGCGGCAATCCAAAACATATTGCTCATGAAAATCCCGTTACCGATGAGAGAAAATCGTTAAATGTGATTGCGGTTTGTTCTGAGCGTTACACCTGTGAGTCCGATTTGCCGCTGTGCCCGTCCATAATCTTCTCCACTCGCGCGCGTTCCTCGGCGCTCAGTTCGCTGTCAATCTGGTTGTTGCGGCGCGAACGCAAAACAATACCGCCTACAATCAAAAGGCCGCCAAGCACTGAAATGGCCGGTGTTGCCCACAACAACAGGGTGCGTTTTTCTACCAAGGGCTTGTAGCGGATAAACTCGCCAAACCGTCCCACCAGCGAATCCATGATTTCTACGTCGCTGGCGCCGTTTGTCATCATCCGAAAGACCTCGTCACGCATGTCTTCGGAAATCGGCGAATTGGAGTCCGCGATGTTCTGGTTCTGGCACTTGGGGCAGCGCAGCTCGGCGATCATGGTCTGGTACCGCTGCTGTTTTTCCTCAGTGTCAAAACTATAAACGTCGCGCACCACCGCCTGTGCCGGCAGCGCCAGAACAATCAGCAGGGCTGCCAGCCATGCTGGTGCGAAGCTACTACTAAATAGCCTGAAAATCACCATCAGTACTGGCCTCCCGCCTGGTTCAAAATGGGCCTTAGTGTCTCTTCCCACACCTGCTTGTTCACCACGCCCACGTGGCGATGTAGCACCGTGCCGTCAGCACCAATTACAAAGGTTTCCGGAGCGCCGTACACGCCCAGATCAAAACCCAGGCTGCCTTTGGGGTCATAAATACTGGTGCTGTAGGGGTCGCCCAGGCGCTCTAGCCATGCTTTGGCCTCGGCACGCTGGTCTTTGTAGTTCAGCCCCACAATGGGCACGCCTTCATTCTTGGCCAGCCACATCAAATCAGCATGCTCGTCACGACACGCCGGGCACCAGGTACCCCACACATTTAACAGACTGGGCTCACCCTGGAACACCTGCTGGCTGACTTGCACCTCTGGCCGGTGCAGGTCTTCAAGAGCGAACTCCGGCATGGTTTTACCCACCAGGGCCGATTCCAGCTTTGTCGGGTCTTTACCGATGCCGGAAAACAGCAACACACCTAAAACCAGAGCCACCAGCAACGGCAAAAACAACAGAACCCGTTTCATCAAGACCGAGCCTCCGACGTCATTGCCGATTTTGTAACAGACGTCATCGCCGGGTTTGCGACAAGGGAGCCACTGTCGGCAGGTTTGGCTTTTGGCTCGGTTACCCGCTCTCGAATGCGATAGCGCTTGTCACTAACCGCCAGGAAGCCGCCAAGCGCCGTTATGAAAGCCCCCAGCCACAACCAGCGAATCAGAGGTTTGTACTGCAGGCGAATGGCCCAGGCGTTGTCTGAGATGCGCTCACCAATAGCGACAAAAATGTCGCGGGTAAAGCCCGCATCTATGTCTGCTTCGGTCATCACGCTCATGCCCACCGAATACTGGCGTTTTTCCGGGTGCAATTCAGCCACTTTACGGCCGTCCAACAACACGTCAAAACCTCCGTACTGGGCGGTAAAGTTTGCACCCTGGCGCTGGCCAATGTCGGTAAACACAAACTGATAGTCACCCACGGTGGCAACATCGCCCAGCTCCATACGAACGTCGCGCTCAATGCCGTAATTAGATACCACCGTTGCGCCTGCGATGATCATCGCCAGGCCCAGATGCCCCAGCACCATACCGTAATAGCTGCGCGACTGCCGCTTGAGCCCATGCATCCGGCCCTTACGTGAGTTCGACTTGTCCCACAGGTCCCAGCACGTGGCCACAGCCACCCACACCGCGGTGAAAATGCCAAGAAAAGCCATAATCTTGAACTCGCCGTAACCGACAATCGCCGCAGCGCTGATCAGAATGCTGAGGGCCAGCGGCCACAGCAGTTTGCGTGCCAACCAGCCAGCGTCGGTTTTCTTCCAGCGCGAAAAAACACCAACACCCATTAACAGCCCGGCGGCGATGGCCAGCGGAGCAAAGGTCAAATTGAAAAACGGCTCGCCAATAGACAACTTGCCCATATCCAGTGAGTCCAGCACCAGCGGATAAAGCGTGCCCACCGCCACCAGCAAGGTAGCCGACACCAGCATGACGTTATTCAGCAGCAGGAAAATTTCCCGCGACATGGAACCGTAACGGGCGCGCACGTGCACAGTGGGTGCACGAACCGCGTACAGAATCAGGCTGCCAATCACCGTGATGGCCAACAAAACCAGCAGGAAGGTGCCGCGCTCGGGGTCCGAGGCGAAAGCATGCACCGAGGTCAGTACTCCAGACCGCACCAGGAAGGTGCCAAGCAGGCTCAAGGCAAAGGTCACAATGGCCAGCAAAACGGTCCAGCTTTTGAACACTCCGCGTTTTTCCGTCACCGCCAGCGAGTGAATCAGTGCAGTACCCGACAACCAGGGTAGCAGCGACGCGTTCTCGACCGGATCCCAGAACCACCAGCCGCCCCAGCCAAGCTCGTAATAGGCCCACCAACTGCCCAAAGCAATGCCGATGGTCAGGAAAGCCCAGGCAACAGTGGTCCAGGGCCGCGACCAACGCGCCCAGGCGGCGTCCAAGCGACCGTTAATCAGTGCCGCAATGGCAAAGGCAAAAGCCACTGAAAAGCCCACATAGCCCATGTACAGCATAGGCGGGTGAATAATCAGGCCAAAATCCTGCAACAAAGGGTTCAGGTCGGCGCCATCTGCGGGAATGTTGGGCAGTATTCGCTCAAACGGATTTGAGGTCATAACGATGAACAGTAAAAAACCCACGCACACCATACCCAGCACAGACAACACCTGGGACACCATCACCGTGGGCAGGCGCTGGGAAAATACCGCTACCGCCAGGGTCCAACCCGCCAGCATCAGAATCCACAGCAGAAGAGAACCTTCGTGGCCGCCCCAAACCGCACTGAATTTGTAATACCAGGGCAACAGACTATTGCTGTTGTTGGCGACATAAGCCACCGAGAAGTCATCTATCATAAAAGCGTAGGTCAGAATACCAAAGGCCACGGCGACAAATACAAACATGCCTGCCGTTAGCGGCCGGGCAAACGCCTGCAAGCTATCGCGGCCGGTGACCGAACCCACCAAGGGCACCACTGACAGCAAAATCGCCAACAGCAGCGCCAGAATGAGTGCAAACTGTCCGAGTTCCGGATACATCATATTTTCCATACTCCACATATTTGCCATACACCACACACTTGCCACACACCCCTGCGTATCGGGCGTTTAACGGGCATCAGTTGGTCAGGGTTTTGGTAGCTTCAGACGCGATGTCGCGGCTTTCGGAGGCTTTTGCCAGAGCGTCAGCCACTTCCGGTGGCATGTAGTTTTCATCGTGTTTGGCCAGTACCTGATCGGCCACAAACACGCCTTCGCTGTTTAATCTACCCATGGCCACAATACCCTGCCCTTCGGCAAACAGGTCGGGCAGGATACCCACGTACTCAACGGTGACGGATTCAGTAAAGTCAGTCACCTTGAATGCCACTTTCAGGCTTTCCGTATCGCGCAGCACAGAACCTTCTTCCACCATGCCACCGGCGCGAATGCGCACATCCGCCGGTGCTTCTCCCGCGGCGATCTGGGTAGGATCATAAAACAGATTGATATTCTGGCGCAGGGCGTAGGTGGTCAAGCCTACCGCCACGGCAAGGCCGGCCAGCAGGAACAGCACAATGGTCAAACGTTTTTTACGGATCGGGTGCATGGTTTTTCAGCCACTCAGTCTTGGGAAACATCAACACGGGTGAAGCTGGCCGCTGCCGCCGGCGCCGTGTCCGAATCTGGTTTTGGCGCCCGCGACGAGCGGGAACCGGCGTGCTGACGGCAGCTTTTCAGTACCGCATTGCGGCGCCGATAAGAACCCACCATCAGCACCGCCATCAACACAAAAAATACACCGTAACTAGCCCATACATAGGGGCCATGGCCTTCCATTGTCAAAAATGCACCGAAGGAGTCAAACGCCATTATCTGACACCTCCATTCACATGAAACAGATCCTGTACCCAGCGGGTGCGCTGTTCACGTATCAGAATTTCCGTCTGCATACGCAGACACGCCAGCCAGCCAAACAATAGATACAGGCCAATGACCGACAACAGCAGCGGCACCCACATTTCCGCCGGCATGCTGGGTTTCTCTGTCAGCTTGAAGGTGGCCGGCTGATGCAGAGTATTCCACCAATCCACAGAATATTTGATAATCGGAATGTTCACCACGCCCACCAGCACCAATATGGCCACGGCGCGGGCGGCCGATTTTTCATCATTAATGGCGCGGTCAAGAGCGATCACCCCACCATACAGAAACAACAGGATCAGCATCGATGTCAGCCGCGCATCCCAGATCCACCAGGTGCCCCAAGTGGGCTTGCCCCAAACCGCGCCAGTAAAAAGCGATATAAAGGTGAGCACCAGGCCCACCGGCGCTGCGGCTTTGACAAACACATCGGCCAGCTTCATGCGCCACACCAGTGTAACCACCGCGGCCGAGGCCATTATGATGTAAACCGACTGGGCCAAAAACGCCGACGGCACATGAATAAAAATAATGCGATAGCTGTTGCCCTGCAGGTAGTCCTTAGGCGCAAACGCCAGGCCCCACACCAAACCAGCGCCGAGACACAGCAATCCAAATACCAGCAACCAGGGCATTAGCCGGGTGGCAATCCCGTAAAACCATTTTGGTGATCCCAGCTTGTGAAAAAATTGCCACATCAGTTAAATACCTTGCCTCTGTTTGAATCGATTTGTCAGCTGTTTGACAGGCTGACTTTCAGCGCCGCTGCGCTGGCAAAAGGCGCCAGAGTCAAAGCCAGCACCAGAAACGCGCCCAGCAACGCCAGATAGGCGCCAACCGGGGCACCTTCGGCGGCGGCGGCAACAGTGCCGGTACCGAAAATCAGCACCGGAATGTACAAAGGAATAATCAACAGGGACAAGAGTACACCCGCTGATCGCAAACCCAGAGTTAACGCCGCACCAATCGCACCGATCAAACTAAGAACAGGTGTTCCGATTAGCAGCGTTAGACACAAAATAGCGATAGAGTTCCCGTCCAGATGCACCATTACACCCAAAACCGGCGTTAACAACACCAGCGGCAATCCGGTTAGCACCCAGTGCGCCATGGTTTTGGCCAACACCAGCAAGAACAGCGGCTGTGGCTGCAGCACCAACTGCTCCAGTGTGCCGTCGTCAAAATCGTGACGAAACAGATGATCCAGTGACAAGAGCACCGACAACAGTGCCGCCACCCACAGAATGCCGGCCCCGGCTTCCTGCAAAAATGAGATTTCCGGGCTCACGCCCAGCGGAAACAGGGTGACCACCATCATGAAAAACAACAAGGGGTTGAGCAAATCCTGACGCTGGCGAAAAGCCACTTTCATATCGCGAGCGAACACCGCTTTCATGGCATCAATGGAACCAACGGCCTGATCCAGAGGTTTAATCATCATAACCAACAGCCCCCGGTGTGAGTACCAGTCGCTTCGTACCGGCAATCTGTACGTTGTGATGGGTGGTAAACACCACGGCTCCGCCCTCAGCGGCGCGCTCTTGCAGCAGGTTTTCGATAGCCGCCACGCCACTGGCATCAATGGCGGTGAATACCTCGTCTAGTAGCCACAGGGGTTCGTCCGCAACCAACAGGCGCGCCAGCGCCACCCGCCGCTGCTGACCGGCTGACAAGTGCCGGCACGGCACCTGCTCGTAGCCCGCCAGACCGGTCCTGGCAAGCGCCTGCAACAGGGCTTTGTCGCCCATCGGGCGGCGACCGGCCATCAGCGCTCGCAAGTTTTCCAGCGGCGACAGCAACGGCTTTATGCCCGGCCGGTGGCCCAGATATAGCACATTGCGTAGAAACGACTCGCGCACGCGGGAACGCGGCTCGCCGCACCACAACAACTGGCCAGCCCAGGCATCGCTAAGGCCTGCCAATATACGTAGCAGGGTGGTTTTACCAGAGCCGTTGGCACCCTCGACACGGGTCACGGTTGCGGGCAGTATGGAAAACGATAAATCACGGAACAGTTCCCGCCCGTCGCGTTCACACTGTAAATTGATCGCCTGTAGCAGCGGTTCAGACATCCGGGCCCCGGTTCCGTATCGATGCAGCGCAGGCTGGCATCGTGTGTATTCAATATTGGCGCGGAACATTATAGCGAAAGCAGCCAGTGATTACCCATTTCCAGGTCAATTTGGTAGCGATGAAACTTCCCACCAACCCGCCCCAATCTCCACCAACCGCCAGCGCCGACAGCCGGCCGCCGCAGGGCAGCGCTAACGCGCCTGCCCCAGCCCCGCTTACATCGACCGCGCTAAGCGCCCAGCGGGTACTGGACCAATTGCAGATGGGCCGTAACGAAAATCTGCTGGCGCGGGTTACCGAGGTCATTCAACGCCGGGATGGTGGCGCCGAGCTGCTGTTGGACATCCGCGGCAAACCGCTTCAAGTTCAGGCCAGTATTGGCGAAACCAAACTTCAGGCCGGCGACTGGATAAAAGTGCTGCGTGCAGGCAACGAATTGCAGCTGATGGGCAAACTGGCAGCTGCCCCGGAAGTCAGCCTGGCACAGGCGCTGGTGCAACGCCTGCCTTGGCAGCAAAGCCTGGACAGCGGGCTGGCACGACTGATGGCAGGCTTACAGCAAGGTGTGAAAGCCGACACACCACTCGGCCAACTGCCCTCGCAGGCTGTCTCGGGCGCCGCCGCGCAGCCTCTGCCACAAGCCGCGCGCCAGGCTCTGGAACAATTATTTGCGCGTTTACCTGCCAGCAACCAGCTTGCGCCAGGGGCCGGCCAGCAGACCGCGGCGGTGCAACAGGTACAACAATGGCTGAGCGAAAGTGGGCTGTTTGCAGAGGCGCGACTGGCAGCAACACCGTCGGCAACCCTACCCGATCTGAAACTGGCCATTGGCCGGGTAATCACCGCGCTTCTGGCACAGCAGGGCCACGGGCCAGAGCAGTTCAACCGGCTAACACCGCTGGCAAGCCCAGCGCTGATTCAGGCACCGTTACAGTTCCCCGGCGCGTTCGCCATGGCTCAGGCAAGCACCGGTAGCAGCGCTAGAGAAGAACCGCCCAACGTGGGGCAATTGCTGCGAATTCTGGCCGGTATGCTCAACCGCATAACCGTAAACCAGCTGCACACTCAGGTGTTGAACGCTCGCGGTAGCACAGATGCCGGCGCGCCCACTAACACCCTGTTACTGGAACTGCCCTGGATGAACCCGCAGCAGCAACCCAAGCTGGCGCAGCTGCGGATTGAGCAGCATCCGGGCAAAGACGGCCGCGGGCCATCACGAACGAGCGTTGGCGAGTGGCGCCTGGTGCTGGCGATGGATCTGGACCAGGCCGGCCCGTTGCAATTCGAAGTGAGCCTGCGCCAACAGGCGGTGAGCGCTCTGGTGTGGGCAGAGAAACTGGCCACCCTGCGCCAGGTGCACCAACAACTGCCGCTGCTGCGCAGCAGCCTGACGGAGCTGGGGCTCGAAGTGGCGGATCTGGAGTGTCGCCAGGGCAACCCGGGTCCGGTAGCGACAAAGCTGCAACATCGACTGGTGGATACCAAAGCATGAGCAAAAATAACGAGCCGCAACAGGCATCAGCGGCCGTCGCGTTAAAATACGACGGTGAGCGGGCCCCCACCATCAGCGCTGTTGGCAATCACGAACTTGCGGATGAGATTATCCGCATTGCCCGTGAACACGGGGTGCCCTTATACGAAAACGCCGAGCTGGCCAGCACCCTGGCGCGGCTGTCCCTGAATGAGGAAATTCCCGAACAGCTGTACCAGCTGGTGGCAGAAATTCTGGCCTTCGCCTTTCACATACGGGGTCTGACACCGGAAGACGCCGGTCAATAACGCCAGAAACCGGGGGTCAGGCTGCCTGGCGTTTCTTCAGGGCAGACACCAGTTCTGCCTCGGGCCGGGAAATGCCGCAGGTGTTCATCAGGTCGTCGATATCGGCGCCAAGATCAACCAGCCGTGCGGCTTCGTCGTAAGACACCCGCAACGGATCGTTCTGGCGCATTTCTTCGATGGTGGTTCGCAGTTCGTGCAGTTGGCGCTCGCAGGCTACCAAGCGCTGGCCAACCCCCATTCCGGTGCTGGCAGTGGCGTGCAGTTCGCGGCCAAGAATGTCACATCGGCTTTTTAGCGCCGCCTGCAACCCCCGCAACTGCCGCCCTTGCAAGACAATTTGAGCCACCAGCAAAGACAGAGCTGTAGCGACCAGAATCCAGGGCACCCATTGGGGAATCTCGGCAAATACATCAGCAAACATAGCAACGTCTCCTTGGTGTGCGTCAGGGCGTCGATCTGCGTTCACTGCCGGCCCAAGACCTTACAGCGTCGAGATATCCGCCCATTCGTGATCTGTCAGCATCTTGTCGAACTCGACCAGAATGATCAGTTCGCCATTTTTGTTACACACGCCCTGAATAAAGCGGGCACTTTCTTCGCTGCCCACATTGGGCGCGGTTTCAATTTCACTGGACTTGAGGTAAACCACCTCGGCCACCGAATCTACCAGAATACCCATCACCTGATCGGCAGACTCCATCACCACAATACGGCTTGAGTCGGTGATGTCGGCATCGTTCAAGCCAAAACGCCGACGGGTATCAATCACCGTTACCACGTTGCCGCGCAGGTTAATGATGCCCAGAACGTAGTCCGGTGAACCCGGTACCGGTGCAATCTCGCTGTAACGCAGCACTTCCTGAATCTGCATTACGTTGATGCCGTAAGTTTCATCATCCAGACGAAAGGTCACATACTGCAGTACCTGGTCATCCTTGGTCTGATTTTGCTGTCCGCTTGGGGCTGCCATTGTGTTAAATCTCCATATGCGGCTGCCGTGCAGGCAGCCTGACCGTCAAAAAATCATCATTAGCGCCCCTATACGCTATTTAAGGGGCATGAATCGTGCCAGCACTAAACTTTGTTAGCACTGAACACTCGCCGGGCCTGTTCAGCTTAAATCCAGGTGCTGTTCGCGCTCGGCACGAACCAGCAGATGCGCCATGCTCTGAACGTCTAGCAGCGCGCACATCTGCTCAATCACTGTGCCTGCCAGCCATGGCCGCTTGCTACGCGACGTGCGCCAGCGCACCTGCTGAGGGCTCAAAGTAAAGGATTGAGCTACATTATCACAAGCCAGTCCCCAGTTACTGTTGTTAAGGTGTATCACAAACCGATAATTAGCGCGTGCGTTTGCCGGCGCCCGACCCGCCATAATCCACTCGGCACTGTCGACCACCCGCAGGTTTTTGTCCCGGGCCGGGCGAATGCCCATATACCAGGACGGACTTCCGGGCATCGGCATTATGTCGTCTTCAATGCGGTGAATGGCGCCTAGCAACACCAAGGGTACCGCCAGCTGCAAGCCTGCCACGGTAAAAATCAGACATTCAAATGGCTTTTCGGCCCACTCCGGCCTTGCCTGCGGCTCAGCAATCACCGGTTCTGGCTTAACCGGCAGCGGCCGTGGCGTTATTACCACCGTCGGTCTGGCAACAACGACTTGCGCCTGCGTATCCTGCTGAAGCGCCTGGTCGGTGGCGGTATGCAGCAGGTCGTCCAGATAACTGGCGATGGCGGCTTGCGGATCCGCCAGCTGTGTCATTTTTTTGTCAGCCACCAGACGGCTCCCGCCAGGTACCGGTTTGCGCCATTAAATCGTCAAGCAGGCGGCGATAAGCGCGCACTCCATGGGTGTTGGTGTCTACCGCTGAGGGCACCAACCCAGCCTGGCTGGCATCCCGGAACTTTGTGTCTACCGGTATGGCAAAACGCCAAAGCTGATGCGGATAGGTATCACGCAGCATATTCAGGCTTTTATTCGAGGCTTGGGTTCGGCGGTCAAACAGAGTGGGCACAATGGTATAGCTCAGGGGATTTTTCTGCGAACGGCTAATCATGTGCAGGGTGTGCAACATGCGCTCAAGACCCTTAATGGCCAAAAACTCGGTTTGCACCGGAATAATCAAATGGCTTGCCGCCGCTAGGCCGTTAACCATCAGCATGCCCAATGTTGGGGTGTTATCCACCAGCACATAGTCAAAATCATCCCACAGCTGCGCCAGCGCGCGGGAAACCACCAGACCCATGCCTTCAGCACCGATCATCCGCCTTTCCAGGGTTGCCAGGGCAGTGCTGGCCGGCAGTAACGTAAGATTGGGCACGCCGGTGTCGGTAATCAGCTGTGAAGGCAGGCCTTCGGGTACTTTTCCCTGGTGCTGAAACAGATCAAACAGGCTGTGCTTGAGGCGGTCTGGGTCATAACCAAACCAGCTGGTGAGCGAACCGTGCGGATCCATATCCAGCATCAGCACACGCTTACCACGGCTTACCAACAGGTCGCCCAAGGCAACCACGGTGGTGGTTTTACCCACCCCGCCTTTCTGATTAGCCACTGCCCAAATTCGCACGTTTGATTCTCCTGCCTGCCCCCGGCATGTCACACGGCAATACATTGCCGTTGTGTTGTGGTTCGCTACTGAAAAAGCGCTGTTCACTCTTCTTTAAAAGAAAGACTACAGAAATCGTGCCAGGTTCATCGTATAGCACCGCGAATGTTGGCATCGCGGGAAATCAGCAGCACCACGCGGCGATTACGGCGACGGCCTTCGTCGGTATCGTTGCGCGCCACCGGCTGATGTTCGCCATACCCCACCGCCGCCAGCCGCGCCGGGTCGATACCCTCCATCACCAGCATGCGCACCAAAACCGACGCGCGGGCAGCCGACAGCTCCCAATTTGACGGAAAGCGACCACTGCGAATGGGCAAGTTATCGGTAAAACCTTCAATGCGAATGGCGTTGTCGGTGTCGCGCAGCACGCCCGCAATTTTTTCCATCACTGCGAAGGAGTCGTAATGGGGTTCAGCGTCGCCGCTGCCAAACAACAGGCTGTTGGGCAAATTCAGCTGCAACCACTCATCATCTGTGTTCAGAGATATCACGCCCGTCTCAATCAGTTCACTAAACTCCAACCCGAGCTGGCCGGCCAGCTCCTGAAGCCCACGCGACCGGCCGGCGCTGTCCGGCGCTGACGAACTGACAGGTGCCTCGGTAACCACAGGCGCGATGACGGCATCGCTTTCAGTGCGCCCACCAACAATCTGCTGTTCGCCAACGGTAATTGGCACAACCGAGCGCTCCGGGGCGTTGAAAACACCGGTCAAAGTATTCGACAGCACCTTGTATTTGCCTTCGTTAACCGAAGACACCGAATACATCACCACAAAAAACGCGAACAGCAAGGTAATGAAGTCGGCGTAGGAAATGAGCCAACGCTCTTTGTTGTGAAAATCGTCTTGGGGCGGTTTGCGGCGTCGCATAAGCCATTAACACTCGCTACCAGGGAAGAAATCCACGCAAGCGGATTTCAATGGATTTCGGGTTTTCACCTTCAGCGATGGCAATAAGGCCTTCGATTATCATGTCTTCGTAGCGGGTGCGCTCGCGCACCAGCCCGCGCAGTTTATTGGCCACCGGGAAAAACAGCAGGTTAGCCAACGCCACCCCGTAGATGGTGGCAACAAAAGCGGTGGCTATGCCACTGCCCAGTGACTGCGGGTCTTCCAGGTTGGTCATTACCTGAATCAGCCCCATCACCGCACCAATAATGCCGATGGTGGGCGAATAGCCACCCATGGCTTCAAACACCCGCGCCGAATCCAGATCCCGCTGCTCCCGGGTGTCCAGCTCTACTTCCATGATGCTGCGAATGGTGTTGCTTTCGGCGCCGTCGACCAACAGCAGCAAGCCTTTTTGCACAAACCGCTCCGGCTCGCTTTCTGCTAGCCCCTCAAGCCCCAGAAGGCCTTTTTTGCGGGCGATAACGCTCCAGTTCACAACTTTATCAAGGCCGTCTTCCAGGCTGACAAACGGCGGCACAAACACCCAGCGGGACTGGCTGAACGCATGTTTCAGAACCGGCCAGGAGGTTTGCAGTATGGTGGCCGCCAGGGTACCGCCAATAACAATCAGCGCCGCCGGCGCGTTGAACAGGGAAGCCAGTGCACCGCCTTCAAGCAGATTGCCCCCCAAAATCGCGACAAACGCCAGGATAACGCCAAGAAGGCTAAGCACATC